>JBIKSL010000055.1:0-6508 GCA_044348645.1 Crocinitomicaceae bacterium | reverse complement strand
GTTTATTTGACGGATCTAACAGCTGAAATTTGCCAAGGAGAAAGTATTATGTTGGGTGGAGCAAATCAAACGATTGCAGGAATTTATTACGATACACTTGCAACCAACAAAGGTTGTGACTCGGTTTTGAGAACAACGTTGACTGTAAATCCAGTGTATTTAACCAATCTAACTGCAGAAATCTGCCAGGGAGAAAGTATTTTGTTGGGAGGCGCAAATCAAACGACAGCTGGAATTTATTATGACACACTTGCAACAAACAAAGGCTGTGATTCAGTTTTAAGAACCACGTTGACTGTGAATCCAGTTTATTTGACGAACCTTACTGCAGAAATCTGTCAAGGTGAAAGCATTTTGTTGGGAGGCGCAAATCAAACCACAGCAGGAATTTATTACGATACACTTTCAACCAACAAAGGTTGTGATTCAGTTCTAAGAACAACGTTGACAGTAAATCCAATTTTCAATATCAATCTTTCTACTTCCATCTGTCAGGGAGATAGTATTTTCATTGCAGGAGCATATCGTTATAGTCCAGGAACTTACGTTTCATCTCTATTGACTGAAAAAGGTTGTGATTCAACAATAACGACGGTACTTGAAGTTACTCCAGCAATTGTTGCAAACCATTATGTTGCGATTTGTCAAGGAGATAGTATTTTAATTGCAGGAGCATATCGATCTGAATCAGGAGTTTACATTGACTCGCTTTCAAATACTGGAGGTTGTGACTCGATTATTTACAATGTTCTATTGGTAAATCCAGTTGAGATTATCGATATTAATCTTACCTACTGTCATGGAGATAGTGCTTACATCCATGGTGAATATCAAAGCGAACCAGGTGTTTTTTACGACACTTTGATGACCAATCTCGGATGTGACTCAATCGTTCGAACAACATTGAATTTTTTACCTGAAATATTATCAAGTATTGAAACCGAAATTTGTTATGGAGATAGTATTTTGCTGGGAGGAAATTATGTGAACATCCCTGGAATCTATTTTGATTCTTTGCAGGCTCAAAATGGCTGTGATTCGATTGTAAAAACAACTTTGATCGTTCTAAAAATATTCAGTAGTTATCAAGAGTTAGAAATATGTCAAGGAGACAGTGTATTTCTAGCCGGGGCTTATCGCAAGGCAACTGGGTTTTATATTGATAGTTTCCAAACCTCGAAAGGTTGTGATTCGATAACAACCTATGCATTGAATGTTTTACCGAATTATCAGTTTGAAGAAACAGTCTCAATTTGTGAAGGAGACAGCCTATTAATTGGTAATAATTATCAATCTATTGCAGGTGTTTACTTTGAGACAATGACTTCAGTAAGCGGATGTGATTCAATAATAATCAAAACGTTGATTGTAAATCCTAAACCGATTTCTGAATTCAATATGACTGAGGATGGACCGGGCGCTTTGAATTTCCAATGTTTCAATCTATCGTTAAATGCGACCAGCTGGATTTGGGATTTTGGGGATGGACAAACATCTTCGGAATCAGACCCTATTCATGATTATGCAACATTCGACACCTACACGGTTATGCTAATTGCTTCCAATCAATGTGGAGTAGATACATCGATTCAAGTTCTTTCTTTGGAACCTGTAATTGATTTCTACAATGCTTTATCGCCAAATAATGATGGTAAAAATGACTTTTGGAAAATTCCAATTCTAGACTACTGGCCAGACAACGTGGTAACGATTATCAATCGATGGGGGGTTGTGGTTTGGAAAACAGAAGATTACAATAATTCTACAAACCGATTCATTGGTGAGAATATGAATGGAGATAAACTTGGAGACGGAACCTATTACTACATCGTGGAATACGATCGTACAGAGCAACGTGGTTGGGTTTTCATAGAACGATAAACTATTTATTAAAAACGTGAGTTATGAAAAAGATAAAAATAATCATATCAGTTTTCCTTGCCGCAAATTCATTTGCACAGCAAGATGCCGGTTTCTCGATGTATTTTTTCAATCCCGTCTATGTCAATCCGGGCTATGCGGGAAGTCGAGAAGCCATTTCAGGAACCATGGTTCATCGCAGTCAGTGGGCTGCGATGAGCGATGCTCCAACTACCCAAACTTTTTGTTTGCACAGCGCGATTCCAAATAGCCGAATTGGTTTGGGTTTTCAGCTCTATAACGACAATTCCGGACCTATGCGAAATACAGGTTTGAACCTTAGTTATGCTTATCATTTGCCGCTTGCGAAGGATGCAAAACTATCGTTTGGAGTAACAGGAATGCTCAGCAATTTGAAAGTAGATTGGGATCGGATTAACGTCCCAGATGAAAACGATTTAGCGTTTACGCAAACGAGAACTACAAATTGGGTTCCCGATGCTGCGGTTGGCTTGTATTATTATCAAAAACGATTCTATGCGGGATTTAGCATCAATCACTTAATGGAATCAAAATTTGGACTTTCAACTAATGCCGGTTCCGATTTGGCTAAATTTTACAGACAATACTATTTGACGTCTGGAATTGTAGTTCCCATCAATGGAGAATTCAACCTGCGACCATCCGTTCTGGTGAAACTCGTCAATGCAAATTCTGCTGTTTTTGATTTGAATGCCGTTGCCATATTCAGAAAGCAATACTATTTCGGATTAGGCTATCGTTTTGCCGATCGCATTAGTATTCCCGGAACTGACAACATGCTCGTTGGAATTTTTCAATATGAATTCACCCGCTTTTTTCGAGTTGGATACGCGTTCGATTATTTCTTGAATCGCAACAAGTCTTATAACAGCGGAGGAAGTCATGAAATCATGCTGGGCTGGGACTTCAATCCGATAAAAACTAAAATGTCAAATCCACGATTTTTCTAAAACCATTAGCCATGAAAAAAATACTATTTCTATTCGCATTTCAACTTATTCTATTTGCAATGAAAGCTCAAGAAAGTAGGGCAGATCGCCTTTTTAATAAATGGAATTATGCCAAAGCATCCACCGCATATCAAAAGCGAATCAACCGCAAACCAAGTGCTTATTTGTATTATCGATTAGGACAATCCTATCGTAAAATGAGTGCGCATTTTCGAGATGAAGAAGTAGCATTTGCGAAAGTTGATGAATTTGGAAGTTATTCAGATCCAAATTATTATCTGGATTATGCACATACTTTAAGAACCAATGGAAAGATTCCCGAGGCTAAAATTCAATTGAATAAATTTTTGTCACTTAAACCCGAAGATTCGAAAGGATTATTTCTCAAGAATTCGATTGAACTGATTGAAAATGATCGAGCGACGGATCAACCTATTTCCATTAAAAATATGGGATCAGTAAATTCAATTGGTGCAGATTTTTATCCTGTTCGATACAAGAATCAAATCATTTTCAATTCTTCTAGAAAATCAGAAAACCATCGTAAAAAGTATGGTTGGACGGGAAGTTACTTCTTAGATCTCTTTCAAGCTGATATAACTGAAAATGAAACAAAGCTCCAATATGTTCAGCCATTTGAAATAGAAGGAATCAACAAGAAATTCCACGATGGTCCTGTCTGCTTTTCCAAGAATTACGACACTTTATTTTTCTCTCGTGTAGAGAAATACTTAAAAGGAACCGATAAAGCCGATTTGAATATCGAACGAAATAAGGTATTCATGCGTGAATTCAAAAACAACGAATGGCAAGATGAAATTCCGTTTTATCTGAATAGTGATACCTATTCAGTTGTAAATCCTTGCTTGTCAGCAGATGGAAAACGGCTGTATTTTGTTTCGGATATGCCCGGGGGTTTTGGAGAAACGGATATTTATTATTGTGAGAAAACCGACGAAGGGTGGGGTAGTCCGGTTAATTTGGGATTCGCAATCAATACAAGTGAACGCGAGAATTTCCCTGCTTTGGATTCTAAAGGAAATCTCTATTTTTCTTCTGAAGGATATTTGGGTTATGGAGGAATGGACCTTTGTGTTTCAAAACAAATTGCCGGTGAATTTCAACAAGCCAAACCGCTCAAAGCGCCAATGAATTCAAGTTATGACGATTTTGGAATTCTGATTTTGCAAGATGAAAAAACGGGATACATTTCTTCAAATCGTTTGTTTGCAAATCGTGGAAGCGACGACTTGTATCATTTTAGTTTGCTTGATGAGAAGTTGGATACAAACCTATTACTTTCCGATTATACGATAGGCTGGAAGCCAAAGCTACCCGAATTGGAAGTCGTGAAATTTGAACCCGAAATAATTCCAGAGATTGTTGAGAAAATTGATTACAATTCCTTTCCTTACAAGACTTATGAGCTGATTGTTTACTATGATTTTGATCGTTCCTTTATTCGTAATGAGTATTTCAATCAATTAGATAGTTTGGCGGATTTACTAAAAAAATATCCGGATGCCAAAGTCAATTTGAGTGGTCACACAGATAGCCGTGGTAAAAGTGATTACAACTTCGGTTTATCAGATAGACGCAACAATTCGGTCATTTTTTTCTTGACAGAGCAAGGAATCGAAAGAAAACGAATTTCAGCGAAAGGATATGGTTTCGCGCGTCTCGTTAATAGTTGTAAAAAGGGAATTAAATGCACTGATGACCTACATCAAATGAACCGACGTGTTGAAATACAAGTTGCACCGACCAAATCCAAACCGTTTATTCAGCAACCTTAAAACAAAAAATCATGAATCTTACTCATTTACATTTAGTCACGAATCATATTCCAGTTATCGGAACAGCTTTTGGAATTCTTTTTCTCCTAGGAGGAATGTTTCGTAAATCGCTCGAACTTCAAGTTGCGGCTTACTTAACTTTTATACTTTCCACTTTTGGAGTGATAATCGCATATTTTACTGGTGAGCCTGCGGTTGAAAGTGTGGAATATATTTTCGACGTTTCGGAGGCGTCTATTGATGCACATGCCAATGCCGCAAAAGCTACTTTTTTCTCCATGTTAGTTCTTTCAGTTCTTTCCTTGATAGCATTATTTCTTGCGAATAAAAAACCTTCGCGTGTTGGAGGCTTTGCTCAAATTGTGTTTTTAGTAGCAGCGGTTTCTTTTGGATTGGCAGCATATACAAGCAATCTTGGAGGTAAAATTCGTCACACGGAAATTGATCAAAAAGTGAATGAGCCTCAAGAAGAAGAGTTCGATGAAATTTATGAATAATAAAATTGGAAACCATGTTTAAACGAGAAATCGTTTTGTTTTTTGCTGGTGTCACAGCCTGGGAGTCATTTACTCACCTTATGTTGTATTTGTTGGGTTCCGTTCCTTTTCAAATCAATGGTTGGACGATTGATGTTAAATTAAATACAGTTCAAATTGTTGTTCCTGGAATTATTTCATTCATTTTGCTTCGTTATGCTAATTGGCTCAAAATCAATAAACATCGTTAGGTTTAACAAGAATTAATCAGTTTTCTATCTTAACACTTGTTATTCTAAGTAACTTTGTGCGTATTTAATTACAAACGTTCTTTGGGGTCGACATTGGATTTGACAGCGATAGCGGTAGTCAAGTGTCAGCATGCAGAGGGTTGTGGTGAACCTCTATAATATCTTGTCACGAACAATAATTGACAATACGTCATACGCACTTGCTGCTTAATTAACTGAATGTTAATTGGCTTAATCCGACTGAAGCATAGTAAGTTGGACGAGTACTTTCGGTAAACTGCTGCTCATTCGGTTTACCATACGAAAGTTCATCCCATTGGGCTAGTTAAATCGAGGTAACTAAGTTTTAGCGAAATAACAGTTACTAAGTTGTAGATTTGGGTGTTCTTGTCCGTCCTGCAATCGAAAATCAATCGAGAAATAAGCATGTAGAAAGCTTGAAAACTCGTCGTTTGGACGAGGGTTCAAACCCCTCCGACTCCACCCTAATAGAGTTCTAAATAATTGACAATCAATATATTAGAACTCTATTTTTATATAAAAAAAATAAAAAAACAATAATCAAAAGACAATTATGGTAGTTTTACTTTTTTAGGTTTCTTTGTTTGGTCATTAACAAATCCGTTTGGGCTACTGTACCACTTACTACTTCCGTTTGTAAATTGATAAATATAACCTCCATCAACAAAGTAAACATATGTATCATCTGACCAACTATTTGTCCCCACAGAAGAACTAGGAATTTCAGTTTTCTCCTTGTCCGAATTTGAATATGCCGGACTGATCGCATAAATCATAAATCCAAAAGATGCCATCATCATGGATGAACCAAGCATCAGTTTATACCAATTTTCTTTTACAAAATTTTTCATACGTAAAGTTTGAATTAAATTTAGTAAATAATAGGTTCCGTAGAACCTCTAAAAATAAATTACTTGATTTATTCAAGATTTTCAGATAAAAAGTTCGATAAAAAACAAAAGCTCGCTTCAATGAAACGAGCTTTTTTATATGTTGTCGTCTTTGTCTATCCGAATAAATCGGGAAGAGAAAAACGGAAAAGAGTTCACCGAAGCGAACTCTTGTAAATCCTAAATTACATCATTCCAGGCATTCCTCCGCCCATTCCTGCC
>JBIKSL010000054.1:0-6570 GCA_044348645.1 Crocinitomicaceae bacterium | reverse complement strand
AGACCTTGAAAATAGCTTTACCAGCTAAAAGAAGGGAATGGATGGATGGTATTTTCTCAAAAATACAAGATGCTAGTCCTCCTTACATATATTCTAATGCATAATTCAGGTTGAAAAATGTTTCGTGGACTGCATTCGAATTAGTCTAACTTTGTAATATGTTAATCGGGCGAGATTTCGATAAAATTGAAATAGAACTTCTTGGTTTCATTATTCAAGAGCCGAACGCTGTTATTTCCGATTTCATCATGTCTGTGATCAGTTTAGTTTTAGGATTTATACTAATCAGAAAAAAACAAAACGTTGAATTCGAGAGGTGGTGGATTGCCTTTTTTATGTTGTTTGGAATAAGTTCGATGCTAGGTGCTCTCGGACATGGATTTTATTATTACTTCGGGGTTTTTGGAAAGATTCCAAACTGGTTAACAGCCATCCCAATTATTTACTTCATTGAAATGGCAATGATTTCGTTAATTGAGAATTTAAAAACAAAAAAAATCTATCAGTTGTTGGCTTTTGGAAAGATGGTTTTGGTTTATTTAGCCTTTGTTGGGATTTTTTTTACTATTCCTGTTCATGAAAAACCGGAAATTCCCTTTTTACCCATTGCTTTTAACACAATGTTAGGAGTAACACTAAGTGCGGGAATTTTGGGGTATTGGTTTTATAAAAAAGATCCTTCGTTCAAACTTATTATTGTTGGAGTTATTGTAATGATTCCAAGCGCATTTGTTTTTTTAATGAAAATAAACCCGATGCCGTTTTTTGATAAAAATGATTTGTCCCATTTTTTTTTAACAAGTGGAATCATCTTCTTTTATTTAGGAATAAATCATGTTAAGAAATCCCAATTCTTCAAAAATATCGGAGAGATTAATAAGCCTATCGCCATAAACTGACTTTGCTAACCCCAATAGTGCGATATTGAGGTTATTTATTATTCCAATAAAAATTGGCAAGCTGCGTTAAGAAATTAACTTTGTGCCAAATGAAATTTTTTTTAGCCTTTGTTATTCTGATGCAATGTGCTTTTGGGCAGAGCATAAAATTGTCCGGAAATTGTGTGGGTAAAAAAAACATTCCCATTTCAGGCGTTTCTATCGAGTTAAAAACTAACAAAAAAGTTCAAGCTCAACTTTCAGATTCCACAGGAAAATATTCTTTTCTCGTGCAGATTGGTGATACAATTCGGTTGACATTTAGTTATGATGATTTAAAAGAGATAAAAACCATTTTCGTTAATAAGGTCGATGAAATTAGAATTCCCACAATATATTTTCCGGTTTTACCTCAAAAGGAAGTTACCTTTTTACAGACAAAAGTGGATCCATTTACCATTGAAAAACTTCCTTTGATTGATTTCCAAAAAATTTCTGGAGGTGTTGAACGAGCTTTGGTTTTAACGACATCTGCAACTTCCAATAATGAATTAACAAGTAACTACAATGTTCGCGGGGGAAATTACGATGAAAATTTAGTTTATGTGAATGGTTTTTTGGTTCATCGCCCATTTCTAACTCGCAGTGGTCAGCAGGAGGGGATGAGTTTCATCCATTCTTCCCTTGTTGAATCCGTGCGATTTTCAGCAGGCGGTTTTGATGCGCAATATGGAGATAGACTTAGCTCTGTTTTGGATATAACTTACAACACGCCCAAAAAATTCAGAGCATCCGGACTCGCCTCCTTGCTCGGGGTTGAAGCTCATGCAGAACAGGAGGTTTCGCATCGTTTTAATTATTTAGTTGGGGCACGTTATCGTTCGAATGGCTATTTATTAAATTCACTTCCAACAAAAGGTTCTTACAATCCTGTTTTTGCCGATGCTCAATTGCTCTTGAATTACAATTTGAATGAAAATTTAACCTTGAGTTTTTTAGGTCATTATTCGAGTAATGACTTTAGATTCAGTCCTGAAAGTTCGGAAACTGACTTTGGAACAGCCAATGAAGCGTACTCATTTCGTATATATTTTGACGGGCAAGAAAAAACGCGTTTTCAAACCATGATGGGAGGTTTGGCTCTTAAGTGGCAGCCAAGTAAACGAACAAAACTTGATTTTTACGCTTCGGCTTTCAATTCGGATGAACGCGAATATTTTGACATTCAAGGACAATATTTCATCAATGAACTTGAAACGGATCCGTCCAAAGAAGAATATGGCGACTCAATTGCTGTTTTGGGAGTAGGAACTTTTCTTAATCACGCCAGAAATCGATTGAATGCCACTATTTTTAGTGTCTATCACAACGGCGAACATCAGCTATTTTCAAATTTTACAAATGCTTCCAATAAAACGTTTAAAACCTCAACTTTAAAGTGGGGCGTTCAATTTCAGCAAGATCATTTTACGGATGTTCTTAGTGAGTGGAAAATGATTGACTCAGCTGGATATAGCCTGCCTCAGGCCTCTCCAAATCAAGTTGAACTTTTCGAAACAATCAAAGGAAATCTTTCCTTATCAACTTTTCGTTTGAGTGGATTTGCACAATGGAACACGAGCTGGTCTTACTTAAAGAAAGATTACAAAGTCCTGGTTTCTAAGAAAATCAACAAAGGAGACTACAGAGAAGTCAAAACATTTGAAACAATTATTCCTGAATCAAGCAGTAAATTTGCTTTAGCGCTAGGTTTAAGGGGCGGATATACTGAAATTAACAATGAACCCTATGTTACTCCTCGAGTTTCGTTCACTTATTTCCCACGCGCATACATGGTAAAAGATGATCGAATTGTTCGAAGAAGCATGAGCTATCGATTTTCTACAGGACTTTACTATCAACCTCCTTTTTACCGCGAATTCAGAACCTTTGATGGGCAACTTAGAACGAATGTGAAATCTCAAAAATCACTGCATATCGTTGCAGGAACTGATTATTATTTTAATATGTGGGGACGCGAAAAGCCTTTCAAATTAACAGGAGAACTATTTTACAAGTATCTATGGGACGTGAATCCTTATGAAATCGACAACGTTCGAACGCGCTATTTTGCAGAAAACAATGCCGTTGCATACGCTTATGGAGTTGATTTGAATGTTTATGGCGAATTTGTTAAGGGAATCGAGTCGTTTTTCAAGTTGGGAATTTTATCTACTTATGAAGACCTAAAGAATGATTCTTACAAGGAATTCTATAATGCGGCAGGAGAAAAAATCATTTTTGGATTTAGTGAAGACCAAGAGGTTGTGGATAGCGCAAGGATTTATCCCGGGTTTATTCCTCGTCCAACTGATCAAATTTTCACTTTTGGAGCTTTAGTTCAGGATCAAATGCCTGGCTTGGAAAATTTTACTGTACAAATGGGTTTACAGTATGGCTCTCCGCTACCCTATGGCCCACCTGATCACGATCGTTACAAGGATGTTTTGAGAATGAAATCATACTTTCGTGTTGATCTTGGTCTTTCTTATGATTTCATGAAAACCAAGAATCAAAAAATTACGTTTTGGACGAAGAACTTCACGGATGCCATTGTTTCGTTCGAGGTCTTTAATTTACTAGGCATTCAAAATGTTCTATCCAAACAGTGGATACAAGATGTTCAGGGGCGTTACTACTCCATTCCGAATTACCTAACTGCGAGAAGAGTTAATATCAAAATGATTGTGCGGATTTAAGTTCAATGCTGAGTGTATTATTGTACGAAACACTATTGAAGCTACAACGTAAATCAGTTATATAGGCGAAAACATATCAGGGTTTATTTAACCAAGAATTTAAGAAGAAGAAAGGAAGAAAATCCTGAAAAACCGCTCAGTATAAAGAATTAAGCGTTAGTTGTTTCGATTGGAATAATTGAAACAAAAGAACGATTATCTTTTTTCTTTCTAAATTCAACGATACCATCTGTCAATGCAAATAGCGTATGGTCTTTACCAATGCCAACATTAACACCTGGATGATGATTTGTGCCTCTTTGACGAACTATTATGTTTCCGGCTATTGCTGCTTGTCCACCGAAAATTTTCACTCCTAAACGCTTGCTATGAGATTCACGGCCGTTTTTCGAACTACCAACTCCTTTCTTGTGTGCCATCGTTTTATCTTTTTAAATCTTTAAAAGAATTACTTTACTTTGATATCTGTTATATTGATTGCAGTAAACTGCTGACGGTGACCGTTTTTTGATTTAAAACCTTTTCTTCGTTTCTTTTTAAAGACGATAACTTTGTCTCCTTTAACGTGGTCAATAACTTCTGCGGTGACTTTTGCACCTTCTATAGCTGGGGCGCCAACATTGATTTTACCCTCATTGTCAACCAGCAAAACTTTATCGAATTCAACTTTAGAACCCGCATCTGCTGCCAACCGATGAACGTAAACCTTTTGGTCTTTTTGCACTTTAAACTGCTGCCCTGCTATTTCTACAATTGCGTACATAATAGCTTTTTTTAAATTAAAAATTAATCGGACGGCAAATATATGTCTTTTTTTTGAACCAACAAATGTCTTTTTGTTTTTGCGTCTTAATATGGGCGTCAAAAAAATAATTGCAATGATTACATTGAGTCAGATTTGATTTAAATTTGTTTCGTGAGGTATTTGAAACAATTTGAAACAATCATTTTTGATCTTGGAGGCGTTTTAATCGACATTGATTATCAGGCAACTACTCTCGCTTTTGAAAGTTTGGGTATTATAGATTTTGAACTTCATTACAATCAATTGCAGCAGGAATCACTTTTCGATGCGCTAGAAAAAGGAGAGATTTCGGCACAACATTTTGTCAATAAATTGATGGATATTGTTCCAAAGGGTATTAGCCCAAACCAAATTGTCAGTGCTTGGAATGCGATGTTGGGAAGTTTTCCATTGAAAAAAATCGAATTACTTCGGCAAGTTAGGAAAACACATCAAACGTATTTATTGAGTAACACCAATGAAATTCACATGCCAATCGTTTACCGAAATTGGAATAATGTTTCAAATCTTCCGTTTAATGAACTATTCAAACAAGTCTATCTTTCATTTGAAATAGGAAAGCGGAAACCTGATGTTGAAACATTTCTGTGGGTGATTGAAGAAAACAAATTAAACCCTGAAAAAACATTATTTATAGATGATAGTCCACAGCACATTGAAGGAGCAAAAAAAGCGGGACTAAACACCCATTTTTATCAATCGGAAGAGGAATTCTACGCACTTTTTTCTTGACACAATTCCAATAACAATCCATCAACTGCTTTGGGATGCAAAAATGCGATTCGTTTGTTGTCAGCACCGTCTTTCGGAGTTGTGTGAATTAATTCAAAACCTTCATTAATCAAACGCTGAATTTCAGAATCGATATCCGAAGTTTCAAAAGCTACATGGTGAAATCCTGGCCCTTTTTTTTCTAAAAATTTGGCAATTGAAGAATCTGGATTAGTTGCCTCCAAAAGTTCAATTTTCGACTCTCCTATTTGAAAAAAAGCGGTTTTCACACCTTCGCTTTCAACAGCTTCGGTTTTGTAGCATTCCGTTTGAAAAAGTGTTTCGTAGAGCTGAATGGAAGCATTTAAATCCTTTACCGCAATTCCAAGATGTTCTATTTTTTTAATCATTATTCCGAGCGTATGAATTTTTCTGATGTATTGTCATAATTAATAAAGTAAACCCCATTTACCAAATTTCTACAATCAATGGAGTCTGAAAAGCCAGTTTTTAAGAGGTTTCCATAAGCATCGTAAATTTCAAACTTAGTTTTTACATTTTTTCCGTTCGCTTTGAAATAGACGTAGTCCGAAACGCGAGCAGGTGTCTTTTTTACTTTTGGTAAATTAGACCTAAAACTAACTAGTTTTGATGATCGAGTTGCGCCAGAATTGTCGGTTTGGGAAACACGAACGATATTTTTACCCGAATGAGGAGTTATCTGAAATGTGTAGTTGTGGTTCTCTTTTGTCCCAACACCTTTTACAAGTCCCACTTCAACCCAGCGATCCCAGCGAAATAATTCAACTTTGTAATCCAAAACACCATCCTCACCTTTTGTAGACCATTTCAAAAGACCATTATTATCGCAAACAATAGAAGTACATTCAAATGTGCTTTTCGGTAATAAAACCTGCGGATTCATAAACCGAGGAGAGCAATTTTCAGCATGTTCCAATACTATGAAAACATTATCCCCTTTTATTAAGCGAAAGAGTGCGAAGTCTATTTCGAAATTGGATAGCTGAATTGTCGCCGGAAGAATGTCCCCATTAACGGTTACTTTGTAAACGCAAAATCCATATCCATCGGAAAGAGGGGGATTCGAAACAATTAAATTCGTTCCTTGGTAATAGCCTTCAATAGAGAGAAACTTGGCTTGTCCCCAAACAATGATTTTAGTAAAAACAGAAATAACTAGAAATAATCTTATCATATCTAAGTTGTATCGCAATATTAAGCATAATTGATTAAACCTGAATGATGCTTTTATTTAGAAACGGGATGATACTTTGTTAAAGATTTGTTGTCTGGTAGTATCCCAAAAAGTGTGTAAAGCTGAAAGTTATTCTGAAATTTTAGAGCCTTTTAGAGCTCAATAAAATTTCGGAAATAACTTTTTAGTAATTTAAACACACAGAATATGAAAAAAGATGAG
>JBIKSL010000001.1:0-177487 GCA_044348645.1 Crocinitomicaceae bacterium | reverse complement strand
CAAAAATACAATTAGCTAAAAAAAGAGCCAGAGGTTATCGAAATATCAAGAATTTTATCAATATGATTTACTTTGTCGCTGGTAAACTCAAATTCAATTACCCACAATATTCCATATAGAGCCAAAATATTGCTCCTCGTTAAATTTCCGTAAATAAGAAACTTATTTTTCGCACTAAAACTATTTAAAACTCGAATTTCTCAAAAATAAATCTTTTAAATTTTTTAGATCTATAAAAGATAAAATGAACATCAATGCAATTCCCAAAATGAGTTGAATGGGTATTAGTAAGTTGTCTTTTGCCATCCAATTTGAAGTGAGAACTAACGATATAATGAAAAATGAATAATTCAAAATCGTTCTGTAAGAAACACTTAATTTAAAGGTTTTCAAACAATAAAAAAACTGAATTAATGCAATGAATGTTTGTGTAACGAATGAAGCAAATGCAGATCCCGTGGCTCCATAAATGGGAATTAAATAAAAGTTTAAGCCAACATTAAGAATAATTCCAAATGCCGATGAAATGTTCAGAATTCTTAAATTTCCATTTGCTGTGAGAAGGGTTCCAAAAATGAAGTTCATACAAATTGCTAAAAACCCAATCATTAACCATTGAAAAACTGGAACAGATTCATTTGCTTTTTCATAAATTAAACTCAATAAAAAATAAGCATTATAAGTTGTTACAACAACAATTAAAATGGCCCCAGAAATTAGTAGATTCCCTGATGTTTTAAGCAGCGGTTTTATTCCGGAATAATCATTTTTCAACTGTTTTGAAAAAATTGGAAATAGCAACCCAACGAAAATCATTCCGAACATGAATAACGCATCGAGAAGTCTGAACCCTTGTGCAAAAATCCCTGATTCGTAGGCTCCATTTGGATGAAGTCGTTCGAGCATTACGCCATCTAAACGTGTGTAGAGAAGCATCAACACAACTAAAATAGCATAGGGTAAACTTCTTTTCACAAAAGATAAACTGAAGGATAAATCCCATTTCAAATAGGGGCGTTCAATGTGTTTAAGTAACAAACCGATAGCGACACAAAATGTAGTGAAATAGCAGAAAAACTGAATCCAAACGAAAAGTTCGATGGTTATTTTTAGTTTGGTAAATGAGGTAAATAACACAATTCCCCCAATGATTATCAGCAAAAATCGATCTAAAACGGAAACCAATGCATCTAACTTGAAAAAATGAAATCCTGAAAAATGACTTCTGCAGTATGCTGTGGACATAACAAAAAACTGATTTACAGCTAATAAAACTAATATGTATAGGGCTTTTTCCGAATAATTTAGCACAATTGCAGAAACCATTAATATCAGAAAATAAACTATAAAAAGAAAAATTCGAAACGAAAAGATTTTACCAAAATAGCGCTTGGCAATTTCAGGTCTCTGAGCAACTCGCTTGGTGGTGTAATTATTGATGCCTAAATCAAGCAGCATATTCAATATCACCGATAGATTAAGCAACGAAAAATACAAACCATATTCCTCCGGACCAACCCTATTTTGCACTGTTGCATCAATTCCAAAAAGTGCCAGCGGTTTGATTAAGAGATTTAAAAAAATCGTGATGAGTAAACTAGAAAGGAAGGTTTTCTGCATTCAGTATTATTCCTTTACCAGCAATTTAAAGCCTACGCCATGGATATTCATTATTTCGATGTTCGGATCTTCTTTCAATAGTTTTCGAAGTTTAGCGATGTATACATCCATACTCCTTCCATTAAAATAGTTATCATCACCCCAAACCGCTCGAAGCGTTGCATGTCTATCGAGAACTTCGTTTTTATTTTTAATTAACAAATTAAGTAATTGATTTTCTTTCGTGGTGAGCTTTTTGTCGCCTTCCGCTAATTTCAAGACACTCAGTTCCGGTTCATAAGGAATTTTTCCAATCAAGATTTGTGTCTTTACATTTTTGATTTCTGGAGCAACCCGTTTGAAAATGGCATTCATGCGAGCCAATAATTCTTCCATTGAAAAAGGTTTTGTTAAGTAATCGTCTGCACCAATTTCAAATCCTTGAAGCTTATCTTCCTTGAGAGATTTTGCTGTTAAAAACAAAATGGGAATTTGTTTATCAATCTCGCGAATTTCTTTGGCCAAGGTAAAACCATCCATTTCCGGCATCATCACATCTAGGATTAAAAAATCGAATTTATTTTTGTTTCCAGTAAATTTTTCATAAGCCAGCTTGCCGTTTCGAGCTAATGAAACCGTAAACCCTTTTCCTTGAAGGTAAGTAAAGAGCAATTGACCGAGGTTCTCGTCGTCCTCAGCTAATAAAATGTTTAATTTCTTTTCCATTTTGATTTAGTATTAAATGTTACGATAAAGGTTGATCCTTCACCAAATTGACTTTTTACTTCAATATGCCAACCATATTCTTCACAAATTGACTTCACGTAATTCAATCCCAATCCAAAGCCTTTCACATTATGTATATTACCTGTTGGAATGCGATAAAGTTTATCAAAAATCTTCGGAATATATTCCTTTTTTATTCCGATTCCTCTGTCTCTAACGCTCAATGTAAAGGTTTTAGTATTCTTGATAAGCGATATATTTATTTTAGGAATATCTTTGCTGTATTTAATGGCGTTATCAATTAAGTTAGCAACTAAGTTGGTTGTGTGCATTTTATCTGCGTTCAAATCAAATTCATTTCCTTCTGAGGTAAAATTAATACTGCCGTTTGAACCTTGGATTCGAAATTGAGCATTCGCAATTAAATTCTCCACGAGCTCTTTCAAATTTATCTTTTCAATGTTCGCTTTTATTTCTCCTTTATCAATTACAGCACTTTGAAGAATACTCTCCACAAGTAATTCCAATCGCTTGTTCTCCTGTTGAATCATTTTTACGAATGGTGCTGTTTCACTTTGACTATTTGATTGAATCATGTCTTTATCTCCCAACGCTTCACAAGCAAGAGAAATAGTTGAAATGGGCGTTTTGAATTCATGAGTCATATTCGAGATGAAATCTGTTTTCATTTCTGAAAGTTTCTTTTGTTCCAATATCGTTCTAAACATAAACACAAGTGCAATAATAATCATTACCACGAGTAGAATTGTTACAACTAAAGATGCTTTCATTTCTTTAATTATGTATGCATTCTTTCTTGGAAAAGAAATGTGTAAATACAAGTTTTCATCCAATGAATTGCTTGGAAACAAGTTTGTCTTGGATGAATTTTGAATCGGAATTTTATGATCATACGATTTTGGCTTCAAGCTGAAATCAATTGGCTCACCAAACTCATTTGTAACCAAAAACCTATATTCTTTGGGTAAATCTTCGTTGGATAATTCCATTTGAATGACAGAATCTAAAAAAACCGGATCGATTCGCGTTTGTGGAGACTGGTACACATTCTCCTTAAAAGCCTGAACCATCATTTCGTTAATAAACTTGGCTTTTTTAAAGATTTGTTGTAGTACTTTCTGATTTAGTTGAATGGAAAGTTTACCGGAATCTGAAGTGGGGATATGGATACCGTGGTGTTGAACTAAATCTCTTATTTCCCGAACATCCCTAGCTAAAACTTTTTGCTCTGCAGTCACGCCTGATATAGAATCATAGGCTTTTCCACGGATTACGAGGTAGTTTTCCAATCTTCCATTCACCAAAAGGCTTGTGTCTTCAATTGCAATTGATTCATTAGCAGAGATTAAGTTTTTGAATTCTTGTCGAAGAACATCTCGATAATGTCCACTAAAATCATGATTTACAATGTAAAGATAACGCCTCAAGTCTTCTGCTTTCTCATGACGAAAAGCAATTTTATCAAGGCAATTGTGAACGCTGTTTTTGAATTGGGTTGTTTTGCGATCATAAAGCTGAACTACCTGAAACCCTTGGATTATCAATAAACACAAAACAGAAACAACTAAAAGAACTGACGCTAAACTAAATCGAATCTTATTCATGCTTATTCTTACGAAACTAACTATTTTCCAAAAAGTAAAATGTGTTGCTTAACCTTTTTTAACAGGGTGTTTAGCTCTAACAACATTATGCTTTAAGTTCTTGACTAACAATCTTCTCTGCACCAAATTCAGTCATACAGAGTTTCTCTTATTATCTGCAAAGATGAATCAATATTGAAATTTGGAAGATGTTTTTTGTAATAATCCAATAGTAAAATCAATGCATTTTGTGTAGTTTTTTGATCAATTGCAACTGTTTTTTGATTTAATAAATCGCGCATTAATTTAACAGCTTTCTCGTCGTGTTCTGATTGTGATAAAGTTACCCGACTTAATTTTGAGTCAAAGTCACTTGATTGTGTTGAATCAACAATAGGTGAAAACCCTAATAATTTAATATAGTTCAAAAGAAAAACAAGAGGAAAAAACAACAAGGTTTCTTGACTTTCAAGCACCAAAATTTGATTTTTAAGAAATTCATAAATAGCCGAATCAGGCTGTTCTTCCTTGAGGCTCTTTCTCAAAATCTCCGTTAAAAAAAAGCTCATAATTAACTTGCGTGGATTTAAAAAAATTTCAGTCAGCACAACTACTTTGTTCATGGTTTGAATGATTCCTAAATTGGATTCAGGTCTTAGAAAGTAGGATAATTCATAAATTTCAAGATAAAAAATAGCAGCCTGCTTTTTCTTTGCTCCTTTAAAAATGAAAGACACCAAGCCTTGATTCTTTGTATAAAAGGAAAGAATTAAACTACTTTCCGAGTAGTTTTTTTTTCCAACCAAGATCCCCTGTGTCTTGTCTTTCATTTATTAATGATTAATCTAATGAATAAATCAAATGTATAAAATCCAACCATTCGTTATGAATTAATTTTTCTTTCATATTGCAGTTTTGAAAATAAAAAAAGGAACCCTCAAGTAAGAAAGTTCCTTTGAAAATGATATGATTTATACTTTACTGCTTAATCAATTGAATTTCACACTCCAATTTGATTTCATCACCAACCACTACTTTTCCAGCTTCTGTTACCGCACTCCAAATAAGCCCGTATTCGCTTCTTTTAATCTTTCCAGTAATTGATAAACCCGCCTTGGTTTGGCCGTATGGATCGACAGCAATACCTGCAAATTCCGCTCTCAAGGTTACTGGTTTCGTAACACCTCGGATTGTTAGGTCTCCTAAAATTTCAAGTTCATCACTTGCCAATTGCTTGACATCAGTTGAATGAAATAGTAATTCAGGGTGGTTCGCTACATCAAAAAAGTCTGCTGATTTCAAATGCCCGTCGCGATCAGCAACACCAGTGTTAATAGTATCAATAGCTGCTTTGAAGCTGAATTTCGCCGTTGAAAAATCTTCTCCATGAGTTGTTGCCTCTGCTGAGAAGTTTCCGAATGTTCCCGACACATTTGAAATCATCATGTGTCTTACTTTAAATCCGACAACACTATGTAAGTTGTCAATATTCCATTTTGTTTCCATAAACATTATTTTTTCTGCAAAACTATTTCAACTCCATGAATAGTTTACTTGACTTGTGTTAAGGATTTCAATTGAACTTGTAGATCAAATGTATATATTTGAAGTATGAAGTATCTAACAGTTTTATTTCTATTTTTTGCCAAAGTTTCCTTTTCGCAATTGGTTAATTTATCGGATAAAAAACAGAAATCAGATTCTCAAGTTATAAACTCCTCTATCTATTTGGAAGCTGGTATTTTTTTGGTGAATCCAACTTTGAAATCAAATCCCGATTTTTTGAACAAGGCTTTGGGTGAACGAGCAAGTGAAACCAATACAAACTTGTGGTCATACTGCTTAGGAATGGTTGCGCCAATTTCACAACATTTCTTTTTTGATGGCGGCCTCTCATTTATTCAAAATGGAGAACAATATTCTTGGGTGTCCAACTCAACTGATTCAAGCTTCCATTACCAGTCGAAATATCGGTACATCGGAATGCCTTTGCAAATTAAATTCGAAAGCGGAAAGAACTTTAAATTTTTCCTTGGAGGTGGACTGATTCCTCAAATGCAAGTGGATTTTCTTCAGATACAAAATTGGTCAGATTCTCTTGGTGGAAAGCATGTAGCCAAAATCAAAAACTACAACAACTTGAGTTCATTTGTTCTATCCGCAGTCGCGACAGCAGGAATTGTTGTGAATATGCAAAACAATTTTGGTCTGCGTTTAACTGTCCAGTATCGTCATCAATTAACCGACTCATACTCAATATACAATGGGTATTTACACAAAACTTCTGCGATTGGTTTAACATTTGGTTTAACAAGGAAATTATAGACATGAAGATTAAAGAAATAATTGATTTTTTAGAGGACTCGTTTCCTTTGGCGTTACAAGAATCCTATGACAATTCAGGCTTATTGTATGGGCGATTAGAATGGGAGGTGAGTTCTGTGCTGGTTTGTTTAGACGCAATTGAGGCTGTAATTGATGAGGCAATTGCTATCGGTAGCAATTTAGTTATTGCACATCATCCAATTATCTTCAAGGGATTAAAGAAATTAACGGGATCAAATTACATTGAACGGGTTATTGAAAAATGCATTCAACACAAGATTGCATTGTATGCCATTCACACCAATTTAGACAATCATTTTCTCGGTGTAAATAGAGAGATTGCAAAACGTCTAGGACTGAATAACTTAAAAATTTTAAGTCCGCTCAAATCAAATCTTAACAAGTTAGTGGTTTTCGTTCCGACAAATTCAATCGACCAGGTTGATCGAGCAATTTTTGATGCAGGTGGCGGAAAAATTGGCAATTATGAAGAATGTCATTTTAGAACAGTTGGAATAGGGACTTTCAAGCCCAACGCATCAGCCAATCCTACCATTGGAGAAAACGGAAATAGATCGCAAGTTGAAGAATATCGGGTTGAATATCTGGTAAACAATCATCAAATCACTTCGGTTTTATCGGCTATGAATAATGCACATCCATACGAGGAAGTGGCTTATGAAATATATCCTATTCAAAATGAAAATCCGTTCGAAGGCGCGGGAATGATTGGAACATTGGAATACCCAATGAACGAGCAAGAATTTTTGCACTTATTAAAAATGACTTTTCATTGTGGTGCAATTCGTCACACCAAGTTGTTCAATAAAAAAATAAGTAAGGTTGCTGTTTGCGGTGGTTCAGGTAGTTTTTTGTTGAAAACTGCAATTAGTCAAAAAGCCGATATTTTCATTTCTGGGGATTTCAAATACCACGAGTTTTTTGATGCCGAAAATCGAATTGTTATTGCTGATATTGGACATTATGAAAGCGAACAATTTACATCAAAAATAATTGCTGATAAATTAAAGGAAAAATTTACTAACTTTGCAATCCGTTTAACAGAAATAAATACAAATCCGATAAACTATTTTTAGCACATGGCAGCAACTGCAACTAAAAAGGAAGTTACAATCGCAGACAAATTGGATGCGCTTTTTGAACTTCAAAAAATCGACTCTAAGATAGACAGTATTCGCACCATTCGTGGAGAATTACCTCTTGAAGTTCAAGATTTGGAAGATGAAATCGGTGGATTAAACACGCGCATTGCAAAAATCAATGACGAAATTAAAGAATTAGAGACTGAGATTTCTGATCGAAAAATCGCCTCTAAAGACAGTGAGGTTGCAATTGCAAAGTACAAGGAGCAACAAAACAACGTTCGCAATAATCGTGAATTTGAATCTCTTTCCAAAGAAATTGAATTTCAGGAATTAGAGATTAAATTACACGAAAAAAAGTCGAAAGAGGCGAAGTTAAAGATTGAAAACAAAAAGGAACTTTTAACCGAAGCAACCGAGCGACTTGATATGAAAGTCGCTGATTTGGATGTTAAGAAAGCTGAACTTGACGCAATTGTTAGTGAAACTCAAAAAGATGAAGACAAGTTGTTGAAGTCATCTGAAGACGCTAAAAAGAAAATTGAACCGAGATTGGTTTTTGCATACAATCGTTTGCGGGAGAACGCAAAAAATGGTCTAGCCGTAGTGCAAATTGTTCGTGATTCATGTGGAGGTTGTTTCAATAAAATTCCACCGCAAAGACAATTGGATATCGTTACCAAAAAGAAAATCATTGTGTGTGAGCACTGCGGAAGAATTTTGGTTCCTTACCAAGGTGAAGAGAGTTAGAATAAAGAACAATTACGTTACCTCAGAAAATCGTAGGTTTTAAAATGCTGAACGCGCAGCGCAAGGCCAAATTCACGTCGTCCTGAACTGATATCACCAAAATATGAGCGATGATACGCTTCTAGTTTCGTCAACCACGCTCTAGATCTTTTAGATCCTCCTGATTCGAAGTGATGAATCGCAAGTCCATATCGCAGCGCGAATGTGTTTTTATCGAATCGAAAAGACTCGTTTGGAGTCCTAAAATATTCTGGAACAACAAATAAATCAAGAAGTTCGAATTTACACTTTGCACCTCTTTTTCGTTCATGAATTTTTAATAGTCGAGCGCGATATTGCAATCCTGCATTAAACGAGCGAAAATTAGCATCTTGATTTATAGAAACAAAGGTCGCACCGATTTCAGGAATTAAATATCTTCCAATCTGTCTGCAAAGTCCCAATTGAACAGAGGGTTGCAGAACTCTATCTTGCCCAAAGTTATAAGCAGAATAAACACCGATGTTTTTCTTAGTTCGAATGTAGTATTGAGCTGAAACTACTTGACAAGAGAAGATTGAAATTAGGAGAATAACAGCTTTCATTTGGAGTTAGTTTAATATTGATCAAATAGAAACAATTATCCAAACGCTGTTTGATTTTAAAAATAACAGATTGTTATTCACAAAAGTTAAATAAGGTAGAAGTCATAAAGGTTATTTTCAACCCATTTACGAAGTTCTAATTCATAATTCGGGCTGAAGAATAACAAACTCATCTATTAGGATAATTATTGATTGTATTTAAATGTTTAATTGGAGTGGTGACAATCCGTAAATTTTGAAAAAAGGCATTATTTGGGGTGTTTTTTGTTTTTGGCTTAAGATTCATTTTTGTGATACTTGATCATCAAACGAATAATCATTTTTTTTACCTTTAGAAATTTTGGGGAAATTGTGAAGAGCTAGCGAAATAAAAAATCCCAATTCAATCAGAATGGCATAGAAAAAAAACGATGACCGGATTTTATTCACACAAAGAACTTGATTACTGAATAAATTATCTAAATTTTGCAAATAAATAGAGGTGAGAATTAATCCGCTAGAAATACAAGTTCGATTCATTGATTTGGATGTTTTGGGACATGTCAACAATGCGGTTTATTTGAGTTATTTTGAAATGGCTCGCGTTCATTATTTTAAGGAATTATTGGGGGAAAATTGGGATTGGAGAAAAAATGGACTGTTATTAGTAAGAAATGAAGTAGATTATCTCGCACCGATATTGTTGCATCAAAAACCCTTAATATCAATCTATGTAGAAGAGATTGGAATTAAAAGTTTTAAGCTCAAGTATGAAATTCACATTGAAAATAAATTGCATACTGTCGGATTCTCTACTCTTGTTTGCTTTGATGCTCTTCTTAACAGAACAATCGCAATCCCATCTAAAATGAAATCATCATTAGAAAACTTAAAACAAATAAAATGAAGTATTTTGTCATCTTATTAATGATACCAATAAATCATTTGCTGATTGCTCAAGAACCTTGCTACAAGAAAAAACCAATTTGTGATCTCAAAAAAACAAAGAATTGCAATGAATTGGTTGCTTATGACGAGTATTCAAATACCTATTTCTCAAGGAAATTACAAACTGAAGTTTATAACGGTAGTTGCGTGTCATGCTATCGAAATGGAATCGTGGAAAATCAAATTAAAATAGTGAATGGAAAACAAGATAGCGTTGGTGTGAGTTATTTTCAATCGGGTTGTCCACAGTCAAAAATGACATTTGCTCTTGGAATCATGGATGGACCAACGATTTTTTTCTTTGATAGCACAGGAAGAAAGGAAATCGAGCAGAATTTCAAATTGGGAAAGAAAGAGGGTAAGTTTATTTTCTTTCAAAACAATAAAGAAAATGATACAATAAAAATAGAATCCTATAAAAATGACAAACTCGATGGAATGAAAAAAGAGTTTTTTGAAAATGGTAAAGTAAAACGAATCGTTAACTACAAAAATGGTTTGACTGATGGCTATCACAAACAGTTCAATATCGATGGACAATTAATTGTTGATATCGAATTTAAAGAAGGTAAAAACCATGGGGCATGGACATATTACTTTGATGATGGAAAAGTTGCAAATATTCAAAATTGGAACAAGGGAATTAAAAATGGCGAGTTTAAAACAATGGATAACAAAGGGTTGATCTTAAAACAAGCATTTTATAAAAAAGGTATTCCAGAAGGTAAACATATTGAAAATTATGAAGATGGTAACCCAAAACACGTTACTCAATATTTAAAAGGTGAAATCATTGAAGAATACAGTTTTGACAATTATGGTGTTCGGACAGATATTGTGAAACTAATTGAGAACAATAAAAAATCAAAAAACAAAGAAACTAAAACGGTTATTAAGTAGTCCAAAATCGTTTAACACGAATTATGTATTATATCTTCAAAATGAGGATTGAAAATGAGATAAAATAACTGTGTTTGGACATTTTGGCACCACCATCGCTATGGTGAAATCGAAAATACAAGTATAACGCCTTATTAAGGTAGTTTCAAGACGGAATAGATTCTATGAGTCTTAAGTTTACACACATAGTGGGATAGTGTCTACAAATCAAATTTAATTCCTTGAGCCAGCGGTAAATTATCGGTATAGTTGATAGTATTGGTTTGTCTGCGCATGTAGATTTTCCAAGAATCGGATCCTGATTCACGGCCACCACCAGTTTCCTTTTCTCCACCAAATGCACCTCCAATTTCAGCACCAGAAGTTCCAATATTTACGTTCGCAATTCCGCAATCAGAACCTGCATGTGATAAAAATACTTCGGATTCTTTTAAATCATTAGTCATGATAGCTGATGAAAGTCCTTGCGGAACTCCATTTTGAAGTGCAATAGCATTATGGACATTTCCACTATATTTGATTAAATACAAGATTGGAGCAAATGTTTCGTGCTGAACAATCGCGAAATGATTTTCAGCTTCGATGATACACGGTTTCACATAGCAACCTGATTCATATCCGGATCCAGACAAAACTCCACCTTCCACGATAACTTTTCCGCCTTCTTTTTTCGCAGATTCAATGGCAATCAAATAATTTTGAACGGCATCTTTGTCGATCAACGGACCAACATGGTTGTTTTGATCCAACGGATTACCGATTCGAAGTTGTTTGTAAGCATTTACCAAAGCTTCCTTAACCTTATCATAAACACTTTCGTGAATAATCAATCTTCTTGTGGATGTGCATCTTTGTCCAGCAGTTCCAATCGCACCGAACACTGCTCCCGGAACAACCATTTTCAAATCAGCAGTTGGAGTGATGATAATCGCATTATTTCCACCCAACTCAAGCAATGAACGCCCAAGTCGCTCTCCAACAGCGGCGCCAACAGATTTCCCCATTCGTGTTGAACCGGTTGCAGAAACCAATGGTACTCGTTTATCATTTGCCATTAATTTTCCAATATCTCCTCCTCCAATAACTAACCCTGAAACTCCCTCTGGAACCCCATTCGCATCGAATACTTGTTTTGTTATTTGTTGGCAAGCAATTGCAGTGACCGGTGTTTTTTCAGATGGTTTCCAAACACAAACATCTCCACAAACCCATGCAAGTGCTGTGTTCCAATTCCATACGGCAACGGGAAAATTAAATGCTGATATTATTCCTACAATTCCAAGTGGGTGATATTGTTCGTACATGCGGTGTCCAGGACGCTCAGAGTGCATGGTTAATCCGTATAATTGACGAGACAAACCAACGGCAAAATCACAGATATCAATCATTTCTTGAACTTCACCCAACCCTTCTTGAAGTGATTTACCCATTTCATAAGATACCAATTTACCAAGAGGCTCTTTGTACTCACGAATTTTTTCTGCTAGCTGACGAACAATTTCTCCTCGTTTTGGAGCCGGAATTAATCTCCACTCCAGAAATGCTTCTTGTGCTTTTAATATGACCGCTTCATAGTCTGCTTCGGTTGCTGCATTCACGGAGGCAATTAACTTCCCGTCTACAGGAGAATTAGAATCGATTTTCTCTCCTCTCGTTTTAAACCATTTTCCGCCTGTTGAGGCTCCGTTATTCGTTGATTCAATTCCTAACGTTTTTAGGATTTCTTCAATTTCCGTCATTGTTGCAGTTGCTATCATATTTTAAATTTGAACAAAGTTAATCCAAATTATTTGGAGCGTTATGAATTAAAGCTGAAGGTTTTGTATAAAATTATGGTACAACAACACTTCAAAAAGAAAGAAATTCGTTTGTTAAAACCTGATTGAGATGAATTCGTTTTGAGATTTGATTATTTCGATTGAAAGGAAATAAAATAACCGTTACTGAAAAATGTTGTGAATCAAAGAATGGGAATAATCTTTTCTAATGAAATCCCACGAGAGCCCTTTAATAGAATTAAATGATTAGATAATGAATTAGAAACCAAAAATTCTTCCAATTCAGAAATGTCTGCAAATCCATCTGTGTTTAGTTCTTTAAATATTTTTCCAACAGTGAAATGATTCAAATGGTTTTCTTGACAAAATTGAATAATCTTGTGATGCTCAGGTATGGAGTCTTCTCCCAATTCCAGCATGTCTCCTAAAATCGCCCATTTATTGGATTGGTTGTTTGAAACAAAACTCTCCAAAGCACCTAGCATACTCGATGGGTTGGCGTTATAACAATCAATAATCAAGGTATTGCTTTTCGTTTTTAATACCTGAGAGCGATTATTTGTAGGTATGTAAGAATTGATAGCAAAGTTTATTTGTTCAAAAGGAACATCAAAATATACACCTATACTTATTGCCGCTAAAAAATTATAAAAGTTGTACGACCCAATTAAATGTGTTCTAATGGAAGTAGATGAATAGGACTTATTCGTCCAATCAAAAACAACATAAGGACTGGATTCAATCAGTCTTCCGACAATTTGGGCTTCATGATTTTTTCCATAGCTCAACTTAAAAGGATAATTTTCCAAGTGTTTTAAAATAATTTCATCATCCAAATTATATACGATCGTTCCGTTTTGATTTTTTACAAAGCAGAAAAGCTCTGTTTTTGTTTTTATTACACCCTCAAGTGTTTTGAAACCTTCCAAATGAGCTTTACCAATGTTTGTAATAAGCGCCACATTCGGTTCTGCGATTTCAACAAGTTCTTGAATATCGCCAGGTTTATTCGCCCCCATTTCAATCACTGCGATTTCATGATTTTCAGTAAGTGACAAAAGAGTTAACGGAACTCCAATGTGATTATTCAAATTTCCAACGGTACAAAGTGTATTGTATTTCTGAGACAATACGCAATTGATTAACTCTTTCGTGGTTGTTTTTCCATTGCTTCCCGTAATTCCGATGACCGGGATGTTAAATTTTTTCCGGTGATAATTGGCTAATTTTTGAAGGAAAAGAAGTGAGTTCGGAACATGAAAAATTCGTTTGTTGTCGGCAAATTCTGTTTCATCCACAATGGCATATTTAGCTCCTCTTGTGAGGGCTTCTTGAGCAAATGAATTACCATTGAAATTTACTCCTTTTAGAGCGATGAAAAGAGAATCATGTTTAATCGCTCGAGTGTCTGTGCAAACACCTGATGAATCATAGAATAATTCTAGCAATTTTTCCATGAACAATATTAAAAAAAAAGCCCGAATAAATCGGGCTTTAGTCAAAATTACTCTTTTTTCAGATTTGGCCTCGAACTCCCTACTCTATCCATCGCGCATCTGAATCCAATCATTGCTGAAGATTTATCCTCGTCCAAATATCGTCTGTTACCTGGCGACATCCAATAAGCTCGATCAGCCCATGAACCACCTTTATATACTCGTGATTTGTCGGAAATGAGCGTAATCGGATCTCCACTAGAACCATCAGCAAGATCACTTCCATCTAATGCTTTATTCTCGTGTTTACTTTGATACATAACTTGTTTAGGATCTCTAATTCCGTTATTGATATCCTCGATTCTTTTCTTGTTGTTATAGTAAATTGATGACTCTAAATCACCATCCATGTAATCGATGTAATCGTCTTTTCTGTAATTCAAACGACCTTTGTTCTCTTCTATGGTAACATTTCTCCAACGCTGATTGCCTTTTGTTTCAGAAACAAATTCACTTAACCCATTACGAAGATTCAAAATCCAAGTTGTGATAACAGGTTCTTGATCATAATTATTGAATTTCCAACCGAGATAATGATCGTAATCACCTCTTCCAGTTTTACCCTTACCTGATCCAAAAATAGACCAAGCCTCATCCGACAGATTACCATCTGGTAATGTAGGTATGATCGATCCTTTAAACGTTTCGTTATTGTCTGCAGAGATTCCTTCTCGAAAATCACCTAAAGTGAATATGTCAGTACTATGCGGAACGCTACCAAACAAAGCAACTTCGAGGTAATGAGAAGCTTTTGTTGAGTTACCTCTGGTTTCCATATAGATTGCCGTATCCAAAATAGCGTTAATATCATCGAGAATTGTGAATTGAATACTATCATTTTTACTGAATTGACCAGAATTCGCAATAAATCCCTCACTCGGAGCGTTGTATTTGTATTTTCGCGGATCTTGTCTAGAATTGATTTGAACTTTAGATGACGTTGAATTTACCATCGCTCCTTTCGTATCAACTTCCTTCTCAGCACTTTGTTTTTTCCCCTGAGTTAATTTAATTGAATACTTTGAAGGAGAAGAAGTTAAAAGTTTAATTACCGTATCGTTAACAGAATAGCCTTTAACCAATGAAGCGCCTGAAATTTTTGATAAATCCCAATTTATTTTATCGGTTGAGCTCTTTAATTTAACTTTATCTCCCGATAAAGTTACAGTATCACCATCAATTTTAATCTCAAAATCTAGAGCTCCAGACTTAGACTTTCCATAATTTGTTGAATATTTCTTGTTCAAATCAAGCACATTTTTAGTATTTGTTAGGTATAAAACTCTAGCATATTCATTTACAAATTCTTTCATGCCAAATACATCATAAATGTTTACATTAGCCTTAACCGATTTATCATATAGACCATCAGGAATTTTCATTTGTGTTTTGTAAACATTTCCTCTAAAAGGCATAAATTCTGAGAATACTTCACTTGACATCGGTCTATAGACATCCATCACCCATTCAGATACGTTACCAGCCATGTGATGTAGACCATAATCATTCGGCCAAAAATCATCAACGCGCACAGTAATGTCTCCTCCATCGTTCAAGTTACCTGCAACTCCCATGGCGTCACCACGACCCCGCATGAAATTAGCTTGAATGGCACCCGCAAACTGTTGCTCTTCCTTACGAACATAGTGTCCATCCCATGGATAAATTCTTCGTTCATTGATATTTTCAGAATTCTCATCAAGATTTCCTTTCAAACCCAATGCAGCGAATTCCCATTCTGCTTCAGTGGGTAATCGATAATTAGGAAGTAAGATACCATCTTCTAACTTTACAGGACGAGAACCCAAACGATAATTTTTTGAATCTGCAAAAACAGGATCGAAGTTTTCAAGTTGGTATGGGTCTCTCGGAATTAGTTTACCTTTTAATGGTCCATCCTTGGCGGGGTAACTCTTTTGGTCTTTATTCACCGTGTATCCACCACCAGTTGTTCCATCCGACTCATATTCACCTGTTTTTGAATTGTAATTTCTCTTGCCAGTTTCAACAGAATAATTCCCATTCAAATAATTTTCTGTGCTGAACATATTTTGAGGGCTGGAGTACATTTCGTTATACTTAGGATTATAAGCTGCACCGATGTCGTCTCCCTCAGCAAAATGCCACTTAATGATCCCTTCTCTAACCAAAATAGCTTCATTAACACGATCTGTTCGCCACTTACAAAAATCGTTTGCTTGTAACCAAGAAACACCAACAACCGGATAATCACGATATGAAGGGTGTCTCAAATAATAGGTTACATATTTCTCACGATAACTAAGAGGATCTCTCCATGCCAAAGTATCCGGAAGACATTTTTTATAAACATGAGGGTAAGATTTGTAATAAACCCTTTTCATCCAATACATGTATTCTAGCCAGTGGAAATTGGTAACTTCAGTTCGATCCATGTAAAAAGAGGCTACTGAAACTCGAGCAGATCGAGCGTTCCAATCAAACATTACATCTTGCTCAGTTTGACCCATTGTGAAAGTACCTCCCTCTATTAATACCAAACCAGGACCTGTTTCTTGCTCCCTAGCGGGGAATTTCTCAAAACCACCATTCTCATATTTATTAAACTCCCAACCAGTGGCAGAGGATTGTTCTTTCGCACAAGAAGAAAAGAGAACTAGTCCAACAAGAACAAGATATAATTTATTTATCATTGCTATTTTCATAATTCCAGAAATTTGTTTTTTACTATAAAATTAATTCAAACAAAAAAGTTACAATTAAAACGAAGGACAAGAAATTTTTCGGAAATTTTTCGGTTTTTTCTTACACTTCAAATTGATTCCCATCGAAACTTCGTGTGAGCCGCCTGTTACTCCATTTCCTAATTTAGAAACTGTTAAGTCATAACTATATCCAATTTTAAATCGGTCTGTAGCAACACCCAAACAAAGAATAAAAGCATCTCTATTTCGGTACCAAACTCCGAAAGTGAAATTCCCGTATTTCAAATAAGTTCCAATGTTTAATTCTTGGAAACCATTTTGGTACTGATAAATGATGTTGGGCATAATGCTAGTTGTACTCGCATAACGACCTTTATTTCCGATTTTTATGTCAGCGCCTGCGTGACCAGTGAAGCGCATGGGTAACCTTGATTGACCAAGAATAAGCGATTCATCCGGTCGATTTAAATGATATACCGCTGCGCCGAAATAAAAATTCTTTCCAAAACCAACAATTCCTGCTGAAGCATCAAAGAAACCTCTTCTTCCGTTACCACGAGGAACGTCGTTAGTTTGATAAATGAATCCTCTTCTTGGGTCAATCATGTCTCCAAAGGTTAGTTTATCCCAATCTAGGAATTTCTGGAAATAAGCTGCACGAGCCCCGAACATCAGTGAAAACTTACGATTTACTTTGAGATTGTAAGAGTAAACACCTCCCAACATTGAGGTTTGAATCGTTCCTTGACCTTGTTGATCGTGAAGCGCAATGATGCCAATACCACCTGAAATATTTTTGGCATACGTATCGTAAGCAACACTGTACGTTACATAATTACCCGTCAATTGTGGCCATTCATTACGGTAATTCAAAGCAATTCGCGGACAACCACTCGAACCAGCAAGAGCCGGATTCAAATAAACCGGGTTACTGTAAAATTGCGTAAATGTTGGATCTTGAGCGAAAACAAAACTTGTTTTGGCAATCAACAAAAAAAGTAAGGAAACTAATATGTTAAAGTATGTTCTCAAATTTATTATATAAATACAAACAATCTCAACGAGAATTTAGTTTAAAAGGTTACAAATATCATATTTTTATTCAATAAATTAAAATTTAATTCGTTTTTTATCGAAATCTTTGCGCAATGTTTCGCATTCAATTCATAGTAGCTTTTTTATTATTTTCATCTGTTCTTTCTGCTCAAGAAATTCCCTTGATCTTGAAATGGTCTGAACCTTCCGCTGTAGAAATTGATGGAGATACTTATCAAATGCCAATTCTTGAAAATCAATTTAACGATAATGGAGTTCCTACATTCTTCTTTAAACAAAAGCTAATAAATGGGAATTTTGAGTCTAAGTTGATTAATCAAACATTTGAGTCTGCACCAGCTAGTGATCTTGAATTTCTGAATAAAGTCGGATATTTGGTTGATGAAAACCCAAAAATTGAGCACAAAGTTGTTAGTTCTTCTGGTCAATATTTTTTTGTGGCTTCACTCAAACCATATCGATTAAAAAATGGTCAGCTAGAAAGGCTAACGAAAATAGAATTCAAACTTGTTGTCAAGAAACCCCAATCTATTCAAAAAGACTTTGTAACCAGTTCTGTTTTGAGAAAAGGTTCAGGTTTTTGGTATAAGATTGCCGTGCAAAAAGACGGAATCTATAAAATCGACAAAAATTTTCTTGAATCATGTGGCGTCAACACAATTAATTTGAATCCGGCACATATTCATATTTATGGAAATGGAGAGGGTGTTTTGCCTGAATTAAATTCAGTGCCCAGAACAGACGATTTAGCGAAAAATTCGATTTATATTTACGGTGATTCAGATGGAAGTTTTGATGAAGGAGATTACATCCTTTTTTATGGTTTGGGTCCGCATCGTTGGGATGCAATAGGTACAATAGAGTTTGATCGCAAAACAAATCCGTATTCAGAAAATTCTTTTTATTTCATCAACATCAATTCGAATGAAGCACCGCAACGAATTCAACCGGCACCCATAATTAGCGGAAATCCAACAATAGACATAACGACCTATGATTATCGAGATTGTTATGAGAATGATTTGGTAAATCTGGTTGGTGGTGGACAGCGTTGGTATGGTGAACTCTTTGATGTAGAACTAGAAAGAACATTTAATTTTTCAATTCCAGATATTGATACCAGTGCATTACGATTTAAAACATTCCTTGCAACAAATGCTGCTAACTCATCCGGTAATACTCAAAAATACAGTTTGAACGGTCAAATATTATTGGAGTCACCTCTTCCCACTACGGGGGTTGATTATGTTCGTTCTGTCAAATCTTTTTCGATTTTGAATCCACCGTCAACTATTCCCTTGAAAATTAGCATCAATAGAAACAGTCCAAGTGTTCTAACTTATTTAGATCGAATTATTTTGAATGGAAAAAGGAAACTTGTTTTTTTCGGCACGCAGTTTGGATTTAGAAATATAAAAGCAAGTCCATCGGGACAAATTGCCAATTATTCCATTTCAAACTTCCCGACCAATGGTTTTGTTTGGGATGTTTCCGAGCGCAACAATCCAAAATTGATAAATGGAAATTTAACCTCCACAACTTTCCAATTTAAAACGGAACATAAATACAAGGAATTTGTAGCATCAAATGGAAGTTCATTTTATACCCCAACAAAGTTTGGTATTGTTAACAATCAAAACTTGCATGGACTAGATCAGGCAGAATTGTTAATAGTTTCACATCCCGAATTTTTGTCCCAGGCTAATCGATTGGCAGATTTACATCGTAGTGAGGGGCTTTCGGTTCACGTTGTTCAACCTGAACAAATCTACAACGAATTTAGTTCAGGCGCACCAGATGCCTGCGCTATTCGTATGTTTGTAAAAATGTTCTACGATCGTGGAGCGAATAATCCTGCCTCTCGTCCGAAATATTTATTGCTTTTTGGAGATGGAACTTATGATCCTAAAAATCGATTACCGAATAACAATAATTACATTCTCACCTATCAAGTCGAGAATAGTGAAAACCATATTTCGGCGATGGTTACAGATGATTTTTACGGAATGTTGGATGATAATGAAGCAATTTCGGCAGCAGATTTGCTGGATATTGGAATCGGGCGAATTTTAGCCAGTAATCCAACTCAGGCAAAGCAACAAGTTGACAAGATTGAACATTACATGAAAAATGGTTCTAATTTATTTTCTAACTCAACTCTTTCCTGTTGTTTGGAAAATAATCAAAATTCCACCTTCGGAGATTGGCGTTTGAAGTATGTTCAAATTGCAGATGACGAAGAAAATGGTTATTTCATTAATGTGGATACTGAACCACAATCTCTGGCAGTAAAACAAAATCATCGGGAAATGAATTGTGATAAGATTTATTTGGATGCCTACAAACAAGAGACAACCGCAGGAGGGCAGCGATACCCGGATGCTTTCAACGCCATAACTGATCGCGTTCAACGAGGTCAACTAATAGTAAATTATGTCGGACATGGCGGAGAGGTTGGTTTGGCAGAAGAACGAGTTGTTAACATTCCTCAAATTAACGAGTGGAATAATGTTAATCGTTTAAATCTTTTTGTTTCAGCAACATGTGAGTTTACCAAGTATGACGATCCTTCTCGTATTTCTGCTGGCGAATGGGCAGCATTGAACCCTACTGGCGCATCTATTGCCTTAATGACAACAACCAGAGCAGTATTTTTTGGAGTTAATAGCTCAACTGGTCAAGCATTTTATCAGCATGTTTTTGATCGTCAACCAGACGGAACCCCATTAACGTTCGGCGAAATTGTTCGAAGAACTAAAAATACCTCGGGGACAAGCGACAATAAACGCAGTTTTACTTTAATTGGCGACCCAGCTTTAAAAATCGCTCTTCCGAAATTAAAGGTAATTACAGATAGCATCAATGGAAAAAATCCTCAAATTACTATCGATACAATGACTGCGCTCGATCAAGTTCGTATCAAAGGACACATTATTGATCATACCGGGCAATTAATCCCTAATTTTAATGGCGTATTGATTCCTACAATTTACGACAAGGCAAAAAAATTCAAAACTCTCGGACAAGACCCATCATCACCGGAAATTGAATATGAGCTTCAAAGAAATATCGTATATAAAGGGAAATCTACGATAGAAAACGGATATTTCGACTTTACATTTATTGTTCCTAAAGATATTGCTCTGAACATTGATTTTGGTAAAATTAGTTACTATGCCTACGGCTCAGCCACCGATGCTTTTGGCTATGACACCAGTTTTAGAATCGGAGGAATCAATCCCAACGGAATAATTGATAATCAAGGTCCTCAAATTGAGGTTTATATGAATGATTTTGATTTTATAAATGGAAGCATTACGGATGAATCACCGGTTCTATTAATAAAGTTATTCGATGAGAACGGAATCAATACGATTGGAAATGGAATTGGTCATGATATTGTTGCTATTTTAGATGGTAAAGTATCAAATCCTATTGTTTTGAACGAGTTTTATTCATCGGATTTAAATTCATTCCAATCAGGCGAAATACGGTATCAAATGCCAACCCTTGCTCCTGGCAAACACACATTGGATTTGAAAGCTTGGGATGTCAATAACAATTCTTCAGCAGCAAGCATTGAATTTGTCGTCCAAGAAAAAAAGGCCCCGATTGTTGAGAAAGTTTTTAATTATCCCAATCCCTTTTCTAATAGAACTGAATTTATTTTTGAGCATAACCAATCATGTAATTTTTTGGATGTTCAAATCCAAATTTATACCGTTTCAGGAAAATTAGTAAAAACCATTACCCATTTTCAAGAAACAAAAGGCTTCAGAGTTGATGGAATCGATTGGAATGGTTTGGACGATTTTGGGGATCAGCTGGCCAAAGGAGTTTATGTTTATCGATTAAAAATAAAAAATGATCTTGGTGAAACCGCTGAAAAAGTTGAAAAATTAGTTATTTTGAAATAGTTTTGCAATAAACACTTCTGTTTTACGTATATTTACGATCAGAAATTGAATTTTTTACGAAATGAAAAAAATAATCTTTATTCTATCGGGAGCTTTGTTTTCTCTTCTTTCTTTCGGTCAGCCAAACGGAGGATCAGGTACAACTCAGAACGATTTACAATTAAATACGATAACAACTGCTTTGCCTTTTATGGCAATAACTCCAGATTCAAGGGCAGGAGGAATGGGTGATGCTGGAACGGCATTAAGTCCATCTTCTACCTCAGTTTACTGGAATACATCTGGGATAAGTTTTGCAAAAGAAAAATCGGAAATTAGTTTGTCATACACGCCATGGTTGCGACAGTTAACGAACGATATTCACCTTTCCTATTTATCAGGATACTATAAGATAAATAATACTCATTCTGTTGGAGGCTCACTCAGGTTTTTTAGTCTTGGCGAAATCACATTCACAGACGCATCTGGAAATATCCTTCGAGAAGATAAGCCAAGTGAATACGAACTTACCGGCGCATATGCTTTCAAGCTTTCCGATAAATTAAGCATTGGTGTAAATGGAAAGTTCGCCTATTCAAATTTAACTGGTGGATTAACCGTTGGTGGCGTAAACACAAAACCTGGAATCGTTGGTGCTGCAGATTTATCTTTTACTTACTTTAACGATCGTGCGAAATTATGGAAGTTCAAAGGAACTTATATTTTCGCTACAACTATCAACAATATAGGAAACAAAGTATCATACTCCGAATTAGCTAAACGTGATTTTATTCCTATGAATTTAAAAATTGGTAATTCTTTTAATGCTGAATTGGACAATTATAATCGTATAACCTTTGCCATTGATTTACAAAAAATGTTAGTTCCAACTCCTCCGATTACCAATGCAACCTTTGGTTATTCTTCTTTGCCTAATGGCGTGATGCTCGGGAGATCAAGCGACGTTGGTGTGATTTCTGGTATGCTACAATCATTTTATGATGCCCCAGGTATTCCGGTCAAAAACGAAAATGGAAATTATTCCGATAACACTGGACAAAGTGTAAAAGGCTCCAAATTAAGAGAAGAACTAACTGAAATTAATATCGCTGCAGGTGTTGAATGGTGGTATAATAATGTTTTTGCTGTTCGATCCGGTGTGTTTTACGAAAACCAAAATAAAGGAAATCGTAAATTTTTAAACTTAGGAGCAACTTTGAAATACAATATGTTTGCTATTGACTTTTCCTATTTAGCTTCTCTGAGTGGCAGACAAAGTCCTTTGGCAAATACTCTACGCTTTACTTTGCGTATGACACTCGGGCAAACGGGCGGGAAAGAAGAAAAATCAGGCAATTAATGTTGGGGCTGAGGATTGGCTACGGAGTTGATGTTCATCAACTTTCCGAAAATTTTCCTTTACATATTGGTGGAATAAAAATAGATTCTGATTTGGGAGCTGTCGGTCATTCTGATGCAGATGTGCTCCTCCACGCTATTTGTGACGCATTGCTCGGTGCTGCGAATTTAAGAGACATTGGTTTTCATTTTTCAGATACTGATCCTCAATACAAAGGAATAGATTCTAAAATTCTTCTCTCCAATGTCGCTAAATTAATCCATGAGAAAGGTTACAACGTTGTCAATTTAGATTCAACTGTTATCCTAGAAAAACCTAAGTTAAATCCGTTCATTCCTGAAATGCAAGCAATAATAGCAGAAATTCTAAATATTGACTCAGACGCAGTATCTATTAAAGCTACAACCCACGAAAAAGTCGATTCTTTTGGAGAAAGACGCGCCGTTAAAGCCTATGCAGCATGTTTAATTTACAAATAAATTAACACTCTTTTAGAGTCAGCAAAAAATTTGAAAAATCATTTTCTCTATATTTCAGAAGCACAAATTGATTTAATCTCATTAATTTACATGCGGGTTGAATACCAGAATAATTAATTCAAGTTACTAATTCCGTTGACGTGATTTCAAAAGGTTTTCAATGAAAAATAATAGTTCTACTCTGCACTTTCTTTCGTTAAAAATTTTTACCTTTGTCCTCAATAATTAAAATGCCCGGGTGGCGGAACTGGTAGACGCGCTGGATTCAAAATCCTGTACTGGTAACGGTGTGTGGGTTCGATTCCCACCCCGGGTACAAAACCTCAGAATATTCTGAGGTTTTTTTGTTTATCTTCGCCACCATGTCACAGATATACGGTCTTCTCGGTAAATCATTGAAACATTCGTTTTCACCTGATTTTTTTAAATCTTATTTTCAAAATAATCATATTGATGCGGAATATCGACTCTTCGAAATCGAAACGATTGCTGATGTAAAACAAGTCTTTGCCTCAAAACCGGCTGGGCTAAATGTTACAATCCCTTACAAAGAGGAAATAATTCCATTTTTGGATGATTTGGACGAAACCGCAAAACTTATTGGCGCTGTAAATGTAATCGCATTTGAGAATGGAAAAAAAGTTGGATACAATACCGATGCTTTCGGATTTCATCAAAGCATTAAACCATTTTTGACTTTTCATCACGAGCGAGCATTAATTTTTGGAACTGGAGGGGCATCGAAAGCTGTTGCACATGTCTTTAAATCGATCGGCCTGGATGTCATTTTTGTTTCTCGCAATCCAAATGAAGATTCGAATCAATTTCATTATTCCGATGTCAATGAAGCGATGATTTCAACTTGTAAAGTGCTTGTCAATTGCACGCCAATAGGAATGTTTCCGAAAATAGATGAATCAGTAAGCGTTCCTTGGAAAGCACTTTCACAAAATCATCTGGTTATAGATTTAATCTATAATCCACCACTCACAAAATTTCTTTCCAACGCTCAAAAATCAGGAGCAACAATTCTAAACGGCGGTAGCATGCTTCGAGAGCAAGCATTAAAAAGTTGGGAAATCTGGAATAAATAATCGTTTTTTTTAAAACATTTAAATATTTGTTATTCAATTAAAAATACGACAAAAAACGAATAAATAACGAAAATAAACGACAAATAACCGAATAAAGATTTGGAAAGGGGAAAACTTTGCAGAGTCGAATTCAGACAACAATTGCTGATCTCGATTTAGTTAATTTTTTTTCAAACAATTTAATTTTTACAAACATGAATGCACTAAAAAACAAAGTGACTCTGATTGGAAGGTTGGGCGCAAAGCCTGAAGTGATGAATTTTGAAACTGGAAGAGCACTTGCTCGTTTTACTCTGGCGACAAATGAAGGATACAAGGATAAGACTGGCCAGTGGCAGGACAACACCCAATGGCACAACATCAATGCATGGGGAAAATCAGCTGAGTTAGTTGGAAAACTTTTGGATAAAGGCTTGGAAGTTATGCTTGAAGGAAAATTAGTCAATCAGTCGTACGAAACTAAATCGGGAGAGAAGCGCTATTCAACGGTAGTCGAGCTAAACGAATTTTTAATTATTTCATCAAAGAACGTTCAATAAATCATTAATTATGTCAGATACACATTCAAACCATTCAATGAATCATGTCAATTTAATCGGAAAAGTAACATCTGAGCCGAAGGTCACACAATTAGAAAATGGTCGAAAAGTTGCTAAATTCTCAATTTCAACTAAAGAATTCTATCTGGATCCAGACGGCAATATGAAGTCGAGAAGTAATTGGCACATTTTGAGCGCCTGGGGAAAGTGGATAAAAGTTCTTGAAGAATTTGGATCCGTAGGGACTCAAGTGGCTGTTGAAGGCCGTTTAGTGAGCAGATTCTATAACGCACAAGGACAAAAGAAATTTGTCTCCGAAGTTGAAATCAACGATTTGATTTTACTTTAATTCTTCAATTAATTAAAACTAAACACAACAAACAGGATTTGTTTATAATAAATCCACTGAAAAGCAACGAGGATCGGTGTTCATACATCGTGATGAATGCCGGTCCCTCACTATATACAATTACCTTTTTATAAAAACACAAATTATGACAACAGTTAGAAATTACATTACATTAATTGGTAGCATGGGCACCAATACACAAATTACCAAATTTGACAACGGAAAATCAGTGGCTCGATTCAAACTTGAAACTAAAAAAACGGAACGTAAAAACGACGGAAATTATCGCAATGTAACTCAATATCACCGAGTTTTCGCTTGGGGAAATTTAGCAGAATTCATTGAGCAATATGGTGAAAAAGGAAAAAAAGTAGCCATTCACGGAAGACTTGTAAATCGCACCTACCTCAATTCAGAAGGAAAACAACGCAGTGCAACAGAAGTAGAAGTCAGACAAATTTTCGGATTGTAATAATTTACAAGAACCAAACGAAAGAAATGCCTGTTTCAAAAAGGAGCGGGCATTTTCATTATTATTCAAAGGATTGTTCCGTCAATAATTTCACCCTTTCTTTCAACCGTTATATCGATTAATTGCCTTTAAGCGTGAGAGGCACGATAATTTGAATTCTATCAAATTATGGTTAATTTTGTTAAGATGATTCATAAAATTCAATTTTAGTTTCAAATGCTTAATTATGTTCGATTCATAAAAATCAGCAGGGCACTCCTAATTTTGATTCCATCTAAGGTTGTTTTTTGTATTATTTTAAGTTTCAGTATCTCTTGGTCGCAAACTGAAACAGATATTCAATTGGCGCAACATTATTATGCCTCCGGAGAATTAGACAAAGCGCTACCGTATTATGAGAAAATTTTCAATTCCAACTCATCCAAAGTATATTTCAATCGCTATTTGGAATGTTTGGTTTCCGTAAAGGACTACAAATCAGCTGAAAAACTACTGAAAAAACAGATCAACCAAAATCGTTATGACTTCGACGTTAAAGTCATGCTGGCTCAATTTTATGAAGATATTGGAGAAATTCAAAAAGCCGAAAACAGTTACAAAGAAATCATCGAAAATTTACCAGAAAACCCTGCACAAATAATCGCTATCTATCAAGCTTTTGCATCTAAACAGAAGTATGAACTTGCCAAAAGCGTTCTGGACAAAGGAAAAAAAATCGCAAACTATTACCCCTTTAATTTTCAATATGCAGATCTCTATGCTCAAAGGGGAATGAAAAAAGAAATGATTTCAGAATACCTCGATTATTTGGAACAGCAACCATCAAATATTGAATCTATTGAAGCATCGTTATCGGCGAGATTGGATTTAAGTGTTAGTGAAAACACTGACTATCTTCTACTTAAAGAACAACTTTTGATAAATAGTCAAAAAATAAACTCGCCAGTTGTGTTTTCTGAACTTTTAATTTGGCTTTACACGCAGAGCAAAAATTTTGATGGGGCATATGCTCAGGTAGTTGCAATCGACAAACGTTTCAAAGGTTCTGGACAACGTGTTTTTGAATTGGGAGAAATTTGCGTTGAAAACAAAAATTATACTGTCGCAAGAAAGTGTTTTAATTATGTTATTCAAATCGGCGATCAAAATGAAAATTATATTTCTAGTTATAGAGGACTTTTGAACACTCATTTTCTTCAAATTACGACGAATCGAAATTTTTCGAAAGCTGAAATTGACTCGTCTGTCCAGACCTATGAGGAAGCATTACAAAAATTAGGAAAATATAGGCTTACAATACCTATTCTTTTAGAATATACCACAATCATGGCTTTCTACGCGAACCATCTTGATAAAGCTCAAGAGGAATTGAAATCTGCTATGAATTTCAGCGGTCTAACGGATGTTCAAAAGGCACAAATCAAAATGCAACTTGCGGATATTAACTTATTAAGTGGAGATATTTGGGAGGCTTCAATACTTTATATGCAAATTGACAATGACTTTAAATTTGAAGCGATTGGACAGGAAGCGAAATTCAAAAACGCGAAAGTATTTTATTATGATGGTGAGTTCGAGTATGCACAGGCTCAATTGAATGTATTGAAAGAATCTACCTCCAAACTGATTGCGAATGATGCCATGCAGCTATCCGTTATGATTACCGATAATTACGGATTGGACAGTAATTTTCAAGTTATGTCTTGGTTTGCTAATGCCGATTTATTGATTGAACAACATAAATACGAGGAAGCCTTTAAATTGTTCGATAGCATTCAACTTAATTTCCCCTATCACTCACTTGCCGACGAAATTCTTTTCAAGAAGGCAAAAGCAATGGAGATGCAAGGTCAATGGCAAAAAGCATTGGATTATTATGAAGATCTTTTGAAATTTCACGGTAAAGACATTCTAGCTGATGACGCCTTGTTTCGTTCCGGAGATATTCAGGAAAATATTTTATTGAACAAAGATAAAGCACTTGAGTTTTATCGCCGAATAGCTATCGACTTCAAGGGCAGTTTATATTCAGCTGAAGCAAGAAAACGCATTCGTCTGATTCGCGGGGACAAGAAAGTATCTGACGAGGAACTATAGAAATATTGATTTCATTCAAATTTCTTTTTAGGTATTTTTGGATTGAAAAGTGACAAGACTTTTATCCAGCAACAGAAACACCAATTAACTTTCCAATTCCAAATGTAATAGCTGCCGCACACAATCCGAAAAGGACTTGTCGAAAACCTGAATACCAAATGCTTTTACCGGTAAAAAAGGTAATAAAAGAACCTATGATGAATAAACCAATTGCACTTGAAATTGCGCTAAAGAAAATACCCCAAAATCCTCCAGCAAAAAAGAATGGAAACACGGGGATAATTGCTCCAATTGCAAATAAAACAAATGAGGTCAGAGCAGCCTCTATCGCTGAACCTTTTAATTCCTCAGCATTGATTCCTAGTTCTTCTTTAACCAAGATGTCGTGAGCGTGATCTTTATCGGCAATAATTGATTTTGCCATTTTTCGAGCGTGATCCTCTGGAATTCCTTTCGACATGTAAATTAATGCCAACTCTTTTTCCTCTCCTTCGGGATTTGTTTCCAATTCTTCCAATTCAAGTTGCATTTGATTTTCGTATAACTCCTGTGAGCTTTTTACAGAAATCCATTCTCCCAGCGCCATGGAAAGTGCGCCTGCTAGTAATCCGGCCAATCCCGTTAATAAAACCTCACTTTTTCCACCTGTGGCTCCAGCAATTCCCATCACTAAACTGAAATTTGAGACAAGTCCATCATTTCCGCCCAAAACAGCTGCTCTCAAAGCATTTCCACCAACCGAACGATGTCTTTTTTCAAAACGAGCCAAGGTTGCCCCTGAAATACTTTTGTTGCTGTCGATGATGTTTTTTAAAATGGTAACATGAGCTGTATCTGAAATGGAACTTGCCGTTTTGGTTGTTGTTCGGCTTTTAAGAATTCCGGAAGAAACACTTTTTTCAGTATCGAGCAATAAACCGAGTATGTAATCATAACCAAATACTTTCCCTATAAAATGAGTAACCTTAGCTCTTTTTGAAGGTTGCGGTAGTTGATCCTGATCCAAACCATGTTTATTCAAGAACGCAATCGCATGACTTTTTTCAATATCGCTCATTTCCTTAAAGATGTGCGAAATAGCTGAATCATCCTCATTTTCTGCCAAAACGTGATACAAATAACATGCATCGACTTCAGTTTGGATGTTTTTTAGTGCTTTCCTCATATAATTAAAATTAAGAGAAAATTGAATACTTGACATTTATATTTATCTTACTCATGTGAATTTTGCATATTTAGGACAGAATACAGCAATAGTATAATAATTTTGTTTGAATTAAAATTTGTAAGTTCGTTCAAATTGAGAATATATAAAGTGATAAAAAAAGAATCCCTCATGACAATTGAAAAAACACCGCGTAAATTTTTATCAAATGACTTGGAAATCAATTCATTTGAAGTGATAAAACCCTATTTTGACGATTTATTGAATCGATCTCTCTTGAGTAAAATTGACTTTGAAAAATGGCTCGAAGACCGAAGTGAACTAGACGCGATTCTAGAAGAGGATTTAGCTTGGCGCTACATTCGAATGACAATCGATACGAAGAACGAGGAACATTCAAATTCCTACACGTTTTTTGTTACTAAAATCCAACCTGAGCTCGCTCCTTTGGATGATCAATTGAACCGAAGATTGATGCAAAGTCGATTTGTGAAAGATTATTTGCATGATAACGCATACCGAATTTACTTCCGTTCAGTTGAGACACAGCTAAATCTTTTCAGAGAGGAAAATATTCCGATTGAAGCATTCCTAAACGAAAAAAGTCAGGAGTTTGGCGCAATCAGCGGAGCTCAAACAATTGAGCATGAGGGACAAGAGATTACCATGCAGAAAGCGTCTCAATTTCTGAAAGAACAGGATGAAAATTTGAGAAAAACGATTTTCGAGAAAATGTCGAATCGAAGAAGAAAAGACATTGAAGCCTTAAATAAGCTGTATTCCGAACTAATTATAAAACGTAATGAATTAGCCGTCAATGCTGGTTTTGAAAATTTCAGGGATTACAAATTTCAGTCATTGGGTCGTTTTGATTACACGAAAGAAGATTGTTTCAATTTCCACCAAGCGATTAAAACGTTGATTGTTCCTTTAGTTCGAGAAATTCAGCAGAAGAAATTGGCCAAACTTGGAAAATCGAAGTTTAAACCTTGGGATGCCGAAGTTGATCCCGAAGGTAAAGCACCGTTAAAACCATTTCAAACAGGAAAAGAAATGTTAGATGGAACCATTTCCATTTTGGGTAAAATCGATTCCTATTTCGCTGATTGCATTCAAACGATGGACAAAATGGGACATCTGGATTTGGAGTCAAAAACTGGAAAAGCGCCAGGAGGATATAACTATCCATTATATGAAATTGGAGTTCCATTTATTTTTATGAATGCTGTTGGAGCTCAGCGCGATTTGGTTACCATGGTTCACGAGGCTGGTCATGCAGTTCATTCCTTTTTAAGTCGCGATTTGAAATTAACGGGATTCAAAAATTTACCATCTGAAGTCGCTGAATTGGCATCCATGTCTATGGAAATGCTGACGATGAAACATTGGGATTTGTTTTATTCCAACTCGGATGATTTGAATCGTGCAAAACGCGAACAATTGGAAGGAATATTGAAAATTTTACCTTGGATTGCTCAAATAGATGCTTTCCAACATTGGGTTTATGAAAATGTCAATCATACCGTTGAGGAAAGATATGCCCATTGGAAAAAGTTAAGCTCCGATTTTGGAACAGGTTTGACTGACTGGACCGATTATGAGGACATGCTTGAAACATCTTGGCAAAGGCAAATGCATTTGTTCGAAGTTCCATTTTACTACATTGAATACGGAATCGCTCAGCTTGGAGCATTGGGTGTTTGGAAAAACAGCATGGAAAACTATGGTCAGGCGATTGAAAATTATAAGGAAGCTTTGAAATTAGGATACACGAAAAGTATTCCTGAAATTTATGAAACCGCAAACGTTAAATTCGATTTTTCCGAAAGTTATTTAAAGTCGCTTGCTGATTTCATCAAGGAAGAATTGAATAGAATTTGATTTCTATGGATGTTGCCATTCATGCTTCCTGGAAAGAAATTCTTAATGATGAATTTTCAAAACCTTATTTTGTTCAATTGACCGAGGAAGTGAAAAGACTTTACATTGAGAAAAAAGGTTTTGTTTTTCCAAAAGGAAGTCAAATTTTTCGCGCGTTTGATTTGTGTCCCTTTGATGACTTAAAGGTGGTTATTCTTGGGCAAGATCCCTATCCAACGAGAGGGCATGCGCATGGATTATGTTTTTCGGTGGAACCTGATGTTCGTCCATTTCCTAAAAGTTTAACAAATATTTTCAAGGAAATACAGAATGATCTTGGAAAATCAATTCCATTCGATGGAAATTTAGAGCGATGGGCGAAACAAGGAGTTTTACTTTTAAATACGGTTTTAACTGTTGAAGAAGGCAAACCAGATAGTCACAAAGGCATTGGTTGGGAAAAATTTACAGATTCTGTCATTTCGAAAATAAATTCCGAAAAAGAAGGAGTTGTTTTCATGCTTTGGGGTTCAAAAGCGATTGCCAAAGAGGAGATGATTGATAAATCCAAAGACTTGATTTTAAAGTCGGTTCATCCTTCGCCACTTTCTGCTCATCGCGGATTTTTTGGTTGCAAGCACTTCAGTAAAACCAATGAGTTTCTGAGAATGATTCAAAAGCCTGAAATTGATTGGTAACAATTTCGACGAATTTTTACCTTTGCAATCCATGAAGTTAATTAATGACCTTTTTTTACGGGCGCATCGAGGAGAGCAAATCGAACGATATCCAGTTTGGTTAATGCGGCAAGCAGGGCGGATTTTACCCGAATACCGTGCAGTAAGATCAAAACTATCTGGATTTAAAGAATTAGTGGAAACACCTGAATATGCTGCTGAGGTTACTATTCAGCCAGTTGATTTGTTGGATGTGGACGCGGCAATCATTTTTTCGGATATTTTGGTCGTTCCCGAAGCAATGGGGTTACCTTACGAAATGATCGAGCAAAAAGGACCTTGGTTTGAAAAAACAATTCGTTCAGCTGATCAACTTAATCTACTCGATGATAATATTGACGTTGAAGATCGTTTGGGATATGTTCTCGAAGCCTTAAAAATTACCAAAAGAGAATTAAATGGTCGAGTTCCTCTAATCGGTTTTGCAGGCGCTCCTTGGACCATTTTTTGCTACATGGTAGAAGGAAGAGGTTCTAAAACATTCTCCGAATCTCGTAAGTTGCTCTACACAAATCCGTCTTTGTCACATGAATTGCTAAGTCGAATCACAGATGTGACGATTCAGTACTTGAAAGCTCAATTGGTCGCGGGAGCAGATGCTTTACAGTTGTTTGATTCGTGGGCTGGAATCCTTGGTAGAGAACAATACACCGAATTCGGATTGAAATACATTGCAAAAATTGTTGATGCCATTCCAAATGTGCCATTGACCGTATTTTCAAAAGGTGCTATTGTTTCTTTACCTGACTTAGCTCATTTAAATTGTACAACACTCGGTTTGGATTGGAACATGAGCATTTCTGAAACTCGAAAATTGGTAGGAGAATCAAAGACCTTGCAAGGTAATTTGGATCCATGTGTTTTGTATGGTTCACATGTTGTTGTAGAAAAAGAGACAATTAAACTCCTAAAATCATTTGAAAGTCGAAGACATATTGTAAATTTGGGTCACGGAGTTTATCCGGATGTTGATCCTGAAAAAGTTAAAGTATTCATAAATACAGTTAAAAACTATGAAATCTAAATTTGTAAAAATTGGTTGTCTTTCATCAGTCCTGTTTACACTAAGCACTGTTACTCCTGTGATGGCCCAGAAAAATAAAAAAAGCTCTGAAAAAGAAATTCTTGGAATGGGTTTTGAAAAAACGAAAGATAATGAGGTTCCCAATGAGTTAGGTTCTATTGGTTTGGTGGATTTTGGTGTTAAATCTCCGACAGCTATTTCCGCTGATTTATTCTCTAAATCAAGCTCTAGCGATGTTAAAATCCCCAACAACATATTAGGTTCCGAAGAACCTATTAAAGAAGATGGTGGTGAAAATTACGCTGGTATAGTTTTGTACAAGCCCGGAAAAGCAGCAAATGAAAGATCGTATATAACCATTCCGATTATTAAGGATAAACAACAACAAACCTTGAAAAAAGGTCTTACGTATTGTGTTGAATTTTCTGTTTCATTATCCGAGTCGTCAAAGTTTGCTGTAAACAATATCGCAGCGCATTTTTCGAAAGAAATTCCAGCATCTGGAAACACTGGTAACATTAGTACAGTTGAAAAAATCGTTAAAGGAATAGAAAACAAGGTGTATACCGGTTTTTATGGGTGGGAAAAAGTATGTAACATTTACACTGCCAAAGGTGATGAGAAATTTATAACTATTGGGAATTTTGATGGAAATGAACAAACCCAATATTTACAAGTTAAAAAACCTAAAGATAGTGAGGTTGATCAAATTGCACACGCTTATTATTACGTTGACAATGTCTTTATTCGTTTGGTTGATAAACCTCAGGATTGTCCTTGCATCAATATAAATCCACACAAGAAGGAAGAAGATTATTCAACACTTGTATATACAAACACGCCGGAATTAAACGATAAAATGACGTTGGATGAGCGCATTGGTAATCATGAAGTTTATTTTCGATTTGGAAGTTCTAAATTTTCTGAAAACGCAAAAGAAATGATGAACTATGTAATCAACACTATGAAAACCAATCCAAAAATCCGAATCGAAGTGCAAGGAAATGCTGATCCACTCGAACAAAAAGCCGGAAATGAGAACCCTGAATATGAAGATATGGATAGAAAACGTGTATCTGCTGTTGTAAAGTATTTTGTTTCACAAGGTATTGAGGAAACAAGACTAATTGAAGCATACAATAGTACAGATATTTCTAATCCAAAAATTGATGGAGAAAATGACGAGCCTGAATTACAACAAGCTAAAAATCGCCGAGTTTATTTTAAGGTTATGAAGTAAGGGATTTTACTAGAAATTAAATCTCTACTTACCAACATAATAACTTAGTTTTATTTAGTCGAATACATCTCCTTTCTATTGTAAAGGAAATCCCTTCTCTTTAAATCATTTTGGTAGTATATTAAAATGTCCTTATTTAAAATCATTTTAAATAAAAACCAAATGAAAATTCAATTGTTCTTAGATTTAAATTTGCAAACATTACAAACAAAAAGTAATTATGAGTAATTCAGCATTATTGAAAACATCAATTGCCAAAAAATATTGGATGGCATTGACAGGTCTATTTTTATGTACATTTTTGGTTGGTCACCTTCTTGGTAATTTACAGCTCATCACGAAAACAGGTGAAGAAGGCAGAAGAGCCTTCAATGAATATGCCTATTTCATGGGGCATAACATTTTTATTAAGGTGCTATCATATGTTACTTATGCTTCAATTATTTTTCATGCCGTAGATGGAATTATGTTGACAATACAGAATAAAAAGGCTCGACCAGTTAGTTATGCCTATTCAAATCCAAGCGCAAATTCATCACTGGCTTCTCGTTGGATGGCCGTTCTTGGAACGTTAATTTTGGTTTTTATTGCAACACACATGGCAAATTTTTGGTGGAAAATGAAGATTAAACAGGATGTTCCATTGCATACTTACAAAATTGAATCCGAACAACAGATTCCTGGTTTAGCAGAGCAGTCATTTTATTACACGCATGTTCCAACTATTCAGCCACTACCGAAAGATGCAAATAGCATTTCAGAAAAAGGAACCGAACTTTTCATTAAAGGTTCTAATATAAAAATTGGTGAAGGATACCGTGATTTGCATACAGTAGTAATTCAGTTTTTTAGCAAATCCAATAGTTCGGCATTATTCGGTGTTCTTTTTTATACGGTTTCTATGCTTGTTTTAGGCTTTCACCTGTGGCATGGATTTGCATCAGCTTTTCAATCACTTGGTGTTAATCACGCAAAATGGAATCCACTTATAAAAGGATTAGGAAAGGGATTTGCTGTTATAGTTCCAGTGCTTTTCGCAATCATTCCAATATTAATTTATTTGAAATCTTAGGAAATTTAGCATTATGTCAAAATTAAATTCCAGAATACCAGAAGGTCCAATTGCGGACAAATGGACGAATCATAAAAACCACATGAAATTGGTTGCACCTAATAATCGACCAAAGATTGATGTGATTGTTGTGGGTACCGGATTAGCAGGAGGCGCAGCAGCGGCTTCTCTTGGTGAAATGGGTTATAATGTAAAAGCATTTTGCTTTCAAGATTCACCTAGACGTGCACACTCAATTGCAGCACAAGGAGGAATTAATGCAGCGAAAAACTACCAAAATGATGGTGACTCGGTATATCGTTTGTTTTATGACACCATAAAAGGTGGAGATTATCGTGCTCGAGAAGCAAACGTTCATCGCCTGGCAGAAGTTTCGGGAAATATTATTGATCAGTGTGTCGCTCAAGGTGTTCCTTTTGCTCGTGAATATGGCGGCTTATTGGATAACCGATCTTTCGGTGGTACGCAAGTTCAACGGACTTTTTACGCTGCTGGACAAACCGGACAACAGTTACTTTTAGGAGCATATTCGGCTCTTTCTCGTCAAGTAGGGCTTGGTCGTGTTAAAATGTACCATAGACACGAGATGATGGATTTGGTTGTGGTTGATGGCAAGGCAAGAGGAATTATCGCAAGAAACTTGGTGACCGGAGAAATAGAAAGACATTCGGCTCATGCTGTGATTATCGCTTCAGGTGGTTATGGTAACGTTTATTTTCTTTCCACAAACGCAATGGGAAGCAATGTTTCAGCTGCTTGGAAGATTCACAAAAGAGGAGCTCTTTTCGCAAACCCGTGTTTCGTTCAAATTCACCCGACTTGTATTCCTGTTCACGGAACAAATCAATCGAAGCTAACGTTGATGTCGGAGTCATTGAGAAACTCAGGTAGAATTTGGGTTCCGAAGAAAAAAGAAGATGCGGAAGCTATACGTGCTGGAAAACTAAAACCGACACAAATTCCAGAAGAAGAAAGGGATTATTTCCTCGAAAGAAGATACCCTGCTTTCGGAAACTTAGTTCCTCGTGACGTTGCCTCGCGTGCAGCAAAGGAAAGATGTGACGAAGGTTTTGGAATAGAAGCAAATGATACAAACGAAGGAGTTTATCTCGATTTTTCATCAGAAATAAAAAGCAAGGGCCGTCAAGCAGCATATGCGAAAGGCGAACACAGTCCTTCTGAGGAGCGCATATTGGAACTTGGTAAAAAATGGATCGAGGAGAAATATGGAAATCTATTCCAAATGTATCAGAAGATTACCGACGAAAATCCATACGAAACTCCAATGAAGATTTATCCGGCCGTTCACTATACTATGGGTGGCGTTTGGGTTGATTATAATTTACAAAGTACAATTGAAGGGTGTTTTGTTGCCGGTGAAGCAAACTTCTCTGATCACGGAGCAAATCGATTGGGTGCATCAGCATTAATGCAAGGTTTAGCTGATGGATATTTCGTTCTTCCTTATACTGTTTCTGATTATTTGGCAAATGAAATCCGTACTGGTAAAATTTCGACTGATACACCTGAATTTGATGCAGCCGAAAATGATGTTAAGGAATCAATTAATCGTTTCTTGAACAACAAAGGAACAAAATCAGTTGATTATTTCCACAAACGTTTAGGTTTAATCATGTGGAATAAAGTTGGAATGGCAAGAAACGAAAAAGGATTAAACGAGGCTATTGAAGAAATTCGTTCTTTAAGAGAAGAATTTTACAAAGATGTATTTGTTCCTGGTTCATCTGATGAGTTGAATCCTGAATTGGAAAAAGCGATGCGAGTTGCAGACTTTTTAGAATTAGGACAATTGATGGCCTTAGATGCACTTCAACGAAATGAATCATGTGGAGGACATTTTAGAGAAGAATATCAAGATTCAGAAGGCGAAACACTGCGTGATGATGAAAACTTCAAATATGCAGCTGCTTGGGAATATGCAGGTGGAGAAGCAACAAAAGCCACTTTGCATAAAGAAGAATTGAAATACGAGTTTATTAAGATTGCAGCAAGAAATTATAAGTAGTTATAGTGGTTTGGATTTAGTTTAATAGTTATTAGTGGTGAGGCAATAGTTTGGAAAGTATGAGGAATAAGTTCTGTTGGTGAGGCACTAAGATTAGAAATAATTGAATGGTAAAATAAAAATGGAAGGGATAAAATCATATAAAGATCTTCTTATTTGGAAAAAAGGAATGGATATTTCTGCTTCTGTTTATAAATTGACCAATGATTTTAGTGAAGATGAGAAGTTTGGGTTAATTTCTCAATTACGAAGAGCAACAGTTTCAGTTCCAAGTAACATAGCCGAGGGTTATGGAAGAGGTTCTACAAAGAGTTACATTCAATTTATTAAAATATCGAGGGGTTCTCTTTATGAAGTAGAAACGCAATTATTGTTAGCTTTTAAATTAGGATTTATAAAAAACGAGAAATTGTATATTGAAATTTTAGGTCAAATCACAGAAATGTCCAAAATGATAAGCGCATTTATAAAAAAACTAGAAATTTGAGAAACGAGCGTTAGCTAAGGGCTATTGGCTAACGCCTTAAATAATAATATATGGCAGCAAAAACGATAAATATCACACTAAAAATCTGGAGACAGAAGAACAACAAAGCAAAAGGGTCTTTAGAAACATACAAATTAGACAATGTTTCAACGGACAGTTCATTTTTAGAAATGTTGGATCAATTGAACGAACAATTGATTAACGAGCAAAAAGAACCCGTTGCCTTCGACCACGATTGTAGAGAAGGAATTTGCGGAATGTGTTCTTTGTATATCAATGGACGTGCACATGGACCAGATACTGGAACAACAACATGTCAATTGCACATGCGCATGTTCAACGATGGAGATACAATTTATGTCGAGCCATGGAGATCTGCAGCATTTCCAATCGTTAAGGATTTAGTTGTTGACCGAAGTTCTTTTGATCGTATTCAACAAGCCGGAGGTTTTGTTTCAGTAAATACTTCCGGAAGAACAATGGATGCAAATGCGATTCCTGTTCCCAAAGCTGACGCTGACAAGGCTTTTGAGGCTGCAGCTTGCATAGGCTGTGGAGCTTGTGTTGCTAGTTGCAAAAACGGTTCTGCGATGCTATTTGTCGGAGCTAAAGTTTCTCAATATGCACTTCTTCCTCAGGGTAAAGTTGAGGCTAAAGAACGCGTATTGAATATGGTGCGTCAAATGGATGAAGAAGGATTTGGAAATTGTACCAATACAGGAGCATGCGAAGTAGAATGTCCAAAAGGAATTTCAATTGAAAATATAGCTAGAATGAACCGTGAGTTTTTGAAAGCGAGTTTGACAAGTGAAAAATAGATATATTTTTTTTAGACCCTGTTCTATTTTTGCAAATCATCTAATACGTCAATTTTTCCGAAATCATTTTTTTGGTGATTTTTTGAAATTAAGCACCTCATTCCCTAAGTTAGTAAATCTCAAAAATTAACCGCTAGCTAGATTGTTTTCAGCTAATAAAATTCACAAGTTTTTGTGGCGAAAGTACGGAGCAGCATCATAAAAAGAGAACATAACGAAACTACTAAAATCAAATTTGGGATTTGAAAAATCTTCTTCTTGAAACTAAATTAGATTTCTGCAAAAGAATTTTTAGTTTTGTTTATGACATTTTCAAATTCTTTTCGGAAGAAAGCAGTTTTTGGTTTTCTTTTTCATCTTGGTTTTTTTGCCTATTCTCAAAATAATCAACGTAAACTTCTTTCCATTCAAAAAACGGATTCGTTGGTCAATGTGGCCGTTTCGGATGGTGAATATGTAATCAAAGCATATTCGGATAAAATTATCGAAACAAGTTTTTTTCCAACAAAAATTAAATCATTTGATCCATCCCACGCTGTTGAAATTAAATCGAATCTGAGTGCTAAATTCAAACTCATTCAATCGACTGATGAATGCAAGTTGATGATAAAAGATTTTGTCGTTCAAATCCAAAAATCTCCGTTTCAAATTTCCTATTTCTATAAGGGAAAACTCGTTACATCGGAGAACATGGGATATGAAAAAACAACTGAACATGAAAAGATTTCTTTCAATTTAACGAATGACGAAATTCTTTATGGCGGAGGATCTCGAGCACTTGGAATGAATCGAAGGGGGTATCGATTGCAATTGTATAATCGTGCGCATTATGGTTATGAAGATCATTCTGAATTGATGAATTATACGATGCCTTTGGTGCTTTCAAATCGTTTGTATGCAATTCATTTTGATAATCCAGAAATTGGTTATTTGGATTTGGATTCAAAAAAAGATAATACCTTGGCATACGAAACGATAGGAGGTAGAAAGACTTATCAAGTTATTGTTGGAGACGATTGGAAAGACCTAATTACGAATGAAACTGAATTACTTGGAAGACAGCCGATGCCACCTCGCTGGGTATTTGGAAATTTTGCAAGTCGGTTTGGATATCATTCGCAGGCGGAAGCAGAAAAAGTAGTTGATGCTTTTCGAAAAGATTCCATTCCACTGGATGCTATTGTTTTTGACCTCTATTGGTTCGGGAAAGAAATTCAGGGAACACTTGGAAATTTGGAATTTTACCGAGATTCATTTCCCAATCCCAAGCAAATGATTTCTGATTTTAAGTCGAAAAATGTCAATACGGTATTAATTACAGAACCTTTTATTTTAACCACTTCTAAAAAATGGGCCGAAGCCAAACAAAAGAATTTATTGGGAACCGATAGCCTTGGAAAACCATTGACTTATAATTTTTATTTTGGGAACACTGGACTGTTGGATGTTTTTCAGCCACACGTGAAAACATGGTTTTGGAATGAATACAAAAAATTAATTGACATGGGTATAGCAGGCTTTTGGGGAGATTTGGGAGAACCCGAAGTACATCCAGCTGAAATGTTTCATGGAAAAAAAACAGCCAATCAAGTGCATAATATTTATGGTCATGAATGGGCGAAACTTGTCAACGAAGGTTACCGAAAAGACTTTCCGAAAGCACGACCTTTTATTTTAATGCGATCAGGTTATTCTGGAACGCAGAAACATGGATTCATTCCGTGGTCGGGAGATGTGAACCGAACGTGGGGGGGCCTCAAACCACAAATGGAAATTTCCATGCAGATGGGTTTACAAGGAATTGGATACATGCATTCTGATTTGGGTGGTTTTGCCGGAGCGAATGACGATCCAGAATTGTATTTGCGTTGGCTACAATATGGTATTTTTCAACCCGTTTTTCGCCCACATGCGCAAGAAGAAGTAGCCTCTGAACCTGTTTTCAAGGATGCTCAAACGAAAAAAATAGCCAAGGAAGCCATAGAATTGCGTTATCGCTTGTTACCGTATAATTATACCTTGGCTTATGAAAATCACAAATTCGGAATACCATTGATTCGCCCGGTTTTCTTAAATGATACCTCCGCACACTGGACTGAATCTAGAGCGGATTTATTCATGTGGGGCGATGCGTTTCTTGTTTATCCGATTCGCGACAAGAAGAATTCTGATTCATTGACTATTCAATTACCAAAGAATCACGTTTGGTTTGATTTTCATTCGGACGAGAAAATTAATTTATCTAAAAGCTATTCTAGTTTTGTCGATATAAAATATGCAACTACGTTGGAAAAAATTCCTGTTTTTGTAAAAGCTGGTTCTTTCATTCCGATGGCCAAAAAAATTCAATCGGTTTCAGAATATGATCCCAATCAAACGGAAGTGCATTTTTACTTCGATGAATCGGTAAAGGAATCACAAGAAATTTGGTTTGATGATGATGGTTTGACGCAAAATTCGCTCGAAAACGGCGAATTTGAATTGGTTCGTTTTAGATTCGAAAATAAAAATTCAAAAAATAAGATCATTCAAATCTCCAAGGAAGTAGGCTCTAAATACACATCCAAAATAAAGAAAATGGATTTGATAATACATGGAATAAGCTCATTTCATGGAAAAATAACAGTCAACAATAAAACCTATTCTGCCAGTCAATTAAAACCTGGGGAAACGTTAAAAATCCATATCGATTTAGATTCTCTTAAAAAGAACTGATGTTGATTTTAAGCGTTCCAACAATCTAACTTGGTAGAAAAAAAGAAATTTATGTTGCTCAAGAGATAACACCCAACGTCTTCCCTACCTTAACAAAAGCGTTTATTGCTTTATCTAAATCCGTTTTTGTATGTGCGGCAGATATTTGTGTTCTGATTCGGGCTTGACCCTTGGCAACAACAGGATAAAAGAATCCAATGGCATAAACTCCTTCCTCCAAAAGTAAATCGGCAAATTTTTGGGAAAGAGCAGCGTCGTATAACATAATTGGCACGATTGGAGAATCTCCTTGTTTTATATCGAAACCGGCGTCAATGATTTGTTTTTTGAAGTATTTTGTGTTTTCCTCAAGACGATCTCTTAATTCAGTTGTAGAACTTAACAATTCAAAAACTTTTATCGATGCTCCTACAATCGATGGAGCCAAAGAGTTGGAAAACAAATAGGGTCTTGAACGCTGACGAAGCAATTCGATGATTTCCCTTTTTCCGGTTGTGTAGCCTCCCATAGCGCCACCTAATGCCTTACCTAAAGTTCCCGTAATAATGTCAACTCGATCCATAACACCGTGGTATTCTGGAACGCCTCTTCCCGTTTTTCCGATGAATCCAGCTGAGTGACATTCATCAGTCATAACTAATGCATCGTATTGATCCGCAAGCGCACAAATCTCATCCATTTTTGCAATATCACCATCCATTGAGAATACACCATCCGTTACAATGATTCGAAAACGTTGATTTTGAGCCTTTTTCAATTGTTCTTCCAAGTCGTTCATATCTGAGTGCTTGTAACGATAGCGTTGAGCTTTGCACAAACGAACGCCATCAATAATAGAGGCGTGGTTCAATTCATCCGAAATTATGGCATCTTCCTCCGAAAAGAGAGGTTCAAAAACCCCACCATTTGCATCAAATGCCGCAGCGTAAAGAATCGTATCTTCTGTGCCGTAAAACTCGGCTATTTTTCGCTCCAATTGCTTGTGAATATCTTGTGTTCCACAAATGAAACGTACGGAAGACATCCCATAACCATGGGAATCGAGGGTGTTTTTTGCAGCATTGATAACTTCGGGATGAGAGGATAATCCAAGGTAATTGTTTGCGCACATAATGACTACATCATCACCTGAAGAAACTTTTACATTCGCTCCTTGCGGTGTAATTATTATTCGCTCACGTTTCAAAAGGCCCTGAGATTCAATGGTATTTAACTCGTTGGTTAAGTGTTGTTTAATTTCTCCGTACATAACTATTTTTTATTTCGTTCTGAAATTTTTTTTCGCACTAAGTTAAAAAGAAGTTTTGCGTCTTGTTCATTCAATTTCCTTCCGAAAAAAATCTCTTTACCAAAATATTGGAAAACAAGACGTTCGCCGCCATTCACCCAAGGAGAGGATTCCCAAACGAATTGCAAAGAGTTTTTTTCTGGAATTTTCACTGAAAAATCACTGATGTTTTCAAAAAAATATGGGATATTCTTTCCGTATGATTTGATTGATTTTTTGAGATGAAAAGCGGTTTCATCAATTTTAATTAGTTCTTTTCCATACAATAACCATAGGAATGAACGGGAAACTTTGAATGCATAATAAGCCCAAAAAGACAAGAATACAACCAAAATAATGGACTCTTGTTTGGTAAGAGTTAAGGAATTCATGGCCCAAATAACAATAAAACCAATACTAAACCACATAGCAAGCCAAGCACCCATTAAACCATTGATCCAAAAGTTTTTGTCAGGCTCAATGACGATGGTTGTTTTTGTTTTTTCATCAACGAATGAAATACGCTTGCCAATCCATTTCATCGTAAAAAGAATTCTAGTTTTCTCATTACTTCTTTATTGTACTTGTTTAATCCGATTTCCAATTAATCTAACAACAAATCGGCATCAATTCCATCGTTTTGATCTTTCACAAACAAAGCTATTTCACTAATAATTTGTGCTTTACGCTCGTCACAACGTTCTTTGTTTTCGATGAATTCTTTTAAGTGCAGTTGTGACTCCAACAATTGACTTTCACTGAAAGGACCGGGCATGTTTTCCATCAACGTCAAACAGTCTAAGGCAACGAGATAGTCTCCGGAAACACTTAATTCCACAAAATCTGCCAAGTAGGCAGAAAAATCTAGTCGAGATTCCCATAAAATCGGGAGAATTAATCTCAATGTTTCTTGATTGTCCTCCTTTCTCAGAATTTCTACAAACACTTCTGTCGCTCCTGAAATTTGAATATCAGAGAGCAACTTGGATATGAGTTTCTGTCTTACCGGATTGGCGTTTTCTTTTAAAATATTGATCAATTCAGGAATCACCTCTAATTCTCCAACTGATGCTAATTCCAAAACAGCCGTGGTTATTTTCGATTCTGAATCTGATGATAAATCAATTAATAGTTGATTTATTTTTTTTGATGTTCGATTATTGCTCACGCCAATTTGATTGAGTTCAAAATTAGAATTTAAGTTCGAAAATCAGCTCAATTTGATTTATGAAATTTACATTGTTTAAAAATAATCTTGAAAATCAATACCGAAAGGAATAATCTAATCATATTTGCTTTAAAGAAATTACATGGAGATAGCCTCTTTTCTGATTTCTAAAACTATTTTTTTTGAATATAAGAGGCATATTACTTTGTCGAAATAAATGAGCTTTACAAGTTAAATTATTTACTCATGAAAACACTTCTATATTTGCTGCCACTAACTATTTCGTTAACAGCATGCGTTTCAGCTAAACGATTTAAAGAGCTGGAGGAAAGAGAGCGAATTTGTGCAGACGAATTAGCAAAATACAAGAAAAGCAGTAATGATTTTGAGGCCAAATCGAAGGATCTTCAAACCAAATATGATATTGCGTCAAAAGATATGAACCAATTAAAAGAAGACACAGCAAAATTAGGGGGCTCCTTTAGACTTATAAAAAGGGAATTTGATGTGCTCAAAAGTCAACATACCAGTTTAGAGTCTTCCTTTGAAAAGCTTAAGAATTTAAGTGCGAAAGAAACAGCTCAACTTCAAGCCGATTTGGAAAATAAAAATCGTGAACTTCAAAAAAAGGAGGATGCATTGTTGAAGCTTGATCAAGAATTAAAGGACAAGCAAAAACTATTGATAGAGCGTGAAAAACGAGTTAATGAACTGGAAGACGCAATTCGTAAAAAAGATGCAACAGTTCAATTATTGAAAGCAAAAGTTGCTAATGCGTTGAGGGGATTTGAAAACCAAGGATTAACGGTTGTACAAAAGAACGGGAAAATTTACGTAAGCCTTGAAGCAAAATTACTTTTCAAATCCGGAAGTACGTTTGTCGAACCGGAAGGAAAAAAGGCTCTTGCTGAGTTAGGAAAAGTTCTTGAAAATGAAAAAGATCTTGAAATCGTCGTGGAGGGACATACTGATAGTGATAAATTGAGTAGTTCTGTTTCCCCAAAAAACAACTGGGAACTTTCCGTGCTGCGCGCTACTTCCGTTGTTGAAATTTTATTGGCAAACTCTCGAATGATGCCCACTCAAATTATGGCAGCAGGAAGAGGTGAGTTTTTACCGATTGATCCTCTAGACAAAGCTAAAAACCGAAGGATTGAAGTAATTATTTCGCCGAATCTAAATGAGCTGTTTGAAATAATTTCCGCTGATTAACGCAACACGCTAACGTGACCAGTCAAAAATTCTTCCATTCCTCGGTTTGATTTAAAGGTTAATTTCCAAACGTAAACTCCGGGTTGAACCGGATTATTTTGATAATTTCCATCCCATTTAAAGTTGAGATCTTCGGTATAGTAAACTCGTTCTCCCCAGCGGTCAAAAACTTCCATTTTTATCCATTTTACGCCAATAAAACTCCCTGAAAAATGACTATTGTAGCGGTTTCCATAAATGGGAATAAATGCGTTTGGAATGTAAATGTAGTATTCTTTCAAAATAGTTATTGGTTTAATGACTGTGTCCAAGCAACCATTTAGCCCTTCTGCAATGAGTGTGATGAAATAGGTGCCTGCTGTATCAAATGTATGAGTTGGGTTTACAAGTGAAGACCTTCCTCCATCGCTAAAATACCAGTCATACGAATAGGCATTGGTTGTTAAATTGTAGAAAGTTATGGGTAGGTCTTCAGTCAAATTTTGGCTAATCGGAATAAAATCAGCTTCCGGCTTTACAATTTTAACAACAACAAAAGCGGGAACCGAAAAAGTTTGACAAGCATCGCTTACTTGAACGTTATATGTAGTAGTTCTGTCTGGTCGTACCCAAATTCCACTGGTGGTGTCTTCCGAGTGAACCCAATCAAAATTATAGTTTCCGTAACCTCCGGAAGCACTCACTGAAATAAACGTGCTGTCACCTGGACAGATTTCAACATTTGGACTTGGCTCCACAATCAGAGGAGGACTAGTAACAGTGTAATTTACGGTATCAAAAGCAATTTTCCCACAGTTATCGGTTACCCGAAGAACATAGGTCGTTGACATCCCCGGATTCACAATTAACGAATCGGCTATACCAACAACTTGTCCGGATTCGAACCACTGATAAGAATATTTTCCTGTTCCACCGGATGCCTTAGAATCTAATTTTTTTGTCTTAAAGGGACAAATCTCAATGACATCAGAGGAAGCCAAAACGGTTAAGGGAACATACTTAGGTATCTCAACCAAAACAGTGTCAAAAGCTGAAATTCCTGAGCAAGCATCGTTTACCTTTACCCAATAATTTGCAGTTAAAGAAGGTGAAACTTTAATTGAGTTAGCAGTTTCATACGTATTCCACAAAAAAACATATGGAGGTAAACCACCAATTACTTCGGTTGTTAAGGTTAATTCATCACCCAAGCAGTTAACCTCTTTGTTATTTATCTTTACAGAGAGAGGATCAATATCTTCTATGAACAACGGAATGTAATAAGGAACGATATTTCCACAGGGGTCTTTCAGCGAAAATTCGAGGGTTAATGTTTCCAGTTCCTCAGGTTCATTGTCTTTCAAAACATTAATTATAAATTCTTTATTTTTTTCACCGGGCTCAAGTGTAATGCTAGTTGGAACTCCAGAATAGTCAATTCCGTTCTTAGCTGTTCCTGAAAGCGATATAGGAATGGTTATTGCCTCATTAGTATTAATTTCTCGCGATATTTCCACTTTTGCTTTAACACAACCTTCGGCCATCCAATCTGGATTTGAAAATAGCTTTGCAGACAAATCATATTTAATTGTTATTGGATTTTTTGATGATAAACTATTTGCTTCCAAAAAAATACCTGAGTCCCATTGTCCATCACCGACATCTGCAACCGCAATGATGAGGTGATAAGTTTTTCCGCATTGAACTTTCGACATTGCGGTTAAAACATCTGTAAACCCGTCATATTGAATATATGAGGCGTTAGAATTATATGGTCCAGTGTTTCCGTCGCCATTGTAGTTGAAAAACTGAGAGTTGGTTATTGCGTTTACATTGTTTATCGAAACAATACTGCCATTGTTTGGAAGACGAGCTATATTCTGAATACCAGAGATTCCAGGGCCGGAAATGAAAAATCCAAAAACATCGTTGTATCCTAAATTGTTGGGAGGAGCAAATTCCGGATACTCATCTGAGCCGAAAACATATTTAAATCTAACCGTATCTGAAAACGGAACAAAATCGAATTCTAAAATTGCTGCATTGAACGTTTGTGCACCAGTAACAAGACCAGTTAAAAGCGTGGAACCCCCAACATTGTTGTCAACTCCTGCACCCGCTTGATTATTAGGGCCGTGGGGACCGTTGCCGTTATTGATAACTGTTCCGGTTGTCATTACAACTCCTTGATTTATTCCTAAGTTTGTTCCAGTTGCTGAAAAAGTTCCAATCGCTGTCGGGCTTCCATTGTACATGATATTTGAAACTGTTACACCTTGTCCAAGAAGAACATTTTGAACCAATCCTGAGGGAGAAGTGTTTGTGCCAGTTACAAGTTGAGTCAATGCGACTGAGGGAATGGCAGATAGGAGCAAAAATAAGATTGAAAAACGAAATATCACAACTGAGATAATAAACGTGAAACACAGATTTTCGTTGTGCTTTTTAACAAGTTTTTCAAGTGAATTAACCTCTTTTATGATCTATATTGCTTTGAAAATGAATTTACTCATTAGAAATATAACGTATAACTTCCGCAGCACCCATCAATCCGAAAAGAGCTGGAATGTAACTGCACGTTCCGTAAAATGATTTCTTGAAATTAGTTCCATCAGTCATTTTTAGAGCTTCTTTTCGTTGAAGTTCCTCCGAAAAAACGGCTTTTATTCCTCTCAAAGAAACCGCTTTTCTTTTCATTCTTTTTTTGATATGTGCTCCTAATTTACAATTATGCGTGTGTTCAAGGTTGGCAACTTTGACTTTCGATGGGTCTGTCTTTCCACCTGCACCAAGATGTGTAATTATTTTTATTTTTAATCGTTTACAAGCAATAATCCATTCTAATTTAGGTGTGACGGAATCGATGCAGTCCAAGACATAATTTGGTTTAGAAAACTCTAAGATTTCCCAAACACGATCAGGTAAAACGAATTCTTCAACTACATTCAGCTTCAAGTTCGGATTAATATCCAAAAGTCTTTCAGCTAAAACACGAGCTTTGTTTTTACCAATCGTTGAATCCAAAGCTGTGAGTTGACGATTCTTATTCGTAGGATCGAAAACATCTCCGTCAATGATTGTCATCGTGCCAACTCCCGATCGGGCAATGAATTCTGCAGCAAAAGAACCTATTCCTCCAAGCCCAACAACCAATACGTGGGCATTTTTGAGCTTTTCCAATTTTTCCGAACTAAACAACAACGCTGTTCGCTCTAACCATTTTTCCATTTTAAGCACTAATATGTTTTTTTAACTCTAGACTCATTGCAATCAGCATGGCACACATTCCCCAAATTGGAACAGCGGCTTTATCTGTGTCTAAAAAATTATTCAGGAATGCATGAGAAAAATAGGTGGCGAAAGCAAGAATCATTCCCATCACCAGTGTTCTATTTTTCCGATCTGAAGTTGGGTACTTGTGATAAAGCGTTATTGCCGAATAAAAAATAGCAGTTACGATGCCCACAAATGTTAACAAACCTAAAATACCCATTTCCGAAAGTGCTCCCAAATATTCACTGTGTGCATTGCCCATGTCTCCAAAATTAGTGGAAATGATGGTGAGATTTTCCGGTTCTTGAAATGGAGCGTATTCAAAGGCATAGGTTCCCGGTCCAAAACCAAAAATGGGGCGTTCTTCGAACATTGAAATTGCACAACTCCAACGATTAATCCGTTCTAAATTGGAAGCATCCGTTGTAACATTCGCTGCACTTTGAAATCGTTCATTGAATGATTCGGTCGTGTGTTCGTGTTTGTTTCTGGCCAATTCTATTTCGATACTATCCCATTTAAAAAACACAACGAGTAAAACAACGAATCCTATTCCAAGCAATAGTTTGAAGTTTACACGATAATGAACCAGCACTCCAACTGCAATGGCAATGATAATGCTTAACCAGGCGGCTCGAGTATAGGAGAAATACAATCCAATAACGATTAATACAATCATCAAAATAAGCGCAGCCTGTACCAAGGCATGGTGTTTCTTATATCGGAAAAGTGAAATTGAAATCGGTAAAACCAATGCTACAATTGCTCCATAAATGGTGTGATCTTTGAAAAACGGATACATCACCCAATGTCCTTCTTTTTCGCCAAAACCAAATTGTGCATGATGTATTAATGTGTAGGCAATGGTGATTGTTGTTCCAATTAAATACAACCAAAAAAAAGCAAGACGATTGTTTTCTATTTTGAAAAAATGAGTTCCAAAAATAAGAACGGGAACAACAAACCAAAGTCGAGCCAACAAAAATTTGAACGAAACCAAAACGTGTGAACTCGTTATAGACGCAATAAAGATCCAACAGAGATAAGTCAAAGCAGCAAGAACAATAGGATGTTTCCAAATACGTTGATCAAGGAAAGGGTTTTTAATCTGAATAGCAGTTAAAAAAAGCATTAACCCCATCAAGAGAGGTTCGCTCGGAATGAAGAGCCCAAAACTTTCACTAAATTCCTCTATGTTGAATGAAAGTGGCGTGAAGAAAGCAATCGCTAAGAAAAGTTTTTCCGTTTGATATAGTGTGAAAAATATCAACATTAATCCAATCGGAAACAGAGACAGAATTGGCTGATCCAACCAAAAAAAGTAGGAAATTAAACTAGCAGCTAAAAGTGCCGATAAACCAAAAATCAAATTTCGTGACAACAGCCGCACTAGGCACTGAGTTTAAGTTCTTTGAAACGCTGCTTGATTAGTAAATAGAAAACACCAAAAATGAAACCACTGATTACAGATACCAAAACGATTATCATTCTTTTCGGTTTTTCTTTTCTATCCGCAACTACTGCATTTTCAACGATGAATTTATGAGTAAAGTTTGCGTTAGCATCTGATTCTGCTTGTTCATAAGAAACACGAAATTCTTCTATTTTTATGATCATCTCGTTTATTCGATATTCTAGTGCATCGAAACGTGATCCATATTTTCTGTTGACATCAATATTTCTTTGAATTTCGGCTTTTTCTCCCGGGCTTTTCGAATCAACTAAAGCTTGAAAGAGGTTTGAACGAACATCTAGAGATACAACACCTAAATTCGATAAACTGTCCAAGATATTCAAGATGGAGTCGCGCTCATGTTCAAGTTGCATCATTTTTCGTTTGTTGATCTCGAATGCCGGTTTTGTGCGCTCGTTAATCATTTCATTTTTCACTGTATCAATGAGGTTTACGATATCGTTGGCCATTTTTGCCGCCAGTTTAGGATCTTTATCCAGAACATCAATCTGAATTGATCCATATCTTGTTCGGGCAAAAGTAAAGTGATCGTTGTACTCCTCGGTTAACTTATAATTCTTATTGGGGTCGGCAGAATCAATCCCATAATGAGATAATAAATCATATTTTTTTACAATGCGCTCCTTGATTCGAGCGGATTGTAAAATTTGAACCAATTGCTCTGCTTGTTCTTCTTCGCCAAAATCCATGGCTGCAGCTTTGACGTTTCGTTGCTCGGAAAATGACACGTTACTCGATGCTGCCGGAAAAACGACAGCTGTTGAAAGATATAACGGTGTGATGAGTAGAGACACAATCACGGAAAGCACAAATGCAATAACTGTAAAAATGAGCAACGGCTTTCTGTTTTGCCAAACGAATTGAAAGAGATTGGTTCGTTCGTCGTTGAGATTCAGATCTTTATTTTCCATACGATATTCAGCACGAAGTTAGGATTTTTCTATCAGTTATACCAAAACTCGAAAGATCGCAAGGAATTTGCAAAAGTCAGGAAGGATATTTTTGGGCCGCCTGAGCTTCAAGCTGCAGCTCATTCATTTGATGATTTAGACCAAAAATGGAATATTAAATATAACTATGCTTTGAAAAATTGGAGGACAAATTAGTATGAACTTACCACATTCTTTGACTATCTTATTGAAATCACAAGAATAATTACGCCACAAATTTGATTGAAAATCTAAATGAAAAAATCAGAAAATACATTAAAAACAAGATGACATTCCTAACAGATAATGCCGTAATGAAGTAAACTTTTTGGCTATACATGAGGCTACAAAATAGTGGACAATGTCATTTAAAGACAGGCGAACCGCACTTAATCAATTCATAGTTGTTTTTTTAGGCTGATTGAGTTAATGAATCTTTTAGATACTCATTTAGTGGGATGGTGACTGTTGTGGTTCTTATTTTTTGAGTTTTCCGAACGTTTCTTCAACCCAACCTTTTCCCCAATTTTCTATTTCTTGTTCAGTCCAAAGTTTAGGATAGAAAATTCGTTTTTGAAAGCGAGGAGGTAAATACTTTTGCCAATTTGTTCCTCCAGTGGCAGCAATATCTTCGGGATCTCTCGCTAAATAACGCACCGCAGATTTGTAATGAACCAAGGGCCAATTGACATTTACATTAATATCATTTGTCTTTAATACAGAAATAACAGACTCGTTTTCCTGATCCTCAGCACTTAATCGAAGATAAACTTGCCAAAGATTATTTTCTCTGCAATGTTCACCTAATTGAATGAATGATTCTTTATATTTTTCTTCAAAATGAGTTAATGTCAATGTCTTTTTTCCTGTTGCTACTTCTGTTGCACCCTCTTTCCAATAAATGTTTTCGAACATTTCACGGATAGAAGCGCTTGCAAGATAATTTTCTTTTTTTTCCTTAGAGACAAGATTTATAAAATCAGTGCTATAAATTTCAATTTCACGATATTGAGCTGACTGAAAACCACTTGCGGGAAGAAGCGACATGCGAAATTTCAAAAATTGTTCACGTTCCATTCCTTCAATCATTATTTCAAAACTTTTTATCAAAGCCTCGAAATACCTATTAATTCGAGTTACGCGATTCACAAAAAAATCCTTGTCAATTTCTATTTTATTCACCAATTGCTCAAACTCACGCAAGGAAAGTTTAAAATACAATTCTGTTATTTGGTGATAAATAATAAATACGACCTCATCAGGAAACCTGGTCTTAGGCTTTTGAAGACTCAACAAAGTGTCTAGCTCAATGTAATCCCAATAAGCTGTAACATCTGCGTATAACAACCCGTCCAAATAAGATAACAAATCCTGTCCCAATCCGCTATATTTCTCTTGCAATAATTCAAGTTTCTTTTCTAATTCAGGAGTGATTTCCATGAAGCTTTTCTTTAATTTGGGTCGAAATTAGTTAAAAATTTACATAGAAGCTTTCTAAATTTCACCTGAAATAAGCGTTAAAAAAGCTTAACTTTGTTTTATGTCAAATAAAAAAGGAGTTGCCATACTTGGTTCAACTGGCTCTATTGGAACGCAAGCTTTGGAGGTGATTTCGTCTAATTCAGAGCACTTCGACTTACAGGTAATTACCGCAGGAAAAAATGCCGATTTATTGATTGATCAAGCGAGAAAGTTTCAACCAAATTCGGTTGTAATTAGCGACGAATCACAATATAAAAAAGTAAAAGAGGCCTTGTTGTCGGAAGGCATTCACGTTTATTGTGGCGAAGAAGCGCTTTGTCAAGTTGTTGAATCCAATGAAATTCAGATTGTTTTGACAGCATTGGTTGGTTACGCAGGACTCAAGCCAACCATTCACGCCATAAATGCGGGAAAGAATATAGCTCTTGCTAATAAAGAAACATTGGTGGTTGCCGGAGAATTAATAACAAAACTAGCAAAAGAAAAAGGGGTAAACATTTATCCCGTTGATTCTGAACATTCAGCTATTTTTCAGTGTATTGTTGGTGAATTTCACAATCCCATCGAGAAAATATATTTGACTGCATCTGGGGGTCCTTTTCTTGGATTTTCTTTTGAAAAACTTCAAACAGTTACGGTTGAACAAGCCTTGAAACACCCAAATTGGTCAATGGGATCAAAAATAACCATAGATTCGGCAAGTTTAATGAATAAAGGATTGGAAGTTATTGAAGCTAAGTGGCTTTTCGGATTGACTTCCGAGCAGATTGATGTTGTCGTTCATCCACAATCAATTATCCACTCACTGGTTCAGTTTGAAGACGGCAGCATGAAAGCTCAAATGGGTTTACCAGATATGAAATTACCGATTCAATTCGCATTGACATATCCCAATCGCTTGAAGACAGACTTTAAGAGATTTAATTTTCTGAATTATCCTCAATTGACTTTTGAATCACCAGATCGAAAGCTTTTTAAAAATTTGGATTTAGCTTATCGTGCACTTGAAGAAAATGGAACAACCGCTTGCACGTTGAATGCAGCCAATGAAATCTCAGTTGAGGCTTTTTTGAACAAGAAAATCAGTTTCATTGAAATAGCTCAAATTAATGAAAATGTGATTAATTCATTCAGCAATAAGTTGAATCCAAGCTATGAAGATTACGTTTCTGCCGATCTCAACGCAAGAGAAAAAGCACGTGATTTGATTAAGTGTTGACTTTTACACTAGTCTGCTTTACTCCAAAAGATGGATTAAGTTAAGATTTTTCGCTTCAATACTATTATTTATGTGAATCGTAATTTGACAAGAACTCAGTTTATTTGCCGTTGAAACGAAACATTTTGTTTGAACTTTACAGATGAGCACAGTCCTTGCATTCAAAATAAAAAATCCTTATCTTTAGTAAGTTCGTAATTCGTTTCGAAACAACGAATCTATTAATTTAATTGGTTATGACATCAGAAGAATTGGGTTCATGGGGTGAAAATTTTGCCGTAGATTATCTTCAAAAAAACAAATATCAAATTCTTGATCGAAATTATCGTTTTCTCAAAAATGAAATTGATATTATTGCAAAAATCAATAATCAACTGGTCATTATTGAGGTTAAGACACGTCAAACGGCAGAAATTGGAGAACCATGGCGCTCAGTAACCAAAAACAAACAAAAACAAATCGTTAAAGTAGCAAATCAATACGTTCAATCGAAAGAGTTGGATTTAGATGTTCGATTTGATATCGTTTCAATCGTCCACAATTCATTTCGAACAGAAATTGAGCATATTGAAAGCGCTTTTGATGCTTTGACATAAAAACAAAAGGTCTTTATCAGAAGACCTTTTTGCATGATTAATGTATTCTTAACTATTTTACTCCGTGCATCATTTTGGATAATTTGCTGGTCATGAGCAACATTAATAAGCCTAAAGAAATTACGAACATAGCAATCGAAAAGAAAATGGTTGCTGCACCAAGCTTTTCAACATACATAGCGATATAGCCTCCCATGATATTTGCTACAAAAGAAGATAGAAGCCAAACCCCCATTAACATAGAGGCCAATCTTACTGGCGCAAGTTTAGTTACAACCGATAATCCGACTGGGGATAAGCAAAGTTCTCCAATTGTATGGAAGAAATAGGTCATAACTAACCAGATTAATGCTGCTTTTTGAGTAACAACCTCTGAGTCTCCTGATCCGGAATACTTCACACCGTAAGTTGCAAAAAGCATAAATAAAAACCCAATACCTAACAAAATCATTCCCAATGACATTTTTACGGGCGTACTCAATTTTCCTCCTAACCTTGAGTTCCAAAACCACGCAAAAATCGGGCCTAATGCAACAATAAACAAAGGATTGACCGATTGGAAAATTGCTGTTGGAATCTCCCACCCAAAGAAATTTCGATCAATATATTTATCCGTATAAAGAGTCATAGATGAACCCGCTTGTTCAAATCCTGCCCAGAAAAAAATGACAAAAAAAGTGAGAATGAAAATCACCGTTATTCGCTGTTTTTCCTCGAAGGTCAATGGCTTTTTCGCGCTTTGATCTTCAATAATTGAGCCAAGTGACTCTACCGAAGAACTTGGGTTTTTGCTTTTTGCTGCTGGTTCAACACCGATTTCCAAAAGGTACTTGGGTGATAACCAATTAAAAAGAATTTGACCAATTGCCATGCCTATTCCTGCGGCTAAAAAACCATACTTGTAGCCATAACTTATTACCTCGCCATTCTCACCACGTGTGGCAAATAAGTTGTCGGTCAATAAAGCCACTACTAGAGGAGCAAAGAGCGCGCCTAAATTAATTCCCATATAAAAAATTGAAAAAGCTGAATCGCGACGATTATCTCCTGGGCGATAAAGTTGACCAACCATGGTAGAGATATTTGGCTTAAACATCCCGTTACCCAAGATAAGCAATACGAGCCCCATTGCCAAGCCAGCATGAGTATTCACAGCAAAAAGAGTTATTTGTCCAGCAAACATCGTGATACCACCAATGGTAATGGATTTTCGTTGACCGATAAAATTATCGGCAATCCAGCCTCCAATTATTGGAGTTAAATAAACAAACCCTGTAAAAAAACCATAGATTAAAGATGCCGAAGACCCATCTATGTTCAATCCATTCTCTATCCATAATTTTGTCATGTATAACATCAATATGGCTCGCATTCCATAGTAACTAAAACGCTCCCACATTTCGGTAAAAAACAGAAGGAAAAGACCTTTAGGATGTCCAAAAATAGTTCCTTGGCTTTCAATACGATCAATTAAATCTCCATTATTTGTCATGCTTAATTTTTTTTGTTTATTCGTCGAATTTAGTAAAAATTGTTAAAAGCGTTAAGATTTCAGAATGAAAAGGAAATTAGTTTGACAAGTAATCCTCAATGATTTATTAAAAATGAATTTAAATGAAGTAAAAGTGTTGAGCTAATTTTCACGTTTCAATGTTCGGTTGAAAAATTGTTTTCATTGTTCATACATTTCAGCAAATTTCAAAGACTATAAAGTTTAGCTTTGTCACAACATTAAATCTTAAAAATGCATAATTCAGAATTAGAGAAAATCGCTCATCAAGTGCGAAGAGATATTGTTAGAATGGTCGCCGCAGTTAGTTCAGGTCACCCGGGCGGATCGTTGGGCTGTGCAGATTTTTTGACTTTCCTCTATTTTGAATGGATGAATTTCGATGCTAAAAACTTTGGTATGGATGGAAAAAATGAAGACTTGTTTTTCCTCTCGAATGGACATATTTCGCCGGTGTGGTATAGTGTTTTGTCGAGAGTGGGTTTTTTTCCTGTAAATGAATTAGCAACATTCAGAAAACTATCTTCTCGTTTACAAGGACATCCTTCTACGGACAAAAAATTACCAGGAGTACGAATGGCTTCTGGATCCCTTGGTCAAGGATTGTCTGTTGGTGTTGGGGCAGCGCAAGTTAAAAAATTAAATAACGATAAATCCATTGTTTACACGCTTCATGGAGACGGTGAATTGCAAGAAGGACAGATTTGGGAAGCAGCCATGTATGCCGCAGCAAATAAAGTTGATAACATCATAGCAACAATCGATTACAATGGTCGGCAAATTGATGGAGACGTGGAAGATGTTCTTTCTCTGGGTAACCTTGAATTAAAATGGCAAGCTTTTGGATGGGAAGTTTTTCTTGTGAATGGTCACGATTTTGAAAATATGCGTTCTGTGTTAACACAAGCAAAAAATGCAACTGGAAATGGAAAGCCGATTGTGATTATCATGAAAACTGAAATGGGGCAAGGAGTTGATTACATGATGGGAACACACAAATGGCATGGATCGGCACCGAATGCAGAGCAGTTACAATTAGCTCTTAACCAATTGGAGGAAACACTGGGAGACTATTAGTGAAAAACCTATTCCTCATATTATTTTTCTTTTGCTTTGGACTAATTTTTAGTCAGAAAACAACTCGAATTCTCTTTATTCTTGACGCGTCAAACTCCATGAACTTGGATTGGGATAAACAAACACGCATGGATGCGGCCAAGGATATTTTGATTCAATCCGTTGAAAAGTTGCGTGGAATTCCGAATCTGGAGATTGCTCTTCGCGTTTATGGTCATCAGTCAGAGGTGACAAACACCTACCAAGACTGCGCTGATACCAAATTAGAAGTGCCATTCGCAGCCAATACTGTTGATGCGATCCAAGCAAAAGTTCGATCAATCAAGGCAAAAGGATCAACACCGATTGCTCGTTCATTGGAAGCTTCAGCTGCGGATTTTCCCGATACATTGGCAAGGAATTTTATTATTTTAATTACTGATGGTCTTGAATCATGTGATAACGATCCTTGTTTGATAGCAAAAAAATTAAAAGATAAAGGTGTAAAGGTAACTCCGTTTGTTATTGGTTTGGGAATGGACTTGTCGTATCTCGAAAAATTCAAATGTATTGGCTCATATTCAGATGCGGAAAGCAAGGACGCGTTCAAAGTCGTTTTAAACAATGTGATTTCCAAAGCACTTTTGAATACGACAGCACAAATCAACTTGAATGATATTTCGAAAAAACCAACTGAAACGGATGTAACCGTTTTTCTATATGAAGCCGGAACGCAAAATTTAAAATACACACTGACTCATACATTGAATCGTTACGGAAATCCTGATACCTTGATTTTAGATCCAAATCTGAAATATGACATTGTTGTAAATTCATTGCCGAAAATTGAAAAGAAAAACGTTTCACTTCAAAAATACACACACAATGTTATTCAAATCGATGCTGCACAAGGATTCCTGAAATTGATTTCAACGAAAAACGTCAATAATCCCAACTTTAGCATGCGTGTGATGCAAAAAGACCAAATACAAACCTTGAATTCACAGCCTTTCAATTCGACTCAAAAGTATTTGGTTGGAACTTACGATTTGGAAATTTTCACCTTGCCAAGAACCTATCAGCGCGTTGAAGTTACGCAAAGTAAAACGACAAATGTTGACGTAATTCCTTCTGGTTGCTTGTCATACTCAGCATCTAAAGGCTTAGTTGGGCAGATTTTCGTTGAGAAAGGAAATAATTCTTTTGAATGGGTTTGTAATTTGGAAGCCGGTTTGAAAGAAGGAAAATGGTTTTTGCAGCCAGGAAATTATAAGATTGTGTATAGAGAAAAGGATCAAAAGTCCACCGCTTACACGAAGGAAAAAAATTTTAAAATAGAATCGAATCGAACACTGAATTTAAATTTATAAAAATGGAAATAGAAATACTTGGAAATAAAGACACGCGATCGGGATTTGGAGAAGGATTAGCCGAATTGGGAAGAACCAACCCAAATGTGGTGGCACTTTGTGCAGATTTGATTGGATCCCTGAAAATGGATGCGTTCAAAAACGAAAATCCAGATCGATTTTTTCAAGTTGGAATTGCTGAAGCCAACATGATTGGGTTGGCAGCAGGGATGACCATCGGAGGAAAAATTCCATTCACAGGTACGTTCGCCAATTTCTCTACCGGACGTGTTTACGATCAAATTCGTCAGTCTGTGGCGTATTCTCAGAAAAACGTGAAGATCTGTGCTTCGCATGCAGGTTTGACATTAGGTGAAGACGGTGCGACCCATCAAATGTTGGAAGATATTGGAATGATGCGCATGTTGCCAAACATGACTGTAATTGTTCCCGCAGATTTCAACCAGACAAAACAAGCTACAATTGCTATTGCGGATCATGTTGGTCCTGTATATCTTCGTTTCGGTCGACCAGTTATGCCAATTTTCGTGAAGCCGGATGCTAAATTCGTTATTGGAAAAGCGGATGTTTTAAACGAAGGAACGGATGTTACCATTATTGCCTGTGGGCACTTGGTTTGGAAATCGATTGAAGCGGTTAAAATCTTAGCCGAACAAGGAATTTCTGCCGAATTAATTAATATGCACACAATCAAGCCATTGGATGAAGAAGCAATTTTAAAATCTGTTTCTAAAACAAAATGCGTTGTTACTGCTGAAGAACACATGATGCATGGCGGTTTGGGTGATGCAGTAGCTCAGGTTTTAGCAAGGAAATTGCCAACTCCACACGAATATGTCGCTGTAAATGATACTTTTGGCGAAAGCGGACCTCCCATGGAATTGATGACAAAGTATGGAATTGATACCGTTAATATTGTAGAGTCGACTAAAAAAGTTATTAACAGGAAAAATAGTTTGAGATAGTTCTGAAGTATAAGCTATACCCAAAACGTTTCATTATTTCGCGCTTAACAAGTGTTAATAGACTAGAAAAACTTTATACTGCTACATTGTGCTCTCGTAAAGCATCATTCAAAGAAGTTTTTAAATCCGTTGAAGCTTTTCTTTTTCCTATAATTAAAGCGCAAGGAACTTGAAAATTACCTGCAGGGAAATGTTTGGTATAAGAACCTGGAATTACTACGCTTCTTTCGGGAACATAACCTTGGATTTCAAAAGGTTCATTTCCAGACACGTCGATGATTTTGGTAGATTTTGTAAGTACAACATTTGCACCAAGAACAGCTTCCTTACCCACACGAACTCCTTCCACGACTATACATCGAGAACCGATAAATGCATCATCTTCGATAATCACAGGTGCCGCTTGCAAAGGTTCCAAAACTCCGCCAATTCCCACTCCGCCGCTTAAGTGAACATTTTTTCCGATTTGCGCACAGCTTCCAACCGTTGCCCAAGTATCGACCATGGTTCCTGAATCAACGTACGCTCCAATGTTTACATACGAAGGCATCAAGATGACACCCGGTGCTACATAAGCGCCATATCGAGCAATCGCATGAGGTACGACACGAACACCTAATTCTTTATAGTTGCGTTTCAATGCCATTTTATCGTGAAATTCGAACGGGCCAACTTCAATCGTTTCCATTTTTCGAATAGGAAAATACATCACCACCGCTTTTTTCACCCATTCGTTAACTTGCCAATCACCATTTTCTATTGGTTCAGCAACACGCAAGAGACCTTTATCGATGTCTTCAATTACCGTTTCAATGGCTTGAATTGTTTCAGTGTTTTGTAACAAGGAACGGTCTTCCCATGCAGCTTCAATTAATTGTCTCATCTTAAATTATTAATTTTATGTTTGAAATTTGTGGTTTTCTTCTTTTGGAACAAAAAATAGAAAAATGAATCCAAGTAAAAAAAATGTTCCAACCGAAAAAATAGAGTATCGAATGCTGTCAAATAGATATTCCGTAAGTGCGAAAAAAAATGTTCCCAAGACAATCCCAATTTTTTCTGTTGCATCATAAAACGAAAAATAACTGGCGTGATCGGTTGTTTCTGGAAGGAACTTGGAGTATGTGGAACGCGCAATTGCTTGAACACCGCCCATTACCAATCCTACAGATGCCGCTAGAAAATAAAATTCTGTTGGCTTGTGCACGAAAAAAGCGCAGCAACAAATGACAATCCAGATACCGACAGAAATCATCAATGTGCGGATATTATCCAATTTAATGGAAAGCACCGACATAATTTTTGCGCCGATTGCGCCGAGTAATTGAATCAACAAAATCGCAATAATCAACCCTGATCTCCCGCTTTCTCCCGGCCAATCAATTGCTTTCGCCGCAAAAACCGTAGCCATTAACATAACGGTTTGAACGCCCGTATTAAAAAAGAAAAACGAACGTAGATACTTTTTCAATCGATTTATCTTTCGAAATTCTTGAAAAACGACTTTCAGTTCTCGGAATCCTCGCCAAATATAGCCTGGTTCCGGTTTTTTATTGTAAACATTGTTTGGCAGAACACGATAGGTTAGTTGCGAAAAGCCTATCCACCATATTCCAACCAATAAAAAGCTGATTCGGGTATATTTTGGATCTATTCCCATAATAATTGCCAAACAAATCAGTAGCAGCAGCATACTTCCCAAATACCCCATGATAAATCCACGTGCAGAAACCCTATCTTGATCCTTCGGTTCGGCAATTTCAGGTAAAAAAGCGTTATAAAAAACCAGTGAATTCCAGAATCCGATCGATGCCAACAAAACAGACAACAAACCAAGTTCAATTTGATGAGCATCAAAGAAATAGAGCGACATGGCAGACATTGCTCCGAGGTAACAAAAAAACCGAAGAAATTTTTTCTTGCTCCCCGTATAATCAGCGATTCCAGACAGTAGCGGTGATAAAAAAGTTACGATAACAAAAGACAAAGAGAGCGTCAATGAGTACAAAACACTTGGTGAAACGTGCCAACCGAAAAATTCAACAGTCACTGAATTTGGATCCACCTCATCCGCTATCAAATCATTTCTTTCCGCAAATACTTTACGAGTTTGAGTTTCATAAAAAATTGGGAAAATCGAGGAGGAAATAACCAAATTATAGACTGAATTAGCCCAATCGTACATCACCCATCCACGAACTATTTTTTTGTCTCCTTTTTGAATCACGCTTTAAAAGTAGAAATAATTTTAACGTTTCGATTGTGATATAATTTTAGAAACCGAAATAATGATTTGAGATGTAATTCAAAAAAACAATATCTTGACCTGTTATGTTAATAGCCTCAAAAATATGTTCCCCATTCTGTCCTGTAATTCAAAATAAACCTAAATTTGAATTATTCCGCCACTTCAAAGGATTATCGAGTTTAAATTCAATACCGAAAAGTCAAAAAAAGGTGATTATTTAGGTAAAAGGTTAAAAAATCAAAAAGGTGCTTCGGGATGAATTATATTTCAAAATCAGACTCGCTCTAAAGGTCTTTGTAAATAATTGAAAATTGGGTTAAGAATATAAAATCAGCATAAATTAGGTTTAATAAATAGAGAAATTTCAGATAATGAATACATCAACTCATTCTGCAATCACCCCAGCTAAATTCGAAAAAGTAAACATACCGAAATTATGAAAGAACAACAACAAATCGGTAATATCTGTTGATATGTCAAAATTAATTTTAGTTCCAACCCCGATTGGAAATTTAGAGGACATTACCTTGCGATCCATTCGGATTTTGAAAGAAGTTGAATTGATTTTTTCTGAAGACACACGTGTTACCAAAAAACTCTTGGATCATTTAGGAATTAAGAAAAAGTGCTTGCCTTTTCATGCTCATAACGAGCACCGTTTCTTAGAGAAATCAATCGAAATGATTAAATCCGTTGAACTAGCCGTATTGGTTTCAGATGCTGGAACACCGGCCATTTCAGACCCAGGATTTCTTCTCGTTCGGGCATGTATTCAGCATGAAATACAAGTTGAATGTTTGCCGGGTCCAACAGCTCTGATTCCAGCACTTGTAGCAAGTGGATTTCCTTGTGATAAATTTGTATTCGAAGGATTCTTACCCCATAAGAAAGGCAGACTTTCTAGGCTAAAACACTTAAGTTCAGATGATCGAACCATAATATTTTATGAATCCCCACATCGCCTTTTAAAAACATTGACTCAGATGTTGGAGTGTTTTGAGCCATCTCGGGAAATTTGCATCGTCAGAGAAATCAGTAAAGTTTACGAAACTTTTCACCGCGGAAATTTGAAGGAGATGCTAGCATACTTTGATCGATTCTCCCCAAAAGGAGAAATCGTAATCATTGTCAAGGGTAAGGAGCATTAATTACAATTTATTCACTGGAGTTCGATTTATACACCTGGATTGACTCCGTCGCTGCTTTGCGATCAGACCGCTTAGAAACAATGAGTTACGAACATGACTTTTGAAGATTTACCTTTGGTGCTAATTCCTGGTATCGTGATGAATACCAAGAGCCAGAGAAGCCGCAAGATTATTTTAATTGTTTCCAACAAATTTCAAAATAGCTTAACCACCCAAAAAGTTCCAAATCCGAGAATCAGGGAAACGAAAATATTCAACAATAAAATTCCATAATTTCCAGTCTGAAAAAGTTGATAATTCTCAAAAGAAAATGTGCTAAATGTACTGAATCCACCACAAATACCAACTAATACAAATGGTTGAATCCAATCATTTTTTGGACTTTTTTGGATAACAATGAGAGCAAAAGCAAAGATCAAGCAAGCTAAAAAATTTGAAAAAAATGTCGACCACGGAAATGAAAGTTCTTTGAAAGGGATCATTTTACCAATTCCAAAACGCAACATGCTTCCAATTCCTCCGCCCAAAAATACGATTAGCCAATTCATTATTCTTCGAATTTAAAACGTAAATAAAGAAAATGATTGATGCTCCAACCTATTAGCAATCCAAGAGCAACTCCAACGACCACATCAGACGGGTAGTGCACACCCAAATAAACACGACTCATTGAAACAATTACCCCAATAACAATCGAGCTGACTTGAAGGATTCGGTATTTCTTAGAAAATAATGGAAGCACAAAACCTAGCATTCCGAAAAAATTTGCTGCATGCGACGAAATAAACCCATAAGTTCCTCCCCGATAGAAATCACCAGGTTTGATTTTATAGTAATGAAGTACGTGACTAATTTCTAGATTGTGCGAAGGTCTATAACGCTGAAAAGTTTCCTTGAACAAATGCACAGATGTTTGATCCGAGATCAAAACCGTTAAGAAAATACCGAAACATATCAATCCGAAGTTTTTCCAAGAATTTACCAATTTTATAAAGTAAAGCAAAATTAAATAGAATGGAATTAAAGTCAGTTTTCCTGAGAAAAACCACATGACCTCATCGAGTATGGGTGTATTTAATCCATTAATAAAAAGGAGAATTGAGCGATCTATGGATTCCAACCAATTAATCATTGTTGAGATGCTTCCAAATCAAATCTTTGAGTTCCGTAAGGCCTTTTTGAGCGACAGCTGAAATGAAAACGGATGGAATTTTGGGTAATTCAGTTTTCAAAGCCACAGTTAATTCGTCATCTAACATGTCGGATTTTGTAATCGCTAAAAGTCGTTCCTTGTGCAAGAGCTCGGGGTTGTACTGTTTCAATTCGTTAAGTAATACATTGTATTCCTTCTTGATGTCATCCGAATCAGCAGGAATCATAAAAAGCAGCAAGGAATTACGTTCAATATGTCGTAAAAACCTTAGTCCGAGCCCTTTTCCCGAATGAGCTCCCTCAATAATTCCTGGAATATCAGCCATAACAAATGAGCGATAATCACGATATGAAACGATTCCCAAATTCGGCCTCAAGGTTGTAAACGGATACGCGCCTATTTCTGGTTTTGCTGCTGACAGAACAGAAAGCAAGGTGCTTTTTCCTGCATTTGGAAATCCTACCAAACCGACATCCGCTAAAACTTTCAATTCAAGCACTTTCCAACCTTCTGCACCAGATTCGCCTGGTTGTGCATATCGCGGAGTTTGATTCGTGGCAGATTTGAAGTGGTTATTTCCTAGACCTCCTTTTCCTCCTCGCTGAATGATGAATTCCTCTCCGTCTCGCGTTATTTCAAATTCTGTTTCACCTGTTTCGGCATCCTTGGCAATAGTTCCGAGCGGAACATCAATGTACACATCCTCCCCTTGTGAACCGGTCTTCAAATTTCCTGATCCATGTGCTCCATGTCCCGCCTTAATGTGCTTTTGAAATTTGAGATGAAGTAGTGTCCAAAGTTGCTTGTTCCCGCGAATAATAACATGTCCACCACGCCCGCCATCACCTCCATCTGGGCCTCCTTTTGGAATGTATTTTTCCCTACGAAAATGCGTAGAACCTCCTCCCCCATTTCCAGATGTGCAATGAATTTTGACGTAGTCAACGAAATTATCAGAAGCCATAAAATTTAAAGGTGCGGATCAATTGCCGAAAAAATCCGTTGGGTAATTTCATCGATGGAACCAATTCCATCAATTGCGACAAATTTATTTTGATTTTGATAAAACGATTTTACAGGTGATGTTTCATTATTATATACAGCGATTCTGTTCGCAATCACTTCTGGATTGGCGTCATCGGCTCTTCCGCTAACCTCAGCACGCTTCAATAAGCGCGTTTTCAATTCATTTTCTTCAACTTCTAAAGCAACCATAAGCGTAATTGAAGTGTTCTGAGCGATTAAAAATTCGTCTAATGCTTGCGCTTGCGCATTCGTTCTAGGAAATCCATCGAAAATAAATCCTTTCGCGTTTTCATGTTTTAAAACTTCGGAACGAAGCATATCAATCGTTACTGAGTCAGGAACCAATTGTCCTTGATCCATATAACTTTTTGCCAATTTTCCCAACTCCGTTTCACCTTTGATATTAGATCGGAAGATATCACCTGTAGAAAGATGCACCAAATCATATTTTGCGATTAATCGATCTGACTGTGTTCCTTTTCCTGCTCCGGGAGGACCAAATAAAACTATATTCAACATTTTACTATTCTTTTAATTGATATAACTCTTTCAGATTTCTTCCTAACTCATTGTAATCCAAGCCATATCCAACAACAAATTTATTCGGGATTTCAAAACAAATGTATTTTGGTTTGTGCTTTCCTTTAAATGCTTCTGGTTTGAAAAGAAGTGTGCACACTTCAACGGAAGTGGGATCGTTTGCTTTTATCAGGGAAATGACTTTGTCTATGGTTATTCCAGTATCAACAATATCTTCAATAACAATTACGTGTCGTTTTTCCATTTGGTTATTCAAACCGATTAATTCATCGACTCGTCCTGTGGTTTGGGTTCCACGGTAAGAACTTACCTTGACAAAAGTTATTTCGGCGTCCCGTTTGATGGACTTAATAATGTCGGAAGCAAACATAAACGCACCGTTGAGAATAGCGATCAATAAAATGTCTTTTCCCTGGTAGTCCTCCTCCAGTTGTTTTGCCATTTTTTTTATCTCAAAAGAAATTACCTCTTCCGAAATAAAGAGTGAGAATTGCTTATCGTGAATTTGAACTTCTTTTGTCATTTAAAGTGGAACAAAATTACGATTTTAAGTGGGAAATGAAAATGACTATTCAATTTAGACCATCTTTTGATAGTCAATTACTCCGTTTTTTCTAGTTCTTTTTGGAATCTCTCAAGAAATGAACCAACCCACGACTTTCCGATCGGAACTTTCAATAAACGCTAAAGTCAGAAAAGATAAACTACAATTGTTTAGTCAATTTCCTTGACTTTATTACAAAAAATCAAACATGCAACGCCCGATTTTCCGTTGCGGCCAAAGCTGCTTCTTTCACTCCTTCTGAATAGGTTGGATGTGGGTGACAAATCCTAGCAATATCCTCAGCTGACGCACGAAACTCCATGGCTGTAACCGCTTCCATTATCAAATCAGCAACTCTTGGACCAATCATGTGCACACCTAAGACCTCATCCGTTGTTTTATCTGCCAAAATTTTGATGAATCCTGCTGTATCCATACTCGCTCTGGCTCTTCCTAAAGCCTTGATTGGAAAGGTTCCCACGTTATATTCAATGCCTGAAATTTTTAATTCTTCCTCCGTTTTTCCTACTGCTGCAACTTCTGGCCAGGTATAAACTACACCAGGAATTAAATTGTAATTCAAATGTGGCTTTTGACCTGCGATAATTTCTGCAACAAAAACACCTTCTTCCTCTGCTTTATGTGCTAGCATAGCCCCGCGAATAACATCACCAATGGCATAGATATTGGGAACAGCTGTTTGCAAATGATCATTTACCTCCAATTGCCCACGTTGATTAGCAGTAAGCCCTGCATTTTGGAGTGAAAGTCCTTCTGTGTAGGCTTTTCTTCCAACCGCAACCAAACAATAATCAGCTTCAAAAACAACGGATTCATTTTTCTTATTTAAGGCTGTTAGAACTACTTTATTTCCTTTATTTTCAACTTTTTGAACACGATGTTCCATTTGAAACTTGAATCCTTCTTTTTTCAATATTTTCATCATTTCCCTTCCAATGGATCCGTCCATCGTTGGGAGTAGGGTTGAAGCAAATTCAATTACTTCAATTTCTGAGCCAAGTCGTCCAAAAACTGAACCTAGTTCTAAGCCAATTACCCCCGCACCAATAACAATCATTTTCTTTGGAATCTCCTGTAAATTCAAGGCTTCGGTTGAAGTAATGATTCGTTTTTTGTCGGGTTCCATTCCTGGAAAATAATTTGGTTTCGAGCCAGTGGCAATTATGATGTTTTTACCAGTAATTTGTGTTTCTTTTCCGTCGGATGACGTAACCTTTATCGTATTTTTATCTACAAACGAACCTGTTCCTGTGTGAACATCTATTTTATTTTTGTCCATCAAAAACTTTACCCCGGCGCAAGTTTGACTCACAACATCGTTTTTGCGCTGAATCATTTGCTTCATGTTTGCCTTTAAGTCTTTGATTTCGATTCCATGTTCAACAAAGTTGTGTTTGGCATTGTGAAAATGTTCTGACGAATCTAAAAGCGCTTTGGATGGAATACAACCTACATTCAAACAGGTTCCACCAAGTGTGTTGTATTTTTCAATAATGGCAGTTTTCAGTCCGAGTTGGGCTGATCGAATAGCAGAAACATAGCCGCCCGGGCCTGATCCAATAATGACAACATCGTATGAATTCATTTCTTAACGTTTTTACAAATTTAATCTCATTTTATCCGATAAATCGTCTAAAGTCTATTTTTTCTTCATTTTCACAAAGAAAGTGTAACGACAAACGGATTAACAATTTAATTCTACATGTTGAGAACTAATTTCTTCATTCAGGAATTGACTTGCTTTTTGGTCAAAAACCAAACTGTTTTCCGTAGTAAAATAATGAATTGTACCGTTTTTAGAAATTCGATATTCCATTTCGGGATGACGTTTCAAATAATCTTTCAGCTTACGGGCTACTATTGGTCCTTGAGAAATAATCTTAATTTGGTCACCTAACAATTCTTCGATTTGCGATTTAATTACGGGATAATGAGTGCAAGCGAGAACAATCGTATCAATTTGAGGATCTTTATTCATTAAAGCTCTGACATCTTCTTCGATGAATATTTTTCCGGCTCTAGAATTGTGCCGACTATTTTCAATGAGTGGAACCCACATGGGACAAGCGTGTTGAGTTACGGAAATTTCAGGGGCAAATTTATTGAGTTCAACTTCGTAAGATCCAGATTGGATGGTGCCTGTTGTGCCTAAAATACCGACGTGTTTCGTTTGTGTTAGCGCACCTATTTCCTCTGTGCTTGGCCGAATGACACCCAACACACGATTTTCGGCGGAAATTTTCGGTAAATCATTTTGTTGGATGCTTCTCAATGCTTTTGCCGAAGCCGTGTTGCAAGCGATAATAACAAGAGGCGAACCTTTGGAGAACAAGAAATTAACCGCCTCTAATGTAAAATCATAAATTAGATCGTATGATCTATTGCCGTATGGGGCTCGTGCGTTGTCTCCCAAATAAATGAAATCGTACTCAGGTAATTGTTTTCTAATTTCTGAAAGAACTGTTAGTCCGCCATAACCGGAATCAAAAACGCCAATAGGTGCTGTCTTTAACATGAAGAAAAACAAAAAAAAGCAACACAATTATTGCTTTCTGAAAATCAATTACTTTTTCAATGATTCTGCATCCAAACGAAGCATTTCAATCATTACTTCAGGAGTACAGTCAATACCTCCTTTGAAGTAAAGCGTAACAGACTCATCGAGAATGTAATTTAATTTTTTTCGATCCGCTACGATTTCGATGGATTTTTGAATTCTTTCTAAAATAGGTTTGTTCAATTCTTCATTGTACGCTTGAATTTCTTGCTCGAGAGATTGTTGTCTCATTTCAATAGCTTGTTGCTTTTTCATAAGATTTGATTCGTCGATTTCAATGAGCATTGGAGTTTTGTCCTTTTTGGTTTCTTGATGTTTTCTATAAGCTTGTTCGAAAGATTTTTGCATTTCTTCCAATTCAACCATACCCTCTTTTTGCCTTTCTTCTAGTTTTTTAATCGCAACCTTTCGTGAAGGGAGTGTATCTAAAAGTTTTTGAGAATTGACATGACCGATTTTGGTTTGAGAAAACCCGATGGATGAAATTACAACTGCAAGAGCAACTAAAACTTGTTTCATTTTATATTTATATTTAATTATTTACTAATTCCCATTTCTTCGAGTACGGAATCACTGATGTCATACTCTTTGTCGGCATATACAAGATTACTCTGATTTGCTTTATCGAAAACAAAGGAATAACCTTCTTTCTTTGCCAATTTTTTCATGGCTGTAAAAATGCGATCTTGAATCGGTTTGATTAATTCTTGGCGCTTTTGAAAGTAATCTCCATTTGAGCCAAAATGCATCGTTTGCAATTCTATCGCTTCTTTTTCCAACTTTTCAATTTCTTGTTTTCTTTTTTCTTTTTCCTCTTTAGGAAGAAGAACTTCTTCACGTTGATAATTATCTTTTTTTGTCTTTACAACCGCATAACGTTCTTCAATCTCTTTCGTCCAACGATCAGCCAATTTATCCAATTTTTCCTTGGCCTCGGCATACTCAGGTACATTTTTGAGAATGTAATCTGAGTCAATAAACGCGTAGGTTTGTGCCTTGACAAGCGAAAAGCTTACTAAAAGAAAAAAACCTAAAATAAATTTTAACACAACAAGCCGCGGTTTTGTCAAAAAACGACGAAGTTAAGGATTTATTGTTAATTGATTACAATTCACCTAAGTTCATCCCGATTGTAAAGCTCAACTTCGGATAAAATCCTTTCGAATTAATTGACTGATCCGATGCTTTTCCAAATCCTTCAGCCCAACTATCAAGTCTATCAAATCCCAAACCATAGTCAAGTCCCAGCATACCAAACATGGGTAAGAAAACTCGAATGCCCACTCCTGCGGTACGTTTCACGTTAAATGGATTAAATTTATCGAAAGAAGGATAGGTATTTCCAGCCTCTAAGAATGATAAGGCAAAAAAGGTTGCAGAGGGGTTTAACGATATGGGATAGCGCAATTCAAGCGTATATTTTGCTATGATGGGATCTCCACCACCAGATGAAACCTGTTGATCTTCGTATCCGCGTAAAGCAATAATTTCTCTTCCTCCAAACTGTTGAGCTCCGGTTAGACCGCTGCCACCCATCACATAACGATCAAATGGGGTAATTCCGCGAGACTTATTGTACGCGCCGATATATCCAAATCCAAATCGAGGCATTAATATTAATTTTTTATCGGAAGAAAGAGGCACAAACCATTCTCCGGTAAACTTAAATCGATAATATTCTAAAAAATGATACCGCTCTTTTTCGCTTATGGAAGTATAATCAGTCTCTTTATTGAAGTATGAGTATGGAAGAGTTGCTTTAGCTGTAAAGGTAAAATTTGAACCGCTTTGAGGATAAATAGGCGCACTAACTGAACTTCTTTGCAAAACATATTTCAATGCAATATCATTGGCGTATCCTTGTGGAAAAAGAGGGAAAAACGGATAATTCACAACGTCATAATACTGATAACTCAAATCATAATAAGCGGTGAAGTAATCATCCGGCCATTTTTTTCTTCTTCCTAAACCGACTCCAACACCTGTGATTGAAACACCATTGTAATTTTTGTTTGAACGAAGAAATCCATTGGTGGAAACTGATGTATTGGAGAACCAAATGGTAAGCGAGTTCGGTTTTTTTCCTCCAAGCCAAGGCTCTGTAAATGAGAAATTATATCCCTGAAAAAATCTTCCGTTGGATTGAGCACGAATGGATAAACGTTGTCCGTCTCCCCCTGGAAGCGGAGACCATGAATCTTTTTTAAAAAAGTTTCGAGTAGAAAAATTATTAAAAGTTAAACCAACGGTTCCTATAATTCTTGCGCCAGTTGCCGGCCCTGCTCCGCCATATCCGCCTGATAGTTCAATTTGATCTGACGATTTTTCTTCCACGACATATTCAATGTCAACTGTTCCTTTAGAAGGATTTGGCATTGGATTGACTTGAAAAGCTTGTTCGTTGAAAAAACCAAGTTGAGCTAACTCTCTTTGCGTTCGCATGATGGCTTCCTTACTGAATAAATCTCCGGGTTTGGTTCTTATTTCTCGTAAAATAACGCGATCATTCGTTTTTGTATTTCCTTTGATTGTAATCGAGCCTATTCTGGCCTCTTTTCCTTCAATAATTCGAATCTGATGGTTGATATGATTATTGGTTACATTTGTTTCTACTGGAATCACCTGAAAAAAGAGGTATCCTTTGTCCATGTAAAGGGCACTGATGTCACGTCCATCACCACTTCCATATAAACGGGCATCAAATAACGTTTTATTGTAAATATCACCTTTTTTTATTCCTAAAACGGTATCTAAAAAGCTGGAACGATATTTTGAGTTTCCAATCCACTCTACATCACCGAAATAATATTTATTTCCCTCATCAATTTTAATTTCGATTTTCAAATTTTTATCATCCAAAGCATAAACTGTGTCATGCACAATAGCGGCATCCCTCAATCCAACAGCATTGAATTTTCCGAGTAAGTTCAGTTTATCCGCTTGATAAGTCGACTCTGTATATTTTGAACGCTTGAAAATTCGCAAAATAGACTTTTGTTTGGTGTCTTTCATGGCCAATTTCAGTTTCCAAGTCGAGACTTCATTGTTTCCAGAAATAGCGATTTCTTTGATACCAATTCGTTGACCTTTTGAAATATCAATTAAAAAAATTTCGGAATTATTAATCAAGGTGTCTTTGATTTGAGATATATTGACTTTCGCCTTGTAAAATCCCTTGTCTCGGTAATATCCTTTGATTTTGCTTTTCGTTTGAAAAACAAGGTTTTCTGAAATGGTTTTTCCTGTGAACAATGAAATTTCCTCCCTAAGTTTATCTGCGTCTCTTTTCGTTACACCTTTGAATTTGAATTTGGATAATTTCGGACGAGTGGTTAAATCAATGACTAAATAAACAACTCCAGCAATCTCTTTCTCGGCATAAATTGAGATGTTTGAGAACAATCCTTCTGCCCACAGATTTTTTATTGCTTTATTAATTTGTTCCCCTGGTATGGTGATCTTTTGTCCTTGTCTAAGTCCGGCAATTAACTTTATTGCCTGATGGTCGAAATTATCAGCACCTTCCACGCGAATGGGCCCAATTTCGTATTGTTTAGGGTTTTGATATGAAAAATCTATTCCTCCCAAAGAGGCAGGTTCGTTTTGTCCTTGTAAATAGAAAGTAAAACAGAAAATTAAGAACGCAAGGATATTTTTCATCAATCTGCAATTAATTGTTCGGAAACTTTTCCAAAACGGCGCTCTCTTCCTTGATAATCTAAAATGGCCTCTATGAACTGCTCTCTTCTGAAGTCAGGCCAATGAACATCGGTAAAATAAAACTCGGTGTAAGCAATTTGCCAAAGAAGGAAATTACTAACACGATGTTCTCCACTCGTTCGAATGAGTAATTCTGGATCTGGAATGTCTTTGGTGGAAAGATAGTTTGAAATTAATTCATCCGTGATTTGTTCGATTTTGAGCTTATTGGTTTGAACATCGGCTGAAATTCGTTTAATGGCATGATTGATTTCCCATTTAGAACTATAGTTCAGAGCAAGAATCAACGAGATATTTTTGTTATTGGCGGTTTCGTTTATGGCATTTTTCAAACTTAATGCGCATTTTTCAGGAAGACCATCGATATCTCCAATTGCCAACAATCGAACGCCGTTTTCGTTCAATTCTTCCAATTCGTTGGTAATCGATTGAACCAATAGATCCATTAATCCGTCAACTTCTTCTTTCGGCCGGTTCCAATTTTCGGTAGAGAACGCATAAAGCGTGAGGTAAGAAACACCAATTTCTTGTCCAACCTTTAAAATTTCACGAACTGAATCAACGCCTGTAGCATGACCTTCGAGTCGATTTTGTCCTCGCTCCTTAGCCCAGCGTCCATTGCCATCCATAATGAGGGCAATATGTTTTGGAATCTTGTTTTTATCTATTGCTTCCGCTAAATCCGACATCTAATTTTCTTAAACGAAGTTAATGAAAGAATCTTGTTTATATTTAATTCAAATAAAAAAAGGGATTTGGAAAACCAGATCCCCTTTTCCTATATTCCTAATAATTTATTCGGCAAGTACAATTAATTTATTGTTTAATAATTCTGCAACGCCTCCTTTGATTTCAATCCGAATGGTTTTTTGTCCCTCCAACTTCACTGCCGAAGAAAGATTTCCTTGGTTTACAGTAGTTGCAAGTTCAACTTTCATTTCTCCTGCTTTTAAGGTTGAAATAATTGGTGCGTGATTATTTAAAACTTGAAAAAAACCGTCAACACCCGGAAGAGAAACAGAAACGGCTTCTCCTGCAAAAAGGTTTGATTCAGGTGTGATAACTTCTAATTTCATTCTTAAAACAATTAAGCTTCAGCAATCATTTTTTCTCCCGCGGCAATTACGTCTTCGATTCCACCTTTTAGGTTGAATGCAGCCTCAGGATATTTATCATATTTTCCGTCAAGAATATCATTGAATGCTTTGATAGTATCTTGAATATCAACCAATACTCCCGGTATTCCTGTAAATTGTTCCGCTACATGGAAAGGTTGAGAAAGGAATCGTTGTACACGACGAGCTCGGTGAACAACCAATTTGTCTTCTTCTGAAAGTTCATCCATACCGAGAATGGCGATAATATCTTGAAGTTCTTTATAGCGCTGAAGCGTGCTTTTAACTCGTTGAGCACAATTGTAGTGTTCTTCTCCAACGATCTCAGGAGTCAAAATTCGAGACGTTGAATCCAGTGGATCAACTGCAGGATAAATTCCCAACTCAGCAATTTTTCTTGAAAGTACGGTGGTTGCATCCAAGTGAGCAAACGTATTCGCCGGAGCTGGATCCGTCAAGTCATCCGCAGGCACGTAAACCGCTTGAACTGATGTAATCGAACCACTTTTCGTTGAGGTAATTCGTTCTTGCATTGCTCCCATTTCAGTTGCTAAAGTTGGTTGGTAACCTACCGCTGATGGCATACGACCAAGAAGGGCAGAAACTTCCGAACCGGCTTGCGTGAATCGGAAAATGTTGTCAACGAAGAAAAGAATGTCCTTTCCTTGTCCATCGCCTTCGCCATCACGGAAATATTCAGCAATTGTCAAACCTGAAAGCGCGACTCTTGCGCGAGCTCCAGGAGGTTCGTTCATTTGACCAAATACGAAAGTCGCTTTGGAGTCTTTCATTTCTTCCAAGTCAATTTTGGAAAGATCCCAGCCACCTTCTTCCATGGAATGCATAAAATCTTTTCCATATTTTATGATCCCTGATTCTAACATTTCGCGAAGTAAGTCATTCCCTTCACGTGTTCTTTCACCGACCCCTGCGAACACAGATAAACCTCCGTGTCCTTTGGCGATGTTGTTAATCAACTCCTGAATCAATACTGTTTTTCCTACACCTGCACCGCCGAAAAGACCAATTTTTCCACCTTTAGCGTAAGGCTCAATTAAGTCAATCACTTTAATTCCTGTATATAATATCTCTGTTGAAGTTGATAACTGATCAAACTTTGGAGCTTCTCTGTGAATTGGTAATCCATTGGCATTGTCAACAGGATTGATTCCATCGATAGCTTCTCCTACTACATTAAATAAACGGCCTTTAATTTTTTCTCCTGTTGGCATTTTGATTGATGTTCCTGTAGAAAGAACCTCCATTCCTCTTGTGAAACCGTCTGTTGAATCCATAGAAATGGCACGAACGGCGTTTTCTCCAACATGTGATTGAACTTCGAGAACAACGCGAGTGCCGTCAGCCTTGAATACTTCAAGAGCGTCATAAATATTTGGAAGAGCTGTTCCTCTTTCAAAACGAACGTCCACAACAGGACCGATAACTTGTGAGATTTTTCCTTTGATAGATGACATTTTAAGCCGTTTAAATTTGGGCGCAAATATACTACTTTTTATATGTTATTTTGAATAAAAACAGAAATTTATTCTTTGATTGCCATATTCCCAATCAAAACACGCACCGAAAAATAACTAAAAACAAAACTCAAATAAGCAAGAGAACCAATAATTAAGAAAAAATCACTCCAAGAAAAAGCAATTGGGAAAGGGAGATTTGGTCCTGGAATGACTATCAGTTCAAACATTAATTGAGTAAAACAAACCGCGTACCCCAAAATTAAACCAACAATCATTCCCGTACCTGAGATAAGCAATCCCACAAACAGAAAAACACGAAACAGTTGCGTGTTGGTAAATCCCATACTCTTGAGCGTGAACATGTTGTCTTTCTTTTCTAAAAACAGCATGGTTAAGGAAGCAATAAGATTGAATGAAGCTAAAATGAAAATGAAAATCAATATAAGCACCACAACCAACCTTTCAGATTTACTGGTTTGGTAAATTAATTCGTTTTTCTCATAATTTGTTTTGATCTCAAATCGAGGGTCTAAGATCTCGCTTATTTTTTGCTTAACGTCATCGTTGCTCCATCCCGATTTTTCATCCACATCTACCAAAATATGTGTTAGTTCATTCTCGTAACGCAACAAATTTCGAGCATTATCCAATGACCATAAAATAATTTCTTCATTTACTTCACGGTTGTAGTTCATGGCGCCAGCCAAAAACAAACGATCGGTATTAAACGGAGTTTTTCCTGGCCGGAGCTTTATATTTCTTTTCGGTGCATAAATCAATACAGATTCAGGATCATTTGGATTACCAATTTGTAAGTTTAGTTTTTGCATGAGTCCGCCACCAATTAAGCCAAGAGTTTGCCCTGTCTTTTTATCCAAAAGAGTTCCTACTCCCTTTACCAAATGGACAAATTGGTTGTTTTCAGTTCTTTTGTTAATCTGGATCGCTTCCAAAAAATTCTTTTCAACACCAATGAGTGTGGCATTAACCCATTTTTTTTCGTGTCTCAGAACAACGATTTCCTCAATTGCCCGAGAAAAAGATTTTACACCCTCAATTTTCACAAGTTTTGACCAATCAACCTCACTTTCGACAAATGTTTTTCCTTTGGCAGCGGTAATGGTAATATCCGAATCAAATTCGCTGTAAATATGTTGAATCATTTTCTCCATTCCATTGAAAGCAGAAAGAATGATGACCAAGGCAGCGGTAATTACAGCTATTCCAACCATTGAAATTCGGCTGATTAGAGTAACAATACTCTTTTTTCTTGTTGAGCGTAAATATCGGAGCGCTATGTAAAAAGGAACATTGATTGGATCTACTTTTTGAGCAATTGGTCGATTTTTTCAGCGTAATCTTGCGAGTCGTCAATGTAAAAAGAAAGCTCAGGAATTTTATGCATGTTTTTCAAGCGTTTTCCTATTTCTCCACGGATTTTTCCGTAGTTAGCTTTGATATTATCGAGCACCGCTTGTTTCTCCGGACCTAGAAAAAAACTCAAATAGCACCGAGCCAAAGAAAGATCTTGAGTCACTCGAACAACGGTAACTGTTACCATTGAGCCTAAGCAAACATCAGCGGCATGTTTTTGAAAGAATGTTGAAAGCTCAATTTGAATAACCGATTCGATTTTATTTTGGCGTATTGATCCCATGGAGCAAAGGTAAGAATTTAGCTAAGAAAAGGATGACGCTTCATGGACTTGATTTTTTCAATCACTTCAAATAAACTCAATGTTTTTTGACTTTTATTTTGGTTTATGAATTCGATTCGTGCAATTCGAATTGATTTTTTCAGAATAATATATTGTTTGAAAGCTTGCCAATAAATGTAATCACCTTTTATGGTTCGAAAAAGGGTAACAAAAACTAAGTTTAAATCAAACAAAGCCAAAAAAAACTGTGGTAAATGCAGTGCGTGAAGTATGTACCTGTTTCGCTTGGCAATTATGCTCACTTTTTCTTCCGGAACATTTTTTATGGTAGCAGAAACTTCGTGATAACAAACAGACTTCGGCTGAAAGTACAATTCCCATCCAGCTCTCCAAGCCCTGATTCCCAGATCAACATCTTCAGCATAATAAGGATTAAAAAGTTCACAAAAACCACCAAGTTGAAGAAAATATTCCCTTCTAATGAGTGCATTTGCGCCGGAAAGAAAAAAAGTCGGTATCAGTGCAGAATCTAAGAATTCATTTTTGTTGCTTGAAATAAACATTTTCAAATTAACGATTGGTAATTTGGCGCCATCCTGATAATCATGTGATTTTGGATCTCTGATTGAACCCATAACACCAAAAACATTTCTGTCTTCAAGAATCGGAACAATTGAATCGAAGTATCCTTTCTCAAGATGTAAATCAGAGTTAAGAATCATAACGAATTCATGATTTGCGGCATTAACCCCTCGATTGACATTTCCGGAGAAGCCGGAGTTTGTTTTCGAATGAATAATTTTAACCTCTCGGAAGTTCTGTTCAACCAAAGAAATCGAACGATCAATTGATGCGTCATCGCTCAAAATTATTTCGTAGGAATTTACAAGAGTGCTCGTTTCCAAAGCTTGAATGGCCTGCTCTATGGTTTTCAAAATGATGTACTCACCGTTGTAATTTGGGATTACGACAGAAACATTGAATGGATTATTATTCAAAATAATTGCTTTGAATCAAATGTAATCAATAATCAATTGAATACGAGAAGAGATAACTAAAATCATTGGTTATCTTTGTGAAAAAATTACCATCTTAATCATTGAATGGATAGAAAATTCCAGAAAGAAACACGAATATGAAGGCCTTCGCTCAGATTTTTGGTTTTGCTTTTAAATACCGTCTGTTGGCTGCGCTTACCATACTCGGAAACCTATTGTTTACAATTTTCAATCTTTTGTCTTTGGTTCTGTTCATTCCATTTCTGCAATTGATTTTTAATGCAAGTGACGCTCAAAAATATCGCGTCTTTCCTAATTACAGCGGTAATTTGAGTGATTTACCTAAATACATTTCAGATCGTTACCATTTTGAGATGGGTAAACTTGTCCATTCTGATCCAAAATTGGCGCTTCTCATTGTTTGTATCATGGTTTTTTGTGCGTTTTTTATGAAAAATCTCTCGAGATATTTTGCAGTTTGGTTTCAGTCGGATTTACGCGCTCGAGTGGTAAAAGACCTTCGGGATAACATCTATGAAAAATCCATTCGCTTGCCCTTATCTTTTCATTCCAATCAACGAAGAGGTGATCTATTAACAAGAATGGGACACGATGTCGGAGAAGTTGAAAATGCAGTTGTTTGCACCTTGGAACTAATTTTTAGAGATCCAATTTCCATCGTCATTCATGTTCTTACTTTATTTTTCATAAGTCCTGAGCTAACATTGGTTTCTTTTTTTCTTTTACCCATTTCAGCGTTTGTCATTTCAATTGTTGGAAAAAGCCTTAAACGCACCGCAAAACAAGGTCAACATCAATTGGGTTTATTGACCTCCTCATTTGACGAAAGTTTATCTGGTGTTCGAATTATAAAATCTTTCAACGCATTAACGTTTATGTCGAACGTGTTTAAAAAGATTAATTTGAGGCATCAAAAACTAACTTCAAAAACGATTCGAAAAAAAGATGTTTCCTCATTGTTGAATGAAACCCTCGGTGCTGGTGTGATGATGTGTTTGGTTTGGTTTGGGGGAAAACAAATCATTGATCCCGTAAACAAAGACCATGCATTAACCGGAGAGTTATTCATCACCTTCATTGTGCTCTTTTCTCAATTGTTAAGACCAATTCAAGCCATATCCAGTGGTATTGCGGTAATAAATAAAGGACGAGTTTCCCTAGATAGAATCAATGAAGTTTTGAATTGTGATGAAAAAATTAACGAAAGCTCAAATCCCATCTCAATTTCAGAATTCAAAGAAGAAATTATTTTTCAGAATGTTGGATTTAGCTACAACGATACAGAGAAAGTATTAAACAATATCAATTGGAGAATTAAAAAAGGAAGTACCGTTGCAATTGTCGGGGAATCAGGAAGCGGAAAGTCAACCTTAATGGATTTATTATCTCGTTTTTACGATGTCTCTGAAGGAACTATATTCATTGACGGAAACGATATTCAGGACATCAAAATTTTTGACTTAAGGAATTTAAGTGGTATTGTCTCTCAAGAGTCAATTTTGTTTAATGTTTCTGTAAGTGAAAATATCGCTTTTGGAGACGATAACCCTGATCTTTCAAAAGTTGAAAAGGCTGCTATTGCCGCAAATGCAGATTCCTTTATCCGAGATCTTGAAGAAGGTTATGATACAATAATAGGTGAAAGGGGTAACAAGCTTTCTGGAGGACAAAAACAAAGATTAAATATCGCAAGAGCTTTATATAAGGATCCAGACATATTAATTCTTGATGAAGCAACTTCTGCTTTAGACACGGAATCTGAAAAATTGGTTCAAGAAGCCTTGGAAACATTAATGAGGGGGCGAACCTCTTTTGTTATCGCTCATCGCTTGAGCACAATTAAAAATGCCGACGAAATTATTGTTTTGTCGAAAGGAGAAATAATCGAACGAGGAAATCACTCAGAACTAATCGAAACGAAGGGGGCTTACCACAATTTTTGCATTTTACAGGGAATTGTTTCCTGAGGTTGAAAATCAAAGTTGTCCATCTGAGTGATACACTCCATTTTTAAAAACTCTAATTTTCTTTAAGATTCCGTCTTCATCATAGTCACGAACCTTACCGTCCCACAATTGACCATTCTTGAATTCTCCATCAATCCAAATTTCATCGTTTTCATTGTATATTTTGTTATATCCATTAGGAAAAAAACGAAGTCCTTTGGTATTCGGGTTTTTTATTTTAGGCGGATACGTGCTTATGGGTTCTTTTTCTTTTGTAATTATTTGTGGCACATCCTTTTGGTTAAATGTTTGAGTGTTTGAAATTTTCCCGCCTGAAGAAACTATAAAACTTTCTTTTAACGAGCCGTCTTCAAAGAAACGCTTTACAATTCCATCAACGGAATTATTTTTTAACGTGTATTCCAACGCAACGTTTCCATTTTCATGAAAAAATCTTACAGTTCCATTTTCCATTCCGGAATTGTTATAACTCCCTTGATAGGCCGTTTTTCCATTGGAGTAATAGCGTGTTAATTGCCCTTTGTAGCCGTCTTTGGAAAAAGAACCCGCTTCTCTCAACTTGCCATTTTTGAAATAACGCTTGTAATCACCTTCCGGACGATTATTGTTGTAATTACCCTTTAAACTGATGGTTTTTCCATCTTTGTGATATTGTATCCAAACACCTTCTTTGCGACCATTAACAAAATAGCCTTCTTCAACTTTAACGTTTCTTTGAACACCTGAACTTGGTCTGTCTGAACCAAAAAAAACCCATTTTCCGGTTCTTTTTCCATTTGCATCTTTTAGATTTTGAGAAAAAAGAGGAAAGTTTCCCATTAAAAACCAAATAAATATGAGTCTATAAAAGTTCATTTCCATTAAAATCAGAACATAAAGGTAAGGAAACATTCTGTGAATAAATACTCTGCTAAATTCAAAAAACAAAACTGAATTAACATTAATTTTGATTAAAAGTTATTTAGATGCTGACACTAGATCCAAAAGAACTTCCAATTCCAAAGTTGCATCAATATTTACTTGGAGCGATTGGGCCTCGTCCAATTGCTTTCGCATCTACCATAGACTTAAATGGCAATCCGAATTTAGCTCCATTCAGTTTTTTTAATGTATTCAGCGCGAACCCACCAATTTTGATTTTCTCGCCAGCTCGTTCTGGAAGAAACAATACGACTAAAGACACCTACAACAATGTTAAAGTAGTTCCTGAAGTCGTTATCAATGTGGTGAATTACGACATCGTTCATCAAATGAGTTTGGCAAGTTCACCTTATGCTCCGGGAGTGAATGAATTTGAAAAAGCAGGGTTTTCAGCTCTAAAGTCCGACTTAGTTAGGCCATTTCGTGTTGGTGAATCTCCGGTTCAATTTGAATGCAAGGTGAATGAAGTCGTTGAACTTGGTCATGAGGGAGGAGCCGGAAATCTCATCATTTCTGAAGTGGTAAAAATTCACATCAACGAAGCTGTTTTAGATACAAATGGCATGATTGATCAGCATAAAATTGATTTGGTTTCCAGAATGGGCGGTGACTGGTATTGTCGCGCAGACCAAAATTCAATGTTTGAAATTAAAAAACCCATAACAACTTGCGGGATTGGTTTTGATGCTTTACCAATTGATATTCGTAATAGCAAGGTTTTAACCGGAAATGAATTAGGTCATTTAGCAGGAATCGAGAATCTTCCCGATGAAACAGATGTAAATGAATATAAATTACTTGAGTTAAGTGATATTTTTGTAACTTTAGAAGAGAAACCCGCTGAATTGGAGCGTCAACTTCATTTTCGAGCAAGTGAATTACTTAAAGAAAATAAACTAGAGGAGGCTTGGATGACCTTGCTTTCTTTCAACAATTAATAAAATAAATTAATACGAGTAACTATGTTTAAATTATCCGGGACACTTAAAGTAATAAATGCAACCCAAGTTATTTCCGATCGATTTTCTAAAAGAGAATTTGTTGTTGAAACTCAGGATCAATATCCTCAATTGATTTTATTTCAGGCAACTCAAGACAAATGCGCTTTATTAGATAACTTTCAACAGAATGAACAAGTTGAAGTTTCTTTTAATCTTCGTGGAAGAGAATGGACAAGCCCTCAAGGTGAAGTAAAATATTTCAACACCATCGAAGCTTGGCGAATTGAACGTGTCGGACAAACTGCATCAATGCCGGTTGGAGGCCCATCAGCAATGAACTTAGATCCCATTCCAAATGCAACATCTACACATTCAGCCAGCGTGATTGCAGCCAACGACGATTCAGATGACTTGCCGTTTTAGATCCTAATTTCTGCTCTTTTGACCTAAAGAACCGAGTTTGTGTTTATCAATTAGGGGTAATAGATTCTTTCAAATCGAATAGCTTTTTGGTCCGTTTCAACAAGCAAATTTGCTACACCATTGGTTGAAATAGCCTGGGATTAATCCATTGCGTCAATTCCAAGTGGCTTTTTACAATAGCTAGAGAAATCACTTGTTGCATCAAAAACATAAATGTTTCACTAATTTAACTGTGCATCAAAATGTTCACCCCATGGAAATTCCATTTCAAGAATTTGATGCGTTTAGCTCATTGCATTTTTGCTTTATCATTAATTTTGATCCTTGAATACATTCAATTTTATAAAGTTTAAAAATTGTTTTTTTGAAATCCTTTCTTTTAATTGTAAACCATTATTATGCAAAACACTGCACTAACGCAAAAACACATCGATTTAGGAGCCAAGATGGTTCCGTTTGCTGGCTTCAATATGCCTGTCCAATACGACGGGGTTAATCTTGAACATGAAACTGTTCGAAATGGAGTGGGTGTGTTTGATGTTTCTCACATGGGAGAATTCATTTTACGCGGATCAAATGCCTTGGCTTTGATTCAGAAATTTTCTTCGAACGACGCGTCTGTTTTGTTTGATGGAAAGGCTCAATACTCATGCATGCCCAACGGAAAAGGTGGAATTGTAGATGATTTAATAATATATCGAGTCAATGAAAATGAATATTTCATTGTTGTAAATGCTTCTAATATCGAAAAAGATTGGAACTGGATTTCATCGTTGAATGATTTGGGAGTTGAAATGGAAAACGTTTCGGATGATTATTCATTGCTTGCGATACAAGGTCCAAAAGCCGCGGAAGCCATGCAATCGTTGACCGATGTCAATTTATCTGAAATGGTTTATTATACGTTTACACACGGAACATTTGCTGGAATTGAAAATGTGATGATTTCGGCAACGGGTTACACAGGTTCTGGTGGCTTTGAGATTTACGTGAAAAATGAACACATCGAAAAGGTTTGGGATTCGGTTTTTCAAGCAGGTGCTTCTTTTGGAATTAAACCAATTGGACTTGCGGCACGAGACACCCTACGCTTGGAAATGGGCTTTTGCCTTTACGGAAATGATATCGATGATACAACCTCTCCGCTTGAAGCAGGTTTAGGATGGATTACAAAATTTACTAAAGACTTTGTTGACTCTGATTTTCTCAAAAAGCAAAAGGAAGAAGGCATTACCAGAAAATTGGTTGCTTTTGAAATGATTGAACGTGGAATTCCTAGACATGATTATCCGATATTGGATGCTAACGGAAACATCATCGGAAAAGTAACTTCTGGAACCATGTCTCCAAGCATGAAAGTTGGAATTGGTTTGGGTTATGTCGCAAAAGAATTTTCCACTTTGGGTAATGAAATCTTTATCGAAATAAGAGACAAAGGTGTAAAAGCGAAAGTAGTAAAATTGCCGTTTTATAAGAAGTAGAATTGGCCAAGGCTTCTATTCAGATTTATATATTACTTCATACTCTTAAAAATTTTGGTTTTTTTAGGTTTTTAACCCAATTGATCTTATCCTGAAAAATTAACTCATCGAACGCCATAATTCGTAGAAAGAATACTAACCATTTAAAGTTGAAAAAATTTTTTTGCTTTTTTTTTCGGTTAAATCCATTAAAAAAACAAAAAATATAAATTTGTCGCAAAAATATTGATTCATTATGTCAAAACGAAGATCGATCATTAGTTACGAGAAATTAACCATTGACCAGAAAAAACAAATTCTAAAAGATTATCCCGATGGATATATTAATCATTTAACAACGATCAAAACGCCAACTGGAGAAATTCTTGATGCCTTGATTTGGGAAACTGAGGAAGTTATATATCTGGTCAAGATAAACAAAATAGTTCCAAAAGCAAAACCCGTTATGGATGAAGATGAAGAGGACTTTGAAGACGATTTTGAAAAGGTTCCCGGAATCAAAGATGATGATTTAGACGACGAGGAAAATGAGGAAGATGATGATTATGATCAGCCGGAAGAGGACGATGAGGATGACGAAGATTAGTTTAACAGAATCAAATAACTTTGTTTATATTTGGGTTTCATTCTATCTATGAAACCCTTTTTATTTTCAGATGTGCCCACCTCTCCCACCGTTGATAAGGTTGGTGTAGAAGAACGAGTAGCACGGTTCCAAACACGAAGCATTAAAAACGAATCAAAGCTCCAAGGCCTGAAAATGGTTTTGAATATGATTGATTTAACCACTTTGGAAGGCAAAGACACGCCTGGAAAAGTGAAGCAAATGTGCTACAAAGCCCAACATCTGCATGACTTGTATCCGGGTTTACCGACAGTGGCAGCAGTCTGCGTTTATCCTTCCATGGTTGCAATTGCCAAAAAAGAACTTAAAAATTCTTCTGTTAAAATAGCTTCTGTTTCAACGGCATTTCCATCCGGACAAGCTCCAATGGAAATTAAAATAACAGACACGAAATTTGCTGTGGATTCTGGTGCAGATGAAATTGATATGGTTATTTCTCGAGGTAAATTCCTTTCTGGTGAATATAATTTTGTGTTCGATGAAATTGCAGCTATCAAAGAAGCTTGCGGAAATGCACGTTTAAAAGTTATTCTTGAAACAGGCGAGTTGGCAACGTTGGACAACGTCAGAAAAGCAAGTGATATCGCCATTTATGCAGGAGCAGATTTTATCAAAACCTCAACTGGAAAAATCCAACCTGCTGCAACAATGCAAGTTACTTACACGATGCTGATGGCAATCCGCGATTATTTCGACGAAACCGGAATTATGGTTGGTATGAAACCTGCCGGTGGAATTTCAACTTCCAAATTGGCACTTCATAACTTGGTGATGGTTAAAGAAATTTTAGGTGAAGCTTGGCTGAATAATCAATGGTTTCGTTTTGGAGCAAGTAGTTTAGCAAACGATGTTCTGATGCAAATTTTAAAAACCGAATCAGGTGTTTACCAATCTTCCGATTACTTTACAATTGATTAAAATGGCAAAAGAAAATAAAAATGAATCTTGGGAATATGCTCCTTCTTTGGAATCGACTTCTCACATTCAATTGAAGAAAAAATACGATTTGTTTATTGATGGAAAATGGGTAAAACCAAAAAGTGGAAAATACTTAACTTCCATTAATCCAGCAAATGAGGAAGTATTGGCAGAAGTAGCTCATGCAAACGAAGCAGATGTAGATATTGCTGTTAAAGCTGCAAGAAAAGCTTACAAAAATGTTTGGTCCAAAATGTCGTCCTCGGAAAGAGCGAAATACATCTACCGAATTGCCCGACTTATGCAAGAACGCGCCAGAGAATTCGCGGTGATTGAAACACTGGATGCCGGAAAAACCATCCGTGAATCCAGAGACGTAGATGTTCCTTTAGCTTGTAATCACTTCTTTTATTACGCCGGATGGGCTGATAAATTGGAATATGCTTTTCCAAATCGCAAAGTAGAATCGCTAGGGGTCGCTGGACAGATCATTCCTTGGAATTTTCCGTTATTGATGGCTGCTTGGAAAATTGCTCCAGCTCTTGCAACTGGAAATACAGTTGTACTAAAACCAGCCGAAACGACGCCACTTACGGCTTTGAAACTTGCTGAAATCATTGAGGAATCTGGTTTGCCAGCTGGTGTTGTGAATATAGTAACTGGATACGGAGACACGGGTGCTGCCATTGTTAATCATCCCGATGTGAATAAAATTGCTTTCACTGGTTCAACCGCGGTTGGAAAAATCATTCAAAAAGCAATTGCCGGAACTCAGAAAAAAGCAACCTTAGAATTGGGTGGAAAATCTGCCAACATCATTTTCGATGATGCACCAATCGATCAAGCGGTGGAAGGAATTGTGAATGGAATTTTCTTCAACCAAGGGCATGTTTGCTGCGCAGGATCTCGTTTGTTTGTTCAGGAAAATGTTGCAGATAAAGTTATCCGCAAATTGAAACAGCGCATGGAAAGTTTGTATGTTGGGAATCCGCTCGATAAAAACACAGACATTGGTGCCATCAATTCGAAAGAGCAACTTGAAACAATTAATAAATTCATTCAAATTGGTAAAAACGAAGGTGTGGAAATGTACCAAACGAAATGTAATTTACCCAAAAAAGGGTTTTACTGCCCACCGACTATTTTCACGAATGTCGCTCAATCCAATGTGATTGCTCAGGAAGAAATTTTTGGACCTGTTCTAACCATTCAAACATTCAGAACGGTTGATGAAGTGATTCAAAAAGCAAATAATTCGCCATACGGTCTAGCTGCTGGCGTTTGGACGGACAAAGGCTCTCGGATTTTTAATTTGACCACGAAACTTCGAGCAGGAGTTGTTTGGGCTAATACCTATAATAAATTTGATCCTACATCGCCATTCGGCGGTTACAAGGAAAGTGGCTTCGGTCGCGAGGGCGGACTGCATGGGTTGAGTGTTTATGTGAAATTGAGTTGAAATCGCGAATTTGATGAAAAATTTCAATGAATAATTAGAAAATACATCAATAATAAGTTGTCTTTCCCAACTGATGATGGTTGGAATTTCATATATTCAAGTTGCCAGCCCTCCTTACATTTATTCTATTGCATAATTCGAGTTTAAATTTGTTTGCCTTTGGCGGTTTAGCTGCGCTGCCATAACGTGGTCAGCAGATCTTAAGTAAATAATTGATTAATGATGATAGGGCTCTCCTTTCAGAATAGAAAATGCGCGATATAGCTGCTCCAAAAAAATCAAACGAACCATTTGATGTGAAAATGTCATTTTAGAGAGCGCCAATTTCATATTCATTCGTGCATAAATTGATTCGTCAAAACCATAAGCTCCACCAATTAAAAAAGCGATACTATGGGGAAATAAATTTCTTTTTTCAATCCAATTTGATAACTCCAATGAACTAAGTTCTTTTCCTTTTTCATCCAATAGAACAAGAAAATCAGTTGAGGATAATTTAGAAAGTATCGCTTGAGCCTCTTTTCGTTTGATTTCATCTTTGGATAAGTTCTTTGAATTTTTGACATCTTGAACTTCAATTCGCTCAAAGCTACAATAGTGTTTTATTCTTTCCTGATAAATTTCTTCACCGATTTTCAAGTAATCAAAGGATGTTTTTCCAACAACCAAAAATTTGACTTTCATAAATCTATAAGGAAACAGCTTCTACCGACCTAACCTCCGGAGCGGCCGTTTTGAGTGCATCGACAAGACCAGCTTTTAATGTCATGGCGCTCATCGAGCAATCGCTACAAGCACCGAGCAGTCTGACTTGAACAACAGCTTCATCCGTTACGTTGACTAACTCCATGTCACCACCGTCTGCATGCAGAAAAGGACGAAGTTGATCCAATGCAATATTGACTTTTTGAATTATTTCTTGTCTTTTCGACTCATTCATGCCTGAGGTAATTTTTCCTTTTTCAAGGATTCAATTTCGTGAACAAATTTAGAAACTAATTCATCAAAAGCTTTGGAAACCGCGGTATTTTCTTGAAAAACAGCGGGTCGGCCAGCATCACCCGCTTCGCAAACACTCTGTACAAGTGGAATTGCCCCTAAAAATGGGACTTTTAACCCCTCTGCTAAATTCTTTGCACCGTCACGTCCAAAAATATAATATTTGTTTTGTGGTAATTCTGCTGGGGTGAACCATGCCATATTTTCTACGATGCCCAAAACAGGGATTTTCAATGTGTCCATTTTAAACATGTTGACTCCTCTCCGAGCATCCGCCAAAGCAACTTCTTGAGGAGTACTTACTATCACAACACCATCAAGCGGAACCGTTTGAACCAACGACAAATGAATATCGCCCGTTCCTGGAGGTAGATCGACCAACAAAAAATCTAGTTCACCCCAATGCGCATCGGTAAACATTTGAGTCAAGGCTTTGGAAGCCATTGGTCCGCGCCAAACAACCGCATTATCTTGATCAGTAAAAAACCCAATTGACAACAACTTCAAACTACCAGCCAATACGGGTGAAATAAGTTGTTTGCCTTCAACATCAACCATAGTTGGTCGCTCACCCACTACATCAAACATAGTTGGCATCGAAGGGCCGTAAATATCTGCATCAACAATTCCCACAGAAAATCCAAGTTTCATTAATCCACCGGCAATATTTGCTGTAATTGTTGATTTACCTACCCCGCCTTTACCCGATGCAATTGCCACGATATGTTTCACTTCGGGTAAAATTTTCCTTCTTTTTTCCTTATGCTCAGCTGCCATTCCTTTAACAATTGCCTCAATTTGAATAGAATCACCAAAAAATCGTTTCAAATTAAATTGAATGGCCTCTTGCATTCTCTTACGGGCGTGAAGCGCCGGATTCGATATGGCAACTGTTAACGCGACTTTTTGATTCCAAATCTCAAGACTTTCAATTAGATTTAAACTAACAATGTCTTTTTTCAAATCTGGTTCAATGATGTTTCCAAGAACCTTCAGGATTTCCTCACGATTGAATTCCATTTTACTTTTTTTTAAACGATTTAACTGAACGATAAATAAATTCTGCAATTTTTTTGGAATCACCCTCTTCTCTACTTTTTAATTCATAATAAACGCCATCAACTTTCTTCACAGCATAAACATGGAATGAATTATCAAGATTTCTTTTAAACAATACTTGATCATTTTCCTCATTCAAAATAGTAACTTTAAACACTTTATTTTCCAATATTTTTTTTCGAACCTCTGGATATCGATAGGCATTATCTCCGAAATCTTCAATTTGGAGATTGAAATTTCTGCCGATGGTAATTTCCCATTTATAATCCGCAGGAATATGATTGATTTGAGGCTTGAAAGACGCACCAATTCCGGCGGTTTCATCAGGAATCATGATCGTCGCATTCAAGTCGTAATTCATTAAATCTAACCGCTGAAATTGATAATAATCTTGTTCCTCAGATTCATTTTTACTTTTTTCATTTTCACTTCCACAAGCAAATGAAATAAAAACTAAACCAAACAGAAAAATCAATCTTTTCTTCATCTTCACAAAGATAAGCAATCGATTAAACTTTTTTGTTCAATTTTGCGATATGGAAAAACGCTATGTTATCTTTGGTTCAGTCTTATTTTGCCTTGCAATCCTGTTGGGGGCTTTTGGGGCACATTCTTTGAAAGTTCTTATCTCGGAGAACAAATTGGATTCATTTGAAGTGGGAGTTCGCTATCAAATGTTTCAAGCTTTAGCTATAATTCTTTTAGGGATAACTTCCGATCACTTTCAATTCAATTTAAAACGGATTTTACTTCTTATGTCAATTGGAATCATATTGTTTAGTTTTTCAATATATCTGTTAGTTTTAGGCTCATTAATCCCATTTTCTTTCCATTTTCTTGGACCGATTACACCAATTGGAGGATTGATTCTCATCATTTCTTGGGGAATTTTTATTGTAAAAGTGATTAGTAAACAGTAATTCAACTCTTTTCGTATTTGCCAAGAATTATGGCGTTTAACCCTCCCATCGTTTTAATAATCATCGATACTTTTAAAAGTATTGATCCCCCTCAACCATTGAGCTAAATCGTCTATCGAGTATAATTATTACCTTTACAAATAAAAACAAAAAATGGGATGTGCTTCTTGCAGTAGTGGTGGTGGAACGCCTAAGGGTTGTAAAAACAATGGGACGTGCAGTTCAGGTGGGTGCAATAAATTAGAAGTTTATGATTGGTTGGCAAACATTGCCCTTCCGGCTGGACAACAAGTTTATGACATCGTAGAAGTTCGCTTCAAGAATTCCAGAAAAAGTTTTTTTCGAAATGCCGATTCATTGTCTTTGCAAATTGGGGATGTAGTCGTTGTCGAGATGTCGCCAGGCTATGATGTTGGTGTGGTTTCAGTCGTTGGCGAATTAGCTCGAATTCAAGTTCGTAAAAAATCACCGAATTTAAAGCCGATGGAAACCCGCAAAATTCTTCGAATTGCCAATAAAGAGGAAATTGATAAGTGGATTAAAGGTCGATCCTTGGAGAAAGATCTGATGTATAAAGCGAGAACGTTGGCTTTAAACTTAAATATGGAAATGAAAATATCCGATGTTGAATACCAAGGCGATCTTACCAAAGCTACATTTTATTATACCGCGGAAGGTCGTGTTGATTTCAGACAATTAATCAAGGATATGGCGGACGAGTTCAAAGTGAGAATCGAAATGCGTCAGATTGGTTCCAGACAAGAATCCTCCCGATTGGGAGGAATTGGCTCCTGTGGGCGTGAGTTATGTTGTTCAACATGGTTAACGGATTTTCGTTCCGTTTCTACCTCTGCTGCGCGCTATCAACAATTATCCTTGAATCCCCAAAAATTAGCGGGTCAATGTGGAAAATTAAAGTGCTGTCTGAATTATGAATTAGATATGTATCTCGATGCAATTAAATCATTTCCAAAACCCGAAACAAGACTTCATACGGAGAAAGGAGATGCCATTCACTTTAAAACCGATGTTTTCAAACGTTTAATGTGGTATGGTTATCAGGGAGAGAATGGATTAATTGCCTTGACTCCGGAACGAGTGAAGGAAATTGTAAAACTCAATAAAGAGGGGATTAAACCGAAAGACTTGAAAGACTTTGAAATTGTTGAACACAAAGAAGCTGAGGTTGGTTATTCGAATGTGGTCGGACAAGACAGTGTTAATCGTTTTGAAAAGAAATTCAACAATCAAAAAAATCAAAACCGAAGGAAAAAGAAAAACAACCAAGGAAATAAAAACAATTCTGTAAGGTCATGAGGAAGATTTTACTTTTATTTTCTCTTCTTTTCTTCATCGCTAGTTGCGGTAATGATGCATATTATCAAAAATCTTTCGGTTTTAAAAATAATCTTTGGAGCCAAAATGTAAAACCAAAATTTGAAGTTGAATTTCATGACACCTCCAAACTTTACGACTTTGTTTTAACGCTTCGTACAACAAAGGATTACAAATACAGCAATCTGTGGATTTTCTTGAATTCAACCCCGCCAGTTGGTGAATCCGTTCGCGAACCTTATGAGATTAAAACAACCTTCCCTGATGGACACTGGATTGGAAAAGAAACCGGAACGATTGTGGAACATCAACTCGTTTTTAAACGTCGAAGGTTGCCCTTCAAAGGAAAATATAAGTTTGTGATTGAACAAGCCATTACCGAAAAATTGGTCGATGAAGTACTTGATATTTCACTATGGGTGGAAGAGGTTAAGAATTAAAGGTTTACTTTAACCTGAGTTCGATTCTAAAATTGAACTCTGTTGGACAAGGAGCTCACTCTCAATGTAGCCCGCTAAATTTTCGAGTAAACAACATCGTATAACTGTTTTTTATGCGTAGTAATTTATTACTTCACTGATAAACAACGATTTACTTCGCAACCATTTCTTGATTTATACCGATACGATGAAATAGAACCAAAGGTAAATCTTCAAAAGTGATGTTCGTAACTCAGTTTTTCAAAGCGGTCTGAACGCGAAGCAGCATCGAATTCAAGCCAATTTTATAAATCTGAGGTTAATAGATTTTTAATTCTTAATTCAGATTAAATTTTCTTTCAAAAAAAAACCGCCTGCTAGGCGGTTTTTAAACATATAATTGAATTAATTATTTTTTGATAATCAACTTCTCTGTTTTTGAGATATTACCATTTGATACTCGAACAAAGTAAACACCTGAAATTAAGTCTGAAGTATTAATCTTAGATTCTATACCAGACAACTTCATTGATTTCAACTCTTTTCCATTCAAATCAAGAATAGAGATAGAAGCATTGTTTAATAAAATTGATGTTTTGATGGTAATTGCTTCATCCGCAGGATTTGGGTAAATACTAAAAGAAGAGTTTCCTAATTCATCAATACTTGCCGTTCCGGTTAACAGTCGAATAGCGAAAGCGTTTCCATTAGAATATGACCCATCACCGGGAATATTGATCATACTTGCTCCAGAAGGCTGTAAAACCGTTCTGTCATCAATAATACTAATGTTATTTTTATCATCGTTCACCGCGTTTACAGCTGCAAAATAAGCTCCTGATTCTAGTGTTAAGGGTTGTTGAAAATAAACTGTAACGATTCCCTTGTTAATATCGGAAGTGCTTAGTGTATAGACATCCGATAAAGCTTCATTTCCTTTAAGGTCAAAAACAGGAGTTGATCCATCATTAAACAAGGTTGCCGTATCAATAATGGATACTTGAATGTCTGCTCCAGCATCGGAAGTGCTTGATACGATAATTTCAATACCAGTAATCGTATTGTCATTAGAGCGAAGGTCATAATAACTTCCAAATATAATCTCATTACCCGGTTGCATATCTGTTAGACTGTTTGAAGCTAGAGAGGATATCACTCGACTTTCAGCAGGATAAACACCAACGCCGTCTAATGAATATAATTTTTCAGTTATTTCAAAACTTCTTTTAACGGTATTGTCAGAGAATGTTGAGCTCGTGTTATTTTCACCATCCGATGTAACCGTAAATTCACCAATATATTTCCCCACTTTAAAATCAAAGTTTGCAGGAGCCATCGCAGAATAGTCAAGCGTATCATTTGATTTTAAAACGCCAGTTGGTTTAATGTTAAATGGAATAGTAGATGCCCCATTAGTAAATGCCCCATTAATGACAACATTTGTTTGATCATTGAGACCTTTATTGTAAACCTGACCACCAAATTCATATTCTGAATCTAACTGGTTCAAAGGAGTTCTTCCGTACTCAACACCACCTAAATTGTTTGCCCCAAAGAAATATACAGGTAAGGCACGAATATCGTCAGCTGGAGGAACCACCAATTTTACATCGTCAACCATCCAAGCATAATCCCATGTTCCAACGAAACGAAATCTAATCTTCGCATTACTCTTTCCTCCTATTTCCGAGGAAACATTTAACTCTGCATTTTCTTGAAAGACACTATTCACCGCTTTGTTTGCATTTATTTCAATATATTTCCATGTTGAACCACCATCTGGGCTCAAGCCAATATAGGTTTTCGTTGAGGAAAATCTCCTAAGTCGTTGAGGAAAGGTAAGAACTACATCGTTATTCCCACTTAAATCAATTACTCCAGAAAAAGTTATAGTTGCATCTTGACTACCTCCTTGTTTTCCTACTTTGTCAGAATTAAACAGTGCGTAACCATTTTCGTTGGTTATCTCATTGTTAGGATCAACCCATGTTCCTGTTCCCAACGCAAGAGTGGCATCTGCTGTGGTTACAATTGCCCAATTTTGATTGTCGTTGGTGGTATTGGCAATAATCCAATCACTGCTTTGAGAGAAATCATTAGACCAAATCGGCTGAGACTTCGTTGTTTCATTCCATTTAGACTTAGAAGAAAAGGAAAGTTCTGATTTTTCTTTCGCAAAGCGCTCATAGGATTTTTGACCAAATGAACTCATCGCAATTAGAGAGGCAAGAGACAAATAGATAGTTTTCATTTCATTAAAAATTAATAATTAGTTCAAACAAATTTAGCAAATTAAATTACAATCAAAAATCTCTTTCTAATAAATATTTTGCCAGTTTATGAAATGATTCTTTGTTTTGGGAGGGTGCAAGGTGCTGTAACGAACTTAAGGCAGTTTGATAATTATAATTGATTTTTAGCGCACAAGACTCTCGCACGCCTAACTTATTGTATAAACTTATTGTTGAATCGACTTTTAATTTAGTGTTTGTTTCTGTCTCCAAAGCATAGAGTTGCTCCAATTCTTGATCGCTAGCTAAAGTCTTTGCGAGAATTGAAAGTAGTGTTTTCTTATTGCTGATTACGTCTCCACCAGGTTGTTTTCCTACTTTTTCAGGAGTTCCAAATAAATCCAAAATGTCATCTTGAATTTGAAAGGCAATGCCAAGATGTACTCCAAAATTATAGATGTTCAATCGGTCTTCTGAATTCGCATTTCCTAAGATTGCTCCCATTTCAAGGGCACAACCCAACAGAACCGACGTTTTAAGTCGAATCATTTCTATGTATTCGTTTTCACTTACGTCCCTTCGATTTTCAAAATCCATGTCCATTTGTTGACCTTCGCAAACCTCACGTGCTGTTCTAGAAAAAACGGACAACAAATCAGAGAGATATTTTGGATCACAATTTCCGAGCACTTCATAGGCCTTAACAAACAAAACATCACCCGCAAGAATGGCAATATTCGAATTCCACCGCTCATGAACAGTTGCTTGATTTCTTCGCAACGGCGCGTTATCCATAATGTCATCATGGATTAGGGTAAAATTATGAAACAGTTCAACCGCTGTTGCAGCCTTTTTTAAGTCTTCAAAATTTGATTCAAATAATTCTCCAGCTAAAAACGTGAGTGCTGGACGAATTCTTTTTCCGCCCAATTGAAGAAAATAACGCAAGGGATCATAAAGATTAGCAGGTTGATTTGGAAAGTCAATTTTTCTGATTTCTTGATCAATAATTTCTGAAAAATCTTTGAGAAAAATCATACTCGTTTCAGCAGGTTTAGCAGATAGGAACCGTATCCACTTTTAACAAGCGGTTCAGCGATTTGTTTCAGCTCTTCTTTTGATATAAACCCATTTTGATAAGCAACTTCTTCAATACAACCAATTTTTAATCCTTGTCGTTCTTCGATAACTTGAACAAATTGTCCGGCTTGCATGAGGGAGTTGAAAGTTCCTGTATCTAACCAAGCTGTTCCTCTATCTAAAACTGCAACTTTCAACATTCCTCGTCTCAGGTATTCGGCGTTTACATCAGTAATTTCATATTCTCCTCTGGCAGAAGGTTTCAAGTTTTTGGCGATTTCAACAACTGAATTATCGTAAAAGTACAATCCGGGAACAGCAAAATTGGATTTCGGATTTTTAGGTTTCTCTTCGATTGATATGGCCTTCATGTTTTTATCGAATTCTACTACGCCATATCGTTCGGGATCGCTAACATGATATGCATAAACAACACCACCCGTTGGGTCATTGTTTTCTTTCAACAATGTATCCATTCCAACACCGTAGAAGATATTATCTCCCAAAATGAGTGCAACTTTATCTTTGCCAATGAATTTCTCTCCAATTACAAAAGCTTGAGCCAGTCCATTTGGAACCTCTTGAACGGCATATTGAAATTTACATCCTAGATTTTTTCCGTTTCCTAATAGCTTTTTAAAATTAGGTAAATCATGTGGCGTTGAAATAATGAGTATTTCACGTATTCCCGCACTCATCAAAATTGAAAGTGGGTAATAAATCATCGGTTTATCATAAACTGGCATCAGTTGCTTACTTACTGCTAATGTCAATGGATGTAACCGAGTTCCTGATCCGCCTGCTAAAATTATTCCCTTCATAAATGTATGACGTTAATTATTAATCCTATTTTGATTTTCTTCCTCGTCTTCTTCATTGAAAGCCTCAAAATATGGCTGTTCAAATTTCTTTGTACTCACAAATCGATTCAAAGATAATAAGGTTGTGGGAAGAACGATCATATTTGTGAGCATTCCCATGAAAAGTGTTACGGAAATTAGCAGACCGAGTGCTTGCGTTCCCCCAAATTGAGAAAAGGAAAAAACAGAAAATCCGCTAAATAAGACGACGGATGTATAGAACATTCCAAGACCTGATTCTTTAATGGCAACAAGCACACATGTTTTGATGTCCCAATCCTTATGTTTTAACTCATGGCGGTATTTTGAAAGAAAATGAATTGTGTTATCAACGGTAATTCCAAATGCAATGCTAAATACGAGTAGCGTTGATGGTTTTAGCGGAATATTAAAATATCCCATAATTCCCGCGGTGAAAAGCAGAGGAAAGAGGTTTGGAATCATGGAAATAACAACCATTTGCCATGATCTAAAAAGTATGAGCATTAAAAACGCGATGGATAAAATCGCATAAATAATACTGGAAATGAGGTTGTTAACCAAATAATTTGTTCCCTCTGAACCGATAACAGAAGTTCCCGTAATTGAAACTGTAAATTGTTTTTTAGTTGGATCTATGATTTTTTGAATCTTCGGTTTAATTTCTTCAACTTTACTCAAAACTTCATAAGAACCAAGATCTTTCATCTGACAGCGAATTCGAAGTATTTGATTTTCTTTGTCAACTAATTCTCGCAAGGAGAGACCTCCGCCTTCACCATTCACAATGTTGAAATAGTTGATAAATCCCTTCATTCTTTTCTTTTCATATTCAGTCATCAATCGAAAATATTCTGGATTATTGCCATGATAAATAAAGTTCACTTCTTTCATGTAGTCAACAAAGGAAAATGATTTTGAGAAGTCGTTATCTGTTGCTAGAAAATTTTGAACTTTTTCTAATTTTTCAAGTGTAGAATTACTATCGATCAGATTTTTGTCTTGATAGTGAATCATGATTTCAAACGGAACAGCGCCACCGAAATTTGATTGAATAAACTTCAAATCTTTGACAATCGGATCGTTCGGAGGCAGATCGTCGGTTAAATTTCCTGTAACTTTTATTTTGCCTAAACCAGTTATACTGAAAACAACTAAAATAACCAATAGACCGTAAACGACGTAACGATATTTTTGCGTGACAACCAACACAAAATTGATGATTCCCTTTGAAATATCACGATCCAAGTGACGCAAATGTTGTTTTTTTGGCGGACGAGAAAACGATTCGAAAATGGGCAACAAACACAAAGACAACACGAATGTCATCATTACATTAAAGCTCGCTGCAAAGCCGAATTCAACTAGTTTTTCGGAATTCGTAAATGCAAAAGTGACGAAACCGATTGCTGTCGTGAAGTTCGTTAGAAACATAGCTGTTCCAATTTTCTGAATAACTTGGGAAAGCGCTTTTACTTTGTTTCCGTGAATTTTTACCTCTTGATGAAATTTAGTCAGCAAATAAATACAATTCGGAACGCCAATCACAATCATCAGTGGTGGAATTAGTGCCATGAGAATGGAAAGTTTGTAGCCCACGAACGCAATGCTTCCCATGGACCAAACCACAGAAATAAAAACGACGATGTTACAGATTAATATTGCTTTTAGCGTTCGGAAAAAGAAATAAATTAGTGCCGAGGTTACGAGTAAGGAAAGACCGATAAACCAGTACATCTCCTTTTGAATTCGATTAGAAATCACAACACGCAAATGCGGTAATCCTGCAAAATGGAAACGCTTGAATTGGTTTGAGTATGAAGAAGCCAAGCCTTCAATATCCAATACCACTTTTGATTTTATTCTATCTGACAAGTAGTTTTCATCGAGGTGAATTAACATCAGTGAAACATTGTTCTCTTTGCTGTATAGCAATCCTTCGTAAATTGGATTTTGCTTGATTTCCTTTTGAATTCGTTCGATTGATTTTTCTTTATAAGCAATATCGGAAAAAACCCTCCGAATTTCGAATCGATAATCGATCGGGTTTCGCTTGATTGAAAAAAGAGTTGCCTCAGAAAGCACAGACAAAACACCATCCATTTGTAAGATCGAATCTCCGAGCTCTTTCCAATTTAGAAAATTACTTTCAGTGTAAAGCGAATCGGTCTGAATTGCCAAAACGAGCATTCCGCCGTCCTCACCAAATTGTTCTTTGAATTTTTTATACTCTTCGGTTGCCTTGGAGTCTTTGGGTAGAATTGTTCCGTATTTATTGTCTAATTTAAGCTCATTCAGCGCATAGTAACCAAGGAAGACAGTCAGTAATGTGATTGTTCCTAGGACAAAAAAACGATTTCTCAGTATGAAATTAGCTATGAGCTGCCACATCTGTATTAAATCCAATTAATTTGGTTAACAACAAATGTAAGTAATTCGTTTGTTATAGCGTTAAAGGTTAATCTGAAGGCTTTTCGCAATAAAGAGTTGAAATAATTAGATAATGTTGAATTTTCTTCTGGTATTCAAGCCAAAATCCTTATTTCCGATAACCATTTAATTATTCAAATAAAGAAGGATTAGTTCTGAAACTTGCGAGATTACTTTCCTCTAGAACTTCCCGTTTTTACTGGTGTTGCTTTCTTTACACTTGCTGTTTTTACAGATTTCGACGGTGTTTTAGTTGTTGTAGAAGTTGCCTTCTTTTTTGATTCTTCCTTCACGGATTTGGCCTCCTTAACAACTTTTTCTGATTCAACAACCGCCTCTTTTTCAGTTGGTTTTAACAAATTCGCTTTCTGAAGTAAATTATACCACTGAAACACTTTTCGGATGTCGGAAGGGTAAACTCTCTCTTGATCATAATTTGGAAGATGTTTTATCAGTTCTTTTTCAAGAATAACGAGATCTTCCTTATGACTAATCCCTTCTTTTCCTTCGTTTTTTTCATAGATTGACTTGAGAACTTCTGTTAGTTTCACATCTTCATCGTAAGTAAAAATGCTAATATCTTCTAAGTTCGATATTTTTTCGGAAGCATAGGCGGGAAAACGTTTTTTATCAATCATTGATTCAACAATCACATTGTTTTTTCCCTGAGCAACTACTTTATATAGTCCCGGTCTTCCTGAAATGGCAATAATACCTTTAAGATTCATAAACAAGCTTTATTTTGGTCAAAAATAGAAAAACTTTCTTTTGAGCCATTTATCGAATAGAAATTAGTTTAATTTAATTCATATCTTGACCAGCAAAAAAGATTTGATCGAGAAATTTAAATCAAGTTCTTTTAAGTCTGAGTTCGATTCTAAAATTGAATTACAATTTATAAGCAACCCCAAGAGAAAGTAAAGGTCCACCCAGACCAACCTCTCCACTTATTCCCCAATTGTACCCAAAAAAGTATCTATAACCGTAGCAAATACGCATTGAAAAAGGTAATAACGAAGCATCTGAACCTTTCAGTGCTTCTATAAATTGGTTGTTCTCAAAACTTGAAATCCAACGATTATTTGTGCCTATTCCTATTCCGAAATACGAATCAGCTTCGGGTCTGCCGGTTTGGATGTGAAAGTTCATTCTAACATGAAGTCTCAAACGTTTTGTAATATCCTGAAAATTAGCTTCCGTATAATTCCATTGACCAGAAACACCGTCGTAAAGCGTATCATACTTTACGCGAGTAACATTACTTGAATTATAAATTATATCGACTCCAAAACTCAAATTATCCGTTAGCATATAACTATATCTAATTCCGGATGGGGCAATTCCCTTAAATTTTGTGATGTCTCCAGAATTCACATCGGATGACGCTAAATTAACTCCGCCAGTCAGTCGAGCCATATTTGGCATTCCCAAATAACCTTCGATTACCTGATTTCCTGAAAATAAAATTTGGGCGTTACTCCGAACTGAAACACATATAATAAAAGCAAAGAGAAGGATTCTCATTCAATTAATTTTGCGACTGCTTAATTAAATTCAAGGCAGAACCCGCTCTAAACCATTCAATTTGGGATTCATTATAAGTATGATTTAATTTAATAACTTCCTTTACACCATTCGCATGAATAATTTCCATAGTCAAAGATTTTCCAGGGGCAAAATCAACTAAATCAACAAAGTTAAAGGTATCGTCTTCTTGAATTTTATCGTAATCAGAATCATTCGAGAATGTCAAAGCCAACATTCCTTGTTTTTTCAAATTCGTTTCGTGAATGCGCGCGAATGATTTGACAACCACAGCTCTAACACCTAAATGTCTTGGTTCCATAGCTGCATGCTCACGAGATGAACCTTCACCATAGTTATGATCTCCTACAACGATTGATGAAACACCAGCAGCTTTGTAAGCTCTTTGAACTGCCGGAACCTCTCCGTAAGCGCCAGTTAATTGATTTTTCACTTCATTAGCTTTTCCATTGAATGCGTTCTCAGCCCCAATTAACATGTTGTTTGAAATGTTATCTAAGTGACCTCTATAACGCAACCAAGGGCCGGCCATAGAAATGTGATCGGTTGTACATTTTCCTTTTGCTTTGATCAACAACCTTGCGTTTTCAATATTTTTACCATCCCAAGCTGGAAAATTTTCTAATAACTGTAGTCGTGAAGAATCTGGTGCAACAGCAACAACAACATTGCTTCCATCTTCAGCAGGCGCTTGATAACCGTTATCTTCGACATCAAATCCTTTTTTAGGCAATTCATCCCCTACTGGTGGATTCAGTTTTACTTGTTCACCTTTATCGTTTGTTAATGTATCTGTGATTGGATTAAAACCTAAATTACCCGAAATTGCTAAAGCAGCTACCATTTCAGGAGAGGTAACGAACGCATGCGTGTTTGGATTTCCATCCGCTCTTTTTGAAAAGTTTCGATTGAATGAGTGTACAATCGTATTTTTTTCTTGCTTTTCAGCTCCTTCTCGATCCCACTGACCAATACAAGGTCCACAAGCATTGGTAAAGATTTTAGTTCCCATTTTTTCAAAATCAGCCAAAATTCCATCGCGCTCTGCCGTGTAACGAACTTGTTCCGATCCTGGATTGATACCAAATTCAGCATTTGGAGTGATTCCATTGGCAACTGCTTGCTGAACAATGGATGCCGCTCTCGCTAAATCTTCGTAAGATGAATTCGTACACGAACCGATTAATCCCCACTCCACTTTCATGGGCCAGCCATTTGCTTCGGCCTCAGCTTTCATTTTTGAAACAGGAGTTCCGCGATCCGGAGTGAACGGGCCATTCACATGTGGTTCCAGTTCAGATAAATTAATTTCAATCAATTGATCGAAATATTGTGAAGGATTTTCATAAACTTCTTTATCTCCAGTCAAATGCTCAGCGATTTTATCAGCTGCATTAACCACTTCTTGACGACCTGTTGCAATTAAATAGCGTCGCATCGATTCATCATAACCAAATGTTGATGTTGTGGCACCGATTTCAGCACCCATGTTACAAATGGTTCCTTTTCCAGTACAAGAAAGATTTATTGCTCCTTCACCAAAATATTCAACAATTGCTCCAGTTCCACCTTTAACGGTCAAAATATCGGCTACTTTCAAAATAACATCTTTGGCAGAAGTCCAACCATTTAATTTTCCGGTTAGTTTAACACCAATCAATTTAGGAAACTTTAATTCCCAAGCCATTCCTGCCATAACATCAACAGCATCTGCTCCACCAACACCAATAGCTACCATTCCGAGTCCACCGGCATTAACGGTGTGTGAGTCTGTTCCAATCATCATTCCTCCCGGAAATGCATAATTTTCAAGAACCACTTGGTGAATGATACCTGCTCCTGGTTTCCAAAAACCAATTCCGTATTTATTCGAAATCGAAGAAAGAAAATTAAACACTTCGTTATTTTGATTTAGTGATTCTTGTAAGTCTTTGCTTGCTCCAACTTTGGCTTGAATTAGGTGGTCCGCATGAACTGTTGAAGGAACAGCCACTCGTTTTTTACCAGCTTGCATGAATTGAAGCAACGCCATTTGCGCTGTTGCATCTTGCATTGCAACACGATCTGGAGCAAAGTCAACATAAGATTTACCACGTTCAAAAGCTTCTTGAGCATTTCCATCCCAAAGATGCGCGTACAGAATTTTTTCGGAAAGCGTTAAAGGTTTTCCAACTACTTTTCTCGCTGCTGCTATTCTTTCCGGGTATTTTTCATATACCTTTTTGATCATGTCTAAATCAAATACTGCCATAATTTGTGATGTTAAAAATTGAGTTGCGAATTTAATGAATTTACAATTAGAATGAAACCAAATTCAAATCGAAAATGTTCAATTCCAAAAAAATAGATTAAGATTATTGACTAATTACAAATGTTAACAAAATCCCATGAAGAAAAAAGAATTCGTTTCACGAAAAGTAAGCCGGATAATTAGTTCAATCGTTTGTAAACCAATTCGTTTATCTTTTTATACAATTGAAAAGGGCGATACGTTCTCCATTCGATTTCTTCCAATTCGCCTCCCATCACAAAGTAATGATCGATATTGATCCGCTCGAACTCACGAATTACATGTTCATGAAAATTCACCATGGCAATCCAACCTTCCTCGACATCCTCAAACCACTCTTCGTAATAACAGTCATCAGAATAATGAAAATTCAAGACGTTTTCGCCGATCAAGATGAATTTATTAATTCCATTTTCCAATAGATAATCAATTACATCTCGTTTTAAAATCATAATATCATTCTCAATGGTGTCATTCCATTCGCCAATCAATTCGACGACGGCATATTTCTCCTCATAATCAGCAAAAAGAATTTTAATGTAAAGAGTTGGGGAACCAATCGTATCCCACTGTGGATGAATGTAAAAATCATAAACCGTATTACTGAATTCAAATTCACTATACTCTCTTCCAAAAAAAGGTGAGTTGGTATCCTCAGACGCAATATAATATCCACGCCAACCAAAGAACGGTTCTACGTAATGCATGACGTAAAATTAATGCTGTTAAACCCAAATTTTTCAGTAAGAACAAATTTTTTCAACATTTCGTATTATTTGAAAATCAGTTTTAGCTCTCCGACCATTATTTGAATTTTTCCAATTTAGGGCTTAGACAAGATATTCCAGAAATAACCTATAAATATGCATTTTACCTAAATGTTGAAAAATGCTCGAATTTATCTTTAATGAACACAATCAATTCCATTTCAGAGGCAGTTTTCAAAAACGATTCGTCGACATTCAAAAAGGTAATAAAATCATCGAATTCTTCCTCTGTTAATTGGATAATTTCGTAAGCAACATAAACTCGAAGTAGTTCTTTAACTACCTTGCGTTGATCGTTTTTATAGGTTTGTTCTGCAATCCAAGCTTTGTTTTTTTCTTTTTTCGAAAACGCTTGATAGAGGGCTGTAATTGGGCTCTGCAAAACCTCAATTCCTGTTACCAATTTTGTTTCTCGCAACGATAAAGATTGTCTTTCCTCTTTTATTTGTTCGAGTGTTTTCAAAGGTCGAATTACTACTTCTTTGATTTCTTGCGGTAATTTTTCGATATAGGCTAACACTTTACACTGACAGTTCGAGTCCGGTTTTGCGACGAATTCATAAATTGGATATCCTTTCGTGGATATAGAAAGTTTATCTCCCGAAGAAACGTAAACAGAAAATGTTCCATCTGGTTGACCAAAAACACCTCTTCCTGTGCTTCGATCGATAATCATGACATTGTAAAATACTTGTGGGTTTAAACTGTCGATAACTTGTCCACGAACATATACTTTTTCGCATTGAGCCGAAGACAATTTGACAATTAAAAGAAAAAGTAAAATTATCGTCGATCTCATAAAAGGAGCTCAAATAATAAGAATGTCTTTTTATAATTTCTCAAAGTACCAATCAAAATTCAAGAAATTCGAGAAAACCAGAAAGAAAGGCAATGAAATGGAAAAAATCCAAAAAACAACGAAAACAAACTTCACAATCTTGGATACATCATAGGTGATTGGTGCAATCAAAACAGAGTTTACATGAGAGGCTAAAACATCATCATTGGATTCTTCGGAAATCTCCAAATACTTTTTCAATGCGGGTGTTTCGTCAACCACAACATCTCGAATCAGAGCATAACTTCGGTTTGGAAGTTCCTCGTATGTTGAAACATAATTAACATTCTGCTCATCCAATTTTTTTCGAATAATGTAATTGCGCTGAATACTTCGAATTTTTATAGCCATAAAAAATCCAAATACAACCATCAACCAACTATTGATCAGAAAGCCAAATCCAATCAATGTAAGTGATGAAAGCAGTGCAAAAATCAGTAGAAATAAATCTCTTTTTCTATTAACCATCAATTTAAAAAGCTGACCTCCATCGAGCGGATCGATTGGTAAAAGATTGATAATATTCAAAAAAAGGAACAAAAAACTTAATTCAACCAACCAATCTAATTTATAAATGGATGAAAGGATAAGAAGAACTATTCCGATGTACAAGCCCGGAAACGGACCTGCCGAAACCACAATGAAACTCTGTTTTTGCGAATACTTATCTTTTGTACCTTGAACAAATGCGCCCATTAATGGGATGAAAAGCATGCGCACATTTTCATATTTGTAAAGTTTCATAAAAGCGTAATGTCCCATTTCGTGGACAAAAAGAACTAGAATTAGAAACAAGACAAATTGAAGTTGATCATTGAAAACCAATAGAAAAACACCAACAAACATGACAATTGAAAAAGCGGTTAAACCCCAATTGCTTTCAACTTTAACCTTTTCAATAAATGGTTTTTCAGGATAGTATTCGTGTTCTTCCATGGTAATTACATCCCAGGCATTCCGCCCATTCCCTTGAGTTTGCTCATCATCCCCATCATGTTTCTGGGGTTACTCATGAGTTTCATCATTTTTCGCATTTCATCGAATTGCTTCATCAACTTGTTAACTTCTTGAATGTTGGTTCCGCTTCCACGAGCGATTCGATTTTTACGTGAGGTGTTTAGAAGTCCTGGATTTGCCCTTTCTTTGGGTGTCATGGAACGAATAATTGCCTCAACACCTTTGAATGCATCATCGGGAACGTCAACATCTTTCATGGCTTTTCCTATACCAGGAATCATTCCCATTAAGTCTTTCACATTCCCCATTTTTTTTATTTGTTCAAGCTGCGCAAGAAAATCATTGAAATCAAATTGATCTTTCATGATTTTTTTCTGCAACCTACGTGCCTCTTCCTCGTCGAATTGTTCTTGTGCCTTCTCAACAAGTGAAACCACATCTCCCATTCCTAAGATCCGATCGGCCATTCGCGAAGGATAGAATACATCCAGTGCGTCCATCTTCTCTCCGGTTCCAACGAACTTTATGGGTTTATTGACAACAGCCTTAATAGATAGTGATGCACCCCCACGAGTATCTCCGTCTAATTTGGTTAATACAACTCCATCAAAATTTATTTTTTCGTTGAACGCTTTTGCTGTATTCACCGCATCTTGCCCAGTCATAGAATCCACAACAAAAAGTGTTTCGGAAGGATTAATCGCTGATTTTACTCTAGCAATTTCATCCATCATTTGTTGATCAATTGCCAAGCGACCAGCTGTATCCACAATCACGACATTGAATCCTTTGCTTCGAGCATGATTTACAGCATTTGTGGCAATTTTTACAGGATCTTTATCCTCGCGATCTGAAAAAACCTCGATACCGAGTTGTTCACCCAAAACATGAAGTTGATCAATGGCTGCAGGGCGGTAAACGTCACAAGCCACAAGTAGAACTTTTTTGCCTTTCTTTTTGGTTAAGTAACTCCCAAGTTTACCAGTGAATGTAGTTTTACCGGAACCTTGAAGTCCAGACATTAAAATAACAGCCGGATTTCCCTTGAGGTTAATCTCAGTTTCATTTCCACCCATCAATTCCACAAGTTCCTCGTGGCAAATTTTCACCATCAATTGTCCCGGAGAAACAGAGCGAAGAACATCTCGACCGAGTGCTTTTTCTTTAACTGAATTGGTAAAGTTTTTTGCTGTGTTAAAATTAACGTCAGCGTCAAGAAGCGCTCTTCTTACTTCTTTTAAGGTTTCAGCAACGTTGATTTCGGTTATTTGTCCTTGCCCTTTGAGAACTTTAAACGCTCTTTCAAATTTGTCTGTTAGATTTTCAAACATATTCAATTAATTGAAGCACAAATTTATGAATAAAATAAGCTTCTATCAGTTGTCAAACTTATATTTTAAAACCGATTTGAGATTCATAAAAAAACTGAACGATTAAATCTGTCTTATAGACCTGACTATTGACTTATTTATTTGAATAGTAGGGAGGAAAAAACAAAATGAATGAACTTAAATAATGGTATCAGAATGACCAAAGCTTCCAACTGTTTTTTTTAACTATTTTAACATAAATAATTAAATATCAGATTTTTACATTTTTTTTTGTTCTTAGAAAAAAAATATTCTCAAAATGATCCGAGCATTTGATAAATCAGTAATTTCGTTTTGCCTTGATGGACTCAAAAAAAACAATAGTAGTCATTCCTACTTTCAACGAAATTCAAAATGTTGAGTCTATTGTTCGTGCAATTATGAATCTCACCCCATCATGTGATATTTTATTTGTTGATGATCATTCTCCCGATGGAACTGCAGATAAAATCAAATCATTAATGCTTGAATTTAATCAACGTGTTTTTCTTGAACAAAGAAAGGCAAAACTGGGTCTTGGAACGGCTTATATTCATGGGTTTAAATGGGCGATAAGAAACAATTACGATTATGTTGTAGAAATGGATTGTGATTTTTCGCATGACCCGAAAGATTTACCGAGGCTTCTGAGTGCGTGCAACGAAGGAAATGATTTAGTCATCGGATCTAGATATTGCAAAGGAGGAAGAATCAAAAATTGGCCTATAAACCGGATATTAATGTCTTATTTTGCAAGCATTTATGTTCGTCTGATATTGTGCATCAACATCAAGGATACAACGGCTGGATTTAAATGCTATAGAACAGATGTTTTAAGAAAAATCAAATTGGACAATATCGACTTTAAGGGATATGCTTTTCAAGTATGCATGAAATATGCCACTATAAAGCATGGCTTCAAGGTGAAAGAAATTCCAATCACTTTTGTGGATCGAATTCATGGAGAATCGAAAATGAGCACTGGGATTTTTAAGGAAGCATTTTTTGGCGTTTGGAAAATGAGAAAAATGAATTTATGAGTAACTATATTTTAAAGAATGGAAATATCATCAATGAAGGTCAATCATTTTATGGCGACCTTTTGATTCGAAATGGGATTATTGAACGCATTGATAAACAAATTGAAAATACGATTAACGCTATTGAAATTGATGCTGAAGAAAAATTGATTCTTCCCGGATGCATCGATGATCAAGTGCACTTCAGAGAGCCAGGATTAACTCATAAAGCAACAATCGCAACAGAATCGAGAGCGGCAGTTGCTGGAGGCATTACTTCCTTTATGGAAATGCCAAATACCGTCCCCAGTGCTGTAACCATTGAAAAACTGGAAGAAAAATATGCAATTGCGGCTCAATCATCTTTGGCTAATTATTCCTTTTATTTAGGGAGCACAAATTCAAACATTGAACAAATAAAAAGGCTGAATCCGGAGAAAATCTGCGGTGTAAAGATCTTTATGGGTTCATCCACAGGCGATATGCTTGTAGATAATCCAAAGGCATTAGAGGATATTTTTCAATATTCACCATCCATCATTACAACACATTGTGAGGATGACCCCATGATAAAGGAAAATTTTCAAAAATTCGTGCAAAAATTTGGAGAAGAGCTTCCTGCAAAATTTCATCCCTTGATTCGAAGTGAAGAAGCTTGCTACAAATCTTCTGCCTATGCTGTTTCACTTGCAAAAAAATTTAATTCTCGCTTACACATTCTTCATATCAGCACGGCAAAAGAATTGGAGTTATTCCGAAATGACATTCCGCTTACGGAAAAACGAATAACTGCTGAGGCTTGTATTCATCATCTGTGGTTTACGGATAAAGATTACGAAACCAAAGGCAATTTTATCAAATGGAATCCGGCGGTGAAAACAGAAAGCGATCGTGCTGGAATTTGGGAAGGAATATTGGATAATCGCATCGACGTCATCGCAACAGATCATGCGCCACACACGCTGGAAGAGAAAAATCAATTGTATGTTAAAGCGCCATCTGGTGGTCCATTGGTTCAACATGCTCTTTTGGCAATGCTTGAAAAAAACCGTCAAGGATTAATTTCTATCGAACGAATCGTTGAAAAGATGGCTCATGCACCAGCCGTTTTATTTCGAGTGCAAAACCGTGGCTTCTTGCGGGAAGGTTATTTTGCGGATATCGTGATGGTTGATCCCAAGAAATCCCATGAGGTAGCTAAATCTAATTTATTTTACAAATGTGGGTGGTCGCCATTTGAAGGAACCACTTTTTCAAGTAGTATTGATCGTACGTTCGTTAATGGAAATATCGCATTTGAAAACCAATCTATTTTGGAGTTTGGTGTCGGAAATAGGTTATCTTTTCATAAATTTCAATGAAACCCCTTTTTTCTCTTTTTCTTATTTTCCTTTTCGTGAGTTGTTCTGAAGGATTTTTTTATTCTGAAGAACCAATTTTAGATGAAGATAAATTTTTGCAAGTCTATGAGGAAGTTTTGATCGTTGAAAATTACTATCAAATGAAATATGGCGATCCAGAAACAGTTGAAAATGCGTTGAATAAATCTTGTCAAAAAATATTTAATAAGCATAAGATTCAGAGAAAAGACTTCGAGGAAAGTTTTGATTACTACGCAAAGCAACCTCAACTGCTAAAATCTATGAATGAAAAAATAATTTCACGATTGAACAAGAAAAAACTCTAGTTGGATGAAATAAAAGTGCATTTGTGAGACATACCAATAACGATTCCGTTTTCTCGAATTTACTATCGTTATGCTAAATTGAAATTCGTTTCTTGTAAAAATATTCTCACAACAAGAAATTTCTTTTTTTGTTATTTCATTGTATTAAACTAAATTTGTTCCATTAACTAAGTTGAAATGCTCAGCAAAATAGGGTTTGTCATTCTTTTTTCAATTGGATTTGTTATTAGCTCATGCATCGAACACGAAGTTATTCCGGCTCCTGTCAATAATGTTGATTTGAATGCGTATGCAACCTTTTTTGCGAATGGCACACAAGTAGAATTCAATCAAAATGTCAATGGATACAAGGGTTTTGCAATAAAAGATGTTTATATTTATGCGGCTCCTGTTTTATCCAAGGTCATTTACTCTTCGATTATTTCATCACCATTTGCAACCCAAGCGTTAAAGATAAGTTTGGGTTCGCTAGATTGGGACGCATCTGCAAACACGGATCCAACATTAAACATGTTTAACGAATTTCTTACGTCTAATTCGCAAATTTCAATTCCTTTCAAAGATTACAATACACTAGTGAATACAAAATCTGTTGGAATTCACTTGGAATACACCGATAAAAATGGAGTTGTTTGGAAAAGCAAAGAGTCAGATCCAAATCAAAGTGCTAAAATGAAAGTGATCAAAAAAGCAAGCGATAATACGGGAGATTATTTTTTATACGAATGTACATTAAGCTGTAAGGTTTGGACTTACGACATTCAATTGCAGAAAGATATTTCCATTACCATCAATAATCTTTCTTATCGTGGTTGGTTCAAAAAGTAACTCGTAAACTAAAAAAAGATGAGTGGATCGCTCAAAATAGCAGTCATAGGAGATTACAACTTCTCGTTTAACGCTCATCACGCAACCAATCTTTCCCTTGATCACGCAGGCGATTTTCTTGAAATCGAATTAAACTATTACTGGATAAAAATCAACGAAGCTATAAAATACAAACCCATTTATTTTGATCAATTTGATGGAATTTGGATTGCTCCGGGGCCATATCAAAATCCTTTTTTTCTGAATGGAATTTTCAAATTATTACTGGAACACAAATCCCCAAAATTAATAACCGGAGAAGCTTTCAAAACATTCATAGAATTTTTGATTGCACTTAACAATCTGAATCCTTTTTCAGAAAAATTAATCTCTGAAAATTTGGTTGATGGCAATAATTTTGAACGTGTTACGATTAGTCCGATTTCGGCATCTTTTGAGAAATTATATGACAACTTCAGTAAAGTCGAATTGACATCCTCTCGCTTTAGTATGTATCCAAAGTTAATTGAACAACTTAAAAGTAAATTCATCGATATTGAGGTCGTTAACCAGTTTGATGATCCAGAAATTATTAGTCTAGTTGACCATGACTTTTTTGTGGCATGTGCTTATTGTCCTCAAATTTCATCAACGAGAGACATTCCTCATCCGCTCGTTTACACATTTCTGAAAGCGGCGGAAGAAATTCGAGTTTTAAACGCTTAAAAGTTCATTCGTCCGAGTATAGTACAAGTAAAGTTTTACGGGCTTATCGTACATTTCACTTAGTGCATGTTGGTAACCAATTAGTTGTGGTTGATGACGATCACTTTTCATTCCCGTTTTGAATTCAAACACAATTAATTCATTCTCCTTAACAAGGATTTTATCAGGACGCTTGTCAGAAAAATCTCCTGGAATTAATATCAGTTGTTCATTGATAATTTCCACTGCACCTTCAAAAAAAGCGCTTGTTTGATGAAAGAAATCTTTTGCCATCTCCGTTAAATTCATTTGGTATTCTGGATCAATTTCGCCTTTTTGAATCAATTCAGATAAACTCTTTTCAACAGCCGATTCAGAATCGCAACAAGCCATTAACGAATGAAAATAATTTCCAAAACGTTGTTCCTGAATTAATTCTTGCTTTTCGGAATCTGATATTTTTCGAAAAACCACATCGGGATACCACAGTCGTTGATTTAACTCAATTGGAACATAAAACAGCTCATCCTTGGATTTTTCTTCTCGTTGAACGAGATTTTCCGCTCCTAACTGCAAAAGGAATTCTCCGTTTTCAGTTCTTTCAACTGAAAAATTCTGTTCGATTTTTTCATGAATCAAGGCACCTAAATTACTTTTCTTGAAATAATTAAATGCGTACATCCGGTGAACAGGTCTCGTTAGAGCAACGTAAGCCAAATTCAATTTATCCAAAAAAGTTAGGCTCAATTCTCTTTCCGTAAAATCTACAATTTCAGACAACGAACTCTTTTTACTGAGGTTTCCGTAAAGGATTTTATCTCCTACTTCCATTAAAAATTTGGCGCGATTATGAATTTTGATACCCAAATCCAATTGGGGCAAAATAACAACTGGAAATTCTAATCCCTTCGATTTGTGAATGGTCATGATCTTAACAGCGCTTTCAGTTTCAGGCATTTGAAGAGCTATTTTCTTCTTATTGTCTTCAAAATATTCCAAAAAGAATTTGATATCCGACTGTCTGTTCGATTGATAATCAAAAACAACATCCACAAAATGATGCAAATACGGATCTTTCGTTTCTTCCCATTTCATGATGTTTAAAAATTGAAGCACTAAGTCATATAAACTTTCAAAGGTTGTAAAAAAGTTCTCAGTTGAGCCAAAATTCTCAACCAAGAACATAACGTCATTAAAAAACCTTTTTTTACTCCCATCTGGATAAATTTTTGTTTCAAAATAAGACAAGTATTTTTCAGTTTTCGCTCCGGAAAGCCTCAGAAATAATTCTGCAAAACGCTTTGCTTCTGTCTCATTTGTTGGTCTTTCGCGTCGCTTCAAATAAGAAAGAATTAGTTGAATTTTTGCATCATAAGCAATTAATAAGGAATCCTGTGAAACGACTGCGATTTTTTGTTCCGTTAGTTTATTGGCAATTTCATTTCCAAGTTCATTGGTTGGTGTGAGAATACATATATCACCCATCTTAAAACCGTCAGTAATACATCTTTCAATACATTGAATAATCTGTATAATCCGTGTTTCCATATCAGGATCAGCCTCCATTGAAATGAATCGAACAAATCCTTCCAATTTAGAAACAACTTCTTGTTCAATTGAATGGTAAAAATCAATTTGATTTGCATTTAGAAATTGTTTTAATACTTGAAAAAGTTGATTATTAAACGTCACAATTTCTTTCGCTGAACGAAAATTCTTCTCCAAATTTTCCTTTACTCCAAGCTCATTGAAGAAGTTAGAAATACGTTCAATTTTGGCATCATTCTCGGGATTGTAAATTTTGGGCAGACTTACAAATTGTTCCGCTAAACCATTGTTAAATCGATAAATGGATTGCTTCGCGTCACCAACGATTAAGTTTCTTCTGCCGTTTCCTATCGACTCATGAACCAGCGGAATCAAGTTTAACCATTGTAGGCGCGAAGTGTCTTGAAATTCATCTAATAAAAAATGCTCCAACCGAGTTCCTAGTCTTTCGTAAATGTAAGGTGCGTCTTCATCTCCAACCAAACTACTAATCAATTTGTTAAACTCAGAAATTCGCAATATCTGTTCAGTCTCTTTCGTTTCGTTCAGTGCTACTGCGATAAATTGCAATAGAGCCATGTTGAAGAAATTAGAACGAAATTTTTTCAGTAATTCGAAATTTGAATACGTCGAAACAAAGGAATCATTTAGATTTAAAATGCGGGTAGCTAATTCCTCTGAAAATTGCTTCTTTCCGGATCGTTCTCGTGCATTTTTCAGTATGGTTTCAGAAAAAAACTGCCCATTTGGTTTCGACTTAGGAAATTTATCCAACCTGCTGACTTCCTGAAGTGAATTTATAGTGGTTCCTCCTCCAGGTGTGTTATCAGGAGTTAATCCTTGCAATAGCAAGTATTTTCCAAATTCGTTTGCGTTGGCTATGAAAGCAGATTCAATACTCTGTATTTCTGCTTTTAATTGGGCGTAATCATTGTAAGTTAAAGATAAATCGAGTAATTTGGTCACAATTTCCTGATTGCGCTCCGAGGATAGAACATTGGCAAAGTCAACGAGCTGTTGTCTGAAATTCCAACTTTGACCCTCTTCCAAATTTGTTCGTGCATACAGGGTCATCAGCTTAGTTAAATCCTGACAATCCGGCTGACCAAGTTTGCTCATGAGCATATCAACTACGTCTTCAATGATTTGTTTTTCATTCAAAACGACTTCGAAATCACCAGGTATATCTAAATCTTTACTGAAAGAACGAATTAATCGAAGGTTGAATTTATCGATCGTCGAGACATGAAAATCTTCGTATCCATGTAAAATTTGGCTCAGGGCTTTTTGAGCTCGTTGTTGAATGATCTGTTGATTCGTACCAATATTCCTGATTAAATCCTTCAGCATGTGTGAGATTTTGGCGTTTGTTTCATCGTAATTGATAATTCCTTCAAGTGTATTTATAATCCGAGTTTTCATCTCCAATGCCGCCTTATTCGTAAATGTCATTGCAACAATTGATTTATATTTCGGATTAGGATGGTCTTTCCCCAATAAAATGGTCAAGTATTCTAAAACAAGTTGGTGAGTCTTTCCGCTACCAGCAGAGGCATTTAAAACTTTTAATGATATTGGCTTGTTCATATTGAGTGTTAAGAAACTTAAATATAGAAATTACGGCTGTTTTTAGCTTAATTTTGTTTTGTGAAAATTAATATTTACATCCTTTTCATTCTTACAATCATTTTTTCATGCAATAAAGATGATTCAAACCCAACTTCTAATAAAAATAAATACCTATCCATCACCGTTGACCCAATCTTCGGAACCCAACCATTTTATTTAGATTCCATTTATACAACTTCGGAAGGATATAAAGTTAAATTCACCGATTTAAAATTTTACTTTTCGGCGCTTAGAAATGGAACTGACACCTTAACGAAAGCAGCACTTTTCGACTTTTCATCAACTGGAAATTTACTTACACGTATCGTTGGGGATTTTAACAAATTTTCTTCGTTAAAAGGAAGCATTGGTGTGATTGAGGCATTAAACCATTTGGATCCGGCTACTTTTCCGAATGATAGCCCATTAAATATCAGTAATGCTGGAACGATGCACTGGAGTTGGAATACGGGTTACATTTTCATCAGTATTGAGGGCAAAACCGATACCATTCCGGATGCAACGCTAAATCTTAATCACAACTTTAGTTTCCATGTCGGAACCAATCAATTTTTGGAAACAATTTCATTTTCTGTTATTAACTGGCAAGCTGTTTCGGATAAAGAACATCGTTTTGAACTTAAATTGGATTTACTTTCTTTATTGCAAAATCCAACTCGACCGATTGATTTAAAAAAAGAATTTTTAACTCACTCAACTTCGGGACAATATTCTCTTACTTTAAAAGTTGCTCAAAACTTCAAAGAAGCCTTAACAACCAAATAATGAAACACTTGGTAATATTATCATTTTGTTTTATGCTTTTGTCCTGTCGAAAGGATAAAGTAGGATTTGAAGCAAGTCCATATAAGCTAGAAATCCCATCGCATTTTCCTGATATGATCATTCCTGAAGACAATCCTTTAACAATTGAAGGAGTTGAGTTAGGGCGATTTTTATTTTATGAAAAAAGATTAAGTGGCGATAACTCTATTAGTTGTGCTACCTGTCACATGCCACAAAATGGATTCTCAGACCCCAAAAAATTTTCGGTTGGGATTGATGGTATTGCCGGAACACGTCAATCAATGGCACTTGTAAACTTAGGTTGGGAAAATTTCTTTTTTTGGGACGGACGCAAAACAAGCTTGGAAGCTCAAATTTTAGAACCCGTGCCAAATCCAATTGAGATGCACCAAAGCTGGAAAGATGCCACGCAGAAACTGAATGCAGATATCCAATACCGAAATCGATTTTTTAGCGCATTTAATGAAGAAGGCATTGACTCTATAAAAGTGGCAAAAGCAATCGCCCAATTTCTTCGAACGCTTATTAGTGCCGAATCGAAATACGATATCATGTACAAATTTGAAAATAAGATAAGTCTTACAACGAAAGAACAAGCCATTCTTCAAACAGTTGATAATGAGGAATGGGCCGGATACGATCTTTTTAGAAGTCTGAATGGTGCGGATTGTTTTCATTGTCACAATGGTCCACTGATGCAAGTGAAAAAATTTAGTAACAACGGACTTGATGCCACATTTTCAGACTTAGGACGGGGTTTTGTAACGGGAAATCCAAGTGATTATGGAAAATTTAAAGTGCCAACCTTGAGAAATATCGCATTAACAGCACCTTACATGCACGACGGCAGATTCGCCTCACTCGATGAGGTCATAGAACATTATTCGAGCGGAGTAACTCACAGCGCAACCATAGACCCACTAATGGAGTTTGCAGGTCAAGGCGGTGTTCAGCTCGACTCACAAGAAAAGTATTTGTTAAAAAGGTTCCTTCTTACGCTAACTGATTATAATTTTATAAATAATCCAAAATTTAAAGATCCGAATTAATATGAGTGAATTCAGATTAACCACCGAAGAAAAAGCGCTTAAAATAAACTTAACGGCCGACATTTATGGTTGTTTTGCTGAAATTGGAGCCGGACAAGAAGTAGCTGCAAATTTCTTTAAAGCCGGTGGTAGCTCCGGAACAATTGCCTTTACTCAATCTGCTTACGACATGAAAGTATCTGATTCGCTTTATGGCGTAGCTTCTCGTTATGTTTGCGAAGAAAGATTGGTGACGATGTTGGAAACAGAATACAACCACATTGCTGAAACGCTACCGAAAAAACACAAGGAATCACGATTTTTCGCTTTTTGCAACACCGTCGAATCGTTGAATTATCATAAAACGAATCAAGGACAAGGGTGGGTTGGCATGAGATTTCAGCTACATCAAAAAGGCCCAACAAATGATATTATTCTGCATATAAAAATGCACGATAACAGTCACAAGGGACAACAAGAAGCTCTTGGTATTTTAGGTGTTAACTTAATTCACGCAGGATTTTTTCACACCGAGAATTTGGATGAATTTTTAGATGCTTTGGTTCATCGTTTACCGCGTGATCGAATGGAAATTGATATGCTCCGCGTTTCAGGTCCAGATTTTGAGAATGTTGACAATCGAATAATCGCTCTCAACTTAGTTAAGCGCGGAATTACGGATGCCACAATGTTTGATTTAGCGAAAAACGTCTTGCAACCCGCAACTGCTTTATACAAAAAGAATATTCTTTTGATGAGAGGACGATTCAGACCAGTTACCAAGGTTCATATCGATATGATTGAAAAAGGAAGAGTTGCTTTTTTGAAAGAAAAACGAGTGAAAGAAGCAAATCTTGAGGTAGTTTTTGAATTAACACTCAAAGATTTGACGGCCGATGGAAAAATTTCTGACAAGGACTTTATGGATCGAGCAGAGCTGTTGAGTTCTTTGGGTTATACCGTGATGATTTCGAATTACTTGAAGCACTACAAAATGGTTGAATACCTTGCGGCGATTGCAAAAGGAAATTTAATGGGCGTAATTCTTGGAGTTTATAACCTCAACACCATTTTCGATGAACGTTATTACGATAACCTTCCTGGCGGTCTTCTGGAAGCCTTCGGACGGGGATTTGGGCACAATGTCAAGTTATTCGTTTACCCAGCTCTGAATGTAGAAGATGGTTCAATTTACGATCTAAGTAATATCGTTATTCCAAAAAATTTGAATGGACTTCTGCAATTTATGAAGGATAATAATAAAATAATCTCAATCAAAGAGTATGAACATCAATTATTGCATATAATGTCCGATGATGTCTTGAGTAAAATAAAGGCAGGTGCAAGCAGTTGGGAGGAAGATGTGCCGTATGAAGTGGCTCAAGCAATTAAATTTTTTGGACTTTTCGGCTATCAAAATAAAGTCTTGAGTAATTAACGTATGCCACAAATCAAAAACGCATTGATTCGTTATCGTATCATCGATCGCATGTTGCGAAACAAATATAAACCTTATCCAAGCAAGCAAAAATTGAGAGCAGCATGTGAGGAAGAACTTTTTGGCTCACAAGGATCAAATATCTGTGATTCCACCATTGAAAAAGACATGTTTGCCATGAAGATGGAACACGATGCCCCCATTAAATTCAGTAAACGACATGGCGGATATTATTACGAAAATGCTGATTTCAGTATCAATGACATACCACTTTCAGAGGACGAATTAAGTTCCATTCGCTTTGCAGTTAATACCTTACAGCAATTTAGAGAAGTTCCTTTTTTCCGACAATTTGGAAATGCCATTGATAAAATTGTAGATCGAGTAGCCATAGGAGATAATGAAGATTCTGAAATAAGTCAATTTATTGAATTTGAATCAGCCATATCAGTTGGCGGAAATGAATATCTACCGCTTTTTTTGGAGGCGATTCGGACACGAAAAAAAGTTTTTTTCACCTATGCGAGTTTCATCAAAGGAGTTGAAAAACCAAGAAAGGTTTCGCCATTATTTTTAAAAGAATATCGCAATCGTTGGTATTTGATTTCATTTGATTCGGCTAAAAATGACATCATTACTTATGCACTTGATCGGATTCAAGATCCAATGATTACGGAAGATGAGGCAATTCTTCCCGAAGATTTTAGTCCGAGCTCCTATTTTCAGGATACAGTTGGAATCACAGCATACAAAGGGAAAACTGAAACAATTAAAATCAAAGCCAATAAAATCGCTGCAAAATACATTGCTTCCCAACCATTTCATCGTTCTCAAAAATTAATCTCAGAAAGAACTCAGGAATCTGTTTTTGAACTAAATGTTCTTATTTCGGAAGAATTTATTCGTTCTATTCTTGGTTACGGTGGGGAAATTGAAATTATCGAACCTCAAAATCTGAGAGAAACCATTGCTAAACGAGTAAAACAAATGTCTTTGATTTATTCGAAAAGATAGAAAAATTCGAACTAAGAGAATGTATCCAAACAACCAAATGAAGCATTCAGAAACTCAACATCTTGTAAAATAAGAATAAATCGAACTTTTAGAACTAAAATCGCAAAACTAATTGGTGCTTTTCGAACTATTTTTGTCACTCATATTCGGGTTGACAAAGAATTCAGGTTCACGAATAATTCAGAAGTTTAGCCGACTGTGGAGATACTCTGAAAGTAGTCTTTTTTCAATTCAGCGACTACATCTCCAACTGGTTTGATTTCACGAACATATTCGATTGAGGGTCCTGCACACCAGACCGTTTTGTAGGTGGAGCTAAATGCCGCATTTCTAAGACTTTTCATTCCGCGCATGAAAGTCAACGCCTTGAACCATTTTTTAAGTTTTTTATTTCTGTTTAGGATTCGTTCCAACCAATTCTGACTCGTTCCTACTTTTTGAACGTAAGGTGTATTGATAACAGTGCAGGGAGTTCCAGATAATTTGGTTGTAAGAACAATGTCTTTTGCCCCATATTTTACGCAAGCTTGCTTGTATTCCTCCGAAACAGGGGCTTCTTTTGTGGCAATAAAAATCGACCCTATTGAAACGCCATCTGAACCTAACTCCAACATTTCTTTAATTCCTCTACCTGTTCCAATTCCTCCTGCCGAAAAAACCGGGATTTTCAGTTCTTTTTTAAGTTGCGGTATTAATTCCTTGTATGATGTTGGACCTGCGTGACCACCCGCTTCTTTACAAACGGCAATTACAGCGTCGGCGCCTAGTTTTTCAACTTTCAATGCGAAATTTAAGTCAGTCACATCACAAAAAACTTTAATCTTATATTTTATTGCCTTGCGAATGGTTTCTTCGGGTGAACCCAATGAGGTAATGATAAAATCAACTTGCTCCTCGCAACAAACACGAAGTTGTTCTTTGTAAAGGAAATTCGAATTGTTTACAATCAAATTAATACCAAACGGACCTTTCGCTTCTGTTTTTATTTTTCGAATCGCTCGACTTAAATCATCCGTGTCACGATAATTTAAAGCAGGAATTGCACCGGTAATTCCTGATTTGATAGCCTCAATGATCATATTTTCATTTGAAACTAAAAACATAGGAGCCATTATCACAGGAAATTCAATTCCCAATAGTTCACAAAGTTTGGCATTAATCCTTTGCATCATTCTAATTTACAAAATCAATTAAATAGAACGAGTCATTACAGCAAAAAATGTCTTTTCAGTAAAACAAATTCGTTTCAACATCGAAAATACGCTTAACATCCATTAAGTATATGTTAGAGAAAAAATAATGTATCGATGACCTTATTTGAGGAATTATTCTCCATTACATTCCACTACATTGTTCTCAGTTTCCCAGAGCTTTATACTTAAATCGTATTTCGAATCAAGTCTTGCGCGCAGAAGACGCCAACAAACTAGGGCAATGTTTTCGGCGGTTGGATTTAGATTTTTAAATTCGTCACAATCTAGGTTTAGATTTCGGTGGTCGAAACGTTCCGTTATTTCTTCTTTGATGTAGTCCTTTAGAATTTTTAAGTCAATGACATAACCTGTCTCTGGATCAATTTTGCCATCAAGCCAAACTTCAAGCACATAATTATGTCCGTGGTAATTCGGATTGCTACATTTTCCAAAAACATCCTTGTTTTTTTCATCGCTCCAATCCTCACGAAATAGACGATGAGCCGAATTAAAAGTCGCTCTTCTACAAACTTTCATTCGCTACTAGATTTTGAATTTTTGATTCATATTCTTCGATTAGAATACGAAACCAAGCGGTATAATTTGAGGGATTTTGACTGATATCTGCTTTTATTTCATCGATTGTCATCCATTTAAATGAGCTAACTTCTTCCAAGTTCAAATGAGGAGTTTCTTCTGAAAAACCTACAAGAACGTGATCCAATTCGTGTTCAATCAAACGATTATCAAGATTTGCTTTGTAAATGAATGAAAAAACCTCAGTCAACTCACAAGTAAATCCCATTTCTTCGAATAAACGTCGTTTTCCAGCTTCAAGAATTGATTCACCTGGAAATGGATGACTGCAACATGTATTAGTCCATAGACCTTCCGAATGATACTTTCCGAAAGCTCGTCTTTGGAGAAGGAGTTCTCCTTTATCGTTAAAAACTAGAACAGAAAACGCGCGATGCAACAAGCCTTTTCGATGAGCCTCCATCTTTTCCATAAGTCCAACCTCTCGGTCATGCTCATCGACTAGAATTACGTTTTGCTGAATCATCAAAGCAAATTAAGGTTATGTCTCAAGAACGAAGTTAATAAAATCCTGAATTTTCGTCGATTTGGAATTCGAACACGCTCTGTTAAAATAACCTCTGCTTCAGTTTGCTTAATTTTTTTGAAAAGTTTAAAGTAATATTTATAAGCCATGTAAACACCAAATCGAGCTTTGTGAGGCAACATTCTTATTCCTTGCAACCCTAATTGGAAATCGACTTCTATATCTGCTTCAATTTCTTTTTTAACGGTAGCATTGAATTCTTCCATATTGATACCAGGGAAATATGTCCGACCAAGCTCTTGATAATCAGCTTTCAAATCGCGAAGGAAATTGATTTTTTGAAATGCCGAACCAAGTTTCATAGCATAAGGTTTTAATCGCTCGTATTCGGAATTATTGCCTTCCACAAATATCTTCAAACACATCAATCCAACAACCTCAGCTGAACCTAAAATATATTTGTCGTAAGTCGATTTGTCGTAAACATGATCTGACAAATCCATCTCCATCGAATTCAAAAACGTTTCGATTAATTCATGAGGAATATCATATTTGTTTACCACCCACTGAAAAGAATTCAGAATTGGATTCAAAGAAATTCCTTCGGAAATAGATTTATAGGTTTCTTCTTTGAAATTTGATAATAATTTCTGTTTATCATAACCATGAAATGAATCTACAATTTCATCCGCGAAACGAACGAATCCATAAATGGAGTAAATGGGTTTATGTAAATCTTTGTGCAGAAAACTAATCCCCAAAGAAAACGAGGTGCTGTAACGCTTTGTCGTTAGGCGGCTCATTTCCTGACTGATATCATCAAATAGTTGTTTCATAGTTTAACGTTTTTGAGATTTAATAATTTCTTTAGCAACAACTTCGCCTGAAATGATTGAGGGAGGCACACCTGGTCCGGGCACAGTTAATTGACCAGTATAGTAGAAGTTACTGAGATTTTTATTTTTTAAGCTCGGTTTTAAAATCGCTGTTTGTTTCAGGGTATTTGCAAGTCCGTAGGCATTTCCTTTGAAAGCGTTATATTCTCGTTTGAAATCGGAGATACAAAAGCTCTTTTTGTAAACGATATTTTCCTTGATGTCATTTCCAGTAATTGTTTTCAAACGATGCAACAGTAAATCAAAATAGCGTTCACGAATTTCTTCGTTGTCATCTTTTAAATCCGGTGCAATTGGAATCAAGAAAAATAAATTTTCATGTCCTTCTGGAGCAACACTAGGATCTGTAATCGACGGAGCACTCATGTAAAACAATGGGGCACTTGGCCATTGGGGATCTTTGTAGATTTCTTTTCCGTGAAGATCTAAAGATTCGTCAAAAAACAAATTATGATGTTGTAAATTAGTTACTCGTTTATTGATACCCACATAAAATAAAAGACAAGAAGGCGCCATTGTACGTTTGTCCCAATATTTTTCTGAATAATTGGCGTGACCGTTCAACAATTTCGAATCCGTATGTTGGTAATCGGCACCTGAAATGAAAAAGTCTGATTCATGAGTTCCTTGCGATGACTTTGCAGAAAGGATTGTTTTATCAACGTAATCAAATCCCAAAACCTCGTGACTTGTTTTAATTTGAACACCTTGTTCCTTGGCAATTTTCTCAAAAGCTTCAACAAATTTGTGCATTCCACCCATCGGATACCAAGTTCCGAGTGAAATATCTGCATAATTCATCAACGAATACAAAGCGGGAGTTTCGTTGGGCATTGCACCCAAGAATAAAACTGGAAATTCCAATAAAGAGAGAATTTTTGGATGCTTGAAGTATTTTCGGATGTACTTTGAAAAAGAAGACAACAGGTGCATATTAAGTAATCCTTTCAAAACACGAGAATCAGCAAATTCTAGTATACTCAAACTCGGTTTGAATACCAAATCTTGCATGCCAACCTCGTATTTATATTTTGCATCTTTCAAAAATTCTCTCAATTTTTTCGAACTACCTGGTTCTAAAGATTCAAACCAAGCCTCCATTTCCGTCATATTCGCAGGGACATCCGTGTAAGAATGATCGGACCAATAAACACGATAGGAAGGGTCGAGTCTCTTTAATTCGTAAAAATCAGGAGTTGAATAACCAAATTGGTTGTAAAAACGCTCGAAAACATCGGGCATCCAATACCAACTTGGACCCATGTCGAAAACAAATCCGTCCTTTTCGAATTGCCTTGCCCTCCCTCCTATTGTTGGATTTTTTTCTAGAATAGTAACATCAAATCCCTCTTTAGCTAAAAAAGCCGAAGCAGATAGCCCGGAAATTCCGGCTCCTAATATGGTGACGCGTTTGCTCATTAATTCGCGGAGAAATTATAGTCCGGCAAGGCGTCCATCAGCTTCTTACGAGCAATAAAGATACGACTTTTTACTGTACCAATCGGTATTCTTAACTCGTCAGCTATTTCTTTATATTTAAATCCTTGAAAATGCATTTCGAAAGGTCTCTTGTATTCATCTCCCAACGAATCAATTTTCTGATTGATGTCCTTAACTGAAATACGCTCCAACGGAGTTTCATCAAAACTGACGGTGTTTAAAGTCAAAAAGGAGTCCTTAGAGTTATCAAAAATGGTTCCGGACTTCATTCTCCTTCTATATTGATTGATGAAAATGTTTCTCATAATCGTAAAAACCCATGCCTTGAAGTTTGTTTGAGGCGTATAATAATTCCGATAAGTTATTGCCTTTAACATAGTTTCCTGAGTCAAATCCCTTGCATCCTCTCGATTTCTTGTGAAACTCAGAGCAAACGACTGCAAATTGTTTTCGATTCCCACTAAGGCATCATTAAATTCAATTGTTGACATGATGTTATTATTTTGTTTAACATTTTCATGATAAAGTTAAACAATTTTTGTTTAACGTTTTACATTTTTTGTTAAACATTTTTAAAAATAATTCTATTAAAAATCTGTAAATCAATGCCAGCTTATATATTGATAACAAATAAATGAAATCAGGCACAGGAAATTATTACATAAAAAAAGAAATATTTCCGTATTTTAAACTTGTGGAAAGAGTTTTAGAACCAACAAGATTATTGATTCTTTCCTGATTGAAAACGATATAATAAACTCAAAGAGTTCAATTATTAAGACTGGAAAACTTTATTGTCCAGCGCATTTATTAATTCAAAAGTTTATTCAATACGTTTTTGCAACTTGTTAATCTTTCTTCAATAGTTCCCTCTATAATGGTAAATGATCTTTTCATAGCCAGAAGCTCTGTCCGATAACGTTCAAAAAGTTCATCACGGTTCGTTGGGTTCTCTCTTAAAGGATCAAATTCCCATGGAATGTCAGGTTTACATAAAAAATAATGATCAAATTGTTGATTTTGATATGCCATTTGGATAAAATCGGAGCAGCTATTGTAACGATATTCAGACCATATTTTTATGACCGTCATTTCAGTATCAGCAACGAGTAATTTATTTTCATACGACCATCTTTTAATTTGTCCTTTGGCGATATTATCCAAATCACTTTTTTCGTATACGTTTTTAAATTTTAAATATTCTCTCGCATACTCTTCAATCCAAATGCCATTTACCGATAAAGCAAGGAGTTTAGAAATTGTTGTTTTTCCACTTGATTCAGGCCCGGTAAATGCAATTTTTAAGCTCATTACGCTTTTATTGGGTTGGATTGTTTTTTGAATAATTTTTTCCAGTTGTAATAGCCGAAAATCGAACCGCATAAATAGATGAAATATAAAAAGGAGGTAGCGTAAAGATCGAGGGAAGCAAATAGCACAATGGCGAGGGAGTTTCCAAAAACCCAATATATCCAATTTTCAAGTATGGATTTGGTTGCCAAAATTGTTGCTAAAAGCGAAATCATGGATATCAACGAATCGAGGTAAGGATATTGTTGACTAGTCATAGAGAACCATTTACCGAAGCAGAAACTTAAAATTGTACAAATAAAAATATAAATAACGTGTTGTTTTCGAGTAGCTCGTTTAATTAATAAATGAATGTTATTATTACTATTCCATTGAATAAATCCAATTAATCCGAGAAGTACATAAGTAAATTGCAAGAATGTTTGAATATATAACTCTTGATTCCAACAAATCACAGAATAAATCCCAGAACTCAAAGAACCAAAAATCCAACCGATTCTTGCATGATATGTTATCAATGCTAAATAAATTAGCCCAAAAAAAATGCCTAAAATCTCAAGAACACTCAAAACGAATTAATACAAGAGGTGTTTCTTGGAAAGATTTTTCCAGCCTGATTGATTTTCATAGTTTACAAAGAAAATCTTCAAATCTGCTTGGCTTTCATAATCTACAAAAAATAACTTCTTTTTTGCCTGACTTTCGTAATCGGTAAAAAACCATTTCCCGTTGTTCTCACCCGCCTGACTTTCGTATTTTACTTTGAAAACTTTTAAATCTGCTTGACTTTCATATTTTACAACGTAAACTTTCAAATCCGCTTGACTAGCATATTTCACTGAAAAAACCTTTTGACAAAAAGCGGTGGAAGTTATTAAACTACAAATGAGAAAATAGAATGTATTCATTTAGTATATTTATTTGTTAATGTAATTGCTAAACAGATTATTTGTTCGTCAAAAATCAATTTGATAAACAAGATTTTGAAAATTTAGAACACCCTAAAGAAAAACAATTATTTCTTCTAGTCTAAATATAATTCTCAGCAAATTTCAACAAAAATCGTTTACTCAAATCAAAACTACAATTTTTTTTGAGCGTTTAAGAATCCGAAATAAAAATAGACTTTTTAATTTGTGAAAAAATATAATGTGATGAATTTAAGCGCTTTAAGCAATAAACAAGGTGGATTTTGTAAATAGTATATTGTTTATCTAATTATCTTTTGATTTTGCCTTACATATTTTTTGACACTTATCTTTAAACTTGTTAATCAAATTAAATGAAATAACTTTACAAAAAATACATTCATGACACAAAAAACAATTCCCATCGGGGCTGATCATGCCGGATTCGTTCTCAAAGGAAAAATAATTTCATTTTTGAAAGCAATAGGTTATGAGGTTTTGGATTTCGGTTGTTTTTCTGAAGAAAGCATTGATTACCCTGATTTTGCCCACCCAGTTGCCGAGAAAGTTTTACAAAATAAAGAAATGTTAGGGATTTTAATTTGTGGATCAGGAAATGGCATCAATATGACTGCCAATAAACACAAAGGAATTAGAGGTGCGCTTTGCTGGAATTCTGAAATCGCCAAACTTGCTCGGCAACACAATGACGCCAACATTTTGTCTTTACCAGCTCGTTTTATTACTGAAGATGAAGCATTGGCTATTGTCAAAACCTTTCTTGATACAGCATTTGAAGGCGGACGTCACCAACGGAGAATTGATAAAATTTCATGCTAATGTTATTGAAGATTATCTTTTTTCTTTTTTGCACTCTTTTAGCTAAAAATCTTTTTTCTCAAGAAAACTTCAATTATAAATTCAATGGTACTAAAGATACCTTTTTTATCAAAGATTATGCAAATTCATTTTACACTGAAAAAGGTTTTCCAGTAAATTTAGATGGGGCATTTATCATAGAGCCGACCAAAAAAAATAGAACTTGGTCAATTCATACTCTTGATACTGTTCAACGAAATTCAGCAACTTTCATTATAGCAAATTACGAAGTGAATCCATATACGCAAGAAAGGGAAAAAGTAATAATTGATAAATTCACCGTGAAAATAAAGCGCTCCTTGAAGCCTGTTTTGTGGTTAGGAAACTCTGTTTCTGGAGAAATAATGGACACAACACTATTCAATATTCATGTTGAATTTGACTCAGATTCCACAAATGCGGAATATGAAATTGAAAACTTCGAACTAATTCATAACACAAAAACCTTTTCATCTGCCAGTGAAAATCTTACTAAGAGTATGATTGACTTTATTTTAGCCTTGAAAAAAGGAGATAAATTCATTCTAAATGTTAATTATACAGATTTAAGAGGAACAAAAAAGCAAATTAAAGGCAGTTTTGTTAGATAAAGTTGTATTTGTTGCTTGAATTCAGCTAGTTTAGTTCAATCGAAATTCGATTAGAGCCATTGGTTACCTTAAATCACTGAATATCCGCTTAGAAGATTTTTTTAATGGGAATTGAAAGAATAATACTACTTTTTCGCAGGTAATTTTGCGGCCGATAATACTTTATTTGCCTTTTCCAGTTTTTTGGTAAAGATTACCTTATCACGAAATTTGTCCAATTCAGAGTCAATTGAAACAAATGGTGCGTTTGTTAATGAAATGATTTTTTATGGTTTGATACTAATTTCTTTTGAAATAAAAATCCTTCGTATACTTTTCCAATTTCAAATTCAACGAAGTTATTACCGATTTGACCATAAAGGTAAAATTCTTTTTATTTCGTCATAATGCCTTGTAATTCAACTATTTTTCAATTTCCTGATCTTTTGAATCAACTTATCACAAACCGGATACTTTTCAATGTGTTTCAACATTAAATTTCGTTTTTTCTGAGAAAGCGAATTCTGTCGATCTTTCAATTCACCGACATCCTTTTTCCAAAAATAAAATTCTTCCTTATTTGGAACTAGATTCGTTCGGAATAAATAATGCCAATCCTCACTGCAAACTGAAAGGCCTGTATTGAAACTTGCGACTTGGTTGTTGTTCAGCGAAATTATCATGCGTTCTCGAGGAATAGGCTTTAAAAGACTATATCCTGTGAAATTGGATTGATAGGATTTGAGTTTGGATTCCTTATCAAGATTTAATATATCGACGATTGTAGGCGCAATGTCAATGTTGGATGTTAAATGATTTAGATTTTTTTTCAATTGATTTTTTTCATCATTCGAAATTATCCCATCGGGAATATAAGCCAAAAGTGGAATGCTGATCGCTTCAGTGTAATTACTTTCCACGTGACCAATGTTGTGATGTTCAGCTAATGACTCGCCATGATCGGATGCAAAGAGAACGATTGTATTCTCGAGTAAACCTTCTTTTTTAAGATGTTTGAAGAAATCTCCAATAATGGCATCTTGGTAGCGAACGGCATTGTCGTAGCTTCCACTAAATGAGTCATCCCATTTCTTGTATTTTTCTGGAACTTCATACGGATAATGGGTTGTGTTTAATTGAACAACTCCGAAAAAAGGTTTATCCGAAAATTTTGAAATCGTTCGATTTAACTTTTTGATCGACAACTCATCCTTGATTCCCAAATCGTTGAAGTAAGGGATTCCTGAATTGTCTTTATTCCACCAAACATCTAGTTTTTCCTTTTTATAGAATTCATTGAATTTATACCATTTCAAGGTATGTGAAGAAAGAAAAAACGTTTTGTAATCAAAGATTTTGGCGTATTCCCATAACAGCGGTTGCGAATACAGAATACTTTTATCTTGATAAGGTCCGATTCCTGTTAAAATCGCTGGAACGGCCAACATCGTAGTTGAAGAAACGGAAACAGGTTGTTTGAAGACATAAAAATTCTCGGGAAAATCCTGTTGCATTTTTGCAAAATAGGGAGTCGTTTCATTCTTATTTCCGTATATCTGAAGACTTCTCTTTCGCACCGATTCAAAAATGAAAACGACAACATTGAACTTCTTTGGATCTTTTTTAAACTCAATGTTGGGAGGATTACGTTCTTCAAGTCCTTTTCCTTTAAACTCGGAGTGGTCGTCCCATGTGAAAGCATGTCGTTGAATACACGCTGCGAAATTGGCATCTACAATCGCGCATTGGTCATACTTCTTATGAAACGAGATTAAAGTTTCAAAGGCTGAAAACTGAATGACTCCAAATACAATGAGCCATTTCGTTTGAATCGCAGTAACGTGTTTGTTGGTATACCATCGAATTAGCGTGATTAAAGTCAATATCCCAATTAAAATCCCAATCAATTCCTTCCAACCACTGACATCCCGAATAATCATCATGGCACTTTTGGGCTCCGTTTTGAAATAGAGAAACGTGTAGTAATTAGGGAAAATTCCATTCAAAGAAAAGAAAGTGTACGATCCAAAAAAAGAAAATAGGAGTAATGGAAACACAATGATTGCAATTCCAAAATAAAAAATGGGTTTGGTTTCAAGCGACTTAAGTAATAGTAAAACAAAAACAAAAAATCCAATCGAAATCAACAAGGAACTGACATAGAAAATTAGCTGATTGTCACTGTATCTTGCTAAAAGATCCCAGCGCATATATATGTCTAAAAGACAAAGAAAAATGGGAACGAGGAATATTTTTAAGACAGATTTCACTTCAATTAATTCAAACGAAATTCAATGTCCATTTTTGCGAGTTCTTTGAAAAGTTCATTGCTTGGTTTAATGCGCATCGAACGGGAGGGCATGTTGACTTCAATTCCTTCAATGGTATCAAAAATCGTAAATTGGATTGGGCAGGAACCTTCATTTTTCGTAAATAAACCATTGAGTTTATCAATCATTAATTGATCCAACGATTTGCTTGACACTTTCAATTGCAAGTTTTTCGTGCGTTTTTCTCGTAAGTCATTCAAAAGTTCGATGCTATTCACCACGAATTCAACGTTTGTTCGATGTCTTGGAATTTCTACTCGACCTTTGATTACGATAAACGTTCCTGGTTCCATGAAATGCTTGTAGCGCAAATAATTCTCCTTGAACAAGTTCAATCGGAAGGAATCGTTGTAATCTTCAATCGTCAAGGAGCCAAATCCATCACCGTATTTGGTGAAGCGATGTTCACTCGAGGTAACGATTGCGGCAATCAATAAATCACGTCCTTTATGCGGGGTAAGGTCATTTAGCATGGATACATTTCCATTGCAAAAGGATTCTATTTCAATGCGAAAGTCATCAAGTGGATGACCAGAAATGAAAATACCGATTACTTCTTTTTCTTTGTTCAATTTATAAATACTCGGCCATTCGTCGCATTTCGGGAAAACGGGTTCTGGAATATCCGCATCAGAGCTTCCTTCAAACAAATCGGATTGCAAGGAATTAGAATTGTTTTTTGAGCTCAATCCATATTTAATAGCAATTTCGATGAATGATGATTTTCCAAAGGAATCCATGGCAAAATATTGAGCTCGATGAGCAGAAGCAAACGAATCCATCGCACCGGAGTATACCAAGCTTTCCAAAACACGTTTGTTGCATGCTGTTGAACTCAAACGAGTTGTCATATCAAAAATAGAAGTAAATGGTTGTTTAGCTCGTTCTTCGATAATGGCATCCACTGGGCCGCTTCCTAGACCTTTCACTGCGCCAAGCCCGAAACGAATTGCACCTGCTTTGTTAATGGAGAACGTTAGATTTGATTCATTGACATCCGGTCCTAAAACCGCAATTCCCATTCGGCGACATTCTTCCATAAAAAATGAAACCGACTTGATGTCACTCATGTTGTTGCTGAGAACCGACGCCATATATTCCGCAGGGTAATTTGCTTTTAGATAAGCCGTTTGATAGGCAACCCAAGCATAACAAGTGGAATGCGATTTATTAAAAGCATACGATGCAAATGCTTCCCAATCTTTCCAAATTTTCTCTAACGTTTCCGATTTATGTCCTTTTGCACTTGCTCGTTCGATAAAAGTCGGCTTCATTTTATCCAACACTTTTCGGTCTTTTTTACCCATTGCTTTTCGCAAAGTATCGGCTTCACCTTTCGAGAAATCTGCCAATTTTTGGGACAACAACATTACCTGCTCTTGGTAAACCGTAATTCCGTAAGTTTCTTTCAAGTATTCCTCACAATCAGCAAGGTCATAAACGATTTCTTCTTCACCGTGTTTTCGCTTACAATATGAGGGTATATATTCCATTGGTCCCGGACGATAAAGTGCATTCATTGCAATTAAATCTGCAAAAACGGTTGGCTTCAACTCTTTCAAATGTTTTTGCATCCCAGGAGATTCGTATTGGAAAATCCCAACTGTTTCACCTTTTTGAAAAAGCTCATATGTTTTTGCATCGTCAATTGGAAATTTATCAGGATCTAAGTCGATTCCGTGCGTTTGCTTAACGTATTTTACAGCATCTTTGATTAGAGTCAATGTCTTCAATCCCAAGAAATCCATCTTTAACAATCCCGCTGATTCCGCAACCGAGTTATCGTATTGGGTGCAAACCATGTCAGAGTCTTTGGCTGTTGCAACTGGAACAAAATTGGTAAGGTCGTCAGGCGTAATGATTACTCCACAAGCATGAATACCTGTATTTCGAACAGAACCCTCAATTTGCGTTGCCTTTTGAAGCACTTGAGCTTGTAAATCAGTTCCTGAAGCTATTCTTCTTAATTCCTTGGCATTAGCAACAGCTTCTTGATTTTTTAACTTATCAATCAACTCCAACTCATCCAGGCTGAATAATTTTTTCAACGAGATATCTGGAATCATTTTAGCCAATCTATCTGCCTCGGGCAACGATAAATTCATCACGCGCGCTGTGTCTCGAATTGCGGATTTCGCCGCCATTGTTCCGTAAGTGATAATCTGAGCTACTTGATTCGCTCCGTATTTATTGATTACGTAATCGATAACGCGACCGCGACCTTCATCGTCAAAATCGATGTCAATATCAGGCATCGAAATACGATCTGGATTTAGGAAACGCTCGAATAGCAAATCGTATTCAATTGGGTCAACATTCGTGATCCCAATGCAATAAGCTACGGCAGAACCTGCTGCAGAGCCACGTCCGGGTCCTACTGCTACACCCATATCGCGTGCCGCTTGACAAAAATCCTGCACAATCAAAAAGTATCCAGGATATCCCGTTCGTTCGATTGTAGCTAACTCAAAATCGATCCGTTCGCGAATTTCATCGGTCATTTCTGGATAACGTTTTTCAGCTCCTTTATACGTTAAATAACGCAAATAATTGTTCTCTCCGCGTTTTCCACCATCAACTAAATCTTCCAGGGCTTTGAATTCTTCGGGAATATCGAATGCGGGTAACAAAACCTCGCGAGCCAATCGATACGGTTCACATTTTGAAATGATTTCTTCAACGTTATGGATTGCTTCTGGAACATCGGCAAATATGGAAACCATTTCCTCGGTCGATTTGAAATAATATTCATCATTTTCAAGCCCATATCGGAATCCTCGACCTCGACCTTTGGGTGTTTCCATCAATTCGCTATCCTTCACGCAAAGTAAAACATCATGAGCAAAAGCGTCTTTTTTATCGATGTAATACGTGTTGTTTGTTGCAACCAATTTAACTTGGTGTTTTCGACTTAATTCAATCAACGTGGTATTTACGCGATCTTCTTGTTCGAGACCGTGACGATTCATTTCCAAGTAAAAATCAGCTCCAAATTGCTCCTTCCACCAGACTAAAGCTTCCTCGGCTTGATTGAGTCCTACGTTCAAAATCAAATTTGGGATTTCACCATATAAATTTCCAGAAAGAACAATTAGATTCTCTTTGTATTGTTTAATGACCTCCTTATCGATTCGTGGAACGTAATACATTCCTTTTGTGTATGCGATAGAAGCGAGTTTGATGAGGTTTTGATAACCATCTTTATTCTTCGCTAAAAAAACGACTTGATATCCGTTATCTTTCTGTGATTTGTCCTCCAAGTTTCGACAAACATTGAACTCACAACCAATAATCGGAAGAATTTCCTTCTTAGTAAATGGTTCCCCTGCTTCTTCAGCTTGTTTTCGTTCTTCTTTTATCTTGTCATTGTATGCACTCGCTGCTTTTTCAAAGTGAAAAGCCGCCATCATGTTTCCTGTATCGGTTAGCGCGACTGCAGGCATATTCAAATCAATCGCTTTCTGAACGAGTTTCTGAACCTCCGCGGTCGATTGAAGAATTGAATATTGGGAATGGTTGTGCAAATGCGCAAACGAGACATCACCAAGATTAGCTGTTGACGTTGGAATTGAAACCTTCGTTGGCACCTGTTTCGGTTTGCTTGCCTCACGCAATTTTTCACTCTCCGCTTTTAAATTTACGTGGCTTAAACCTATCGGTTGAATCGGATTAGGATTGACCTCCTTGAAAGCCTCGAAATAGCCGTTTTGCTGAATTAATTGCTCGAGCGAAAAGTGTTCTTTACGGATTAATTCCAGGAAACAACGTGTGGTCGCTTCAACATCTGCAGTTGCATTGTGCGCCTCGACAAATGGTGTTTGAAATAAATATTCGTGAAGTTCTGTTAACGTTGGTAATTTGAACTTTCCTCCTCGTCCGCCAGGTAGTTTTAAAAGCTCAGCAGAATTTTCGGTGCACGTATCAAGAACAGGAAGAGTTAATGGAGATTCTTCACCTAAACGATAGAATTCGCACCCGAGAACGTTATTGTCAAATGTCACATTGTGTCCAACGATGAATTTTGCTTTTTGAAGCGCTTTTTTGAATAGGAAAAGCACATCTTCCAATTCCTCTCCTCCAAGATTTGCAAGTTCAGTCGAAATACCATGGACTTTTTCTGATTCGAATGGAATGTTGAATCCCTTTGGACGAATCAAAAAATCTTTGTGTTCCAATACATTTCCCAATTCATCGTGCAACTGCCAGGCTATCTGAACCACTCGCGGCCAATTGTTGGTATCGGAAATTGGAGCGTTGTAGTTTCTTGGTAAACCGGTCGTTTCAGTATCGAAAATCAGGAACATAAGTTGAAAAAATTGGAAAATTAAAGTTAAGGAATTTAAAGCCTACGATTTTTAATTGTTAAAAAATTATTTCATCAAATTCTTCAGTCTAGCGAAATGGTATCAATTGTAAAAACTTTTCTGTGTAAACCTTTTTACATAAGAGTTGTTTGTATTTTTGTCCGACTTAAACGACAATGAAACTCTTAATTTCAATTTCTTTTTTTTTCTGCTTTTCTCAAGCTTTTTCTCAAGCCAAATCAACTTTAAGTGGATATGTTACCGATAGCAATAACGGAGAGGCACTAATTGGCGTAAAAGTTTACATCTCATCCACAAATCAAGGTGCGATTACCAATAATTACGGCTTTTATTCTTTGACGGTCAACTCGGGAAAATACACTGTGGAATATCGATCCTCAATGTTTCCGATTGAGTCAAGAGAAATTGACTTAACCAAGGATGTAAAATTGGACATCGAATTAGGATCGAATGTCAAGGATTTAAAAGAAATTGTTATCAATGCCAAGAAAGGAGAAAATGTCAATTCTACTCAAATGGGAAAAATTGAATTGGACATCGAGAAAATTAAAACTCTTCCTGCTTTTATGGGTGAGGTTGATGTGATTAAAACAATTCAATTGTTACCGGGTGTTTCCTCTGTTTCGGAGGGTGGACAAGGTTTTTATGTGCGTGGTGGCGGTCCGGATCAAAACTTAGTTCTTTTGGATGAAGGTGTTGTTTACAATGCTGCCCACTTGTTTGGTTTTTTCTCCGTATTCAATGCCGATGCTGTTAAGAGTGTTAATTTGATCAAAGGCGGTATGCCTGCAAATTACGGTGGTAGAATGTCGTCCGTATTGGAGGTCAACATGAATGAAGGTAACAACAAGAAATTTAAAGTAAAAGGCGGATTAGGAGCGATTTCATCTCGAATAACGGTTGAGGGTCCACTGAAAAAAGACAAAGGGTCATTTATCGTTTCTGGACGAAGAACCTACATTGATTTAATCATGAAAGCGGCTATTCCTGATAGTTCTCCTTTCGCTGGATCGAGTTATTATTTCTATGATTTTAATGCTAAATTGAATTATAAGCTAACCGACAAAGACCGAATCTTTTTAAGCGGTTATTACGGAAAAGACATTTTTAACTTTGAAGATAGAATTGGTGGATTCAATGCCAAAATGCCTTGGGGAAATGGAATTGTAGCTTTACGATGGAATCATTTGTTTTCAAACAAGTTATTCATGAATTTAACCTCTACATTTTCCGATTATCAGTTTAGTTTTGGTTCCAAACAAGACGAATTTCGATTTGAATTGTTTTCGGGTGTTCGAGATGTAGGAACTAAAGTTGATTTTTCTTATTTCCCGAATTCTAGACACAGCATCAAATGGGGCGCTGATTACATACGCCATCAATTCACACCTACCAGTGTTTCCGCACAATCCGATAGCGTTGTTTTTAATACGGGTTCAGCACAAAAACTCTACTCACACGAAACGGCTTTTTATATTCTAGATGACTTCGAGTTAAATGATGTGGTGAAAATCAATGCAGGTCTGCGTTATAGCATGTATCATCATGTTGGACCTTTTACGCGATACATTAAAGGTGACGGAATCAGTACACCAGATAAATCAATTCAATATGAACAAGGCGAAACGGTTCAGTTATATAATGGTCTTGAGCCCAGAATTTCAGCACGCTTTTTACTACCTGATAAAAGTTCCATTAAAGCGGGGTATTCATACAATTACCAATATGTTCATTTGACTTCACTTAGTGCTGTTTCCTTGCCAACAGACATTTGGTATCCTTCGACGGATAAAGCAAAACCAGAAATTGGCTGGCAAGCTTCGGTTGGTTATTTTAGAAATTTCATGAATGACTTATTTGAAACGTCTGTTGAAATCTATTATAAGGAAATGAATAACATGATTGAATATAAAGAAGGTGCAATTCCTGGAGATGAAGTGAATGACAATACCGACAATCTTTTGGTTTTTGGTAAAGGATGGGCTTATGGAATTGAGTTTTTCATCAAAAAAGCCGTTGGTAAATTTACAGGTTGGATTGGATACACATGGGCAAAGACAGATCGGCAATTTCCGGATTTGAATGAAGGGAAAATTTTTCCTGCAAAGTATGATAGAAGGCACGATTTCAGTTTAGTTGGCACATACAAACTAAATAATAGGTGGACATTTTCAACAAGTTTCATATACGCAACAGGCAATACGCTTACCTTGCCGAGTTCATGGTACGTTCAAGAGCAAAATCTACTTTTCAATTACGGCGCCCGCAACTCGACGCGAATGGCACCATATCATCGGTTGGATCTTTCCGCTACGTTTTACAGTAAAGAATTCAAAACGAAAACCGATGCCCAAGGAAATGAAATTCAGGTTAAAAAGAAAGTAAAAAGCAATTGGTCATTTTCGGTTTATAACATATATAATCGTGCTAATCCATTCTTTTTGTATGTTGATAACGACGGAAAATTTTTAAGTGGGGACTTTAAAGTATCGGTAAAACAAGTATCCCTTTTTCCAATCATACCGAGCGTAACTTGGAATTTTGAAATTTGAAATGAAACAGACGTTTTACTTTATCCTAATCGTATTTCTTTCTTCTTGTACGAAGGAAGTAAAAATAGACATCCCAGGCTACAAAGAGCAATTGGTTATTGATGGAAGCATTGAGGCCGGAGCGCCTGCAATCATTCTGCTTTCCAAAACAAATGACATATATGCACCGACCAATTTAGAGGCTTATCTGAATGGTTTCATATCAGGTGCAACCATCGTTCTTTCGGATGGTCAAAAAACGGATACTTTGGTTGAGATTTGTACCGATAATTTACCTCCTGGTACAGAGGAAATTGCAGCGGCCTTTTTTGGAATACCTGCTGATTCACTCGCTGGTTTGCATTTGTGCGCTTATGTTTCAACAGGCATAATCGGTGAAGTTGGTAAATCCTATTCTATAAAAGTTTTGGTAGATTCCAAAGAATACAAAGCAGAAACTCGAATTCTCCCAACGGTTCCGTTAGACTCATTGTTTTGGAAAGAGGAAAAAAATTTACCAGGATACGGTCTTTCTTGGGCGCGGTTATCTGATCCGACATTGAATGGAAATGCATACAAATGGGAGGTGAAATACATTTCAGATTTCGGGTTTTCTAAACCGTTTAATCCATTTGTTGATGATCAATTTTTCAACGGATTAAGTTTTGTTTTTGCCTATGAGAACCCAATGTTGTGGGATAATCCAAATATCGATGATAAGTACAACGGATATTTTGCTAAAGGAGATACAATTGTTGTCAAGTTTTCAACTTTGGGAATGAAAGAATTTGATTTTTTTGAAAAAAAATACAGTCAGATGTTTTCTGGGGGAAATCCTTTCGCAACACCTTTGAATATCCCATCGAACATAAAGGGTGGAGCACTTGGTATTTGGGTTGGGTTTTCACCTTGGTACGACACTCTGATTTGTAAATAATGCTCTTTAGAAAACAGAAGCCTAAAGTTTGAGTTTGAGTCTGCTTACCACCAAAGTAGCAGCGCCGCTAAACCATAAAAGAAACTAACATAGTTAATCTCGAATTTTTAGGTTTTGATTATTTATCTTATTATGAAATCTCAAAACGAAGTCCAAATGCAGAATTCCGTTTTAGGCATCGCGCATATTGTGATAGAATCGAATTTCTTTGTTTCAGTCAAATCGACATATTCATCAAACAATCTAATTCGGAGAAAAAGAGTGTAATTTAAACTAGACGGAATCCGGCTTAAAATTAGTAATATTGACTCCGTTTTATGTTTGAATTTGAAGTAGGGTATGTTGGGCTATTTGTTACTTGCTTTTTGGCGGCAACCATACTCCCTATTGCCTCTGAAATTTTTCTTACAACCATGCTCGCCCTTGGGTACAATCCGCTTATTTGTTTGGTGATTTCAGGAACAGGAAACACATTCGGAGGGTGGTTGAACTATTATATTGGTTATTTGGGAAATCAAAAATGGCTGCTGAAAATCGGTGTTACAATTGATAGAATTGAAAGTTGGAGATCTCGGATTCATAGGTATGGAGTTTGGCTTGCTTTGTTGTCTTGGCTTCCTCTTGTTGGTGATGTAATAGGAGTGGCGCTTGGCTTTTTTCGAACCAAAACTATTGTTACATTTACTTTTATTGCCATTGGTAAATTTATGCGTTATGCATTAATTATACTGTTATATCACCTCATTAAATAGTACTTAAATTATTATGAAGCTGATTTCTTCGGCCAATCTCCCATTTTTAGCTAACTCAGCTTTCATCGTCCATTCATTGGCATTGTCAATTTTTCTGGGTTTCGAATAGTTGACGGTTTAAGGAATTAAAGTAACCCAATCACAATCAAATTAAACTACTTTTGTATTCCATGGAAAAAAAGAGTAAATATTTCCTGTTTCAACGTCTCTTGCATTTTGCAAGACCACACAAGAAATACTTTATCTTTTCTGTTGTCGCCATTTTGATTCTTTCATTTTTAGGTCCATTTCGCCCCTATTTTATCGGACAATTGGTTGATGAGTATATTGTTAAAAATCAAAACCATGAAATGCTCCTAATTGGTTCTTTCGTGGTGGTTGTTATTTTGATTTCAGAGGGAATATTGCAACTAGTGTCATCCTATTTTTCTAATCTATTGGCTCAATCTGTTATTCGAGACTTACGCATTAAAATATTTAGTCATTTGCTTTCGTTTCGTATGCGTTATTTTGATAAAACCGCTGTTGGGTCAATGGTAACGAGGGTTGTCTCTGATTTGGAGGCTATAACAGAGGTCTTCTCTTCCGGAATAATGGATATTTCGGGGGATTTGATTTCCTTAATTATTATTCTTTCTATGATGTTTTCAGTGAATTGGCAGCTTTCCTTGATGACACTGATACCGATTCCTCTCTTAGTAATTGCCACTAGATTGTTCGCGAAAGCCATGCGTGAATCTTTTCAACAGGAAAGATCAGCCGTGAATCAATTGAATTCTTTTGTGCAAGAAAGATTGACGGGCATGACTATAGTCCAATTATTCAATCGGCAAGAAGTTGAGTTTTCTAATTTTCAAGAAATCAACAAAGTGCATCGTCAGGCACATATCAATGCTGTTTGGGCAACTTCCATATTCTTTCCGGTTGTTGAATTGTTGAGTTCGCTATCCATTGCATTTTTACTCGTTTGGGGCGCATTGAATGTCCAAGGAAAAACAAGTGGAGAAATAAAAACCATGTACGGTGAAATAATCGCTTTCACTTTGTGGATAAATCAACTTTACCGCCCGATTCGGCAACTTGCGGATAAATTCAATATTCTTCAGAGGGGAACTGTTAGAGCTGAACGTATTTTTGAAGTGTTGGATCAAGATGAAAATGTTCAAGACACAGGAAAGTTAACAAATGTCGATTTCAATCAAGATATTCGGTTCAAAAACGTTTCTTTTTCGTACGATGAACAAAACGATGTCTTGCAGAATATCAATTTGACTATTCCAAAAGGAAAAACAGTGGCTTTCGTCGGTGCTACAGGTGCCGGAAAATCAACCATTGTTAATTTGCTTGGGCGCTTTTACGAATTTCAAAAAGGAACAATTCACATTGGCTCAGTAGAAATCAAAGAGATTGAGTTAAATTATTTGCGCTCCAACATCGCGATTGTTTTGCAAGATGTTTTCCTATTCTCAGATACAGTTTATAGAAATATTACGCTTGGAAATGAAGCTATTTCAATGACACAAGTTATTGAAGCTTCGAAAGCAGTTGGTGCGCATGACTTCATTATGAAACTGCCTGATGACTATAATTACCAAATCGGTGAACGAGGTGGGGTTCTATCTGTTGGACAACGTCAGCTTCTGGCATTCATTCGAGCCTATGTTTATAATCCGCATATTTTAATTTTGGATGAAGCTACATCTAGCATTGATCATGAATCAGAACTTTTAATTCAACAGGCAACTGCTAAATTAACGAAAGGCAGGACCTCAATTGTAATTGCACATCGACTTTCAACTATTCAGAATGCCGATGAAATTATAGTACTGGAAAAAGGAGAAATAAAAGAAGTGGGAAATCATCAAGAATTACTAAATAAAAATGGTTTCTATAAAAAACTACACGAAAAACAATTCTTTAATTTAGAGAAAAATGAAACGATTTAAAATTGGAGGAGTGCCCGAACACTTCAATCTCCCGTGGCGTTTAGCGATTGAAGAAGGCAAATTCAAGGATATCGGAGTTGAATTACATTGGTCGGATATGACTGGTGGGACTGGTCAAATGATTAAGGGATTACAAACTGGCTCATTAGATATTGCCGTACTTTTAACTGAGGGGATTACAAAATCGATTTTGCAAGGATTGGATGCAAAAATCCTAACTGTGTATGTTACTACTCCGCTTCATTGGGGAATTCATGTGCCTTATCACTCAGACATAACACGAGTTGACCAATTGGAAGGTCAAACGTTTGCTATTTCTCGAGAGGGATCGGGCTCTCAACTTATGGCTTATGTTAAAGCTTTCCAAGAAGGATGGAATACCGATAATTTAAAATTTAATGTAGTTGGAGATGTTTATGGCGGACTTTGGGCTTTGCATAATGATGAAGCCCAAGGATTTCTTTGGGAAAAATACACGACGTTTCCGTTCACTGAACAAAAGAAATGCCGGTATATTGATGAGGTTGTGACTCCTTGGCCTTGCTTTGTAATTGCCGTTCGAAAGGATGTTTATGATTCTGATAAAATATTACTGACAAAGATTTCCGATATCGCAAATAAAAAGGCATTTGAACTCAAAAACAATTCACAAGCCGCTGAAATAATTTCCTGGCGTTATAATCTTCGCTTGAGTCAGGTTCGAAATTGGCTGATTGAAACGAATTGGAATTATCAGAATGAATTGAGCATTGAAAGTTTTCAATTGGTGATTGATTATCTTCTCAAATTAAGGCTGATAAATCAAATAGAAGCAGAAAATTGGGAGCAACGGCTTTTTTAGTAATCTGAGTTCGATATATAAAAATCGTATTTTCAACCTTAACTTCGAAGCCCCTAATTCATAATTAGGTTTTAATCATCTAAGCGCTTAAAAATAGTTCGTATTTTGTTGATATTATTCCAACATGGTTGATTACTTCAAAAAGCTGGTTTTTTATCTTTGTGAACTATGCGCAATTTTCTTGCTTTTTTTCGAAGGTTCAGGGTGTTTTTGTTCTTTGCGTTTTTGCAAATTTTTGCGCTGTCACTTTATGTTCGTTACCTTTCATTTCCGAAAAATCAATACCTGACAACAGCTTCTATTGTAACAGGGAAACTATTGGAGGTTGAAAATGATGTCACCAAACATTTTAATCTTTCTAAAAATAATTCCGCATTGCAATTTGAAAATATAAAACTTCGAACAAAAATTCCGCAAAGTTTATATCAAGTTGGTCGAAACACATATAAAATTGAAGATACCGTTTACGAGCAACAATACGAATATATTCCTGCTACCGTAATTAATTCAAGCGTTACGAGAAGAAATAATTATTTTACAATCAACGTCGGATCAAAGCAAGGAATCAAAAGAGAAATGGGTGTTTTTTCAGATAAAGGAGTTGTTGGGGTTATCCATAATGTAAGTAAGCACTTTGCAGTGGTAAAAACGGTTTTGACAAAAGACATCAACATCGATGTTACTATTGAACCCATTGGATTATTTGGTTTTTTAAAATGGAATGGGCATGATCCTCAAAAGGGCTCGATTACCGGAATTTCCAATGACCTGAAAATCAAACGCTGGTCTCGTGTTGTTACAAAAGGAGGTTCGGGTATTTTTCCGAAAGGAATGCCTGTTGGGAAAGTGTATGAAACGTTGCCTGTTGAGGGAGAACCCTTGTGGGACGTCGTTGTAAAATTTTCTGAAAACTTCAGAACATTACAACGTGTTTACATAATCAAGAATCTATTACTCGACGAGCAGAAAGCACTTGAGCGTCAAATTCCACCAGATGAAGAAGAGGAGGACTTGTAATGAATGTAGTTGTAAAAAATAGTATCCGATTCTTTTTGATTGTTTTGCTTCAAGCCTTTGTATTCAATCAAATTGAAATCGGATTCGGGATTCATTTAATGGTTCAGCCATTATTTATCATGCTTTTGCCATTTGAAACCGGTGTTTTTACATTGATGATTCTCGGCTTTACACTCGGATTGATTTTAGATATTTTTTCAAACACGTATGGTTTGCAAGCCTCTTCACTGCTGATAATGGCTTATATGCGGCCAATTGTATTCAAATTCTATGGACCACGTGAAGGGTACGATCCACTGAAAGAACCTTCTGTTTTTGACATGGGAAGTCGCTGGTTTTTATTTGTTTTTGGATACCTCATTCTCATTCATCATTTTTGGTATTTCCTAGTGGAGATTTTTCGATTTGACGAATTTCTGTTAATCTTACAAAAAACCATTCTTAGTGTAATCATCTCCTATTTACTTTGTATTGTTCTGCAAACCTTCCTCATTAAAAAGTCTAAAGCGAAATGAATTTTGATGCGCGTAGATATGTCATCGTTGCCTTCATTGGACTCGTTGGCTTGATCTATACCTTTCGCCTTTTTTACATGCAGGTAGTTGATGACACTTGGACCCTTCGAGCGCAAGAAATTGCAGAAAAAAGAAAGGAAGTCATACCGCCAAGAGGTGTTATTTTCGATCGAAATATGCGAAAAATAGTCTCGAATCGAACCTATTACAACCTCATGGTTTGCGAAGCTAAAATCAAGAAATTAGATACCGCCAAGTTTGCAAAACTAATTGGATGGACAGTGGAAGAAGTCCGTAAGCGATTTATAGACATTCGAACAGGGGAAGGAACTTATTATAACAAACACTCTAAAAAACGGACTTCAAATTATCAAAAAATTCGCAAATATCCGTTCATCAAGGAATTAACATTAGAGGAAATTTCAAAAATTGCACCTCACCTGGATAATTTTCCGGGGTTTTTCGAAGAAGTTACAAGTATGCGTAATTATCCTTTTGCTAATGGAGCGAATATCCTGGGATACTTATCAGAAGTAACACGGGAAGAAATCGAGCAAGATCAATTTTATAGACCTGGAAATAACATTGGTCGATCCGGAATCGAACGGTTTTATGAAAAAGAATTGCGAGGAATAAAAGGAATTAAATATATTGTTTTCTCCGCTCTGAATAATGCTATTGAGTCTTATGCAGACGGGAAATACGACACTTTGTCGAGACAAGCAGATCCAATGAAAATGGGTATGGATATGATTATTCAAGCCTATGGCGAAAAATTAATGCAAAACAAAAAAGGATGTATTGTAGCTATTGAGCCTTCCTCAGGAGAAATTTTGGCTATGGTTTCCGCTCCATCATTTGACCCCAATTTGTTGGTCGGAAGACGAAATATTGGACTTAATTATCCAAAATTAGCTTTAGATCCTAATATGCCTTTATTTCCTCGTCCTTTGCAAGCTGAATATCCTCCAGGATCCATTTTTAAATTAATTCAATCCTTGATCGGAATGCAAGAAGGAGTAATTGACGAAAATTCAGGTTTTCCATGTGATAAAGGTCTTGTTGGTTGCCACGGACATGCCTCAGCAAGAAACATCCCAGAGGCGGTTCAATACTCTTGTAACCCATATTTTTATGCAGTAGTAAGAAGAATTATTCAACAAAATAAAAAATCAAACATGTTCTCCGATGCTGAATTCGGATTGAATAAATGGCATCAATACATGACGAGCTTTGGACTTGGAAAAGAACTAGGAGTCGATGTTTCAGGTCAACGTCCTGGTTTAATTCCAAATTCCAGCTATTACGATAAATGGTACGGACATCATCAATGGGCGTTTTCAACCATTCGTTCCATTTCAATTGGACAGGGCGAGGTGAAGTTAACTCCGATACAAATGGCAAATATCGCAGCTATTATTGCAAACAAAGGTTGGTATTATACTCCTCATTTCGTTAAATCCATCGGAAATAAAGGTCCTTTGAATGAATATAGAAAGAAACATTATACGATGGTTCACTCCAAGCATTTTGCTCCAGTAATAGAAGGAATGCGTCGCGTAGTCAATGAAAATGGTGGTACGGCTCGGATGGCAAGGTTAGAGGACATAATAATTTGTGGGAAAACAGGAACGGTTCAGAATCCACACGGGCAAGATCACTCGGTTTTTATTGCCTTTGCACCAATGAACAAACCTAGAATAGCCATCGCTGTTTTCGTTGAAAATGCGGGATTTGGCGGAACATGGGCAGCTCCAATCGCCAGTTTAATTATTGAAAAATATCTAAAAAGAAAGGTAAAAGATAAAGCCAAAGAGCAACGGATTTTAGATGCCCGATTGTCGAACTATAAATTAGCTTCGGAATGAGAAAAGACGAAACGTTAGTGTCCCACTTAGACTGGCCACTTTTCATCACTTTCATGCTCATGTTGATTATGGGATTGGCAACCGTTTATTCTGTTGCCTACAATCCTGAAAATCCGAATTTATTTAGTTTCGATGAAAAATACGGAAAGCAAGTAATTTGGCTTGCTGTTTCTTTATTTCTTGGATTACTTGTATTTTTGATTGACTCAGATATTTATCGAAAATTTGCCTTTCCAATATATTTGGTTACTCTTAGTTTGCTGGTTGTAGTTTTATTCATGCCTGCAATCAACGGAGCTCATGCTTGGATTGGGGTTGGGTCTTTGGGAATTCAACCTGCAGAATTTGCCAAAATTTCCTCTGCACTGCTTATTGCCAAATATATTAGCGGATTGAGTGTAAAGCAACAAAACACAAAGAATGTATTGGGTGCAGCCATGATACTTTTAGTTCCGATGGCTTTGATTTTGCTCCAGCCGGATGCAGGAACATTCGTTGTTTTTACCTCATTTCTTTTTGTTATGTACCGAGAAGGTCTAACATTTGATCCAATTATTTTGGGTGTTGTCAATTCATTTCCAGGAATAAGATTCAAAGAAACCTGGGTTGGGAGTCACTTCATTCCGATTATGTTTGTGGCCATTTTTCTGTCTGTCATCACCCTTCTACTAAGTAACGTAACCATTTCGATTCCCTTCTTACCAGAAACAAAAATTCCAGGATCAATGGGCGTGTTGTTGACTTTGTTGCTTTTTGGAGCAGCAGCTTTGTTATTTTTCCGCAGATTTGGAACAAAAAGAGATCGATCCAGGGCAACTGTCATTATCGTAATTGGACTTTTGCTAGGCGGCGGATTGTCATTTGGTGTTGGAACTGGTTTTAATAGCTTGGCTCCTCACCAAAAAGATAGAATTGAATTGTTCCTCGGATTGAAAGAGGACCCAAACGGAAAAGATTACAACCGAAATCGCGCCATGGCTGCCGTAGGTTCGGGAGGATTTTTAGGAAAAGGCTACAACAAAGCCTCCGTTTCCAGTGTCGAAAGTAACCATGTTCCTGAAAGTGAAACGGATTTTATCTTTTGTCCGTTTGCCGAAGAATGGGGGTTTTTGGGTACGCTAATTTTAATTGCGCTATACATGTTCATGCTCGTTCGAATAATCATAATTGCTGAACGACAACGAGCTGCATTTAATCGAATTTATGCTTATTGCGTAGGCATGATTTTGTTTTACCATTTTGCCATAAATATCGGGATGAATATCGGTTTTGCTCCGGTAATTGGAATTCCACTTCCATTTTTTAGTTATGGTGGTTCTTCCATGATGTCATTCTCAGTGATGATGTTTATTTTATTAAAACTTGACAGTCAACGTAAGGATGTTTTACGATAATCTTTCTAATTTTAGCTTATGAAATCGATTAATTCCGGTTTATCCGAAGAAGACAAAAAGAAATACACGAAAGTTTTTTGGGGAGTTTCTTTGTTTCCTTTCATTTTCGTGGCAGGATTACTTCTTCTTCAATCCGAAAGTTCATTACCTCCGGTGTCTATGCTTGACAATCCACCTGAATTACAAGCTTCTGTAATTATTGCTAGAAAAAGTGTGAAAGAGGACACCGTAATCGGAAGTTTTTGGCAAGTAAATCGAACAAGTGCCAAATACAGAAACATTTCACCTTATGTTTTTGATGCTTTAATTGCTACTGAAGATGAACGTTTCATTGAACATTCAGGTGTAGATTTTCGGGCAATAGCGCGCTCATTTTCAAGTTTTGGAAGTGCCGGTGGAGCCTCAACGATTTCGCAACAGTTAGCAAAACTTATTTTCACCTTGAAACAACGCGAAGACGAAGAATTGGCCCGAGCAAATGGTGAATCAATGAGTTTACCGCTCGGCGGTTTCTTTGGAAAATTTAGACGTTTGAATGAAAAAGCAAGGGAAAATATTATCGCTAAACGACTAGAAGAACGCTTTACGAAAGAAGAAATCATCACGATGTATTTGAATCAGTTTGATTTTCTCTATAACGCCGTTGGAATTGAAAATGCTTCCAAAGTTTATTTCAATAAAAAACCGAGTCAACTCTCCAAAACCGAAGCCGCTACATTAGTGGGAATGTGTAAAAATCCAGATCTCTACAACCCATACAAGTTTAAAAACAAAAATTATCGAAGAAAGATAGCCGATAATGAAGGGATTCCAATATCTCAAGTAACGAAAGAACAGATTATGGAATTGAGAAATAAAGATTCCATCAGGGCTTTAGAAAGAAGAAATCAAGTTTTATTTCAATGGTTGAAAAATAGTAAATCGAAAAATGAAGCAATCAAAAATAAGTTAACAGACGAAGAATACAATTCTTTGAAAACCGAGCCATTAATTATCCGATATACATCATTAGACCACAAAGAAGGAATCGCTCCTTATTTTAGGGAATCGCTACGAAAAGAAGTAACTGAAATTTTAACCACAAAAAATAGTGATGGCAGTTATAAATATGTGCGAGAAGATGGGCGTCCATTTAACATTTATCAAGATGGCTTAAAAATCTACACTACGATTAATCCTTCTTTGCAACGACATGCTGAGTATGCTATGCAAAAGCACATCAAAGAGGATCTTCAACCGGCTTTTGACAACAACAATAGTGGACTAAAAAATTATCCGTTCAGTAATTCCATCGATCAATCCATGGTCAATCAAATTATGAATAATGCCAGAAAATCGACAGTGAGATACAAAAACTTGGTAGCTCAAGGATTCACGGAAGAGGAAATTTTGAAGAATTTTAGCACACCAACTTCCATGACAGTTTTCAGTTGGCAAGGTGAAAAAGAAATGGTAATGTCTCCTGATGACTCAATTCGATATTACAAAGCATTTCTGCATTCAGGCCTAATTTCCATCGATCCGAGAACAGGATTTGTGAAAGCTTGGGTTGGAGGAATAAATTTCAAACACTTTAGCTACGATCACGTTCGCTTGGGAAAAAGACAAGTTGGCTCAACCATTAAACCTTTTGTTTATGCAGCAGCTCTTTCCATGAAAGTGGTGAATCCATGCACAACTTTCTCTCCCGGGGAATATTGCGTTGACTTAGTTGATGACCAAAATCGGGTGGTTGGTAAATATTGTCCAGAGGGAGAGGCGGCTGGCTCAGTAAAAAGAGGTCTTGCCATGTCTTCCAACCCAACGACTGTTGCGGTTATGGCTAAAATGGGAAAATTCAATCCGGTGAACAAAACGGGAGGTCCCTTTGTGATTGAAAAATTGTTGAAACAAGCTGAAATTACGCTTCATAAAAACGACGTTGTTCCGTCAATGTGTCTAGGAAGCATGGATCTCTCACTTTACCAACTTGTTGCCGCACAATGCATTTTTGCGAATGATGGTTATTACATTCGACCAACTACTATCGAACGAATTACAGATCGAAACGGAACTGTTATTTATCAAACCGAAGAACATCGCGAACAAGTCGTAAACTCAACTGTAGCCTATGAAATCTTGAAAATGATGAAAGGCGTCATTCAAGGAGGAACGGGATCCAGTCTTCGAAGTGGGAAATATGGTAGTATTCCTCCAACAGCCGGAAAAACAGGAACAACTCAAAATAATTCAGATGGTTGGTTCATTGGCATTACGCCTGAACTCGTAACTGGGGTTTGGGTTGGGGCAGAAGATCGTGCCGTTCGCTTTCGAAGTATGAATTGGGGACAAGGAGCTCGAATGGCTTTACCAATTTATGGTTATTACATGCATAAAGTCTATAAAGATCCAGTTATTGGACTAACAACCCGTGATTTCGATATTCCGGAAGATTATGATTCAGAGGCTTATGATTGTACCGAAGCTCCTGAACCCGAAACAGTTGATGATTCAGAAATTCCATTTTTCTAGCGTATGAACAAAGTTGTAAAAAATGTAGAGGAAGCCTTGGTTGGCATTGAAGATGGAATGACCTTAATGCTTGGCGGATTTGGTCTGTGTGGTATCCCCGAAAATTCAATTGCTCAACTTGTTAAACTTGGAGTCAAAAATTTGACTTGTATTAGTAATAATGCTGGTGTAGATGATTTTGGTCTGGGGTTACTATTACAAACGAAACAAATCAAAAAAATGATTTCAAGTTATGTCGGGGAGAATGATGAATTTGAGCGACAAATGCTATCTGGAGAATTGGAAGTTGACTTGATTCCTCAAGGAAGTTTGGCAGAACGATGTAGAGCAGGAGGAGCTGGTATCCCTGCATTTTTTACTCCTGCTGGTTATGGTACCGAAGTAGCAGAAGGCAAAGAAGTTCGTATTTTTAATGGAAAACCACATATTTTAGAATCGGCTCTGACAGCAGATTTCGCAATAGTAAAAGCGTGGAAAGGTGATACAGAAGGAAACTTGATTTACCGTGAAACCGCAATGAACTTCAATCCAATGATGGCAATGGCAGGAAAAATTACCGTTGCGGAAGTAGAAGAACTTGTTCCAGCTGGTGAACTCGACCCAAATTTCATTCATACACCTGGAATTTTTGTTCAACGTATCTTCCGAGGAGAAAAATTTGAAAAACGCATTGAGCAGCGAACAGTTAGAAAAAGAGGTTAATTTGAAAATAATCAAACTTGAAAATGATTCAATTTAATTATGAGAAATGATCGAAGTAATATAATTGTTGAACTTACTTTCAAGTTTGCGATTTCCATTGTTAAATATTGTGAGGAATTAGAATCAAAAAAGAAATTCGTTATCGCCAAACAACTTTTGAAATCTGGAACCGAACAAATTGAAGTAATATCGAAAGTTTTAAGTAAGATTTTGGCAACCTCAAAAACTAGTAACAAAATACAAAAATCATTTTCAAATTAACTCAATTATTAAATTCTCAAATTAATATGGCACTGGATAAAAACGGAATAGCAAAGAGAATCGCACAAGAATTGCAGAATGGATGGTATGTAAATCTAGGTATTGGAATTCCAACATTAGTCGCAAACTTTGTTCCTGAGGGCTTAGATGTTGAATTTCAATCTGAAAATGGAATTTTAGGAATGGGACCATTTCCGTTTGAAGGTGAGGAGGATGCTGATCTCATCAATGCGGGTAAACAAACAATAACGGTTAAAAAAGGAGCTGTATTTTTTGATTCAGCAACTTCATTCGCGATGATTCGGGGAAAACACGTTCAACTTACTGTTTTGGGAGCGATGGAGGTTTCACAAAATGGAGACATTGCCAACTGGAAAATTCCAGGAAAAATGGTGAAGGGTATGGGAGGCGCCATGGATTTAGTTGCTTCGGCAGAAAATATCATCGTTGCCATGATGCACAGTAATAAGGCTGGTGAATCCAAGATTTTGAAGGAATGTACACTGCCACTTACTGGTGTTGGTTGCGTTAAGAAAGTCGTTACTGAACTTGCTGTTTTGGAAATTAAAGGCGGAAAATTTCATCTTTTGGAAAGAGCACCGGGTGTTAGCGTTGAGGAAATTATTTCAAAAACCGAAGGAGATTTGGTAGTGCCAAATTTTGTTCCAGAAATGGTGATCTAAAAAATTGATTCAACTCGAAGAAAAATACCAAAAAGCAATTGAGGCAGCGATTGAGGCCTCTAAAAAAATCATCGAGATTTACGAAGAAGGATTTTCCCCCGTTTATAAAGAGGACGGTTCACCGTTGACAAAAGCAGATTTAGCGTCATCAGAAATTATATCAAGGATTCTTTCACCTCTCAATATCCCAATTACTGGTGAAGAAACAGAAAAATCTACATTTGATGAACGCATAAATTGGTTCGAATCTTGGTGCATTGATCCTCTCGATGGAACAAAAGAATTTGTTAGCAGAAACGGTGAATTTGCCGTCAATATTGCGTTAATCCGTGAAGGAAAGCCAGTTTTTGGAGTGATTACTTCGCCCGTTCGACAAGAACTAATTTTTGGAAGTCCCGAGTTCGGGGTATATTTTCTTGAATTCGACAATTATACTCAAACAAAAAATTGGAGAAAAATCAATGAACCTCAAGCAATTAATTCTCCTTTGGTTATGACTAGCTCAAGAAGTCATCACTCTGGTCCAATTTTGGAATTTATTGATGAACTCCATATTGTTTCTGAAAAAATCGAATTTCTGAAAAAGGGTTCGTCTTTGAAATTTTTCGATTTAGCCCTAGGCAAAGCAGATGCTTATCCTCGTTTTGCCCCAACAATGGAATGGGATATCGCTGCCGGACAAGCAATCTTAGAGGCGCTAGGTGGTTGCGTTTACGATGCAGACACCAAACAACCGCTTCGTTACAACAAGGCAAATCTCCTCAATCCATTTTTTATTGCCAAAACAAAGCCCTTACTCGATATTTTACCATGAGAATCCTTTTTGTTTTTTTAATTCTCGTTATTTCAAAAGGCTATTTTTCGCAACATAATTTAATTTCTACCCATACTTTTTATCGCGATCAATTATTCGCCAATCGAACAAACAGCCACAATAGAGACTCTAACAGGTATTTCGGTAATTCATTTTTACCGATTACCGAAAATCGTTTCAATCTTGGTAAATATCTCAAAGACACAAGTGTTCAGTATTATGATTTTGCAGAAGTATTATACAAAAAGCATTTGGTCGAGGTAAAATCAAAAGATTGTTTTTTAACAGTTTCTCCCTTATTTGATTTAAGTCTGGGAAGAGATTTAAAAGACACATCTTCTATCAATTTATTTCAAAACACCCGCGGAATTCTTATTGAAGGAGATTTATTTAAAAACTTTTCATTTTCAACTGCGTTCTTCGAAAATCAGGCAATATTTTCCAATTACGAGCGTGAGTTTATCCGAGAGAGAGGTGAATTCAAATACTCGGGAAATAATCTTGTGCAACAAAATGCTGTAATTCCGGGAGGAGGAAGATCCAAGAAATTTAAAGAAAATGGTTACGATTATGCTTTTGCCATCGGAAACATTATATACAGTCCACATAAGAAAATTGATTTAATCGCTGGAAACAATCAGCAATTCATAGGCTCTGGATATCGGTCAATGCTTCTTTCTGACAATTCTTCCTATTCGCCTTATTTTCGTGTTGATTACTACATCTCAAAACGATTGTCATTCAACTACTTGCGCTCAAGAAATATGAATCTTATCCGAAAAAAAACTTATTCCACTGTCGAAGGCTATTATCAGCCTAAAGGCTTAGGTGTGAATTATCTAACATTCCATGTTTCAAACATTCTAAATTTAAGTCTTTTCGATGGAACAGTTTGGTCAATGGGTGATTCGCTCCAAACCAAACCTGCAAATCCTCATTTTTACAATCCAATTCCTTTTGTTTCAGCTCTTTTAAAAGACAGTACATGTTACACGATTCAAGGCTTGAATGTAAATTGGATCATAACGAATAAAATTCGAAGTTATGGTCAAATCGGATTTGGAAATTTGGATTCAAAACAGTTGGCATATCAAGTTGGATTGCGGGCCTATGATTTATTCAAACTTAAAAATTCAATGATTCAATTGGAATTCAATTCGGCATCTTCAACGATGTATCAGTCCAAATTCAGTCGATTGAACTATTCAAATTACAATTTGCCTCTCGCCCATTCAAAAGGAAACGGATTTAAAGAATTAGTATTTCGATTTAATTGGGAGTATAAAAGATGTTATTTTGATTTAAAATCAATCAATTATTATTTGGAAAATTTCAATCGAACAGCACTTTTACCAATTTCAAAAACCACCAATTCACCTGACGGATTTGTTTTTCATAATCAACTTGAAATGGGTTATCGATTCAACAAAAAAATCAATTTAACAATTTTCGCCAATGGTATTTATCGTTATGATGAAACTTCAAAAAGTGAAAACTTTATACTTTCCGCAGGAATTCGAACAGCATTAATCAACCACTACAATGATTATTAATCGGGTCATATTGATTTTTTTGTTCGCTTTGCCACTTGGGTTGAAAGCCCAGAATGGAATTGGATGGCTGTTAGAACCCATGCCAAATGACTCTATTGAAAAGGAATCGTTCGAAAATCACGGCTCAATTTTACCACAAATTAGACAAGAAACTAAGTCAGAAAAGGCAATCAACTTTGTAAAACCAATAAAATTCATTCCTCTTCTCGATTGCGGAATAAACCACCAAAGTGATCTAGGTTATCGAATTAGTGGCGGTGGAATTTTTGAATCTAATTCAAATTGGAAGAAATTTTATTTACGCGCTGGGGCAATTGGTGGAATTGAATCAGCTGATAGCATAACCTCAGCGAAGTATCAGTTTTCTGATTCAATAAATTCAGTTCAAACGATGTTCCAACCAATCATTCGCTTTGGCTATACACCAAATCACATTTTTAATTTTCAAATCGGCCACGATAAGAATTTTATTGGCGAAGGGAATCGCTCTCTTTTCTTGAGTGATTATGGTAAACCTTATTATTTTGGACAAATTAGAGCGAGATTTTGGCACGTTGAATACACGATGCTCTACCAATTCTTGAATGAAGATTACAAGTCAAGAAAGACACAAAAGTTTGCTGCCAGTCATTATTTGAGTTGGAATGTTACGAAAAAACTCAATTTTGGGATTTTTGAAACGGTGATCTTTCAACCGAGAGACACATTACTTTACAGAGGTTTTGATGTGGAATATTTAAACCCAGCTGTATTTCTTCGTCCGCAAGAATATGCGATTGGTTCGGCAGATAATGTGCTTTTAGGTGCAAGTTTTTCTGTTAAACACAAGAAGCAAACCATTTATGGTCAACTCATAATTGATGAGTTTCTCCTCTCCGAAATTCGAGCAAAAAGTGGTTGGTGGGCCAATAAATATGGCGGACAGTTGGGAATAAAGGGATATTGGAAATTTCACAATCAGAACTTCTTCTATCGCGCCGAAGCGAATGCCGTTAGACCATACACATACGCTCACGTCAGTAGTCTTCAAAACTATGGAAATCAAAATAGTACGTTGAGTCACCCGTATGGCGCAAATTTCATGGAGTTTTTGATCGAAATGAAGTGGCAACGCAACAAGTGGTTTGCAAAGGTATTTGCAAATGGAGGTTATCAAGGAATTGATAAAGATGGAAAGAGCTACGGCGGAAACATCTATTTACCTTACACGCTACGACCGAATAATTACAATAACGAAATTGGACAAGGAATTCGAAATAACTTTTTCAGAATAAACCTTCATGCAGCTTGTAAATTGAGTGAGAAAGGTTCCATTTTTGCTTTCGCTGAGCTTCAATATCGCTATGATTCAGCATTAAACAAGAAGTCACATATCATCCCATTTATTGGGATTCGTTCGTATTTATGGAATGATTATCGGAATTATTAACTTCAGTTGAGTTTTAAATTGGTTTATTTACAGTATACTGGTATTTTTATACTTATTTTAAGGAGTTCCTTACATGTTTAAATATTCTGTTTTAATTTTCATTGTTATTCTGTTTTCTTGTCAAAATCGAATGGAAGATAAATTCGCATTTGCAGGAAAAAAATACGGAGGAGTTTTAACCTTTTTTTCTCCGGAAAAAACAAGTATTTTCTTTCCATTATATTCTCCATCTATATACAATCAACGCGTGCTCAATCAAATTTTTGAACCACTTTTTCTAATTGATAATGATGGAAAAACCATCCCAAATCTTGCAAAACGCATTCAGATGTCTGGAAACGATAAATCCGTTACGTTGATTTTAAGAAGTGATGTGTATTTTCATGATGACAATTGTTTTTCTGGCAATCGAAAAATGAAAGCTGATGATGTTAAGTTTTCACTTGACTATGCTTGTTCAGGCAATAAATGGAATTCGATGAGAAGACTGCTGAGCGATAAAATATTAGGTGGAAATGACTATTACAAGAGGTCGTCCAAGCAAATTTATTCGACAGGCGTTAGGGGTATCAAAGTTCTCAATGATACCACCATTAAAATTTATCTAACTGATTATTTTACAAATTTTGAAAATTTATTGGCACATTCCAGCTTGGGAATCTTTTCCAAAAAAGCCTATGACTTCTATAAAGAAAAAATGATTTTTCATCCCGTTGGCACCGGGCCATTTATCTTGAAATCCACTGAAGATCAGACCGTTGTTTTGAAAAGAAACGCTGATTATTGGAAAAAAGATAATTTTGGAAATCAGCTTCCCTTTTTAAGTGAAATACATGTAAAACAAGCTAGGGGAATCAAAAACCAATATGAATCTTTTTCAAGAGAACAATCAGACATACTTTTTGAATTACCAGTAGACCAACTGGATTTTACATTTGGAACCCTTGCGGATGCTCAAGAGGGTAAAAATTTATTGCATCGAGTTGTTGTGAAAAAGGGCACTAAAATTAATTACCTTTCCTTTGATTGTGCAAGTTTTCCATTTAACGATGCACGCGTTCGAGAGGCATTCAGTCTGGCTTTGGATAGAAAACGAATTTGTATTGATGTTATGAAAGGCGAGGGGAATTATGATATCAATGGATTTGTTCCGGAAAACAGTTTCTATAAACCAAATTCAATAGAATTATTGAAGTTTGATCCCGAAAGAGCCCAAAAATTGATGAAAGAGGCAGGATTCACATCTGCTAATTCATTTCCTAAGTTAGTCTTGTACGTGAATGCTCAGAAAGGTGGTTTAACCGACAAATGGTCAAAAGAAATTATTAGTCAATTGAGAAGAAATTTAGGGGTGAATTTGGTTCTGAAATATTGTTCACTAAGTGAGAAACATAAAGCAATCTTATCTGGCAAAGCAAAAATCTGGAAATCTGCTTGGATTCCTGATTATCCAGATGCTGATGCCTATTTTCGAGTTTTTTATGGAAACATAAATCGGATAGCAAATCAAGAAAACAACTATAATAATTTCAATGATTCAAAATATGATAGTATCTTTCAACGATGTGAGAGAATGAATAAAACCGAGGAAAAAGCTACATTACTAAATAGGTTAGACCGTATTTTAATGGAACAAGCAGCAATCGCGCCAATGTTCAGTGAAGACTTATTCGTAATCGTTAATTTGCGAGTCCGTGATTTTGAAATCAACAATTCTGGATTCATTGACTTTTCAAGGGTTTACATTAAAGAAATTAGTTGATTTTTTCACTCTAAGCTCGAGTTAACAACTTTGAATTTGGATCATTAGAATTATCAATTTCAGCTGCTGTAATGGAATTATTTCTTTCGCTTTTGGCTTTGTTAATGAATAATAATTCCGTCCAATCTTCCAAACAAAAAGTAAACTCAGCCTGATTTTAGATATTTTTACTGAAAAAAATTGGTTTCTCAATTCGCAAATGAGTAAAATCCCATCACATATCATCGATCAAATCATGCAAACCTCTCGAATCGAGGAGGTCATTGGCGATTTTGTGCAATTGAAAAGAGCTGGTTCCAATTTAAAAGGTCTGAGTCCATTTACGGATGAAAAAACACCTTCGTTTATGGTTTCACCTGCAAAACAAATTTTCAAATGTTTTTCCACAGGAAAAGGCGGAACCGTTGTCAGTTTTTTGATGGAAAAAGAACATTTCTCCTATCCAGAAGCGCTGAGATGGTTAGCAAATCGCTACAACATCGAAATTCCGGAGGAAACGGCTCCAACTGCCGAAGAAATTGCCAATAAGAATGAACGAGACAGTCTTTTTATCATCAACGAATTTGCTAAAAATCACTTCTTTCATAACTTATTTGAAACGGAAGAAGGAAAAGCAGTTGGTTTGACGTATTTCGAAGAAAGGGGTTTCAGAAAAGACATCGTGGAGAAATTTCAATTGGGTTATTGCTTGAATGTCAGTGATGATTTCACCAAAAATGCAATCGAAAAAGGTTATAAACTTGAATATTTGGAGAAGGTTGGACTTACCAAATCAAAAGATGATCGTTATTTCGATTTCTTCAGAGGACGAGTTATGTTTCCAATTCAAAGTATCACTGGTCGTGTATTAGGATTTGGAGGAAGAACACTTTTTACGGATAAGAAAATTGCGAAATACTTCAACTCTCCTGAGAGTATCATTTACAATAAAAGTGAAATACTTTATGGTTTATTTTTCGCAAAAGGCGCTATTGTAAAATACGACGAATGCTTGCTTTGCGAAGGTTACACGGATGTTATCAGCATGCACCAAGCGGGAATTGAAAATGTAGTTTCTTCTTCAGGAACTTCCTTAACTAAGGAACAAGTAAAACTCGTGAAACGATACACGCAAAACTTGACAATTCTTTATGATGGCGATGCAGCAGGAATAAAAGCATCATTCCGAGGTATTGATTTGATTTTGGAAGAAGGAATGAATGTAAAAGTGGTGCTTTTCCCTGATGGTGAGGACCCAGACTCATTTTCAAAGAAAACCAGTTCAACTGAACTCGAGCAATACATCAAAGAAAATCGCCAAGATTTCATAACCTTCAAATCTTCCATTTTATTACAAGAAAATGGTAATGATCCGTTAAAGAAATCCGAACTAATTCGCGACATCGTGCAATCGGTTTCATTGATTCCTGATCAAATTACTCGTTCCGTTTATGTTCAAGAAATAGCCAGACAATTCGAAATCAATGAGTCTATCATTAGCAACGAACTCATTAAATTTAGAAGAAACAGCATTGCTCGACAGATTCAAGAACCTGAATTGAAAGAAGTTGAAGTTGAAAAACAAGACTTGCTTTCACCGACAATAACGGAAGTAGTCGAAACGGAAAATTTCATACACGAAGAGGAATTAATTCGTTTGCTTTTACGATTTGGTACACGTGAACTAATCATTCAAAATGAAGATAAAGAGGAAAATTCTACGAGCATCATTGAATTGATAATCAATGAAGTATTGACGGATGATTTGGAATTTAGAAACTCGATTTTTAAACGAATTTTCCAATTTTTCGTGGATGGAATCAAAGAAAATGCGCTCTATTCTTCATCTTATTTCAAACGACTTGAGGATCAAGAAATTGTTCAATTTGTTTCGGATGTTGAGAGTCGGGAAATTGAACTCAGTCACAATTGGATTCACCAACACAGTATTTTCACAAAATCTGAAAGCGACAATTTGTATCAAACAGTAATGAATGCCATTTATAATTTCAAATATCATAAAGTCGAGCAACGATTGAATGAATTGAAAAATTCGCTGAAAATTGAAACCCTATCTGACGAAGACGTTCTTTTGGTTCTTTCTGAGCAAATGGCTTTGGAAAAAGTGAAAAAAGTTCTTTCTGAAAAACTTGGTAGAATCATTCTTAAATAGTTATGCTAAGCACCACACTCTTTAAAATAGGATCATTTCAAATTTGTCTTTGGAATATTTTCTTTATTCTGATTATTTTTTCAGTTGCCGCCATTTTAAGAAGAATAATTCTTCGTTTACTAAGGAAATATGCTAAATCTGCAAACATAACCATTGAAGGAAGAAGGATCACTTGGCTTAAAATGATCAGTCAAAGTGTTTACCTTGTTGCGATATACGTTTCTGTGCTTAGTTTTAAATTCAACAACAAAGACATCACTTTTGCAGATTTATTCAGGGTGAAACTTATTGATTTACCTAATTTCAAACTCGATTTTTCAGATTTATTGGTAATTGTCTCCGTTTTCTTTGGAGCCAGAATTCTTGTCAGTTTTTCGACTTTACTAATTTCCAGACGACTCAAGCGAAGTAAAAATTACGATAAAGCAACCGAATTTATTTACGTGCAAATTGCAAAGTATTTCATTTATATATTCTCCATTTTTTTCTGCTTTCAATTATTAAACATTACATCGCTTTTACTTGGAGGTTCTGCCGCAATTTTAGTCGGAATTGGTTTCGGAATACAAGATGTATTCAAGGACTTTGTTGCGGGATTTGTTTTACTTTTTGAAGCCAAATTGCGGGTTGGAGATGTAGTTGAAATCACACCTGTTTCAAAAGCAGGATCCAAATCGAACGAAACAATTGTCGCTAAAATTCTAAAAATTAACCTTCGAACAACAGAAATTCAAACACGAGAAGGAAACATATTGATCATTCCGAACACACGTTTGACACAAGAACAAGTAGAAAACTGGAGTCACGGCTCTGAATTAACACGTTTTACGATTAAAATTACTGTTGAATACGGATCGAACACAGAATTGATTCAACGTTTATTAAAACAAGCTGCGTTGGCGCATCCGAATGTAAATAAAAATGAACCGATTATGGTTCGTTTAGCCGATTTTGCTGACAACGGGTTGGATTTAGAGTTAATTTTTTGGGCCGACCAAAGTTGGGACATCAATAATTACAAATCTGAGATTCGTTTCGAAATTGATCGACTTTTCAGAGAATATAAAATCAATGTTCCCTTCCCTCAACGCGTCATGCACATAAAACATGACACAAAAACTTCAGGATAACAATAATTTGTAGCGCTGAATCGTATTTTCAATTCCCAAATACAAGGCATCCGAAATAATCGCATGACCAATGGAAACTTCCGCTAAAAAAGGAATTTTGGACTTGAAAAATTTTACATTTTCCTGATTCAAATCATGTCCTGCATTAATTCCTAATCCCAATTTGTGAGCAACCTCAGCAGCATGCGCGTAATCGAAAATCGCTTTTTCTCGATCAGCTGAATAATGCTCTGCGTATGGTCCCGTGTAAAATTCTATTCGCTGAACACCAATTTCTTTGGTGTATTCAATCATTTCAATAGTTGGTTCAATGAAAATGGATGAACGAACTCCAAAAGAATGAATTTTAGCACAAGTTTCTTTTAGAAAATCAAAATGTCTTTTTGTATTCCAACCCGCATTCGAAGTCAAAACTCCTGGCGGATCAGGCACTAATGTCGCTTGTTCAGGTTTTATATCTTCGATGATTTTTAGGTAACGCTCATCCGGATACCCTTCAATGTTAAATTCCGTAGTTACCACACCCTTCAATTCGTAAACATCTTTTGTGGTAATATGTCGCTCATCTGGACGTGGATGCACCGTAATTCCATCCGCTCCAAAACGCTCACAATCAATAGCAAACTGCACAACGCTCGGAATATTTCCTCCCCTCGCATTTCGAATGGTTGCCACTTTGTTGATGTTTACACTTAATTTGGTCATGGTATAATATTTGACGTCAAAATTACTAACTCTGAAATGAAATTAGTATTTTGGCAGTCATTATGAGAGCAATTGACCTAATTACCGATGAAATTCCACCGCTAATCCATACGGATACGGGTGAAAAGGCGATTAATTGGATGGATGAATTCAAGGTTTCTCATCTACCAGTTCTGAAAAATGGAAATTTCGTTGGGGTTGTTTCCGAGTCTGATATTTTAGATCATTTGGATTTGAATGCAACGCTTGACGGATTGTTTGCTCATCTTCCAAGACCTTATGTTTTAGCAAATCGCCATATTTATGATGTACTGGCTAAAATGTCAGATGATAAGTTAAGCGTGTTACCGATTTTAGATGAAAAAGAAAATTATCTCGGCTGCACCAGTGTTTACCAACTCATGACGCAACTTGCCAAAACAGGAAGCATCAAAGAGCCGGGAGCGATAATCGTTCTAGAGGTTAACACAGTTGATTATTCAATGGCTCAAATTGGACAGATTGTTGAAGGAAACAATGCACGAATTTTAAGTTCTTACATTCTATCGATTAGTGATTCAACGAAATTAGACGTGACGTTAAAAATCAACCAATTGGATGTAAGTAATATCATTCGAACTTTTGAGCGATACGACTATCTGGTAAAAGATTCTTATCAAACCGGAATCAGTGATTACGATATTCAACAGCGTTATGACGCCTTAATGAATTTCTTAAAATTTTAATTATGCGCGTTGCCATTTACGGAAAGATAGTAAACAAACAAAATTCAGCTTATTTTGATGAAATCCTCAAAATCTTGAAAGATTACGGTTGGAAAGTTATTTTAGAGGAAGAATTGAAACAAATTTTAAAAAATAAAATTGGAATTACCGGAAAATACGACGTTTTCAACAGCCATCAAGATTTTCATTCGGGAGTTGATTTGGCAATCAGCATGGGAGGAGACGGTGCTTTTCTAAAGACTGTAAGCTACATTCGAGATTCGGGCGTTCCGATCATGGGAATAAATACTGGTCGATTGGGTTTTTTGGCCAACATTTCAAAGGATCAAATTCATAATACGATGAATCAGGTTCGAGATAAAAATTATGAATTTCAAAAAAGATCTTTGCTTCGTGTAAACACAGAAGAAGATTTATTCGGTGAAGATAACTTTGCTTTGAACGAGCTTACACTGCATAAAAAGGACACATCTTCCATGATTACCGTTCATGCTGATTTAGATAATAAATACCTAAACTCCTACTGGGCAGACGGTTTGATTGTATCAACACCAACTGGATCTACAGCCTACAATTTAAGTTGCGGGGGACCAATTATCACACCGGGTTGTCAAGTTCATATCCTAACTCCTGTTGCCGCGCATAATTTAAACGTTCGACCCATGGTTGTTCCGGATCATTTGCCGATTTCACTTTCGGTGGAAGGGCGAGATCGATCCTATCTTTTGAGCCTTGATGGAAATTCAAAAAACATCAAACAAGGAGAAAAAATTATTGTGACCAAAGCAGAATTTATGATCAATGTTGTTAAATTTGAAGACAACAATTTCCTTGATACCATTCGTAATAAAATGCTTTGGGGAATCGATACTAGAAACTAAAACACATTTAAATTGAAAAAAATTTGCTTCATTTTGGCTTTCGCCTCATTTTCAACGCTTTCAATAGCTCAAATGAATACAAAATTAGATACGATTTCCTACTTGATTGGAACGAATATCGGATCCAACATCGCTCGTCAAATGCCCGAAGCAAATAAAGAAATGATTTTGAAGGGATTGAGTGATATGCTCGATGGGAAATCTCCTATGCTTTCAGATCAAGGTCAAGTTAATGCGTATTTTCAAGAAAAAACGGAAAAAGAAGGAGCGGCGATGAAAGCCGATGGATTGAAGTTTTTAGAAGAAAATAAAAAGAATCCAAAAGTAAAAGTTACGGCAAGCGGACTTCAATATGAAGTAATGACAATGGGAAAAGGAGAAAAACCAACGTCTTCTTCCAAAGTAAAAGTGCATTACCATGGAACAACTCCTGATGGACGTGTTTTTGATAGTTCAGTTGATCGCGGTCAACCAGCCTCGTTTCCGTTGAATGGTGTAATTAAAGGTTGGACTGAAGGCCTACAATTAATGCCGGTTGGATCAAAATTCAAATTTTTCATCCCTCAAGAATTGGCCTACGAGGCGAATCCACAACCGGGAAGTATCATCAAACCATTTATGCCATTGGTTTTTGAAGTGGAATTACTTTCAATTGAGAAATAAAATTAATCGAAATACTATTTTTGAATTTTATGAAATTAACCTATTCGTTTTTTGCACTTTTCGTTTTTACCTCACTCATAGGTCAATCTGATCTAAAAGATGGTTTATACGCCAAATTTACCACGACAAAAGGAGAAATTGTTTGTGTATTAGAATACAAAAAAACACCGATGACTGTCGCCAATTTTGTTGGTTTAGCAGAGGGGAATTTCAAAATGAATGACAAATCGTTCAATACACCCTATTATGACGGTTTAACATTTCATCGTGTAATCAAGGATTTCATGATTCAAGGCGGTTGTCCACTCGGAAACGGAAGTGGAGATCCCGGCTATTCTTTTTATGATGAGTTTGTGGCGGAATTGAAACATGATAAATCCGGAATTCTTTCCATGGCTAATTCTGGTCCGGCGACCAATGGAAGTCAGTTTTTCATCACACACAAAGAGACACCTTGGTTGGATGGTAAGCACACTGTTTTTGGACATGTAGTTTCAGGACAAAACGTGGTTGATGCGATAGAACAAGGTGATAAAATGGATAAAATCACCATTCTACGAATTGGCAGCGAAGCACAAAATTGGAATGCTTCCAACGAATTTGAAAAGGTCTATCGTCCTTTGAAGGCGGAAGATGACAAGAAAAATGAAGCTTTTGCGAAAATTTCAGCGATGTCGGAAGATGAATACAAAGAATTCATGTACAAGGAAGTGAAAAAGCAATATCGCAAGGCAAAACTTTCGAAAAGCGGATTGGTTTATGTCATTGAAAAGAAGGGAAAAAAGCCAAAAGCAACGAAGGGAGCAAAATTATCGGTTCATTACATCGGAACATTTCGTGCAGATGGCAAAAAATTTGATTCCTCTCGCGATCGCAATCAACCAATGGATTTCACCTACCAAGAACAACGAATGATTCCAGGATTTGAGGAGGGAATTGGACTTCTTGGAAAAGGAGGTAAAGCAAAGCTGATTATTCCATATTTCCAAGCCTATGGTAAAAATGGACGTCCTGGAGCGATCCCTCCATACTCCGATTTAGTTTTTGACATTGAAATCTTGGATTTGATTCTGCCATCTGAAACTCCAAAGGATGAGCACAATCATGACGGGCACAACCACGATGGACATAAGCATTAATTCATAAAAGTAATCCTAATTTTATGCGCAATATCCACAGTATTTCGCATCTGTATTGTGTTCAAAATTTATTTCCAAATTGTAAATTTCGTTGAGCAATTCTTCAACTAACTCTTTAAAAACATCCGTCATACCTTCGATTCCCTTTTCATAGTTCAAAACATATAATTTTTCGGGCTTTACCAAAGACATTATGATTGCTTCATCTGGAAAACGATTGTATTTTTCCTTAAAAAAAAGACAATACAATGTAAGTTGAAGCGCATGTTTCGTTTTTAAGAATGACTGTTTTAACCCATCTTCTAATAATTTGAATTTCACATCATCATCCTTCACATTGCCGGATTTATAGTCAATCACTCGGTATTTATCTCCGATTCGATCGATTCGATCGATGTAACCCTTGAATTTAATTTGTTTCGATTCGTCATTTACTTTTACAGCGAGTTCAGTATTCATGGCTGCCTCAACTTGTTCGATAAAAACAAATTCGGAGATATTTAAAAGAAATTCTTTTTCTTTCAACAATACATTTTTTGTGATTTCCATCGCCATTTCATAGCTCAAAAGATTTTTACCTTTCTTAAACAAGGATTCATCGCCTCCGAAAAATTCTAAAAACAAACCATGCAGAATGGATTGATACGAATTCAACATCTTATCGATATCCGCAGGTAATATATTCGGTGGTGGCGGCGTAACGTAATTTCCATCCTCATCGCGTTGTGCGAATGGTTTAAACAATAATTCAAGCGTTTTATGGATAAAGGAACCAAATGTATTTGATTCTACTCCTTCCTCAACGGATTTTTCTTCACCGAACTCAACCAAATAGCGATAATAAAAATCCAGAGGGCAAGTCAAGTATTTATTGAGTGCGGAAGCTGAAATGGAACGCTCAAAAAAGGAATCCAAACGTTCAATAATTTCTGGTTTTTTATCAACCACGTTGGACGGCAATTCTGTCAACTCTGGAAATGGCACGGTATAAAATTGATGTGAAATTTTTACATTCGGATTGATTTTCGAAAGCTCCAATTTTAACTGAAGTAAATAGCGACTTGCTTCATTGCTTCCGATCTGTTCGGCAGCAGTGGTAAATGTAATCCAAAGGTTTTTACAGTTATGCAACAAGCGGTAGAAGTGGTGTGCAAAAATACCTTGTTTGTCTCGCGTTGAAGGCAATCCCAAGCCATATCGTAAATCCATTGGAATAATGGTTCGTACGGGATTTGTTCCAGGCAATTTCCCTTCGTTGAAACCGAGTATGAAAATTCGTTGGAAATCCATCAAGCGCGTTTCCAAAAGACCCATTATTTGCAGTCCGTTCGTTGGATTTCCATGAAAAGCCATGTTTTTTCGATTCCAATGCTGGTAAAATAGCGACTTGAAACTTCGTAAATTCATTTCAGGAATTCCTTCCTCAATTATTCGTTGAAATTCAAGCAATGCATCATCAAAAATCAGAATGATATTTCGCTCAAATTCTGCGGTCGAATGAAACGAGTCCAACAAAATCGAATTCAATTTTCGAATTTGTGTCATGGCCAATTTCCAATCATTTTTCCAGCTGGCAGTTAGCGATTTTAAAATGGAATCAGCCTTTTCGCCGATTTGTAAGGAATCTACGCGTTGAAATATTTTGTTTTTTCGAATCGTTTCTTGCTCCAATTTGATTAACTGATTTTTTTCTTTTTCGTCTAAAGCGGCAAGAATGAGAACGTTGTTAATCGAGCGTTGAAGATCTTTAAAATAAAACGCCTCCGTTTTAAAGCGACTTTTGTTTTCTTGAATATCAAAAATCAATTCGACCCAAGATTTAATTGGTGTTTGACTCAATGGTAAGCCGAGTGTGATGTTTGCTTTTCCCACGCTTGCTGGAATGTTTTTTACCATGGCTCCAATTAATGATTCATCGCTCAAAAGAACTAAGGTTTCATTGATTTCATTTGGTGAAAGTTTTTCTAATTCGGTCGAAGCAACTTTTACTTGTCCAGTATGTTGAGCACATTCGACTATTTGAATATCAATTTCTTTGTGATTTAACTCATCTGAGATGAAAAGCGGATCTTTGATTTCAAGAAAATCCAAATTTTTGCGTAGGAAAGCCCCGGCTTCATGTAAGGGATTTTCCAAATAATATTTGTCGGCGTTGATGATAAACTCCGCTCGATTTCTTCGCAACAGTTTTTTTATGATGGTTAACTCCGATGTTGAAAGTGCATTGAACCCTGAGAAAATAAAAAATTGATTTTCGTTCTTTTCGAAAAGCGGTTCGGGATTTTCGGCTAATTGTCGGTATGCGAGACCGACTGTCACAAAGCCATTTTTGTGAATTTTTCGATGTAGATTGTCGTAGTATTTTGGAATTCGTTCCCAAAATTCCATGAACTTCTTTTGAGAGGCAGAAAACTTTTGTTCATCGATTTTCCAACTTTCAAGTTCTTTAATTGCTTTTAAATTTTTAAATACTTGAGCATAATCGAGCATGTAGCGATCAATGTCATCGAAATCGCTCAAAAGCATCGTGCCCCAAGTCATGAATTCTTCGAACGTTTCAAAGCGTCCTTCATCTGTTTCTCGATACATTTCGAAGAGACAAATCAAAAGTCTGGTGTTATCAATGATTGGCTTGGAGTGTTTTTTGACCCAACGATCAATGGTCGTAATTTCAGGAGAAAATATGGGCTTTCCGTATTCTGCAAGTAGCGCTTCAGATAGATATTTAGTTGCGCGTTCGGATGGCAGAATGACAGTTAACGATCGTAAATCGTAGTTTTTACTTTTGATGTGAGCAGCTAATTGTTGGAGAAACTTCATTTTTTCGAATTCTGATTTTTACACTTTAATTTTTCGCTTGATGAAAAGGTAATGTTTCTTTAATTTGTTCGTGTCACATTCAGCTACTCTTCAATATACGTTCGATGAACGCGCTTGGAAATCGAAGTCAAAACCTCATAGGAAATGGTTTGCAACTTTTCAGCGAATTGAGCTAAGGTAATTTTGTCGCCAATGAGTTCAACCCGATCTCCTGTTTTGATGAATTTTTTGCTAATATCTACCATAATCATATCCATACAAACACGACCAACAACATTACACATTTGACCATTAATAACAACCGTTCCAACCCCGTTACTCAAACTTCTTCGAAACCCATCGGCATAACCAACAGGAACAATCGCTATTTCCATGTTTTTATCCGCAACAAACGAACGCGAGTAACCCACACTTTCTCCTTTTTGAATTTGCTTCACTTGGGATACCGTGCTTTTCCACGAAACAACAGGATGTAACTTTTTAGCAAGTTCGGAATTCGATGTTACTCCATACATACCAATGCCGATACGAACCATGTTAAATTGAGCTTCCGAGAAATTAGCAATGCCTTCAGAGTTCAAGAGATGGGAGATGAATTTTCCGGAATAATTAGCTGAAATATAATTGCAGGCATCTACGAATCGTCTAATTTGTAATTCTGTGAATCTTTTATCTCGTCGATTGTCGGAGTCGGCCAAATGCGAATAAACTCCTTTAATCATAATTTCGGGTTGCGCCTGAATGACCTCCATCAAACGAGGCAACTCCTTGAAATCAAATCCAAGACGTTTCATTCCAGTGTCGATTTTCAGATGAACGGGGAAATTTTGGAATCCTTGAAAAATCAGTTCGTGCAACAATTCATCCAATTGTTCAAATGAAAAAACCGTTGGTTCCAAATTAAATTTTATGCAGTCTTCAAATCCTTCATCTACTGGATTCATCACAAGAATCGGAACTTTAATGCCCGCTTTTCGCAACTCGACTCCCTCATCGGGATAAGCCACTCCCAAATAATCAATTCCTTGTCTTTCAAGATATAAACCGATTTTCTCAAGTCCTGCGCCATAGGATTGGGCTTTCACCATCGCCAACATTTTTGTGGTTGGTTTGAGTTGCGACTTATAAACTTGAATATTATGTTTGATTGCAGATAAATTGATTTCAACGAATGTTTTGTGTTTTTTCAACCTTAACCGCGATGCTAGTTTTTCCATTTCGGATTTTCTAGTTCCTTTTACCAAAACGACAGCATCTGTAATATCAATTTTTGGAATTTGCCCCGTGTTAATAAACTGATAGAAATCAGGATTGAATTTATTAATCTTCTGAATTAAATCTTGTTCTTTGTGTTTATTTGCTTCATCCAAACCAACCAAAACAATTCGTTTTTTTCCATCAGCCAGAGCAAGTTGATATTCCAAAGAAAATTCCATTGCTTCAAGATCCAAATTGTAAGTGTCGTTGATGATCATTGAATTATCACGTCCTTCGAAAGTTTCCATTCGCAAAGCCAAACGAGGAAGCGATTTTATTTTTTCCAAATCCAATTTACCTAAACTTTTTGTAGCAGCTAGAGCCAATGTTCCAGACAAAATACTCGGTTTATCAGTGAAAGGGAAAACAGTCATTTCCTTGACAAAATCAATCGGATTAATAATAACTCCATTGATTTGGCTTAATTGATTTTTAGACAAAAGTATATTCGAGGAAACCAACGTTTTATTACAACCGGCGAATAATTTCAATTTTTCTTGCAGATGTTCCTCTACTGAGCGAAAACCTTCTTCATGGGCGCTTCCAAAGGAAGTAAAAATGCCAACATCAGGTTGAATCATTTGTTGCAAAGCATCCATTTCTCCTGACTTGGAAATCCCAGCTTCAATAATTGCCAAATCAGCTTTATCATGCATTTCGAGAAGTGAGAGTGCCACGCCAAGCTGTGAATTGTAACTTTTTGGACTTCGAATAATTCTGAATTGATCCGCTAACAAATGATAAATCCATTCTTTGACCGTTGTTTTCCCGTTACTTCCCGTAATTCCAATGACAGGATAGTTGAATTTTTTTCGATGCTGTGCTGCCAGATTTTGAAGTGACAATAACGTTTCTTGAACAAGAATGTAAGCTGCGCTTTTATGGGGTTTGTTTGGTATTTCCGAAACGACAAAAATTCGAATTCCCTTTCGATAGGCTTCGTTCAGAAAATCATTTCCATTGCGAAATTCACCTTTAAGTGCGAAAAAGACTTGTCCCTCGGAAGATGCAATTTTTCGAGTATCATAAAGGACTTTTTCAATGATAAAATTCTTTGGTCCACATAGGTGTTTTCCTGAAATGGCCTGGCAAAAATCGTCGTATTGAATGTTTAGTTTCAATGTGTAGCATTCAGATAACAGGTTCGACAAAGCGGTCTGTATTTTTCAACAGCACCCACAAGTACTTGACCTGATTCGCTTGCTGTGCGATGAGAAAACTGAGCCAAATTTCCACAAGAAACACAAATCGCATGAACTTTAGTTACGTATTCGGCAACAGCTAATAATTTTGGCATCGGCCCAAATGGAACTCCGAGATAATCCATGTCTAAACCTGCTATGATTATCCGTACACCTTTATCCGCAAGTTCGTTGCATACATCTACTAAATGTTCGTCAAAAAACTGAGCCTCGTCAATGGCAACCACTTTCTGATTGTTCCATTTGCTTGTAATTTCGTGAGAAGACTTAACGATTACCGCATTGAATTCAGAACCTTTGTGACTAACCACTTTGTCTTCACTGTAGCGATTGTCTATTTCCGGTTTAAACATAATTAGAGGTTGATTGGCAAATTCAGCCCGACGAATCCTTCGAATTAATTCTTCTGTTTTCCCTGAAAACATCGATCCACAAATGACTTCAATCCATCCATTTTGTCTTCCTTCTCCCGGAAATTGTTCTAAAAACATAACTTTTAAAGTTCTTAACAATTATTGTATAAGAAAAAATACCAAAGCGATAACTTTCACACGAGGTAGTTTTCTAAATTTGAATTCGAAAGTCGTTAATTCCATCCAATAAACAAAACGGTGGTTAGAAAATTGATTTGAATGTTAATAAATTAATCAAATATGAAAGAACTAATCTCAGCTATACAATCTCTTCTCGTTAAGGTTGAAGAAGGAAATATCACGCAAACTGAAATGGAACAACTCGTTGCGGATGCGCGTGAACTGAATGAACGACTGATTGTTTTGCGTTACAAAGTTTATGAGCAAGGGATTTTCGAGGTTCAACCGACTGTTGATCCCGAAGTTGAAATCGAATTACCCGAAATAGATTTGACCATCGAAATCAATGATTTAGCTGACGAAACACCTCCGAATCAATCAATTGAAGAAGATAAAGTTTCACCTGAAATAATTGAACTGCAGTTTTCAGAAAACGCGGAACTTAATGCCGAAAAAGAATTGAAAGTTGATCTATTTTCCTCAGAGATTCCAACTGAAGAGCTCTCAGTTGAATTGAATTTTGATGAAGAGCAGGAACAAGAAGAAAATGAGCAAGTAGAAGAAGAAGAGCAACAGGAGGAACAAATTATCGAGGAGAATACAACAATTACTTCTTCGTATGATGAAGAAACACACGTTGAAACCCAAGAAATTACCCATCATCAAACGAGTGTGATTGAAACAGAAGAATCAACAACACTGATTGAAACGGAGGAAACAATTACCATCACGAACATCGAAAGTCCAATTGAAGAAAATGAAGCTTCTCAAGTTGAAACACCAATTGCTTCCGGTGATTCTGAAACAGAAAGCAAATTAAAATCCATCGAGAAAAGCTTGCGAATCAATTATTCCATTGTTCCTATGGAGACTTTGATTGGTTCGTTTACTTTGAATGAGCGACTACAATTCATTAATGAACTTTTCGAAGGTTCCAGCGATTCGTTTTCTACGGCCGTCAAAAAATTAGACGCATTGGATGGACTGGATTCCGCAAGATCAGTTGTTAGTGAATTCGCTTCAACTAACAATTGGGATTTAGAAAGCGAAATCGTGGAAGACTTTTTAGTTAAAATCTGCAGAAGATATGCTTAAAGTCTATATTGGACTAATTTTTATTTTTTTTACTCTTCACAATTCTTCCCTTTTCTCTCAGAATGAGCGAGTCAAGCAATTCACTAAAACACTTTGCTCACCGGAGTTTCACGGTCGTGGTTATGTAAACGGAGGGGATTCCATTGCGGCAGAATACATAGCAAAAACGTTTCAGAAAATTGGTTTAAAACCATTTAACGGTTCTTATTTTCAGCATTTTAGTTTTTCAGTAAATACCTTTCCAGAAGTAGTTACTTTGACCTTGGATTCCAGAAAGTTGACTCCGGGTGTTCACTTTTGGGTAAGTCCAAACAGCAATGGAGGAAAGATTGAAGGAACATTGATGAATCTTAGTTTTGACGATGTTTATCATTACAAGCACGATAAATCAAAAATCCAAGACGGAACAATTTTAGCATGGAGAAATATCGGTTACAAAGGAGATACGCTCAAAAAGATCAATGAAAATTTACTTCGAATTACTTCTCTAGCTCCTGTCATTGAGGTAATCGATACAAAATATGCGTGGTCTGTGGCTCAAAAAAGCACAGTATTTCCCTATTTAATTATGCAAGATTCTGTTTTCGATCTGTCATTTCAGCGAGTAAACATGGAAATAGATTCGCGTTTGAAATCGCATTTGGCGAGAAACGTTATTGGATTTCTGCCTGCGAAGCAAAAAACGAATCAAACCATACTTATTTCAGCGCATTATGACCACCTTGGTAGAATGGGCTCCGAAGTATATTTTCCGGGAGGAAATGACAATGCGAGCGGAAATGCGATGCTTGTTTCATTAGCAGAAAAGTTTGTAAAAAACCCATTGAAAAAGTACAATATTCTTTTTGTTGCTTTCGCCGGAGAGGAAGTTGGATTGTTGGGTTCTAAATTTATGGTTGAACACCCTATAATTCCGTTGAACGAACTGCATTTCATGCTTAATTTAGACATCATGGGAAGCGGAGAAGAAGGAATTACCGTTGTGAACTCGACTCTATTTCCAAAAGAATTTCAAACACTTCAAAAACTCAATAAAAAAAGAAAAGCAGTTCCTGAAGTAAAACCTAGAGGTCCGGCCGCGAATTCTGATCATTATTTTTTCACAGAAGCCGGAGTTCCTGCATTTTTTGTTTATACGATGGGGCCCAACAAGCATTATCACGATGTTTTTGACACGTATGATGATTTGAGCTTTAAAGCGTTTGAGGGATTGTCGAAGCTTTTTGAAAGCTTTTTAAGGGATTTCTAAATTTCTCAAGAAATTTCATGGAGCATTCTTGAATATCCCTATTGATTTAACTCACAATTGTAAAGTCATTCATTAAATTTGTAAAATGAAGCGAATTCTGTATATACTGATATTATTGAGCTTTTGTATTCCAATTAGTTATTTTCTAATAAAACCTAAGGACAGAAAAGATTTGCCAATAATCAACCCGATTGATGTTAAAGAAGAAATGGTTGATCCGGAAATGTTACGTATTGGTCAGGGACACACCATTGGAAATTTCAGCTTTCAAAATCAAGATAACAAGACAATTACACAAAAAAACATGGAAGGAAAAGTAGTAGTTGCTGAATATTTTTTCTCCACTTGTCAAAGTATCTGTCCAATCATGAATCAACAAATGCAACGCGTTCAGAATCAATTCAAAGGAAATAATAAGGTTAAAATATTCAGTTTTACGGTTGATCCGGAAGTGGACAAAGTTGAACAATTGAAACGATATGCCGAAAAACATCAAGCAGTTGTTGGTCAATGGCACTTTTTGACTGGTAAAAAAGATGAGTTATATAATTTAGCCCGAAAGTCATTTTTTGTCCTGAAACCGGCTGAGGCAGCGAATCAGGGAGATGTTGGAAGCGATTTCATTCACACTAATAATTTCGTGCTCGTTGATAAACAAAAAAGAATTCGTGGTTATTATGATGGCACCTCATCCAAAGAAGTCACCCAGCTTATCACTGATGTTAAGAAGCTACTGGATGAATAGCGAAAATTTTCAACCGAGTATAAAAGTGCAAGTAACTCGGATAAAAATGAATGCATAGATAGGTTATGAAAGTTGCCAATATCCAACCTGTATATACCTCAATCGGTCGATGCTTGTTTAGATAGAGTCTTGATGCTATGGTTACACCAGAGGCAAGAACAGCGGTTATGATAATCCAAAATTCAAATTGTGCTTGCTGCTTGGCGAAAGCAAGTAAATAACCAACCAAAATACCTGCTCCACCGGCATGCATGGAGATCTTTATCCAACGGTTGATTAACATGAAAGATGCGGTAACAAGGGCTCCGGAGAGTGGCAACGCATAAAAGTATTTTGGAAGCACATTGTTGGGTGCTTTAAACACAAACATTAAATATAAAACTAAACAGTAAGCGAACATGATTAATAGCGGAATGTTTCGCTCCTTCTGATTTTCCATGTCAATCGTAGTAATAATCTGACGCTTGTGCAATGCAAAAAATGATATTCCCGGAGCCAAGGCGCTGAACGTGAAAAACAAATAAAGCAACTGTTTTTTGAGTTCAGGATTTAGGAGATACAGCGCGTCTTTATCCAGTTGAATTTGCTGGGAAGGAATATATAAAGTCAGTAACAAACCATAAGTTGGCATTAACAGCGGAAGAAAAATCCAAGAAAAAAAATGGGATAAAATGCTCTTCATAATTTATAGTTCTTTTCTCATTCGTGCAACAGGTAAATTCAATTGTTCTCTATATTTTGCAACCGTTCTTCGGGCAATATTATAACCTTTTTCATTGAGAAGTTCCATTAATTTTTCATCCGTCAAAGGATTTCTTTTATCCTCGCTATTAATAGCTTCAGAAAGAATTTTTTTTACTTCTCTTGTAGAAACCTCCTCACCACTATCTGTTGAAAGCGATTCCGAGAAGAAAAATTTAAGTGGATAAATCCCGAAGTTTGTTTGAACATACTTGCTATTCGCAACGCGTGAAATTGTTGAAATATCCAAGCCAACGATTTCAGCAATATCTTTCAAAATCATTGGTTTCAACTTGGTTTCATCGCCCGTGAGGAAAAAAGCTTCCTGATAATGACGAATGGCTTCCATGGTAAGCAACAAAGTTTGCTGGCGCTGTTTGATTGCGTCAATAAACCATTTAGCACTGTCTAGTTTTTGTCGAACAAATGTCAACGCATCTTTATCGGATTTCGAACTTTTTGCTCCTTCGGCGTATGAACGCAACATGCTCTCGTATTCGCGACTTACTTTTAATTCTGGAGCATTTAATCCATTAATTGAAAGCTCAAGTCGACCGTCATTTTCAAAAAGCATGAAGTCGGGAATAATTTGCTGGTAATTTTTAGCTGTTTCGCGCATTGAGCCCCCAGGTTTGGGATTAAGCTTCAAAATTTCTTCAATTGCTTCTTTTAAGTCCTCGTCTTCAATTTCCAACTTTTTGGCTATTTTATCGTAATGCTTTTTGGTAAACTCTTCGAAGTGATTCTCTAAAATTTTTTTGGCGGTAAATCGCACAATATCACCATCTTGCTTTCGTTTTATTTGAAGTAAAAGACATTCCTGCAGGTTTCTTGCGCCAACTCCAGCCGGATCTAGTTCTTGGATAAGCAAAAGAACTTTCTCAATTTCTTTCTCTGTTGTTTCAATGTTCAAGGCAAAAGCTAAGTCGTCAACAATTGCCTCCAAATCACGATTCAAATAACCCGATTCGTCCAAGTTTCCGATTAAAACATCTGCAATCATGAATTGCTTATCATCTAAATCTAACAAATGGAGCTGTTCGGATAGCTTTTCATTAAATGACTGCTCGCCAGACAAAGGAATGACACGCTCTTCGTCATCTTTGGATCCGTTATTTGATCGGGTTTTATAGTCTGGGTCGTCATCGAGGTAATCGGAAAGGTCAAATTCATCATCCGCATCTGAATCATCATCGTATTCTTTATCTTGATTATCGAAATCATCCTCCACTTCATTTGTTCCTTCCTCAAGCGCCGGATTTTCCTCAATTTCTTGTTTTATGCGCTGATCCAATTCCATGGTTGGAACTTGCAACAACTTCATCAATTGAATTTGTTGCGGAGAAAGTCGCTGTTCGAGTTTCTGAGAAAGTTGTTGTTTAAGAGCCATTCAACTTTTTGTCAAAATTCTTCTTTTATTTAACACAACAAACATACTGAAAAGATACAAATACCGACTTTATAAAACCAATTTTATGATGAGATGTCGCCGTTAAATTTTCCTGAAAAATCCTAATAACCTGCGTTAATAAGTTGAAAATCGAATTTTCTCAAAATAAACGTTTTAACTTGCAAAAACTCAATCAATCATTTTGTGCGAAGTTATGTCTCCTCCTGACTTTTGACCAACAAGAAGAATTTCAATTGAAAGACAAAATCATAAATGTGATTCCAGCGCATGTGTTTCTTCATTCGAAATAAGCCCAAATAAATTAATTCGCAAAAAATAGATTTTTCTCGAACATAATTTCGAAGTAAGTCAATAGTCAGAATTTCATACGTTAAATTTATTGTAAAAAAAATTACAGTAAAATATAATACAGTAAATAAATGTTCTATATTTGTCTTTTAAGTGTTCTAATATGAAATTCTACAATCGAGAAAAGGAAAAGGATAATTTGATGGAAATCAAAGAGAAAAGTCTTCGAAATGCACAATTGACATTTATGATTGGAAGAAGAAGAATTGGTAAAACGCGCTTAATACATGATGCTTTTTCAACCGAAAATTATTTATATTTCTTTGTGGCAAAAAAATCAGAATCACTTCTATGTGAGGAATTTAGTCAAGTGATTTCAGAAACAATAAAAAAACCAATGTACGGAACTTACAATCGTTTTTCTGAGCTATTTGGTTATTTATTGGAGCTTTCCACAGAAAAACCCATAACGCTTGTAATTGATGAATTTCAGGAATTCTACAACGTAAATGCATCTGTTTTTAGCGATATGCAGCGACTTTGGGATAGTTACAGGGAAAAGAGTAAAATGAATTTGTTCTGCTGTGGTTCAATCTACTCGCTGATGCAGAAAATTTTTACCGACAAAAAGGAACCTTTATTTGGAAGAGCAAATAACCGATTGCTCATTCAACCTTTTAGCGCGGGAACCATGAAGCAAATCATGCAGGAAAACGCAGTTGATTTTTCAACTAAAGATTTGTTGGCTTTATTTTCAATTACCGGTGGAGTGCCAAAGTATGTAGAACATTTTGTTGAGAATGACGCGCTGAAATTCAATCGAATACTCGATGTGTTACTTGAAGAAAACTCGCTATTGCTTGAGGAAGGAAAAAATGTCTTAATCGATGAATTTGGCAGAGATTACGTTACCTATTTTTCTATTCTTTCATTAATTGCATCATCAAAGACTTCGCGACCAGAAATCGAGTCAATTATCGGCAGCTCAATTGGTGTTTATTTGGATAAATTAGAACAAGAATATGGTATTATAAAAAAGGTTAGACCCATTTTTGATAAACCAGGTAGCAGAACCATTAAATATGAAATAGAAGATAATTTTTTGAATTTCTGGTTTCGTTTTATTTTCAAAAATAAAAGTGCCGTTGAAATTGGAAATTTCTCTTTTATCAGGCAAATTATTGATCGAGATTTTGACGTTTTTAGTGGAAAAATGCTCGAAAAACACTTTATAAATCAGCTTTCGAAAAGTGAAAAATATTCTGACATAGGTTGTTATTGGGAACGTGGAAATGTGAATGAAATTGATATCGTTGCTATTAATTCTGATGCAAAAATCATAGACCTTTTTGAAGTAAAAATAAACCCGTCAAAAATTAATTTGACTGAACTAAAACGAAAATCCATGAAATTGCAACAGAAATATCCTGATTACAGTTTTTCCTTTTTCGGATTATCGACCGAAGATATGTAATTTCGTGGTAGTATCGAATGATCATCCATACAGCTCGTTCAAGTTTGCTACGATCTCACAATCGACAACAAAGACCGAGAGATAAACGGTTTGCTCGAAGCCATGGATTTTTTTGGTTACAAGAAGGAACCATCGTGACTTTTGACCAACAAGAAGAATTTCAATTGAAAGACAAAATCATAAAAGTGATTCCAGCGCATCAGTTTCTTTATTAATCTTATAAGTATTAGACAATCTTCAACCTTAACAGCTAACCCAATCTGCAATTGACGAAGACGGTCATGCACTTGTTTGCCGATTAGGTAGAGTGGATTAACCAATCCCATTTCTACTTATCTAATCTTGTGAATTAAAAAAATATCAACTATCTTTACTTAAGTATTTTTGAATACAAAACACACTAAAAATGACTCAAATAACCGACATATCAAAACTAGATCTAAAAAAGCGTTACACTTACGCCGATTATCTCACATGGGTTTTCGATGAGCGACTTGAGCTCATTAAAGGATGGGTTTACAAAATGAGCCCGGCACCTAAGCGCAAACACCAAGCCGTTTCTGGGAATTTGTTTTTTACAATGAAACTGTTCTTTAACAAATGTAATTGCAGAATTTATGAGGCTCCATTCGATGTTCGGCTGAAAAAAAATAAAGGAAGTGATAGCGAGGTGGATACGGTTGTGCAACCTGACATTTCTGTATTTTGTGATTTAAGTAAATTAGATGATAGAGGTGCAATAGATGCGCCTGATTTAGTTGTTGAAATCACATCGGATAGCACCATGAAAAAAGACTACAACGAAAAATTTAACACATACGAAGAAAATGGTGTTCAGGAATATTGGATAGTCAATCCTGACTCACATTCAATGGAAATCTTCACTAGAAAAAATGAGAAGTTTGAATCAATAGGTGTGTTTAACATACATGACGGCGCTACGGAAGTAAATTCAATCATGTTCCCTGAACTTAACATCAACTTGATCGAAATCTTTAAAGATTGAGATATAAGATACTTCTGCTTGTGAAACCTCTACAGTCTAAATTTCTGACTTCTATGCCTTCGAAGCTTCAGCGGAGAAGTTCATACCACAAACAATCCGGCGATCCGCTAATCTGCAATCCAGAATCCACCAATCCGCACCGCCGAAGGCAGCAGCGAAGCTAATCTGCTAATCTTCTAATCCGTAATCTGAACTACACAACGCCGAAGACAGCCACACAGAAATCCGCAATTCTAAAAAACTAATTTGTCTGAATTAATCAAAACATAACAAACATTTAATTTATCGCAACTGTTCAAAAAAAACTTGCAAATATTTTTGTTAAGTTTTTGTAATTAATTAAATTAACATCGATAATTGTGTTGTTTTTTATTTGGAACTTTTTGAGTCAATTTATTTTCATTAAAACCACATGATGTTTCAAAAGTGATTAATTGATTTAGTAATATTATAAGCATCGTTTATGAAAAAAATAGATTATCCAAAAAAATGCTCATTGCTCCTAAAAACTTATTAACAAAAAAATAAACCGAACTCAAAAACTACAAACTATGAAAACTTGGATTTTTGAAAGTGTTAAAATTCGTTTTGCTGACTTCTTGAAAATGAAAACAAACCTCATTTCCCGGTCGTTTTTGCCGCTTTGTTTGATGATTGTGTTGTTGGGCTTGGGGAATGTATGGGGGCAGACGCAAACATTCTCAACTGCAGGAACATATAACTGGGTTTGTCCTCCAGGTGTAACTTCCATCACCGTAGAGTGCTGGGGCGGCGGTGGTGGTGGTGGTGGTGTGCTTCAAAATAATGCAACCAGAGAAGGTGGTGGTGGTGCAGGAGGCGGTTATGTAAAAAATACTTCAATAACAGTTGTACCGGGGACTATTTACACTGTTGAAGTTGGCTCAGGCGGAACTGCTGGAGCAACCACACCTACTGCAGGTGGTCCAGGTGGAGATTCTTATTTTGGATCAACATCAACGGTTCTTGCTGTAGGAGGTAATGGAGGAGCTGGCAGATCGACCAACGGTAGTGCATCAGGAGGTTCTAAAGTTTCTACAGGAAATGTTGGAGCGACTGCACCTTTTAATTATTATGGGGGTGCCGGTGGTACTGGTAATGGAACGAATTCTGGTGGTGGAGGAGGTAGCGCGGGAACGGGTTCGGATGGAAATGATGCTACCAATAACACCGGAGGTGTTGCAGTGACAGGTGGTGTTGCTGGAAGAAATGGAGTTAGTACAAGTAATAATGGACTGACAGGAAATGCACCTGGAGGCGGGGGGAGTGGCGGGCGCTCAAATAACACCATTTCTAGAACAGGCGGTGCTGGTGGTGCCGGTCAGGTAAGAATAACGGTTAACACCACTTGTTTGCCTTTACTTCAACAAAATTTTACAGGATCTACAACTGTTGCTGATTTCGTGAATTCCACAAGTCCGAATACAGGGCAGTTTGATGCAATAAGTACTAGTGGTGCTGGAGTTGTGCTTTCAATAAATACTACGGGAAGTAACAAGCTTCGATTCGCTCGTACTGCTAATGCAGGTTCATTTAGTAGGATAACTGATCTTGCTGGCTCTCCTACATCTATAATGTGTCAGTTTGATTTGCAAGTTTCAGGAAATTCGGCTGCACAAACAACAGCAGCTGTATTCCAAGTAGGAAGTGGATTTGGTACTGCAAATTCTGCAGAAGCAAATGCTCAAGTTCATTCAAGGATAGGATTAAATTTAACTACTACTGCAGGGACATACACGTTATCAGATATTGCAGGAGGTGTTACAAGTTCTAATGTTAGTAGTTCTCAGACAATTACTTGGGCTATTAACAATTCAGGGTCCATTCTTTCATATAGAGCTCCTGATGGAACTTATGAAAATGTTGCCAATGATAAATGGGATTTGTGGGTTGGTACTACTCGATTAATCGATGAAGGATCAGCAACCACCGCTGCACAAACTCTTACTGATTTTAAATTTGTATTTTCTGCTGGTTCAGCAACAATTGATATTGATAATATTTTACTTGGACCCATCCCTACCATCCCCTCCTCTTCTGCTGCAACAAGTATTACATCTTCCGGCTTCACAGCTAACTGGGGAGCTGTTACTTGTGCATCGGGGTATAGATTAGATGTTTCTACTGCTTCAGACTTTTCTTCTTTTGTAACAGGATATAATAATCTAGATGTGAGCAATGTAACCTCTTATGCGGTAACTGGATTAAGCGCTTCTACTCAATACTATTATCGCGTAAGATCTTACAACGCATATACGGTAGGAACTTTAACTAGTGGGAATTCTAGTTCGCAGAATCCAACAACATTAGTGCCAGCAACCGTCCCCACGGCCCCAACCATTTCATCCATCACTCCAGGAAATCAAGAATTAAGTGTCGCATTTACAGCAGGTTCAGATGGTGGTTCAGCTATTACAACTTATAAATATTCAACGAACGGCGGAGCCAACTGGCAAACTAGGTCAGCAGGAACAACTGCAAGTCCATTGGTTATTTCCACACTTTCAACAGATGGTACAACAGCTTTAACGAATGGCGTGTCTTATGATGTTCAGATTCGAGCAGTTAATGCCATAGGAGACGGAACGGCCACAGCTAGCACTGCTGCAACGCCGAGAACTACTCCGAGTGCTCCAACGATTACGAGCATTACACCAGGCAACCAACAATTGAGTGTAGCATTTACAGCGGGGACAGATGGTGGTTCAGCTATTACAACTTATAAATATTCCACTAATGGAGGAGTAAATTGGCAGACAAGAGCAGCGGGAACAACTGCAAGTCCATTGGTTATTTCCACACTTTCAACAGATGGTACAACAGCACTTACGAATGGGGTGTCATATAATATTCAAATCCGAGCAGTAAACGCGGCTGGTGATGGGACTGCAACTGGCAGCACTTCCGGAACCCCCAGAACAACCCCAGGAGCGCCTACCATTAGCACAATAACACCTGGAAACACACAACTTACTGTGGATATTTCTGTGCCATCTTCCGATGGTGGCGCCAGTATCACGAACTACGAGTATTCTACAAATAACGGTTCAAGCTGGACGGCAGTTTCACCCGCTTCAACTTCTACATCTATTGTCATTACCGGTCTTTCAAACGGGACTACTTACGACTTGAGAATTCGAGCTGTAAACAGCGCTGGATCAGGAACTGAATCAAGCATGGTTCAAGGAACTCCGTCTGCCTCTGCAACTGTTCCCGGTTTACCTACTATTTCAAGTGTTACTCCAGGCAATGTTCAATTAAGCGTAGCATTTACAGCGCCAACATCTGATGGAGGTTCAGCGATAACAGATTATAAATATTCTACGGATGGTGGTTCAACCTTTAAATCGGCAGGTACAACTTCTTCTCCTTTCACAATTAGCACTGTTTCTGCAAGTTCTGCAGCTTTAACAAATGGCACAACCTACAATGTTCAGATATTGGCTGTAAACAGCGTTGGCGATGGCTCAGCAACAGCCAGCACTTCAGGAACACCAAGAACCACACCGGGAGCGCCTACTATTACCAGTATCACTCCGGGTAATGCGCAACTCAGTGTGGCATTTGATGCACCATCATCCGATGGCGGTTCTGCAATTACTTCTTATAAATATTCTACTGATGGGGGTAGTACCTGGCAAACCCGTGCATCAGGAACTACGGCAAGCCCATTGGTTATTA
>JBIKSL010000033.1:0-23833 GCA_044348645.1 Crocinitomicaceae bacterium | reverse complement strand
TTATCCCAATCTAGGAATTTCTGGAAATAAGCTGCACGAGCCCCGAACATCAGTGAAAACTTACGATTCACTTTGAGATTGTATGAGTAAACGCCTCCTAACATTGAGGTTTGAATCGTTCCTTGACCTTGTTGATCGTGAAGAGCAATGATGCCAATACCACCTGAAATGTTTTTGGCATACGTATCGTAAGCAACACTGTACGTTACATAATTACCCGTCAATTGTGGCCATTCATTTCGGTAATTCAAAGCAATTCGCGGACAACCACTCGAACCAGCAAGAGCCGGATTCAAATAAACCGGGTTACTGTAAAATTGCGTAAATGTTGGATCTTGAGCAATTGACTCCAAGCAAACGAGAAGAATTGTTAAGATAAAAAATGGTTTTCTCATATTAAAAAGTTATGTAGCGTCTTGATTTTTTGTCCACGTTCGAATTGAAACGAACGGTTAATTGATGTATAAATGAATGACTGCTAATCGCGGATGAATAACCGTAAGTAGATTGGCCGTACAATGCAAAATTCTTAAAGGACAAACCAATTGTGCCGGATGCAATTTTTCCTGTTCCATAAGACCCACCAATCAACAAATTGTCGATTTTTAAACTAAATCCACCGAAAAATCGGTTTGAGTTTATCCTTTCAAAGAAGCAATATGGCGAGAATTGAATTTTTTGATTTCTAGAAATATATTGCGTTCCAATTATGGCGTTATAAACATTCTTGGCTCGCAGATCCATGTTTTCATAGTTCGAATAAATGTTGTTTTGATGTCTCAGGATATTGGAAACTTGACCGCCGATGTAAAAATAGGGTGTATTGATTGTTAAACCAAAATCCAAGTCGCGATACCATAATTTACTACCGATTGCAATCGTTGAGTCGAAATTAAATTGATTGACTGTTTGATTTTCATAATTGACTAATGAATGATTTGTGATTCGATCTTCATTTAGCAATTTGTTCCCAATTTTTAATCTAAATGCCGGTTCGATTGAAACGGATCTTGTTAAGGCAACTTTGGGTGAAAATAGCATGCAAGTATTCCAATTTTGAATTGAACCATTGGCAAAATAATCGTAATTGGCTTGAAGTCCAAATGCAGATTGAGCGTCTCTTGAATATCCGTCAAGTGTAATTTGCTGACTGAATTTACGCTGATCGATGTTTTCAATCCATCGCGCCATGGAAGAGGACTGGAATCTAATTTGAGAAGTTGCGCCGATATTACTGAAAAGCACATCCACGTTTGAATATTCAGGGATGGAATAGGTGTGGTCAGGAAAATTACTTAAACCCAGATCTTTTTCGAGTACTTTTCCAATTTTTTGAAAGATTTTTATATATCCAAGGTCAAAATTTAAGCCGTCATTTGAGTTTTCTGATTCGCTTATTTGCAGATCTTCGTTTCGAATTTGATAATTATCAAGTTTCAGAGATTTCAAATCAATTCTTTTCACGCTGAGTTTCCATTCATTTTGTTTGGAGTCAAATGAATGTTCTTGAACATTCGAATTATTGGCGACAAATCCATTTGAATTATATGAGTATTGATTCATTGCCAAATTCGGAAATCTGTTTTTTGATGAATTCAGCGTTAAATCGAAATGATTTATTTTCTGTTCATTTATGCTCGGATAACTTTCTTTGTATTTCTCATCTGAAATTTTCGATTTTGAATCCTTACTGACTTGAGAATAAATCACAGAAACTTTATCAAAACGATCGTTTAACTTACTTTTTTGAACAAAATTTTGCTTTACATACTCTCTTTTTCTGCTTGAATTTTTGGAAATGTTTTCAGAATTTTTGTTTTCAAATCGAGATGAATTAAAGATGAAAATTAATCCTATTATGAGAAGGAGCGCAATACTGGAAAAATAAAAAGGAGCATACCTCCTTCTTTTTTTATAATTGTCTTTATTTGGTATTGAAAATTCTTCAGAAACTAATTTTGATTCATTCCAGGCGTCTAAATCAACCTCTAAATCAGGATTTTGTAAGATATAATTTTCAAGTATTGCCTTTTGATCAGCAGACAGATTGCCTTCTGTGTAATCAAATAACCATCGGTCAATATTTTCTCTATTTGGAAAAATCATGCTAATTCGTTCCTACCTTTTAACTGCTTTTTGATTTTCAGTCGCGCCCTAAAAAGGTAAACTTTCACTTGCGAAGAACTTAATGAAAGGATATCACCAATTTCCTCGTAGGAATAACCTTCTAAATCACGAAGGAGGATAATGGTTTTTTGAATTGGAGGTAAAATCCCAACAATATGGTTAATTACTTGCTTCGATTCAAAACTGAAGGAATTTGATTCGACTTTTTCAGTCTGCAATTCACTCGCCAGCTTAATGAAACGTGCTTTTTTATTGATGAAGTTAATCATCGCATTGTGAGCACAAGTAAATAACCAAGATTTAGCCTTTTCAAATTCAACCTTATCCCTATTCATCCATAACTTTTCAAAAACATCTTGCACAACATCTTGCGCCTCCTCCTCATTTTTTAGGAAGTTCACCGCGAAACGATATAACGAGTCACTGTGATTTTCAACGCTGATATTGTACTCTTGTCTCTTCAATTTATGAAATGTGCAGTTAAAACAATTGGAACGAACTAAAAGTTACAGGTCTAACTATTTTTCATTTCAAAAGTAATAAATACTTTGTGATTTAACAAATGCGTTCGGTATGCTTCACATTTTTATTTAAATATTCAAAATCTGTTTCATCTCTCACCAAGATTTTCGAATACTTAATTCGGGTTAAAAGAATTCCACAATTGCACGATTTACAATACTCCTTTCAATTTATAAAATATAGTTAATTTAGCATCGTGAAAATCGTTCAAAGTATTGGAAAGTATTGTTTAATGTTAACAGTGGTGTTTACTCGTCCGAAAAAATGGAATATATTTTTTAAACGTCTTTTCAATGAGATAAACAGCATTGGGATTAATTCACTTCCGATAGTTGCGCTGATGTCAGTTTTCATCGGTGGAGTTATTTCACTTCAGACTGCCTCTAACATGACCAGTCCTTTGTTGCCTGATTACACTGTGGGATACATCACTCAATCGAGTACCATTTTGGAATTTTCGCCAACTATAATTTCTTTAATACTAGCCGGCAAGGTCGGTTCAAATATTGCTTCAGAAATTGGAACTATGAGGGTAACAGAGCAAATTGATGCGCTTGAAATCATGGGTGTGAATTCACTTAATTTCTTGGTTTTACCCAAAATAATGGCCGCCGTAATCTACTTTCCAGTGCTCGTTATTTTTTCAATGGCTTTGAGTATGATTGGAGGTTGGTTGGCATTAATTCTTTCTGATTTGAGTACGACCGAAACCTATTTATTGGGACTCAGAGCATTTTTTGTGCCATCTAATATAAATTATGCACTCACTAAAACGGTAGTTTTTGGATTCCTAATTGTTTCAGTTGCATCATTCTATGGTTATTATGTCAAAGGAGGTTCATTGGATGTTGGAAAAGCCTCAACTGAAGCTGTCGTGAGCAGTAGTATTTCTATTTTAATCGCTAATTTCCTTTTAACCCAAATGATTTTACTTTAATGATCGAAGTTAAAAATTTGAATAAATCATTTGCAGATAATAAAGTCTTGACAGATATCAATACCTCTTTTGATAAGGGCAAGGTGAATCTAATAATTGGACAATCCGGACATGGTAAATCTGTATTGGCAAAATGTATGGTTGGTTTACATGAAGTTGATTCGGGTGAAGTATTGTTTGACGGAAGAGACTTTACCAAAATGGATCGTGTGAAGCGAAGTCAAATTCGTCAAGAAATTGGGATGCTATTTCAGGGTTCGGCTTTATTTGATTCCATGACGGTTGAGGAAAACATAATGTTTCCACTTTCAATGTTTACAAAAATGACGAAAGGCGAAATGTTGAATCGGGTAAACTTTTGTTTAGAACGTGTAAATCTCTCTGGGAAAAACAAACTGCTTCCTGATGAATGTAGCGGTGGAATGCAGAAACGAATAGGTATTGCCCGAGCTATTTCAATGAATCCCAAATATCTTTTTTGCGATGAACCAAATTCAGGTCTTGATCCAAAAACATCTATTCTGATTGATGGCTTAATAAAAGATATTACGCAGGAATATCAAATAACAACCATTGTTATTACTCATGATATGAATAGTGTTATCGAAATCGGGGATAATATCTTGTTCATGTATCAAGGAAAGAAATGGTGGCAAGGTGATCGAAAATCGATAATCACTACGGATAACCCCGAAATAATGAGTTTTGTTTTTGCATCTGAATTCATGAAAGAAATTAGAAGTTCCATGAGAGAAAAACACCAAAATCGTTAGTATATCAAATTTGGGATACCGAGAAACATTTAGTGTGTAATGTGATACTCTATTTTTCAAGTAAACTCATCGCTTTTTCCACCATGAGTCTTGATCCGACATAATAAGGAACTCGTTGATGCAATCTTTTGGGAATAATCTCCAAAACTCGTTTTCTTCCTGTGGTAGCCAAACCACCAGCTTGTTCAACAATAAAAGCTAAAGGATTACATTCGTATAAAAGTCGTAATTTACCTTCTGGAGCGCTTAGCACATCTGGATAAATATAAATGCCTCCTTTGATGAGATTTCGATGAAAATCTGCAACTAATGAACCAATGTATCTACCTGAATAGGGCATACCTGTTTGATTTTCTCTGCTCTGACAAAATTGGATATACGTCCTTAATCCTTCCTCACACTCGAAGATATTTCCTTCGTTCATGGCGTAAATTCTTCCATTTTCGGGAATTTTCATATTCGGATGTGATAAACAGAATTCGCCAATCGAAGGATCAAGAGTAAATCCATTGACTCCATTTCCGGTTGTATAAACCATCATTGTCGAGGAGCCATAAAGAACATATCCGGCGGCAACTTGGTTGATTCCGGGTTGAAGCATATCCTCGATTGTGGCTTCTGAACCGATTGGAGAAATTCTTCGGTAAATTGAAAAAATTGTTCCAATCGAAACATTCACGTCAATGTTACTGGATCCATCTAACGGATCAAAAAGGACGACGTATTTTCCATTTTTCGATTGTTGGCTTTTGAACGCAACAAAGTGATTATTTTCTTCCGATGCTATGCCACAAACTTCACCTCCCTGTTCGAGTGCTCTAATAAAAGCATTATCAGCCACTACATCTAATTTTTGTTGTTCTTCCCCTTGAACGTTATGATTTCCCTGAGCGCCTAGAATATGATCAACCAGACCTGCTTTTCGTACATCTCGAGAAATAATTTTTGAAGCAACTGCAATGTCATTCAACAATCGGGATAATTCACCTGTTGCGAATGGAAAACTGGATTGATTGGTAAGAATAAATTCGTTTAGGGTAATTAACTTCGACATAATTCACATTGAAGAAAAGCGCCAAAAATCAGGCTGAAATAACAAAGGAACTTAAATTGAAAACATATTACTTTGAACATTTCCAATTTCAACAGGATTTACAATAAGCGTGGGAATGAGCGCATCATTTGTGATGATGTATTGTTCATAATTAGCCGTGATTGCACTCAAAAAACTGTTTCGATTCAAATTCATAATGGCAATCAGATCAGCATCAACGCTGACAGCGTATTTTACTACTTCTTTATCAAAACCACTGCTAGAAACAATTGCAGATGTCATCTCAATTCCTCGATCATTAAAAAATCTTTCTGAAAAAATGATGTTTGACTCCACCTGATGTTTCAAAAATTCATCCGATTCATCAGGTGTTACAACATGCACTTTAGAATGAAAGTATTTTGCCAAACTCGCTACAATTGAAAGTTTTTGTTTTGTCTCCTTGTGTAAGTCCATTGGCACAACAATTGAGTCATAACCAGTTGATTTTACAGCTCTTTCTTGAACTATAATAAATGGAACAGATGAGCTTGTGACCACTTTTAAAGCGTGACTTCCTGTTATGTGTTGCCAACCGTGTGCTCCGTGAGTACCCATAAATATCAACTCGGCAGCATGTTCGGCAGCATATTCCCCTATGTCTTCAAAAATGCTTCCAATACGAACGGTAGGGATAAGCTCAACACCATCGTTTTGATATTGATTAACAATTACATCCAATTTATTTATCGCTTCTTTAATTTGGTTTTCTTTAGAAACTACATGAAGAAGATGAACAATAGCGCTTAAAGGTCTTGCGGTTGCTATAGCATGCTCCAACGCGATATTTGCTACCGGTGTGAAATCGTGAGGTACAATAAAAACTTTCTTAGACATAAATTTTGTTTGTGCAAATTTACAACAATCGGGGCAAAAAGGTGCTTTTGAAGTTTTTAATTTTTAATTTCGACCGATAATTTTTTGCATCAATTTGTTTTAAATTTGTTTTTATGGCCATAATTGGTAAGCTTATTAAAAAAACAACTGAATTTAGTTATCGAAGAAATGCTAGGAAGGGTATTGAATATAGACATCAATTGGAAAGTCTTCGTTTTTTAATAGAGGCAGCCAAAAATACCAATTTTGGGTTGTATCACTCATTCCATAAATTTGTTTCAAAACCTGATTTTGTTTCTCATTTTCAAAAGAATGTCCCCATTACAGATTACGAAGTTTTTTTTGAAAAATGGTTAAAAAAAACAATTGAAGGAGCATCTGATCATACATGGAGGGGCAAAATCAAATATTACGCTCTTTCGTCTGGAACCACTGGTTCTGCTAGTAAGCGAATTCCAGTTTCAATAGAAATGATTCGATCTTTTCAACGGACCAGTATGCGTCAATTATCCATTCTTCCTGAATTACACTTGCCAGAAGAATTTTACAATACGAGTGTATTAGCGGTTGGTGGTTCAACTAAATTGGAGAGAAAACAAAATCACATTGAAGGCGATTTAAGTGGGATACTCAAAAAACATACTTCTTTAATAGTATCACCATTTACAAAACCCGGAAATCGAATTACCGCGTTGAAAGATTGGAATGAAAAATTGAGCTTAATTATTGAAAAAGCCCCAAAATGGAATATCGGTATCGTTGCAGGAATTCCAAGCTGGTGTATCTTACTGATGGAAAAAATTGTTGAACACTACAAGCTTCAATATATTCATGAAATATGGCCTAACCTACAAGTTTATGTTCACGGCGGTATTTTTATGGATCCATATTTGGATAGATTACAAAAAATTAGTGGAAAAAAAATTCATCTTCTTGATACCTATTTGGCAAGTGAAGGCTACTTTGCTTATCAAAATTCCTTAAAATCGAATGGAATGAAATTATTGTTGAATAATGGTATTTTCTTCGAATTTATTCCTTTTACATCTGATTATTTTGATGAAAATGGAGAGTTAATAAATCAACATGAAGCGTTCACAATAAGTCAAGTTAAAGAAGGAGTTGATTACGCGGTTCTTATTTCTACAAACGCCGGACTTTGGCGCTATCTAATCGGTGATTTAGTTCGATTTACAAACGTTGACGCTTATGAAATTAAAATCACAGGAAGAATAAAACAATTTCTGAGTCTTTGCGGCGAACATTTGTCTCTGGATAACATAAATCAAGCGCTTATGAGTGTTTCCAAAGAGTTTAATATTGGAATTTCTGAATATACTATTTATGCTGACTCATTGAATAGTCAGCACAAATGGTTTGTTGGTTCACAAAATTTAATTGATGAAAAAGTTTTTGCTATGCGAATGGATGAAAAACTTTCTGAGTTAAATGATGATTATGCATATGTTAGAAAATATAATTTAGCGATGCCTTGTTTTCAGTTTCTTCCTACGCAAAAATTCTATGATTTTTTGGAATCCATCGGAAAACTGGGAGCACAAAATAAAATGCCAAGGGTTCTGAATAAAGCGCAATCTGAAAAATGGTTGAATTTTATAAATAATGTGATGTAAATTGAGTAGATTACATTTTGGGATGAACGACTTTATTATTTAAATTGTATCATTGATATGCATTGGAATCAAGGCATATTCTTAACTTCGCAATTCTAACAAATTAATAAATGCAAACAGAACTAGAAAAGGTGAGCTATGCCGTGGGAATAAGCATTGCCGAAAGCCTAAAAAATCAGAATCTAGAGGGTGTTGACACTCAGATTCTTGCCGAAGCAATGAACGATATTTTTAATGGAAATGAATTGAAGTTATCCTCTCAGGAAGCCAATGATTCCATTCAAACATACCTGGATAATAAACGAAATGAAGCCTTCGCACAAGTTAAGTCGGAAGGTGAATTGTTTTTATTAGCTAATCGAACAAAAGAAGGAATTCAATCGACTTCGTCAGGATTACAATACCAAGTTTTGAAAGAAGGATCTGGTCGTACGCCCGGATCGACAGATACTGTAACGGTTCACTATCACGGAACCTTGATCGATGGAACTGTTTTTGATAGTTCGGTGCAACGCGGAACTCCGGCAAGTTTTGGTGTCCATCAAGTGATTCCAGGATGGACAGAAGCTCTTCAACTTATGTCAGTTGGTTCAAAATATAAATTATTTATTCCGCAAGAATTGGCTTATGGGGCAAATCCACATCCAGGAGGAGCCATCAAGCCTTTTTCAGCGCTTATTTTTGAAGTAGAACTTATTGATATCAAATAAAATGAAGAAAACTTTTTTAATAATCATTGTTGCAATTATCCTTGGGAGTTGCGCAGACTCCAAAGATGAAAGTTCTCCTATTTCGTTCAAAACACAAAAAGATAAATTGTCGTACATTCTCGGCGCAATAAATGCTAAAACAATTTCGAATAGCAAGGAGAAGTCGCTTGAGCAGTTGGACAAAGACGAAATGATTAAAGGTTTCAATGAGAACTTGAATGGCAAAGAAGCGGATGGATGTTTACAAACAATTCAAAATCTTTTTGGTCCTAATTATCAAGATTTCAATAAGAAATACATCAAAGAAGGTTCTTTCTGTATGGGAAGAATGACCGGTTATGCTTTTTACTCAGACATCAAAAAATTAGGAGCGCTCGATAAAGTGAATTTGGCGATGGTGAAGCGTGGATATGCCGACGGTTTATACAAGCGTGACACGACTATCAAGGAACAAGTAATGCGCCAAATGATGAATGACTTTCTAGTTAAATTGAATGAAGAAAATGGAACAAAAATGATGGCTAAGGCAAAAAAAATTCCCGGCTCTAAAGTTTATCCTAACGGCATAGTGATAAAAACGATCAAAGAAGGAAGCGGACCTTTGATTTCTTTGCAAAATGATGTAAAAGTTCATTACACCTTAACAACGGCGCTTGGAGACACCATGGAAAGTAGCCGTATGCCAAATCAACTGGGGAAAATTGAACCATTACCAGTAAATGTGGGAGGCGGAATTATTGAAGGCTGGTCTTTTGCGCTTCAAAACATGAAAAAAGGGGGAATTTACAAAGTGTTTATTCCCTGGCAAATGGCTTATGGAGAGCAACAAGGACGTCAATCACTTTGTTTCGATATGGAAATTATGGAAGTTGGTAAATCAGGCGCTTTTGTTCAATCCCAAATGTCACCGAATACTTCGATGAGATAGTTTAGTAATTGCCATGCGTTTTTTTTTGATTTTTCTAATTGTTTCTCTTTCTTGGTTAACAAGTTGTAGCGAGGATATAAATTTGAATGGAGATTTTAAAGAAACCGCGGTCGTTTATGGTTTATTAGATCATGCCGACTCCATTCATTACGTCAAAATAACGCGGGCTTTCATTGGTCCTGGAAATACCTTGGAAATCGCCAAAATACCTGACTCAAGTTATTTTGAAGATGTGAAACTGAGTATAACCGAATTTGTGGGAGGCGATTCGATAAGAACTTGGTATTTAAACGATACAATCGTAACGAATAAAGACATTGATGGTGCATTCTACGCTCCCGAGCAGAAAGTATATTACTTCAAAACTATACCAACAATTATCTCTTCAGGAATTCCAGGAACGATTCAAACTTCAACAAACCCACTGTTAACATCATTAAAACCGGGAGCTACATACAAAATGAAGGCTGTTATAAATAATAATCAATTTGAAGTTTTTGGCGAGACTGAATTAGTAAATGGATTAAATACAAGTGCGCTTTCACAAAATTTTACTTTTAAGTTTGCAGATAATCCTACCGAATATACTTCAACAAGTTTAATCATATCCAATACAGGGAATTCATTTATGGTTAATGCTAAATTAAGTGTTGAAATTAATGAATTCACCTCTAATAATTCTTGGAGTAAATCATTCGCATGGCAGATAGGAGAATCAGCGGTTCAACCAAACTCATCAGTAATTTTTTCCGTTTTAGGAAAAACATTCTTTGATATAATCAAACTCAATGCCTCAAATAACTTGTTAATTAGCAGGCGAACACTGAAAGGAATTGAAGTAACAATTACTGGTGGAGCTGAAGATCTATTTAACTACATTCAAGTTAACAAACCCTCATCGTCGTTAGCCCAAACAAAACCTACATTTACAAATTTAACGGTGACAAATGGAAAACGTGTTGTTGGTATTTTTTCCTCCCGACAAACATTGAAAGTTTATAAACCATTTTTTGTTTCTTCCGCTCAAGCCTTTTTGAGAGCGATCGATAAAAAATCAACACGTGAATTATGTCAAGGAAAATTGACCGGTTCTCTTCTTTTTTGTTCCGATCATCCAGGTGATAATATCGTTAATCAGAAAGAACAATATGCTTGTAATTAGTAATCCATTCTTTTGATAACAAATGAGTGAACGCCTGACTTTATTTGCGGATATCATTCTTCCCGTTCCTATTCATCAAGCATTTACCTATCGCATTCCATTCGATTTAAATGAATTTGTTCAATTTGGTCAGCGCGTTATCGTTCCATTTGGAAAAAATAAATTGTTAACCGGAATTATCGTTCGAATTCACCAAGAAATTCCTTCCGTTTATCAAGCAAAATACATCGAACATTTACTAGATGAAACGGCAATCATTACTCCAAAACAATTTGAATTTTGGAAGTGGATTGCGAGTTATTATATGGCACCAATTGGAGATGTAATGAATGCTGCCTTACCTGCAAATTTCAAACTAGCAAGTGAAACAAAAATTGTCATTCACCCTGAATTTGATAATCATTTAGACCAATTAGACGAGAGAGAAAGTAAAGTGATTGAAATACTTGAAATAAAAGAGGAAATTGACTTAAAAGAACTTTCGGAAATCGTTGGAATCAAAACCATTCAACCACTAATTAAAAAATTAATCGAACGACGAATTGTTGCAACCAAAGAGGAAATCGCCAATCGCTACTCGCCAAAAACCATTCTTTGTGTTTCAATCAATTCAGTTTATCATGACGATGACGCACTTCAAGAATTAATTGAAGAAATTGAACTTTCATCGCGAAGCGCAAAACAACTTGAAGTACTTCTTGTACTTATCAAAGAAAGCACAGAAGTCGGTGGAACTCATATTCCAATTCCAAAGAAAAAATTGATTGAAAAAGGAGTTAGCTCATCAGCCTTGAATACGTTGGAAAAAATTGGAGTTATTTTTTGTGAGCGTTTTCAAATTGACCGACTTTTAGTTGATCAAAAGTTAAAAATTCCATTCAAGGAATTAACTGAATCTCAGCAAAAAGCGTATCGTGAAATAAATCGATCTTTCGAAACGAATTCGGTTACTTTGCTCCATGGCGTTACTGGATCAGGAAAAACAGAAGTTTATGTTCATTTGATTCAAGATTATTTGGAACAGGGAAAGCAAATTCTATTTCTTCTGCCTGAAATTGCCCTAACCACGCAACTAATACAGCGACTTTCTTCTTATTTCGGAGATTTGGTTGGAGTTTACCATTCGCGGTTTAATCAAAACGAACGTGTTGAAATTTGGAACAAAGTCTTGAACAACGATCCTTCGAGTTACCGAATTATTTTGGGCGCTCGATCAGCTGTATTTCTTCCCTTTCAAGATTTGGGACTAATCATTGTGGATGAAGAGCACGAAAGTACGTTTAAGCAATATGATCCATCTCCTCGCTACAATGCCCGAGATGCCTCTATTGTTTTGGCTCAATATCACCAAGCGAAAGTGCTTTTAGGAACTGCTACTCCAGCGATGGAAACTTATTACAATGCAACGAATGGTAAATTCGCATTGGTTGAATTATCAGAACGTTACAAAGGTCTTCGCTTACCGGAAATTCTCTGTGCTGACCTCAAAAAAGAACGCCATCAGAATGACAATCAATCCCATTTTTCAGTTTTCTTGATTGATGAAATGCGACAGGTTTTAAACAATGGAGAACAAATAATTCTATTTCAAAATAGACGAGGATACACACCTCTTTGGTCCTGTGAAATTTGTTTTTGGACTCCAAAATGTAAAAATTGCGACGTGTCAATGACGTATCACAAACATGGAAATGTTTTAAAATGCCATTATTGTAGTCACACGAGTGCACCCATTGGTTCCTGTCCTGCATGTGGAAGCAATCGTCTGAAAATGATTGGTTTTGGAACAGAAAAAGTGGAAGATGAGCTTTCACTCATTTTCCCAAATCGAGTCATTAAACGTTTGGATTTGGACACAACTCGCACAAAAAATGCTTATGAAGAAATTTTGGATGACTTTGAAAATCGACGAATAGATATTTTAATAGGAACGCAAATGGTTTCCAAAGGACTGGATTTCGACAACGTAAGTTTGGTGGGTATTTTAGATGCGGATATGCTTTTGAAAAGACCTGACTTTCGTGCTTATGAACGATCCTATCAACTGATGTCGCAAGTGGCAGGTCGCGCAGGTAGAAAAGAAAAACGCGGAAAGGTCATCATTCAAACTACCGACCCAGATCATTGGGTAATTAAATTAGTCGAACAACATGATTTTGTATCATTCTATGAAAATGAAATCATCGAGCGTGAAAATTACTTCTATCCGCCATTCTACAAATTGATTAGATTAACTTTAAAACACAAGGAAGAATCGTTAGTAGAAAAAGCGGCTTTTGAATTGGCAAATTCACTGCAGGAAACTTTCAAGGAGCGCGTTTTAGGGCCTGAATTCCCTATAATTAAACGCATCCAAAATCAATTTTTAAAGGAAATTATACTAAAAATTGAACGAACAGCACCAGATAAAAAAGTGAAGGAGCGAATTGCATTAATCTTAGATGAATTCTACTCAAAACCTATGAATAAAATAATTAAGGTAGCGATAGATGTTGATTCGCTTTGATTTTTTCCTTCTTATGAATCGCGGCTTTTAGAGTTAGGATATAGATCCTCAAGTTTTGTGTCATACCAAATCGGATTATAACATCAGGTTTCTCTAATTTTGTCAACTCATTTCTTAGTTTAATCAGGTGCTGAAAAAACAAAAGAATGAACAACTTTATTTTTTTATCATTTCAGATTTCAAAACATGAAACAACACGAATTCATTCTAACCAATTCCGGATTAAACCAAAAAGCTATTTCCAACACACTTCAATTATTAAACGAAGGGGCGACAATTCCCTTTATTGCTCGCTATCGCAAGGAAATGACAGATGGGTTGGATGAAGTTGAGATTGCTCAAATCAGAGATTTAGCGAAAAAATACAACGAAATTACGGCGCGGCAACAAACGATTTTGAATGCGATTGAAGAACAAGGAAAACTGACTTCCGAGTTAAAAGAGAAAATCTCAACCTGTTTTGAAGCGACGTTACTCGAAGATATCTATTTGCCCTACAAACAAAAGCGATTAACCAAAGGAGAAAAAGCAAAGAAATTGGGTTTGGAGCCGCTTGCTAAAATGATTACGGTGCAACGTGGAGGTCAACCAGAATTGATGGCTGAAAAATTTGTGAAAGGAGAAGTTTTGGATGAAGATATGGCAATCGAAGGAGCCAAAGACATCATTGCTGAATGGATAAACGAAAACACAGTGGCTCGTTCCAGAATGCGGCAGTTATTTCAGCGAAAAGCTGTTTTGGTTTCTAAATTAGTCAAAGGGAAAGATGAAGAAGGAGCGAAATACCGCGATTATTTTGATTTCTCTGAACCGCTTTATAAATGTGTATCACATCGATTATTGGCATTAATTAGAGCCGAACGAGAAGGAATTATTTCATTGAAATCCCAACCGAATCAGGAAGAAGCATTTGAATCATTAGAACGATTTTTTGTGAAAGGAAATGATGCGTGCAGTGAAATTGTAGCAGAGGCCTGCAAGGAATCCTACAAACGATTGATGTGTCCTTCGCTTGAAAATGAAATTTTGAATGAGGCGAAGGAAAAAGCAGACAAAGAAGCAATTAAAATATTTTCTACCAATTTACGACAGTTGTTATTGGCGCCACCGTTGGGTTCAAAACGGATTTTGGCTATTGATCCTGGATTTCGCACGGGTTGTAAAGTTGTTTGTTTAGATGAGTCGGGCTCACTTTTGATGAATCAAACCATTTATCCGCATCCACCTCAAAATGAAAGTGCTGCGGCGAAAGCTAAAATAGCTCAATTGGTCGAATCTTATAAAATTGATGCGATTGCAATCGGAGACGGAACGGCCGGAAGAGAAACGAAATCATTAATCAAGCAAATTCGATTCAATAAAGAAGTTGAGGTTTATGTGGTTCGAGAAGATGGTGCATCAATTTATTCAGCAAGTTCCATTGCTCGAAAAGAATTCCCAGATTATGATGTAACGGTGCGAGGTTCTGTTTCCATCGGAAGAAGATTGATGGATCCTTTGGCTGAATTAGTAAAAATCGATCCCAAATCAATAGGAGTGGGGCAGTATCAACACGAAGTCAATCAAACTTTATTGAAAGATGCGTTGGATGATGTGGTCATTTCAGCTGTAAATGCTGTTGGGGTTGATTTGAATACCGCTTCACCTTATTTATTAAGCTATGTTTCTGGACTTGGACCAACTTTAGCTGAAAATATTGTGGCTTATCGTACTGAAAAAGGCAAGATTGAATCAAGAGAAGAATTGAAAAACGTCAAACGATTGGGTGATAAGGCTTACGAGCAAGCTGCTGGTTTTTTACGTGTCCGAGATGCAAAAAATCCGCTCGATAATTCGTCTGTTCATCCTGAAAGTTATCGTTTTGTAGCTGACATTGCAAAGCATGTGAAGGTGGATATTCAATCGCTCATCGGGAATTCGGTGTTATTGAATAACCTGAAAAAAACTGATTTTCCACAAATTGACAGTTACACCTTTGATGACATCATCAATGAACTCAAGAAACTAGGAAGAGATCCACGTAAAATGGCGAAAGTTTTGGAGTTTGACAACCGAATTAAAACCATCGATGACTTGAAAGTTGGAATGACCTTGACTGGAATTGTGACTAATGTTACGGCTTTCGGAGCTTTCGTAAATATAGGAATCAAAGAAAATGGGTTAATTCACAAATCGAATTTAGCTGATACATACGTAGATGATCCAGCGAAGTTTATCGCTTTGCATCAACACGTGGAAGTTCAAGTTTTGGAGGTTGATGTTGCAAGGAAAAGGGTAGGATTGAAGAAGGTTTAAAAACTTAACTTGCGTAAATACTTTCAATGAAAACAATATCTTTTGTTTAGTGCAATAAAATAACTTCTTCATTCGGAACTCGGAAGCGCGGCCCCCAGACTCCTTCTTCTGTACCTTTTCCAACAGCGATGATCATATTGATTTCTGCTCCTCGAGGAAGATTCAACGCTTTTTTAACCCGTTTTTCATCGAATCCTTCCATGGGACAAGTATGAAAGCCCTCTGCTGCTATTGACAACATAAATGTTTGAGCTGCCAATGCACATGATTTATGTACCATAATTCTTTGCTTGGCTAGACCTCCAGTTCTGAAAAATGGTTTGCGTAATCCCATAAAAAAACTAATGCTTTTTCTTAACAATGTCATGAAACCAAAGGGATCATTAGCGTAAACTAAAGGCATTATTTTGCCGTAATAACTCAAAGTACCTTTCTGCAATTTATTTGGCTCACCCACAATTGTCTCCTTGATCTTCTCCAAATTCCATTTTGCTCTTTCTCGCCATTTATCTCTTCTGGTCACAAAAACAACTAAGTGTTTTGCTGTTATTGCCGCTCGCTGATTTAGACATAAAGACCCGTATTTTTCCAGTTCAGTTTTTGATTTTATCCAATGAAATTCCCACAATTGCATATTACTGCTATTTGGGGAAAGTGTGGCTCGTTCAATACTTTTCAGAATAATATCATCGGAAACCTCAATTTCCTGATCAAAAGACCGATTGGATCTTCTGAAATTCACAATTTCTTGAAATTCTTTTGAAAACATGACCTATTTTTTGTTTGAATGTTTGGTTAATCCTTATTAAAACAAATACATTGAGCGCATTCTTTGAATCTTTGAAATCCAAAAAGATGTCATTTACTCAAACCAAACTTGATTAAAAAAATTTCTGGGTCTATTGGAATGCATGAACTTGTTTCCTCCATAGGTTTTAATAACTGCAAAATAGTTCATTCCAAATATTACTCTGACCCAATTTAAACCTTCTGGATAGGTATCAGAAATACCTTCAAAAGTTTCGGTTCCATCGTCTAAATTGATTTTTTTGTAAGGAGAATTGGTTGGACTTGCTATGTATATTGACGCAATTTCTTCAAGTGTTAAACTACTGTCCATCGGTTGAATATCAATTTGATAAGTGTTTCCCTGACCTAAATCACGATATTTTATCGTAACACTATTATCTTGATTCATTTTCACCAATGGTTTACCGGGAAATTTAGCGACTAAATGACTTTCCTCATGGAAATAAACGTATTCATTTTTTGATTTAACTTCCATTTTTTCTTTTTGCGGGTATTCTGAAACAGTCCATGTGATTGGGCGCAATCGATAGCCTTTGGAACGAAGAAGTCGGATTAATCCATCAGAGCCGGCTAAGTGCCCTGAACCGACTGCACAAAACATTTTTTTATTTGTTTTTAGCAATGAATCTATGGTTGTTGCCATTTTGTGGTTTCTTTTAGTGATTAAGTTTTCGTAAGCATTTTCGCGAACAGAAAGATTTACTTTAACAAAGCGATTTAACGCCTCAATATCTCCGTTAAGATATAATTCCATAAGTTTTTCCTGAGTGAAGTTCATCAACTCTGAATTGATTAAATCGCCTTCTATGATTGGGAAATCCTGAAGATAATTCATTTGATTGTCTAGCGATTCTAGCTCAAAGAAAGATTTTTTAGCGTTAAAACAATACGTTTCAAAATAAGCATCCAAAAACTGTGGCATACCATTTTCAGAACCATAGAAAGTAGTTGAAGCTTCATTTGTTCCGGTGTAAGGTCTTCCGTGCTTATCATACAAAGTGCTTGGAATATACTTTCGAGTATCTAATTTTTCGAACAATTTCATAATATCTGTTTCCAAGACAATCATTTCCGAATTGTTCAAAGCGACATATAATGAATCTGAAAAAGCGAAAACGCGCTTATCATTTGAATGAATAGTTCCAAATAAGTAAGACTTTGGCTCCTTGGATGTTCTACTAATCTCCCATAGCAACTCTTTTTTGGTTGGAATAACTTGTTGAGCTACAAATGAAAAGCTAATTAATAGAAATAGAAAGCTAATTCGTGTGATAAACATCGGTTCAAAATTACTGAAATTAGTGAATTGTATGACAATAGCAGGGCAAACTCATAACTCACAATTTAACCCAGATTCATCATTAGAAAAAAATCGTTATTTTCAATGTCAAATCTCTAACGCGTAGTGTTAGAAAAATTAACGTTTTGAAATTTGAGTTATCCTTTACAAATAAAGAGATTACGCCTTGGGATGGAATGGTTTTTTTGAAGCAAATGTTAGATAAAATTGAATTTAAGAATCAAATTTATAATTGCAAATCATTACCAACTCAAAATTCAAATCGAGGGTATGATATTTCAGTAATATTAGAATCATTTATAACGAGTATATGGTGTGGCGCAAATCGTTTTTTACATACAGAAGTTACTCGCGCTGACAAAACATTAGGTAATATTTTTGGATGGAAACAAACTCCGGCTCAAGACGCATACAAACGTTATTTTTCAAAATTTACCCAAGCTACAAATCAAGAAGTTTCTAACTATTTTTTTCGTTGGTTCTTCCAGAATTCAAATATTAACTATTTCACGCTCGATATAGATTCTTCAGTAATTACTCGCTATGGTTCACAGCAAGGCGCTAAAAAGGGATACAATCTAAAGAAAAAAGGTCGCAAAAGCCACCATCCAATAATCGCGTTTGTTAATGATGTAAAGATGGTTGCCAATTTTTGGCTTAGAAGTGGTGATACAAGTTCAGCCAATAATTTTATAGGTTTCTTAGAAGATACTATCGCAAATTTTGGCAACAAAAAAGTCGGTTTAGTTCGATTAGATAGTGGTTTTTTTTCAAAAAGACATATTGGATTATTTGGAGCAAAAAGTACTTAATTACATTGTTGCTGTTAGATTTACTCATCCAATTCAACAACTCATAGACAAACAAGATTTGTAGTTAGAAGTTGATGATGGAATTGAAATTTGTGACAAAATATACCAAGCAAATTCTTGAGAAAATGAGCGAAGAATAGTAATTGTCCGACAAAAGTTAGCCGATCGTCCAAACGCAACAGGAAGAAAACACTAAGCTTATTTGAAGAAGATGAATTACATAGAAATTATAGGTGTTCGACATATATTACCAATGTCGAATATGCTGCTACTGATGTGTGGCGTAACTATAGACAAAGAGGAGAAACTGAAAATAGAATTAAAGAATTAAAAGCAGATTTCGGCGCAGAAAGTTTCAATCTTAAAGGTTTTTTCCGACTGAGGCTTCACTGATTTTCTCTTTGATAGCATATAATTTAATGTCTTTATTTAGAATCTTTGTATTACAAGAAAAAACTCAAAAAACACTTTCAACATTAAGATATAGGACTTTTGCCGTTGGAGCTTATTTTGAAAAAGTAGGTGATAGTATAAAACTCAAAATTGTATTAAGTAAAAAACGAAGAAAATGGTTTGCTAGCCTTTGGGATTTCCCAATAGATTTATCTCAAAAAATTCCTATTGCGTAATCCGGGTTAAAATTAGCACCACAGTTAATGTCTATTTCCCTGTCGAAACGAAGATAAACCATAATTTAGAGTAAAAATCAACCCAATACTCCAATGATTTTTAGTCCAGAATTATAGTCCTTTCTACCAACTGAATGGAATAGGGGAGGATTACAGATTTTTCAGGGTGTAATTCAAAATTAGTTTGAATAAGTGATTTCGTGTATTCCCTCCATAAATCCCATGATTCCTATTGGGATAAATAAAAATATCAAATTGTTTATTGGCATCAACCATTGCTGAAATCATTTCCATTGTATTTTGATAATGAACATTGTCATCTGCCGATCCATGAATCAACAAAAATTTACCTTTTAATTTATTTACAAAATGGATTGGTGAATTACTGTCATAACCTTCTTTATTCTCATTTGGAGTTCGCATAAAACGTTCGGTGTAGACGTTATCGTAAAATCTCCAATTCGTAACGGGAGCGACGGCAATTGCCATTTTGAACACATCCGCACCCTTCGTTATGGCTAAAGATGATAAAAAACCTCCAAAACTCCATCCCATAATTCCAATTCGAGTCGAATCAACATAGTTCAATTTTTGAAGTTCTTTAGCGCAATTTATGATGTCCTCAATCTCCAATTTCCCAAGTTGCAAATAAGTTGATTTCTTAAAATTAGAACCTCTATACATTGTTCCTCGGGGATCAACCGAAAATACAATATAACCTTTTTGCGCGAGTAATTGATGATACATATAATCAGAGCCGTCCCAAGAGTCGAGTACCTCGTTGTGTCCTGGACCACCATAAACCGTCATGTAAACCGGATACTTTTTAGATGAATCAAAATTTACAGGTTTAATCATCCAGGCATTTAATTGAATACCATCAGCGTCTATGGTCATAAATTCCTTTTTTGAAATAGGGTAGGAGTTGATCTTTTTTGATAATTCTTGATTGGATTCCAAAATACGTAGTAGAGTTCCGTCGCTACGGCATAAGCTGTAAATCGGTGGTTGATTGGCATTAGAGTAATTTAAAATAAAATATTTCATCCCTTTCAAAAATTCAGCTTCATTGTATCCTAAATTCTTCGTTAGTAATTTCTTATTCGTTCCATCCAATCGAATGGAATAAACCGATTTCTGAGTTGCTGATGGTTCAGAAGATGAGAAATAGATTAAATTTGATTTGTCATCGACACCCAAAAATTCGATAACATCCCAATTCCCTTTAGTAATTTGAGTTTGCGAACCATCAAAACCCAATTTATAGATATGATTACATCCATCTTGGTCGCTCGTTCTAATGATATTCTTACCATCTCTCAAAATCACTAGTTCATTATCTATATCAATATAGGTATTTGAATTCTCTTTGAAAAATAGTTTGGAGAAGAGTTTGGAATTATTGAAATCAAATAAATAATAGCTTACTTCATTTTGATGACGATTTAAGGTTTGTATAATCAGTTGATTGGAAACTGGCGACCAACTGAAACGAGGGATATATTCGTAATTCGACAAATTTAATTGAGTAATTTCTCCTGTTTTAATGGTGATAATTTGCGCGGTAACCTTGCTATTTTCTTCTCCTGCTTTTGGATATTTGAATTGATAGTTATCTGGATAAATATCACCGTATATAGGCATTGAAAATTCTTTAACGTTTTTCTCATCAAATCGCAGAAATGCGATGAATTTACTATCAGGAGACCAACTATATCCCTTAATGAGTGAAAATTCCTCCTCATAAACCCAATCAGTTGTTCCATTGATGATTTCATTTTTACTACCGTCATCTGTAAGACGAGTAACTTTATCGGTTTCTAAGTTTTTGATATATAAATTGTTATTATGGATAAAAGATATCATTCTACCATCAGGTGAATATTCTGCCAATGTCTGAGGTTGATTAATAGAATCAAGAGGTTTTAATTGTTTTGTCTTTAAGTCAAATAAAAAATAGGTAGCTTCAAAACTGTAGCGATAAATAGATTTTACGTCAGTAGCAAGAAGAATTTTAGTTTCATCGGAATTAAACTCGTAATCATCATAAATTATTTGTGATCCGTTATATTTCATTAAACGCCCATCCATTAATATTTCTCCCTTGTCTATCTTCTTTGCAATTGGGAATTTGACTATCGACAAATCTTCGGTCGCCATTGTATAATGTTCACCGTCATTCATTGATTTAAATCCATTGATTCTTTTTGGATAAAATTCATAATTCTTCCAAATTTTCTCTATAGTGATTTCTTGACTGTTTAAGCTGAATTTACATAAGAAAAAAAGCAAACTGCAAAAAATGAGTTTATTAAAATTGTAACTGCATTTTAGTTTATGTGACATAAGAATAACATTTTTTATCCTACAAATAACTCAATAAATAGAATTAAAATATTAATAATTATTTATTTAATTCATGTAATAAAACAGAACGTATCGAATTTAACAAATGTAACAAAACCTTAATTCAGAATTAATATAAACGATATTTAATTAGTAAATTTAGTTTAATAATTTATATTATGTTAAATACAATAATTGATAAATAATAATTGTTTGATTGAATTCATATTTTGGCGCTGAATAATATTATTTTAATTCGTTTGTATATTTGACTTTCTTTACTATTTTTGTAGCCCAAACATAGCATACAATTTGGGATTTAATAACGTTCAGAATCGCTTTGGTAAGCCGAAGATTTAGTTTCGTTTGATGAAAAAATTAAATGCGTTGCATTTATGTAACTGGTCCTATAGCTCAGTTGGTTAGAGCACCTGACTCATAATCAGGTGGTCCTTGGTTCGAGCCCAAGTGGGACCACCCAAGTGGGGATTTTGGCTAAAATGTCTAAATCCCCATTTTTATAAGCCTCTACAAGCCCCGTCAAATAAGGAATTGCGGAAAACAGCAAATTAATTCTTGAAGTTCGATAATCGTCTTTTTTTCGATCGTAGAAAATTCCCTCCGGAAACACCAGATTCTGTATTCTCTGCTTTCTGCTGAAATTCGCATTTTTCCACGTGGACGGGAGTTTCAACGCTAAATCAAGACACATTTCTGCTGATTTTTGAAGGTTCGATAACTGAATTTTGCTGCTATCCAACTCTGTCTCAATTTGGCGGATGTTTTCTCGAAATTTATCTCGGTATTTAAAGTAAAGAACTTGGTCTAATTCACCTGTAACAAATCGTTCCTCAGCATTTTCAAGTTTCTTTATTGCATGTTTAGTAATGAAAATCAACAAAGAAATGATTAAAGAAATGATTAAAGAAATCTAAGGAATGGGGCTTTAGAAAATTCTTAACGATAAAAAAAACTAATTCATGATAAATTGCAAATGCGATAGGGAATTAATCAAAACAAACCAGAAATTTGAAGAAAGAAGCCGAGGTTAATCGTTTTTTTTATTGAGCCTTCACAATCTCAAAATTAATGGCTTTGGAAATATCATAATAGTCTCCAACTCTTGAATACCAATTAAAAGTTTCATTTTGAATGTCGGTGTTTATAATAAAACCACCATCAAATCCTTCCACCATCAAACCGACAATATAAATGTATCCCTGATTTTTGATGGTTATATCTAGTTCACTTTCTAAAACACCGTCACGGTAAAATGCACTTCTATTGTGGTCAAGATCTATAAAATACTCACAGTCCACTTGTTTCAAATTAGTTGCTTCAAACACATTTGATATAGCGCTAAAAACATCAATGGAATCAAACACGGAATACTCAATAGACTCATAAACCCTGATTCTTAGGGTTTGAGATCCCACGTAACCGGCAACTAACATTGTGACAGTAATTAAGAATAATGGCTTCATAACGTTCGGATTTTAATGGTTTTATCTTCCCTACTATTCATATTAACCGAAGAAGATTAAACCGTTACATCTTTTTAAGCAAAACGAGCTGTTAGTTGCACTGTTTTTCGTCAATCGGAAATAGAAATGTAACCTTTTGGAATCCCTGTATTTATGTAAAATAAAATCTTCGAATGGCATAAAACTACCTAATTCATTATTTACTAAGCATAAATGAAGTAGCCATGAGAAAATTCAGCATTTTATCCATTTTATTTTTTGTAAGTTCAGCATATTCTCAGAGAGATGCAATTGATGAAAAAAACATCATGAAAGTAAATGAGGTACACAACAAAATAGTTGCCTTATTATCGAATGATGTTTCAGAGAAAGACATCATAGAGTTAGGTAACTTCTTATACGCCAATAAGCCAAAAAATGAAAACATCCAATTTGTATCATTACTCAATCCGTTCTTGGTGCAACTAAACAATGACCCCAATCAAAAAATAGATAACGTTTATTTGACAGAGTCATTTCGAGGACTTGTTGGCAAAACTAATGTTAAGGTAGAATTGGAATTAATTGAGGACTACTACGAATACCTCAATCCGTCGGTCAGAACGTCGGATTATTTGTTGAATTACAAGATAAAATTTAAAGACGATAACTCTTTTGGTAAAAACACGGAAAACTACATTGAGTTTGATGTTTTTGTGTCCAATTGTGAGATTTTTTCAATAATCCATCAAATAAAGTATCTCTAAAGCATTATACCAAACCGGGTGACACTGAATTTATAATCACTCAAAATCAATTAATTAGCTAAAAAACTGTAACCATTCTGCCATTTTGAATTTTTCTATTAAAACGATAATAAATATGAAACACAACTACATTCATTTATTCATCCTAAAAACTAAAAGTTATGAAAGCGATTGTAGTTTGT
>JBIKSL010000053.1:0-6702 GCA_044348645.1 Crocinitomicaceae bacterium | reverse complement strand
CTAAAAAAAGAGCCAGAGGTTATCGAAATATCAAGAATTTTATCAATATGATTTACTTTGTCGCTGGTAAACTCAAATTCAATTACCCACAATATTCCATATAGAGCCTAAAATTACAAGTGCTAAGCACATTGTTGGGCTTCGCAATTTGATTGTTCATGCGTATGATTCCGTCGATTCAACTGCGCTCTGGAGAATATTAATTATTGAATTGCCCGTTTTAAAGCAAGAAGTTCAAATTTTAAAAAACGCTTAATTATCCTAATACGAACTTGTCGCGCCACCTATATTTTCAATCGGATGCCAAGTGGTTTTGATTTCTTGTAAATCTGCGATGTAATGTAATCCTTGCGCCTCGGCTTTATTCCAGTCAGCAGTGAATTCATAGTTGCGCTTCAAATTGTCTACTGCAGCAACTGACAAGCTCTTTTTCAATAATTCTTCCAAATGTGAAACAATCAGCGCGTTCACGTCCATGTGAGAGGCTAGGGTAGGAGCCATCTCGCTTACCGAACCAGTCAAAATGTTCACCACACCTCCAGGAACATCTGAAGAGTTCAAAACTTCAGCGAAAGTCACGGCACAAAGTGGTAATTTTTCGGAAGCCAAAACAACTGCCGTATTTCCGCCGCAAATCGCTGGAAGAAGCATGGAAACTAACCCAATCAATGAAGTGCTTTGCTCTGCAATAATCCCTACAACGCCCATTGGTTCGCAGGTAGAGAAATTGAAGTGTGCAGAGCTCACCGGATTTACCGAGCTCAAAACTTGATTGTATTTGTCGCACCAACCGGCATAATAAACGATGCGGTCAATACTCAAATCGATTTCTTTTTCTGCATTCGCTTTCGCTAAACCTTGAACTGTCAGTTCCTGAATAAATTGATCACGCCTAGCCTCGAGCATTTCTGCAATTCGATACAAAATCTGTCCGCGATTGAATGCCGAACGCTCCGACCATGAGCCAAAGGCTTTGCGAGCTGCAACGACAGCATTTCGCACATCTTTTCGAGATGATAAGCATACATTTGCTAGTGGCTTTCCTTTTTTATCCAGTGGTGTGTAATATCTTCCAGATTCGGTTCTGGGGAATTGTCCGCCGATATATATTTTGTATGTTTTTAAAATTTCCAAACGTGACATATTTTTTAAATTAATTTTGAGAACGGTCCAATTTGTACTTCCTTAAAATTGGTTGATCGTTTTTTGTTATAAATTAACATCATCAAAAATAGTGATTTCAGGTCTTTCGTTCGGTTTCATTTTGTTCCATTTTTAAAGACATTTTCAAAGCTGAGATTTTTGCTATTGCTTTCAATTGTTCAGCCACCGAAAAACGAATAATTTCTTTGGCGTATGATACTGTTTAAAAAAGTGTGTAAAGCCCAAAAATTGCAATTCTAGTAATGCAAACTGTAAACTCATAAAGTTTGGAATTTTCACAAGAACAAATTTCAACAATTTCGATGGAATAGGAAATTCTATCCTACAGATTTTATATTAATCTGAACGTGTAACAGAATTGCTAGTAATTTCAAACTTAGAATGGAACTCTGGGAGTATTAATTTGATGTTTTCAAAAATCTTTTATAAACACGGGATCCATTAACTAGAATATTAAAATGATATATTCCAGACTGTAATTCTTCCAAATTGATTTCAAAATCAGACGATTTATTGAAGCCTGATCTAACCACTCGACCATTTAAATCAGTAATTTCCCAATTACCTTCAGAGGATTCAATCGAAACATTTAGAATATTAGAAACGGGAATTGGGTAAATCTTCACCTTACGTTCCAATTCCTCGATATCACTTGTACTTGGATTCAAACAAGCGCTGCATTTATTTTTGATCACATTCGTTTGAACAACCTCCGGAGCGGAATAGGTAGCCTTAACCCAGCATTTTTGACCTAGTTGATTTGCTGTAGCATTTTTGATTCGCATGGTGTACCAACCATCATAAGTAGCTTTTTTTGAAAATGTTAAATTCCCCGAACCAGAAACAGAATCAATTGGAAGGCAATCCTTATCAATCAGTATTAACTGAATTCCGTTTGTTGTACTACCTGGTGTAATATTAATGGTGATATCGGTTCCATTTTTGGCAAAAATTTTCCCAACAGTTCTACATTCTAAACTATTATCAGGTAAGCGACCACCTTGTTGTAGCGAAAGAATGTGACGATCCCCCAAATCGTTATCCATTTCCCATTCTTGTGTTATGGGTTTAGAAGGTTTAGCGTAATTATCGACAATTCCTTTGGGAGCCCAAACTGAATAACCTCTTCGGCCCTTAGTTGCGGTTCCATCGCAAGGTGGAATGGAAATGTCAACTTTTCCTCCGTCGTAAACTACTCTTTCTGCCGTTCCATTTGCTTCGGAATAATCGACCAAAATAGTTCCATCAGACCATGATGTTTGAACACCAGTTAAATTTTGCCATTGCGTCCAATTATCCGTAACAGCAATTAATGCTTTTGCTTGCCGTTCTATAACCAATGCGTCTTGTGCCTGACGTCTTACCAAATATGAGCCATTTTTAAAATGTAAATTCTGATGACACCAAATTAAATTTTCTAGGTCGCTTCGCATGGGCAAGGTTTTTGAATCTTTTGGGTCGTGCGTGAAACGATTTCCATTGTAACCGATGTCAAATAAATCCTCAAAGAAAATTTGGGGCGCACCATCCACGGCTAACATTATTGCATAAATCATACTCAGGCGACCATCTTTTGGCTCAATTCTTGGAGCAAGTGCATTTCCCCATGTAGGGGAGTAATTTCCTTTTGCATCTAAATTGGGACGAAAAGTATCGTGATTATTTACAAATGGAACGGTTCTCTGTCGATTGTTTTGTTGTTTGCCAGGGATGGATCCCAAGTCAAAGGCACCATTTCCAGAAATTATACCGTGAAGACCGTCGCGTAGTGCAAAGTCAAATGTACCTGCTCGATTTTGAACTTCGTTGCACCAACCGTCTAATACAGTTGAGTTGAAATCTACCCATTCGCCAACCGCAAACATTTCGTCAGTTCCACTTGCCCAATCAGCTTTGTTTTGCAAATTCCAAAGAAAATCCTCCGTAACATAGTTTGGGAAATGTTTCACTGCATCAATTCGTAAGCCATCCCAACCCATTTGTTTTTTGTACCAAATCATCCAATCACGCATACCGTTTCGCATGTAGTCTTCCTTTTGAAGTGGATTAAAACTTGCGTTGCTACTTTGTCCGAATGCATTTTTCTCGTAAGAAACATCTGGCCCCCAAAATGCACTATTAATATCATTTGAACAACATGGGTTGTTAGGATTGGGGTAAAAATTTTGCCAATTTTTTGGAAAACGACCTTTTCTAGCTAAATAGTTTGCTGCGGTTTGATCAGTTCCCGGAGTTTCGAAACAAGTATATCTAAAATTCTTGAATTTATTGGTCTTACCATCATCCATGGCTGCTGGATCTTGACCTCCTGCACCAGAATTCGAACCTGCTCCGTCAAGATGATTGAATACAACATCTTGAATTACATCAATTCCATTGGCTTTCATTACGGCCATCATTCGAAGCAACTCGTCTTTATCTCCTAATCTAGTTTTTACAGAACCTTTTTGCCATTTATCGCCCAAATCGTAATGATCAAAAGGTGAGTAACCAACGCTATTTGTTCCTGTATTTTTTATTGTAGGTGGTATCCAAACAGCATCAATTCCCAATTGCTTCATTCTTGGAGCCAATTCAGTCAAATAATTCGCCCAACCATTTTGATAATTGTTGTTCCAGTAATCCCACCAAAATCCTTGTAAAACCAATTGGCGATTAGTTGGGTTAACGAATGCGGGCGGAATTGAATTATCAGTCTGAAAATTGTATGCACCAGTGTTACTGTTAAATGTAATTTTGTAGGTACCTTTAAGAACCGGGATATCTGCACCATCTTGAACTCCAAAACCAGCAGGAAAAGCTGCGCTACCCCAATTCACAGTCCAAGAATTATCCTTACGAAATTTAAGTGTGCTATTTGAATTGAATTTATAATCCAATGTCCAATTGATATTGTCTGAAGATATCATTGGGATATCACTCTTTGTATTGCTCCAGTTATTAAATGGTCCAATTATACCAATGGTTTGTCCGAATGTGAATAACGTGAAAACAACGAAATTCAAAAATAAAAGGATTAACTTTTTCATATTTTTATTATTTGGCTTGTTTGTAAATCTAGTTTTTCTGACGCTTGAACTTCACTTAAGTTTCCATTAACGAGTAGTTTGACGGATTGTTGACCTCTATTTTCAATTAATACTTGCTCTTTTGAAACAGAAATAATTATGGGGTTGTTCTTAAATAAAATTTGGAAACTATAATTTTTCCATGCCTTAGGAATCAGAGGATTAATAATCAGTGTATCTTCTTCAATACGAATTCCGGCAAAACCCTCAACCATGCTCAACCAAGTACCGGCCATACTGGTAATGTGCAGTCCTTCGTCCGCCTCATGATTGTAATCGTCTAAGTCAAGACGGGAAGTACGTAAATACAATTCATAAGCCTTTTCCAAATTTCTGATGCTTGCAGCCAAAATAACGTGCACACATGGTGAAAGTGAAGACTCATGTACTGTTTTTGGTTCATAGAAATTGAAATTATCTCGTATGGTTTCTTTGTCAAAATGATCCTCAAAAAGATAAAGACCTTGGAGAACATCCGCTTGTTTGATAAATATAGACCTAAGTATTCGATCCCAAGACCAATGTTGATTAATCGGACGCTCTTTTTCAGAAAGATCTGAAACAGACATTTGTTGCTTATCCATGAAGTTATCCTGTTGAAGAAAGATACGAGTTCCATCCAAAACAGGAAAATATACATTATCAACTAAATGATTCCAATATTTAAGTTCCTCTTCACTAAGCAAAGATCCTAGTTTCGAACTTAATTCATTCTCAACTTCCAAAGCATATTGGATCGACCAACGAGCAATATAGTTGGTGTACCAATTGTTATTTACGTTGTTTTCATACTCATTTGGACCGGTAACCCCTAGCATAACGAAGGCATTTTTGTCAACCGACCAATTGAAGCGCTGAACCCAAAATTTAGCTACCGCGATCAAAACGGGACGACCATATTTTTCAAGATAAACTTTATCTCCCGTGTGTCGTACGTAATTAAAGATCGCAAAAGAAATTGCGCCGTTTCGATGAATTTCTTCAAAAGTAATTTCCCATTCATTGTGACACTCTTCACCATTCATCGTTACCATTGGATAGAGTGCAGCACCATTGTTAAATCCTAATTTCTCAGCATTTTCAATTGCTTTTTCTAAATGATTGTAGCGATAAATTAATAATTGCCGAGCAACTTTCGGATCAGCAGTTTTTAAATAGAATGGCAAACAATAAGCTTCAGTGTCCCAATAGGTGGCACCACCATATTTTTCTCCCGTAAATCCTTTTGGGCCAATATTTAATGTCTCATTTTTACCCGTGTAAGTCTGATACAATTGAAAGATATTGAAACGAATTCCTTGCTGAGCTGCAACATCACCGTTGATTTCAATATCCGCTTTAGACCAAATCTCCGTCCAGGCATCCGTGTGATTTTTCAATAAATAATCAAAGCCATTCATGTATGCTTGTCGCACATTATTTATGGATCTCGCAATTACCGAAAATTCAGAATGATTAATAGTAGAAACAATGGAAACATATTTTTTCAGCGTGTAACGATTGCCTTTCTCCAAGTAATGTTCAAAATTGTTTTCAACGTAGAAAGCTTTTGAAACATGGTTGGGATGAATTTCTAACAACTGATCATTTTTCCAAAATGAAAATCTCATTGCCGTTGATACCGTGAAGTTTGTTTTCTTCGTTCTCGAACAAACATATCCTTTTTTTACATCAACCTTGTGACTATCTTCTTCCCAAAAAAACTCATCATAATTGGAGTCGTGATTCATTACATTTCCATCCAAATATGGTGTGAATTTAACATTCCCAGTAAAATTAAGAGGTGTTACACAAAATCGAATAGCAGCAACTTCTTCGTTGTGCATAGAGCAAAATCGAAGCGATTCAACCTCGATTTCTTTTCCATTTTTGAAACGAACTTTCATCTTTCGAAGTAACGTTCCTGATTTCATATCCAATTCTCTCTGAAACGAAAGTATTTCTTGATGATGAATATCCAATTGTTCACCATCTATCTCAATATTAATTCCAATCCAATTGCATGAATTCAATACCTTGGCAAAATAATCAGGATAACCATTTTTCCACCAACCTACGCGAGTTTTGTCCGGATAATAAACTCCACCCACATAACTACCCTGAAGAGTATCTCCAGAGTAATGTTCTTCAAAATTAGCTCGTTGACCAAAGTAACCGTTTCCAATACTAAAGATACTTTCAGCTTGTTTTTGCTTTGTTGGATCAAACCCTTTTTGAACTATTTTCCACGCCTCAATTTCAAACAAGTTATTCATCACTAAAATGTAAATTCTGTTAAATCGTTAAAATATAAATCTGCTAATTCTTTTATGTTTTCGTTCCCAACGCCAACCGCGGTGAACCCTCCGGCTTTTGCTGCTTGAATTCCGCTTGAAGCATCCTCGAAAACGAGACAATCTGAGGTTTCTAAGCCCAATTCTTCGGCTGCTTTTAGAAATACCTCAGGATTAGGTTTTAAATTTTCAACCAT
>JBIKSL010000032.1:0-24178 GCA_044348645.1 Crocinitomicaceae bacterium | reverse complement strand
ATGAAAACACAAAGTGTTTTCTTTGCAGTCGGAGCAGCACATCTTGCAGGCCCTGAAGGCGTCATTGAACTTTTGATTAAAGAAGGATATCAGTTAACACCCATAAAATTATGAAGAGATTAATTACCCTTTTTTCTTTGATTATGATTTTATCTTCATGTAAAACCTATTCGAAGGAGGATAAAATTGGTTTTGACAAATCGATTAAAAAGTACATCCAAAAAAATAATATATCTATTCAAAAGACTTCCTCTGGACTTTACAAAAAGCGATTATCCCAAGGAGTTGGTCAAATAGTTCATTTTACAGATAGCGTCAGTGTTACTTACACTGGAAAACTATTAAATGGGAAAATTTTTGATCATCAAACTACACCTCAAACATTTTCTGTTCGCGGATTAATTGCAGGATGGAAAGAGGCTTTAGTTGGATCCAAGACAGGTGATAAATGGTTATTGATCATTCCACCACAATTAGGTTACGGACAAAATAAACTGGATGACATTCCGATAAATTCGATTTTAGTTTTCGAAATAAAAATCGAGGGTGTAAAATAATGATCGAAATTGTTGTCAATCAAACTTCATTTCTTATTTTTGAGCTGCAAAAATTTACACAAACAATATGAGCGTTTTAGTTAATAAAAATTCGAAAGTCATCGTTCAAGGTTTCACAGGAAGCGAAGGCACATTCCATGCCGGACAAATGATCGAATACGGCACAAATGTCGTTGGAGGTGTTACTCCTGGAAAGGGAGGTTCATCTCATTTGGATCGTCCGGTTTTCAATACTGTTGCTGAGGCTGTTCAAAAAACAGGAGCCGATGTTTCAATCATTTTCGTACCACCTGCTTTTGCTGCTGACGCTATCATGGAAGCCGCTGAAGGTGGAATCAAAGTTATCGTTTGCATTACTGAAGGAATTCCGGTGAATGACATGGTGAAAGCGAAAGAATATATTAAAGGATTCAACTGTCGATTAATTGGTCCAAATTGTCCGGGCGTAATTACTGCAGGAGAAGCAAAAGTGGGCATCATGCCTGGATTTGTTTTCAAAAAAGGAAAAGTTGGAATCGTTTCAAAATCGGGAACGCTGACTTACGAAGCGGCTGATCAAGTTGCAAAAGCAGGAATGGGAATCACAACTGCGATTGGAATTGGTGGTGACCCAATCATTGGAACAACAACGCGAGAAGCTGTTGAATTATTAATGAACGATCCGGAAACCGAAGGAATTGTTATGATTGGAGAAATCGGTGGAAATTTGGAAGCAATTGCAGCAAGATGGATTAAAGAACATGGAACTAAGCCTGTAGTTGGATTTATCGCTGGTGAAACTGCTCCAAAAGGAAGAACCATGGGACATGCAGGAGCAATCGTTGGTGGTGCTGATGATACAGCTGAGGCGAAAAAACGAATCATGCGCGAATGTGGAATTCACGTCGTTGATTCTCCGGCACAAATTGGAGCAAAAATGGCTTCCGTATTAGGGGTTACGGCATAAAACAAAACTTATATCTTGAAAGCGACCTTGAGTCGCTTTTTTTATTAAAATGAGTGAACAAAAAACACAATTTGAATTACCTCTTAAACTAAGAAGATATGAGAATCTGCATATTATCTTTTGGTTGTTAAAAGATATGGCATGGAGCATGGGTTGGCGTTTTATGGGAGTAAGTATGATTATTCCCACTCTTTTGATTTCCATATATATGACCAGAAAATTCAAAGAAAACCCCTCCGAATGGTATCACAATATCGCTGTAATCTGTTGGATAGTCGCCAATAGCTATTGGATGATTTCAGAATTCTATGGATTCGAGGAATTAATTATTTTCAGCTGGGTGAAATGGGTTCATTTGGCGTTGGTTCCATTTTTACTTGGTCTGATTTTCATTGCATATTACTACCTTTTCATTAGAAAACGTATAACTTAACATCTTTGAATCTTAAAATTCAAATTGAAACATTTTGAAAATGGATGACCAACAAACTAAATGATATCAAATTATTTTTAAAAATTTCTAGGGTTTTCAAAATCGAGATACTTCGCCACTTTTTAGCCAAGCAATAGTGCTATTTTGGTAATACTCAATTTTGATCTTAATGGTGTTCCATCAGATGAAGTTTTAAAAAACTCTCCAATTTTTACTAAATCAAAGTGTCCCTCCGAATAACTGCATCTTGCTGAGTTATAAAAAACCTACAGAACTATGCTTATAAACATTGGAGCAATGAATAAATTAGGATCAAGCAAGTGGAATGCTATGGATGAGAAAATTAGAATCGAAAGATGCAGAAATAGTAATTAAAAAATTAGCTGAAATGCTAGAAAAATCAGACCATATTTAAGACTAATTACGAGCGACAACGGTAAAGAATTTGCAGCACATCTATTCATAACAGATGAATATTGTGACTTCTATTTTGCTAATCCTTACAGTCCATGGGAGCGTGTCTCTAATGAGAATTTGAACGGATTAGTGAGACAGTATTTACCAAAAAAAAGTGATTTTAATAACTTAACCGATGAACAAATTAGAGAAATTGAAACCAAAATTAACAACAGACCAAGAAAAAAGTTTGGATTTGAAAACCCTATATTTGTAATGGAAAAATTATTGTTTAACCCTAAAGTTGCATTTGTAACTTGAATTCAGCTTTTTATAAATAATAGATGCTACAAATCACAATAAAGATGTGAAAAATCAAGTTTAGATTAAGTAGATTCCAGAATGAAAAGATTTCAAATCACAAGTCGGTTCCGTATGTTAGTCAATTATAAGTTGATTGCAATCTGCTGCACTTTTTCTAGTTTGACAGCCCAAAAAGAAAATATAGATTTCTTTTCAAAAGGCAGTAAACACCTAGAATTCCCTTTCATACGAAATGAAGAAAATGTCATTCTGCACAAAGCTTATTCACTAGTGTATGATGAAGAGTGTGAACAAGCACGTTGGGTTGCGTATATTTTAACAAAGCATGAAACAGAAGGATTGGAGGAAAGAGGAAACAAATTCATTGAAGATCCTTATATTTCATCTGGAACCGCAAACAATCTAGATTATTCTAAATCGGGTTATGATCGCGGTCATTTGGCACCTGCTGCTGATATGAAGTGGTCGGAAATAGCCATGAAGGAATCTTTTTTTTACAGCAATATGAGTCCACAGAAACCCTCATTCAACCGAGGAATTTGGAAAAAATTAGAGGAAAAAGTGCGCGAGTGGGCAATTGCGAATGACTCGATATTAATCGTTACGGGACCAATTTTGCATTCTAATTTAAAGAAAATCGGAATAAATGAAGTTTGTGTCCCGGAATTCTATTTTAAAGTCGTTTTTGACTACAAAAAAGAAAAATCAAAAGCAATTGGATTTATCTTGCCCAATGAATCCAGTTCAAATCCGCTGATTGATTTTGCCAGAACAATCGATGAGGTTGAAAAACTAACAGGATTAGACTTCTATTATCAATTCAATGACGAACTCGAAGAAAAAATTGAGTCACAAATTTGTAAATCTTGCTGGAGTTGGTAGAAACTCTATCCAATCATTTCTTTGTAGGCATTTGCATCCAGCAAACTTAAAACTTGAGTTTCATCTGATAATTTTACTTTAATCATCCAGCCTTCTCCGTATGGATCACTATTCACCAATTCGGGATTCGACTCAAGTTTATCATTCAATTCCAAAATTTCTCCCGTCAAGGGCATGAATAAATCTGAAACCGTTTTTACAGCCTCAACAGAACCAAAAACCTCTTCTTGTTCAATGGTTTCACCAACTGTTTCGATTTCAACATAAACGATATCACCTAACTCACTTTGAGCAAATTCCGTTATGCCAATCGTTGCAATTTCACCTTTTATTTTCACCCATTCATGGTCTTTGGTGTATTTGAGTTCAGAAGGAATATTCATTTGGATTTTTTTTTGGCAAAAATAGTAAATCTTTGATTCGAACGAAACAATATTTAATAAAAACAAACTCGCGCAATTCATCGATAGCATTGAATCTCTTTGGTTCTTCATTCCGTTCCTGAGCATTGAAATGAACTTTCTTAATTTTGAATAAAAAAAATGATGACAAAATTAAACTGTTTCTTTCTCATTACAGTTGTTTCAGTAGCAATCAATTATTCCTGTGACTCCAATTTAAGTAAACCAAAATTGCCGGAAAAAGAAAAAAAAGAACTGAAAATTAAACAGATTTCAAAAAGTAAAGATAGCAGTGAAACGATGTGCAAAGTACCGGTAGAATTAAACTTAATCGATATAAAAGAAATTAATGCTACTATCCTCGTTGATCTGAAATACGCTACCAATGATAATTTCATGAAAAAGAAATTGTATCACCGAATCAGCAAAGCCTATCTTCAAGAAGATGTCGCAACCAGACTCTCGGCATGTCAAGATTTTCTTAATCAAATTAAACCTGGATACAAATTATTGATATATGATGCTGTTCGACCAGTCAGCGTGCAACAAAAAATGTGGGACGCCTTAGATTCAATTCCGTTGAAAGAACGTGTGAAGTTTGTTTCAAATCCTAAAAACAGAAGTTTACATAATTTTGGTGCCGCTGTTGACTTAACCATTTGTAATGAAAAGGGAGAAATTTTGGATATGGGCGCCGGGTATGATGACATTCGAAAAATTGCCTATCCGAAATTAGAATCCTATTTTTTGAATACCGGTGAATTAAAACCGTTTCAAGTCGAAAATCGTGAATTACTCAGAAAAGTCATGCAAAAAGAAGGATTCAGAAATATTCCTACCGAATGGTGGCACTTCAACGCTTGCAGTCGAAAACAAGCCATTTTGAAGTATCAAGTTTTGATGAATGAACCGTAGTTTCTTTCTGAATATGAAAACCTCAGTTCGATTATTAAATTAGATTGACTACGTCATTTCGGAATGGGCAACGGCATCTGAAAACAATTCCTCACACTTCGTTATTTTGACGAGTTCCGATGGAATGTCGTGGAGAAAAATGAGTCAAGTATCTGCAGCCGGAAAAAGCAATGAGAAGTTAATCTATTCCTATACCATACCTAAATTGAATGAATTCAATTATGTGAAGTTAAACCAATTTGACATCGACGGAAAAATGGAACAATTTGGCCCTTATTTCTTGGATTGTGATAAATTTTCAGATGAAATACTTGTGTATCCAAATCCTGCAGAGGAGGTTGTTAACATTCAGATAGAAAATAAGAAATTTGATGCGATTGGAACGTTAAGTCTTTTTTCTTCAACCGGTCAAAAATTGGTTTCAAAAGATGTTCCATTTGTAAGAGGAAAAAACAATTACCTTATTGAACTGGAAAAAGAACTCCAAGGAGTTTACTTCATTCAATTTACGGTTGATAGAGTAGTGCAAAGAAGAAAAATTGTAATCTTGTAATTTTTCTCTTTCAGAACGAAGTCAGTCCTCCCCTACTCATCGTTAAATGAAAATTCATTTCGATGATAACGACCGATTGTAACTTGAACTATCTTTGCAAAAATAAACTTTAACATGTCAGACGATAAAAAAATCATTTTTTCGATGGTTGGAGTCTCAAAAACGACTCCTCAGGGAAAGCAAATCATTAAAAATATCTATTTGTCCTTTTTTTACGGAGCCAAAATCGGAATCATTGGTCTGAATGGTTCCGGGAAATCAACCGTGATGAAAATCATCGCCGGACTTGATCAAGCATATCAAGGAGATGTTGTTTTTTCACCGGGTTATTCTGTTGGCTACCTCCCGCAAGAACCAGAACTCGACTTGACAAAAACGGTTAAAGAAGTAGTGATGGAAGGCGCGCAAGAAATTGTAGATATTTTAAAAGAATATGAAGAAATCAATGCAGCTTTCATGGATGAAGACGTATTGAATGACGCTGACAAAATGGATAAGTTAATTGCACGTCAGGGAGAAGTTCAAGATCGTATCGATGCAACTGATGCATGGGAATTAGACACCAAACTTGAAAGGGCAATGGATGCTTTGCGCTGTCCACCCGATGACCAATTGATTTCAACTCTTTCCGGAGGAGAGAAAAGACGTGTCGCGCTCTGTCGTTTACTACTTCAGAATCCGGATATTCTTCTGTTAGACGAACCGACCAACCACTTGGATGCAGAATCAATCGATTGGCTGGAACAACATTTACAACAATACAAAGGAACAGTTATTGCAGTTACTCACGACCGTTATTTCCTAGATAATGTTGCTGGATGGATTCTCGAATTAGATCGAGGAGAAGGGATTCCGTGGAAAGGAAATTACACTTCTTGGTTGGAGCAAAAAGGAAATCGATTAAAAGAAGAAGAAAAATCGGAATCCAAACGTCAAAAAATGCTAGCTCGCGAATTGGAATGGGTACGCATGAATCCGAAGGCACGTCAGGCAAAAAGTAAAGCGCGTTTGCAGAATTACGACAAGATGCTCGCTGAGGATGTAAAAGACAAAGAAGCTAAGCTCGAATTACCAATTCCAAATGGACCGCGCTTGGGACAAAATGTGATTGACGCTATTCATGTTGCCAAAGGCTTTGGAGATAAATTGCTTTATGATGATTTGAATTTTAAATTGCCTCCAGCCGGAATTGTTGGAGTTATTGGCCCGAACGGTGCCGGGAAAACAACCATCTTCAAAATGATTATGGGAGAACTGCAACCGGATAAAGGAGAATTTACCGTTGGAGAAACCGTGAAAATCGGTTATGTTGACCAAACGCACAAAGACATTCATCCTGACAAATCGGTTTTTGATGTTGTTTCAAATGGTCTTGAATATGTGGAGATTGGTAATCAAAAAATGAATTCCAGAGCTTATTTGTCGAAGTTTAATTTTAACGGATCGGATCAAAATAAAAAAGTGGGAGTTCTCTCCGGTGGTGAACGAAATCGCTTACATTTAGCAATGACGTTGAAAACAGAGGCAAACGTATTACTATTGGATGAGCCAACGAACGATATTGATGTAAACACATTACGAGCGCTTGAAGAAGGAATTGAAAACTTTGCCGGATGCGCCGTGGTAATTTCTCACGACCGTTGGTTCTTGGATCGAATCTGTACACATATTTTGGCATTTGAAGGAGATTCTCAAGTTTATTGGTTTGAAGGAAGTTATTCGGATTACGAAGAAAACCGAAAAAAACGCTTGGGAGATTCCGGTCCGAAGAGAATAAAGTATCGCAAATTAGTCTAGCAAGTTTGATAAAAACCAGCAAGTCAACTCCCGGTTATAGCTTATGATTAATTGTCTGAATAAAGTTGAACCATATTCATTTGAATTTGTTTTTGAATTATGTATCAACTAAAAAAGACTCAATTCATTCCTGTTGACATTGAACAGTGTTGGAAATTTTTCTCTTCTCCCGAAAATCTTAAATTAATAACTCCATCTTACATGGGATTTGAGATCAAAACACAACTTCCTGAAAAAATGTATGAAGGTTTAATGATTTCTTACACCGTTCGCCCTGTTTTTGGAATCCCAATTTCTTGGATAACTGAAATAAAAACAGTTGTCGAAAACCATTTTTTTGTCGATGAACAGCGAAAAGGCCCCTACTCTATTTGGCATCATGAACATCATTTCAAAGCGAAAAACGGGGGAACAGAAATGATTGATGTTGTATCCTACACATTGCCACTAGGATTCATTGGGAAAATTATTCATCATTTATTTGTTCGAAAAAAACTGGATGAAATTTTTGATTACCGATTCAAAAAGGTCGAAGAAATTTTTAATTCGAAAGAGGGGTAGTTTGTAGCTTGATTCATCGAATTGGCAAACGAAGCGTGAATGTTGTTCCTATATTTAAATTGCTTTTCACATCAATTTTCCCGTGATGAGCCTCCACGATTAGTTTTACATAATACAATCCCAAGCCAAATCCCTTAACATTGTGGATATTTCCCGTCGGAACTCTGTAAAACTTATCGAAAATTAGCTTAAGTTCTTCTCGTTTCATTCCAATTCCATTATCACAAATTTCGATAATCAAATCATTCTTGTCGTTACTGGTTTTCAGATCAATTTGAGGAACTTTTGAACAATATTTAACAGCATTGTCCAATAAATTATAAACTACATTTGTCAAGTGAACTGGATCTGCTTGAATTTCATAATTCTCAGCGTATAAATTCAATTCAATTTTTCCTCCTAGATTCAACTGGTTAAACTCAAAGTTTTCTTTGGCTTCTACCAATAGTTCATGAACATCGAAATTTTCTTTATTCAGAACAACTTTATCCTTGTTCAATTTCGCCACGTTCAGAACACGTTCTACCTGATTTTCAAGTCGTTTGTTTTCCTTGTAGATAATTCCGGCATATTTTCGAATATTATCGGGATTCTCATTTGAATCAATTCTCATCAACATTTCACTCGATAAACTAATCGTAGAAATCGGCGTTTTCAATTCGTGAGTCATATTATTGATAAAATCGGTCTTAACTTCCGAAAGTCGCTTTTGACGAATGATTATTGCAAGACTAAAACCAAAAAAAACGAGTACTAAAAGAATAATAATAGAAATGTAAATCCACGGCGAAACAAAAACAGTCGGCTCAATGGATTTTGAATTAAAGTATGGAAAGAAAACCGTAAAATAATGTCCGTCTTTCTTTAAATTTAAGGACTGAGCAGTAACCTCCAATGGTTTTCTATTGATAGCAACAAAGGCTCGATCTTTCGAATAATGAATTATATTACTCAAAAGAATCGAATCCGAGAAGCAATCATAAATTCCGAAGATGAAGTCATGATGAATATTCAGTCTGTAGAATTCCTTTTTTAGAAGTGTTTCTAGATAATATGGCTGAAGCTCCTCACTCAAATCAACGGTAAATTGATTATTCTTTACTTGACGGACCGTTCCATACGTATCCAAACTGTCTTTGGATGTTCGCTGGATTTCATCTAAAACCGATTTTAGAGCAATAATCGTATTTTCAGAAAATGCTTTTAAGTTCAGACTATCCTCTTTCTCCTGAATAGCAATACTTTTCTCTTGCATTTCAAGAGTTTTACGCATCCAAACCAACTGGACAATAAGAATACTCGCTAGCGAAAGTAAACCAAGAAGAATGACAGCATTTATGGTTCGTCTATTCACAAACCAAAGATAAGTTTTTGATTATTCACCGAAGGCATTCAGCCAAGCCAAAATACCACCTTCTAAATTGTAAAGGTTTGCGTAGTCAAAGTTTTGCTCTAAAAATTGAATAGCATTCGCGCTTCTGGCACCCGAACGACATTGCATGATTACTTGTTTATCTTTGCTAATTTCCTTATAACGAGAAGGAATTTCACCAAGTGGAATCAAATGACCTCCCAAATTAACATCTTCATACTCGTGTGGTTCACGTACATCTATTAATTGAAAATCAGCATTTTGATCTTTAAGTATTTTTAATTCCTGAACTGTAATCGTTTTCATAACCTCTAAATTTTAAAACCCTTGAATTCCGTTAACTGTAGTATATTTCAAAACGTTCTTTTTATCAGGGTGAATGCGTGCAAATGCAGATTGAACAGCCAAAGTACCTTCGTGAAAACCACAAAGAATGAGCTTCAATTTATTTTCGTAGGTGTTGACGTCTCCAACTGCGTATATTCCAGGAATATTTGTCGAATAATCCAACGTATCAACTTTAATAGCATTCTTTTCTATTTCCAATCCCCAATTTGAAATTGGACCTAGACTTGGTTTTAATCCAAAAAGAGGAATGAAATGATCTGTTTCAATTTCCATTTCGCCCGACTTTTGATGCGTAATAATGGCTTTTTGTAGTTTTCCATTTCCAGACAAACCTGTTACTTCGGCTTCGGTTACTAAACGGATTTCTCCTTTCTCAGCTAAATCAATAACTTTCTGAACTGAGTCTAAATGTCCTCTAAACGAACTACTTCTATGAACTAAAGCTACTTCACTCGCAATTTTGTTTTCAGTTAGAAAGATTGACCAATCCAATGCGGAATCTCCTCCACCAGCAATTACACAACGTTTTCCACGATAAAATTCTGGATCTTTGATGATGTATTCCACACCGTTATCTTCAAAATCAACAATGTTAGAAATAGGCGGTTTTCTGGGCTCAAAAACACCTAATCCACCAGCAATTATGACAATTGGTGCCTCATGTTTGGTCCCTTTCACCGTTGTGACAATAAATTTTCCCTCATCCGTTTTTTCAATTGACAAAGCCGCCTCACCCAGTGTAAAACCAGGTTTGAATGGAGCTGCTTGCTCCATTAAATTGTCAATTAATTCTCCCGCCAAAATGGATGGAAATCCAGGAATGTCATAAATTGGCTTTTTGGGATAAATTTCCGAACATTGTCCACCGGCTTGAGGCAATGAATCAATCAAATGGCATTTTAGTTTTAATAAACCAGCTTCAAAAACAGTAAATAAACCAACTGGGCCGGCACCAATGATGATAATGTCAGTTTGAATCATTTCAAATTTTTAAAAATGAATTGCAAAATTAAGCATTGAATTGAAAATGGATAAAGAAAAAACAAAATGTTTTCTGTTGACAAGAAATAATTTCGACCTATTGAAGGAGTTTTGCTTCAAATTTACAATGATTATATCGACGATATCATATCCTCAAAGAATGTAATTATTTCCATGAACATGAAGATAAAATTCCTCAATCCCTTTAATTGTCGTAGCTTTGCAAAAAATTTAAAATATATTTATGACATTTGAAGAGCTGGGATTGAGGCGAGAGGTGCTGAAGTCGTTATCAGAATTGGGTTTTGAAGCACCGACCCCCATCCAGGAAAAAGCAATTCCATACCTGATGCAGGAGGATTGCGACTTTGTCGGCCTCGCACAGACGGGCACGGGAAAGACAGCGGCATTTGGTTTGCCGTTAATTAATAATATCAACACTAAAGCAAAACTTCCTCAAGGACTTATTATTTGTCCGACACGAGAACTTTGTTTGCAAATCACAAAAGATTTAGAGGTTTTCTCCAAGTATGTGGATTGCAACGTTGTTCCGGTATACGGAGGAACTGACATTCGTCGTCAAATTACAGATGTAAAAAAAGGTGCTGCAATTATTGTTGCAACCCCAGGACGATTGGTAGATTTAATAAATCGAAAAGTAGTTTTGTTGAACGAAGTTCGCTATGTAATTCTGGACGAAGCGGACGAAATGTTGAACATGGGTTTCAAAGAAGACATTGATGCTGTATTAGACACTACGCCAATTGATAAAAACGTTTGGTTGTTTTCTGCAACAATGCCCAATGAAGTGGCTCGAATTGCAAAAACATACATGACTGATCCATTGGAAGTTTCCATTGGACATAAAAATCAAAGTAACGAAAACATCGACCACATCTATTACCTTGTAAAAGAACGTGATCGTTATGAAGCTGTTAAGCGATTGATAGATTTCAATCCAAGTATTTATGGTTTGATTTTCTGTCGAACAAAAAACGAAACAGCTGCAGTTGCTGAAAAACTTGGTAAGGAAGGATACAACGCAGAACCTTTACACGGAGATTTGACGCAAGCGATGCGTGATCGCGTGATGGCTCGTTTCAGAACAAAAGAATTACAAATCTTGGTAGCAACGGACGTAGCTGCAAGAGGTTTGGACATTGACAACATAACACACGTTATCAATTACAATTTACCTGACGATATAGAAAATTACACGCATCGAAGTGGAAGAACTGCACGCGCCGGAAGAAAGGGTGAATCTTTAGTTTTGGTAAATGTGAAAGAATTGGTTAAAATCAAAGCGATTGAGCGCCAAATGAGAACAACTTTCACAGTTGGTTCCATTCCAAACGCAGAGGAAATCTGTGAAATTCAGTTGATGAAACTCATAATTAAAACAATTGAAACTGAGGTAAAGGAAGATGACATTCAGAAATTTATGCCACAAATTCTGTCCTCATTCGAATCATTGTCGAAAGAAGAAGTAATCAAAAAGTTTGTTTCTGCTGAGTTTAACCGTTTCATTGATTACTACGAGCGTGCAGGCGATTTGAATGCTGCAGCAAGAAAAGACGATCGCTCAGAAAGACGTGGTGATAAAGGTTCGCGCGCTAGAGAAGAAGGTAAAACAAGATTCTTTGTAAATATTGGTCGCAGAGACGGATTGAATCCTGGAGCTTTACTTCGCGTTGTTTGCGATGCAACAGGTTTAAAATCTGACAAAGTTGGAAGAATTGATTTAATGACATCATTCTCCTTCTTTGAAGCTGATGAAGAATACACTGAGAAAATTCTTAAAAACGTAAACGGAGCCAATTTCGAAGGACACGAAGTTTCTATTGAAGTTACTACGGCTAAACAAAGCGGAGGAGGTGGAAGATCAGAAGGAAATAGAGGTCGTGGACGTTTTGGTGGCGACTCAAAATCTGGAAATGGTTTTTCAGGTCGAGACCGAAGTTCTTCTGGTGGAGGAAGAAGCTCATCAGGTGGCGGATTCAGAAGTGGTGGTTTTTCAGGTGGAAAATCAAGCTTTGGTGGAGATAGAAATCGTGGTGATCGCAAACCATCAGGAGGTGGTGATCGACGAAGAAGCGGAAAATAAATTGAAAGAAGATTAATCAAGATTAAAAATGGAAATTAGAAATATTGCGATTATCGCACACGTTGACCACGGAAAAACGACATTGGTTGACAAAATGATTGAGGCAGGAAGTGTTTTGAACGAACGTGATCGTCCAACCGGTGAATTAATTATGGATAACAATGATTTAGAACGTGAACGTGGAATTACCATCGTATCAAAAAACGTATCCGTTACTTACAAAGGAACAAAAATCAACATCATTGACACTCCAGGTCACGCCGACTTTGGTGGTGAAGTTGAACGCGTTCTGAATATGGCGGATGGCGTTTGTTTGTTAGTTGATGCCTTTGAAGGTCCAATGCCACAAACGCGTTTTGTACTTGGAAAAGCACTCTCCATGGGAATTAAACCGTTGTTGGTAATCAATAAAGTTGATAAAGAAAATTGTACGCCTGACGAAGTTCATGAGAAAGTGTTTGATTTAATGTTTGAATTGGATGCAAACGAGGAGCAATTGGATTTCCCAACGATTTATGGTTCTGCCAAAAACGGCTGGATGTCTGAGGACTGGAAAAAACAAACGGATTCAATAGCTCCGTTATTAGATCGAATTCTTGATTATTTTCCTCCTAGAAAGATTGAAGAAGGAAATACGCAAATGTTAATCACATCTTTAGATTTCTCTTCTTACGTTGGAAGAATTGCTATTGGAAGGTTATCACGAGGAGTAATTAATGAAAACCAGCCGGTTATAATTTCAAAATCAGATGGAAAACAAGAAAAACACCGAATCAAAGAAGTATTTGTTTTTGACGGAATTGAACGTAGAAAAGTTAGTTCAGTTCAAGCAGGTGACATTTGCGCGATTACGGGAATTGAAGGTTTTGAAATTGGCGATTCGATTTGTGACGCTGAAAATCCGGAGCCACTTCCAACGATTAAATTGGATGAACCAACGATGAGTATGTTGTTCTCTATCAATGATTCACCTTTCTTTGGTAAGGAAGGAAAATTTGTGACTTCTAGACATATTTTTGATCGTCTTCAAAAAGAATTGGAGAAAAACCTTGCTTTACGTGTTAATGAAACGGACAAAGCAGACAAATGGATGGTTTTTGGTCGTGGCGTTTTGCATTTATCCGTTTTGATTGAAACCATGCGTCGTGAAGGATACGAATTGCAAGTTGGTCAGCCTCAGGTAATTATCAAGGAGGTTGACGGAGTGAAATGTGAACCAATTGAAGAGTTAACAATCGATTTACCTACAGAATTTAGTGGAACAGCTGTGGAAGCGGTGACCAAGAGAAAAGGTGAAATGAAAAACATGGTTCCAAAAGGCGAGCGCATGATCATCACCTTTGAAATTCCTTCTCGCGGAATCATTGGACTTAGAAATTATTTACTTACGCAAACGGCTGGTGAAGCAATTATGAACCATCGATTCTTGGAATATCAACCTTACAAAGGTGAAATTCCAGGACGTCAAAATGGTTCTTTGATTTCGTTGGAACAAGGAACTTCTATTCCATTCTCATTGAACAACTTACAGGACAGAGGAAAATTCTTTGTAGCACCAAACGAAGATATTTATGAAGGACAAGTAATTGGAGAAAATTCGCGAGCCGGTGATTTATGTGTAAATGTAACAAAAACAAAGAAGCTAACAAACATGCGTGCATCAGGATCGGATGACAAAGTAAGATTGGCTCCACCGAAAGTATTCAGTTTGGAAGAATGTTTGGAATATATTCAGGAGGATGAATATGTAGAAATCACACCGAAAAACTTGCGTATTCGTAAAATTCTTTTGAAAGAAACAGAAAGAAAAAGGGGGCATAAGATTGCTTGATTAGTCGCGCGCTTAATTGTGTTGTAATAAATTAACCAATTGTTCGTTTTTTAATTGTGAAAAAAGTCATTTTGGTCAAGATATTTTTCGTTTGCTTTTCCCTGAAAGCACAACGATCTACCTTTATGTCTCGATCAGAATTAGGTCTTCATATCGGTCAAATGTATTATTTAGGAGACCTTAATCCTTCCAAACAATTTTATGAAAGTAATATTGCCGGTGGGCTTATGTATCGTTACAATTGGCAAAATAGAATGGCCTTACGATTTAATTTCACGGCAGGAAGCGTTGAAGCGTATGACAAAGATTCTGAGAAACAGCTCTTGGTCAATCGAAACCTAGATTTTCAATCTAAAATCAGAGAGGTCGCAGGCGGAATCGAATTTTATCATTCTCCTTTTCAAATTGGCAATAAACGTTATTTCGGAACTTTTTATTTTTTGACACAGATAGGATTATTTTATATGAATCCGACAACCACTTACAACGGTGAAACTGTCGAACTGAATGAACTCGGAACGGAAGGTCAAGGAAGTTCATTGAATAAAAAGCTTAAATACAACAACCTTCAATTGTGCATTCCATTGGGAGTTGGTGGAAAATTGACATTGGGTAAATTTGCCACGTTCAATTTGGATATTGCCATAAGAAAGACTTTCACAGATTATCTTGATGACGTTGGAAGCGACTCTTATTTGGATCCAGTTTCATTGGAATCAGTCAATGGTTCAACTGCAGCGGCCCTTTCAAATCGCAGTTTGGATGGAAATCGTTTTGGAAAACGAGGAAATTCAACCACCAATGATTGGTATGTCTATTGCGGCGGAATGGTTACCATTAAATTGGGAAAGGAGCGAAATTGCTCTCTTCAATGATAGAAGCAATTCGAGAAATCTATTCGAATACGCAATGCACTATTAAAAATCCGGGTTAATGAACAAAATAGTGCCTGAAAATCTCTGAAAGGTTTATTACTATGAGTTTGCACTGCTAATAACGTCCTAAATCATCAATTTTACAAGTAAAACGTTAATTTTGCAGACCAACTAAGTATTCATGAAAATATCTTTTAACTGGCTCAAAAAATACATCGATACTGAAATTTCTGTCGAAGAGGCAGGACAAATATTAACTGACACTGGTCTTGAAGTAGAGTCAATTGAGAAAATTGAAGCCGTAAAAGGAGGTTTGGAGGGTGTTGTAATCGGTAAAGTTTTGACATGCGAAAAACATCCGGATGCAGATAAACTAAAAGTTACAACTGTTGATATCGGAACTGAAACCTTACAAATTGTCTGTGGAGCTCCAAACGTAGCTGCGGGACAAACGGTAGTAGTAGCAACAGTTGGATGCACACTTTATCCAAAGCCTGATGAACCTTTCAAAATTAAAGCTGCTAAAATTCGAGGAATAGAATCATTTGGAATGTTGTGCGCGGAAGATGAACTGGGACTAGGTGAATCACATGCTGGAATAATGGTCTTACCAAATGATTTAAAAATTGGTTCAAATGTTGCTACTTACTTAGATCTGGAAGATGATTACCAGTTGGAAATTGGTTTGACCCCGAATCGTGCTGATGCTATGGGACACATTGGTGTCGCTCGTGACTTGATGGCGTATTTGAATTTCCACAAAAAACTTAATTTAAAAATCAATTGGCCTCAAATAAAGGAATTAAACCCTACTTCTGATTTTCCAATTAATATCAAAATTGAAGATACACAAAACTGCACGCGATATTGCGGGGTTACCATTACAGATGTTAAAATTGCTCCATCGCCAGAATGGATTCAAAAAAGTTTAAGAGCTGTTGGCTTGACTCCAATCAACAATGTAGTTGACATAACGAATTTCGTGATGCGCGAGCTCGGAACTCCACTTCATGCGTTTGATGCCGATTTATTGAGTGGTCAAATTGTGGTCAAACAAGCTGTAAAAGACTCAAAATTTATAACTCTTGATGGAGTTGAACGCACTTTATGCGGTGAGGAACTAATGATATCCAATGGTAAAGATGATTTGTGCATCGCTGGCGTTTTCGGAGGATTGACTTCCGGTATTAAATCAGAAACGAAAAACGTATTTTTGGAGTCAGCAGTTTTTAATTCTGTTTCAGTTAGAAAAACTGCTCGTTTTCACGGATTGAATACCGATGCCAGTTTTCGGTTCGAACGAGGCGTTGATTCTGAATTAACTTTTTACGCTTTGCAAAGAGCTGCAAATTTAATCGTTGAAATTACAAGAGGCTCAATTTCAATGAAAGCTCAAGATTTGAAAACAGAAAATTTTGCAAAAAAAAATTCAATAAAAATCCATCTCGATCGCATTAATCGGCTAATTGGTTATTCCATTCCAAAAGTTCAACACCTTTCTATACTTCAGGATTTGGATTTTATTATTCTTTCAGAAAATGGAAATGAAATCGAACTAGAAATACCTTCTTATCGTATTGATGTGACTCGAGAAGCCGATGTGGCGGAGGAAATTCTGCGTATTTATGGATTCAACAATATTCCATTACCTGAACGCTGGCATTTGGCAATAAATTCCAAGAAATCAGTTGATCGAGATAAAATTCAAGGAACAATTTCAGAACTAATGGTTGCTAAAGGTTTTTTTGAAGTTTTAAATAATTCTCTAACAAAAACAACATACACTAAAACTTTTGAAGGAGAACAGTTGAAATCGGAGAGAAATGTCCGACTTTTAAATCCATTAAGTCAAGATTTGGAAGTGATGCGTCAAACACTCGTTTTCGGTTTATTGGAAAACATTCAACGCAACCAAAATCGCCAAAATCCAAATCTCAAATTGTTTGAATTTGGAAAACATTATCACCTTTATCCTTCTGGATATCAAGAAACAAATTTACTTGCAATCGTGATTTCAGGAAGCAAGTCTATCGAATTATGGAACAGTGATACAGAATTGGTTTCCTATTACACATTAAAAGGAATTGTAAAATCATTATTCGAAAGAATTGGTCTGTTTAACCATTTGCAATTCCAATCTCTTCAAAATGAACTATTTTCCGATGGTGAAAAATGTAAAATTCTCAAAAATGACATTTTAGAAATTGGACTAGTTTCGGAAAAACTATTGGATTATTTCGAAATCAAAAATCCGGTTTATTGCGCATTAATTAATTGGGATCAACTCGTTGAAAGTTTGAAAATCGTAAAAATCAATTTCAAGGAATTACCTAAAACATTTGCTGTCCGAAGAGACTTTTCGCTTCTCTTGAATAAAGAAACGAAATATGGTGAATTGAAAGAAGTTGCTTTGAATTGTGATAATAAATTACTTCGCGAGGTCAATCTCTTTGATGTTTACGAAGGAAAGAATTTAGAAGCTGGAAAAAAATCTTATGCTTTGTCATTTACGTTTCAAGATCAAGAGCGAACGCTAACAGATTCTGAAATCGATTCGATTATGAACAAAATAAAAACTTCATTTGAAGAAAAATTTGGAGCTGTTTTACGCTAATCGATTGTTTAATAAATATTTGTAAAATCTGACATAAGCAGATCAAATACTTTATAGAAAGCATTTTCGGATTACAACGTAATTATACTTAAATGTATGGTTTAAAAATGAAAAACATTGCATCTATTTTTAAACTGAACAATTATTTGATGCCTTCTTTGTATTAAAATCAATAAATTTATGGTCAACTATAAACTCAAAATTCAATGATTAAATCTTCAACTCTTGGTCTCGTTTTGTTGATACTTTCTCAGGTAACATTTTCATGGACTCAAATTAAACGAGAACTGGATTCTTCGAACATGCGTGAAGGTGAAAAAGTTGAATTCTGTATTCAACAAAAAAAAATGGCTGAATATCTAAAAAACGAAGAATATGCGAAAATGTATGAACAAGACAAAGCAGTTTTTCAAAAAACATTAAACAAAGGAGTACAAAAAGGAACTATTTACAGAATTCCGACTGTATTCCATATTTTGCATAATGGCGGAACTGAAAATATATCAGATGAACAAATTTACAATCAAGTCGAGATTTTGAATCGTGATTTTAGACTTCAAAATGCCGATGCTTCGACTGTGCAAAATGTCTTTCAAGGACTTCTCACCGATGCTGAAATTGAGTTTGTTTTAGCAACAAAAGCTCCAAATGGCTCTTGCTTCAAGGGAATCACACGAACAAAAAACCCAATCACAAAAGATGGCTCAAATGGGGATGCCCAAGTAACAGCAATTCGCAATGGCAATGACGTTTTCAAAGGAAACTGGTCAGGTAATCGTTACTTAAACGTGTTTGTGGTTGTTGACGCGGATGGAGCAGCAGGATATACAAATAATCCGGCTTCATGGTCTGCATTCAGCATGACTAATGGCATTTGGATAAAACATGATTACATAGGTTCAATAGGGACAAGCACTCCTTTAAAAAGTAGAGCATTAACTCATGAAGTTGGACATTGGCTTAATTTATCGCATACTTGGGGGCCAAACAACAATCCCGGAAATTCTGAATCCTGTAGCACCGATGATGGTGTAAACGATACACCCAATTGCATCGGCGTAACGTCTTGCAATTTCTTGTCGAATTCTTGTATAGACAATATAAATGACAAAATTGACAATGTTGAAAATTATATGGATTACTCTTATTGTTCCAAAATGTTTACGGCTGGACAGGTTGCGCGAATGAGGGCAGCGCTTCAAGTAACTTCAAGTGGGCGTTTTAACCTTTGGCAACAAGCAAATTTGAACCTTACTGGAGCAACAGGAGTTCTCGTTCTATGTGATGCCGAATTCTCTGCCGGTCGTACTTCAATCTGCATCGGTGAACAGATTCAATTGAAAGACGAGTCTTATAACTCTGCCAAAAATTGGAATTGGGAAATTACCCCAAGTTCTGGATGGATTTTTTCATCTGGCTCACTTGCGACAGATCAAAATCCTTCGATATTATTTAATGAATCAGGATATTATACCATCAAACTGACGGTTTCAGACGGTTCAAATTCGTTAACAACCACCAAAACGGATTTTATTCGAGTTTCCCCTAATTCTACAATTATTCCATATTGGGAGGGATTTGAGAATTATACAAGCTTAACGAAATTGAATAATTGGGAGGTTTTTAATCCTGATAATAATAATTCTTGGATCCTTGAATCAAGCACAGCGAATTCGGGAACTAATAGTGTTAAACTAATTAATTTTGGTCAAGTTGTAGGAAGCATTGATGAAATAACTTCTGCCGCAATTGATTTATCAAACATTCCAAAATCAAGTTCTGCTACATTGAGCTTTCGATACTCCTACCGCAAAAAAACATCCTCGGATGTCGAATATCTCAAAGTTTTTCTATCTGGTGATTGTGGTAAAAACTGGGGAAATCCAAGAAGAACGCTTGGTGGAAGTCAGTTATCGCCATTAACGTCTACAACATCATGGAAACCCTCACAGCTAAGTGATTGGACCACGGTTCATGTAAATGTATCAAATTTCTTTTATAATGAAAACTTGAAAATGAAGTTTCAATTTGAAAGTGGAGGTGGAAATAACATCTATTTGGATGATATAAACCTTTATCAGGGGGCTCCAACCAATGATTTAGTAGTAGGTTTGAATGAACACGATCCAAATTATTCAATCAATAACTTGGATGTTTATCCAAATCCGACGGATGATGAACTAAATGTGCAATTTAACTTGAACCGTACTGAGATGTTGGAATTTGAAATTACCGACTTAACTGGTAAAACTTTACAAAAGCTTGTATTGAAGGGTAATTACGGCGAAAACATGTTATTACTCGAAACAAAGAATTTGAATTCAGGATTGTATCTATTGAGAGTTCGTTGCGGTAAAACAAGCAAAACGATTCAATTTATTAAAAATTGAATAACTAGTCAGTAGGTCTCATTTTAGCAATCACGAAGTAGCACCAAAAGTAAATCTTCAAAAGTGATGTTCGTAACTCATTGTTTCTATGCGGTCTGATAGCGAAGCAGGGACATTTTTGGAAATTTGACCATTCGTTTTTTTACATTCAATTCGAACGGAGGGAGTGAACGCAGCAAAAAAGTTTATTAAAAAATATCTATGTATTTAGTCAACCATTAAAAAGTATTTTACTATTTGCTTTTAATCATGCTTTCCGATGAGAAAATCCTAAGAATCCGATTATGATGAGTCACCTCAAACACTTAAAATAATCAAAAGGCTCAAGGCATTCGTTACATTGGTAATGAGCTTTACATGGCGTACTGGCAAATTGGCTGACCATTCTTGTGTTTTTTGAATTACATTTCGGACAGGGGACAATTGTTGGTTCAGCAAATAAAACACTCTTATCAACTTCGTTTTCGGGTGGTGCAATTCCGTATTCTTGAAGTTTTGTTTTGCCTCTTTCTGAAAGCCAATCCGTTGTCCATGCTGGAGAAAGAACAGTTCGAACTTTAGCGTTATCTATTCCGTTTTCCTCTAATTTAGATTTGATATCATCTTCCATTACTTTCATTGCCGGACAACCACTATAAGTTGGTGTAATTGTGATCATCCAAGACTTATTTTCAAATTGAACATCACGAACAACACCCAAATCAATAACAGAAAGAACCGGAATTTCGGGATCGCAGACTTCTTCCAACCATTCCCATATTTGTTCCTTGGTTACCATTCCAAATTTGGATAGGCGCGCTGAATGTATTGTAAATCAGACAGTATAAATCCCATGTGCTCGGAATGATGACCTTTTCGGCCACCTTCGAATTTCCAAATGTTAGTTGGAATTGAAATCGTTGCCTCAGCGAAAATGGATTTTACAGTTTGCTCCCAAATTGAACGCAAGTCAGATAATTCAGGTAAAACTCCAGATTCAGTCAATTCTTTATCTACATCATCCGAATAGAAAATCTCATCGGAATAACGCCAAAGATTATTCAATGCTTTATGAACGCGTTTATGTGATTCTTCGGTTCCATCACCAAGTCGAATCACCCATTCAGAGGTATGTCTCAAATGGTATTTGGTTTCTTTCAACGACTTATCAGCAATAGCGGCTAGTTGAGCATCTTTGGATTGTATCAATCGCTCAAACAATGGTTTTCTATACGCATCGAATAAAAACTGACGCAAAATCGTGTCCGCAAAATCGCCGTTAGGTTGTTCAACTAATAATAAATTTGAATACTGATTCTCGAAGCGCAAAAAAGCCAATTTATCACCATCTCTTCCCGCTCCTTCCACCTCACCTGCGTAATTCAAAATACTTGTGGCCTGACCAATCAAATCCAACGCAATATTCGTTAATGCAATATCCTCTTCAAGAATGGGACCGTGACCACACCATTCCGCTAAACGTTGACCGAGAATGAGGCTGTCGTCGCCTAATCTCAACAAATAACGAAATAAAGCTTCGTTCTTCATATTACATGTGTTTTACACCATTCGGCACTTTGTAAAAAGTTGGATGACGATATATTTTGGTGTCCGAAGGCTCAAAAAACTCATCAGAATCAGTCGGATCGTTGGCATGAACATAATTCGATTCAACTACCCAAATACTAATTCCCTCGGATCTTCTTGTGTAAACATCCCGAGCGTTTTCGAGAGCCATCGTTGCATCTACTGCTCTTAGACTACCAACATGTTTATGACTCAAACCCTGCTTGCTCCTTATAAAAACTTCCCAAAGTGGCCAATCTGTTGCTGACATATAAAATCTTTATTATTAGGCTAATTTTTTAATTGAACGTTTGGTAGCGAAAGTAATTGCTGCTTCTCGAACCCAAGATCCTTCTTCTTTCGCTTTCTTTCTAGATTCAATTCGCTCTCTGTTGCATGGACCATTTCCTGCTAAAACACGATAAAACTCGTCCCAATTAATTGGTGAAAAATCGTAATGACCTCTTTCCTCATTCCATTTTAATTTGTCATCTGGAATTTTCAATCCCAAAATTTCTGCTTGCGGGACTGTAGCATCAACGAAATTTTGACGTAATTCATCATTAGAGAACCGCTTAATTTTCCATTTCATTGATTGCGCTGAATGCGGGGAATCAGCGTCACTCGGTCCAAACATCATTAATGTTGGCAACCAAAAACGGTTCAATGCATCTTGAGCCATTGATTTTTGTTCCGCAGATCCATTTGCTAAAACCATCAGACATTCAAATCCTTGTCGTTGATGAAAAGATTCTTCTTTACAAATTTTGTGCATTGCTCTTGCGTAAGGACCATAAGAAGTCCGACACAAAGCAACTTGATTCATGATAGCTGCACCATCGACTAACCATCCAATAACACCAATGTCTGCCCAAGTCAAAGTAGGATAATTAAAAATAGATGAATACTTTGCCTTACCTTCATGTAAATCGTCAATGAGATCCTCACGATTGACTCCTAAAGTTTCCGAAGCACTATACAAATATAAACCATGGCCAGCCTCATCTTGTACTTTAGCTAAGAGTATTGCTTTTCTCCTCAAAGTTGGCGCGCGTGTAATCCAATTAGCCTCTGGTAACATTCCAACAATTTCAGAATGTGCATGCTGAGATATCTGACGAATCAGTGTTTTTCTGTAATCATCCGGCATCCAATCGTTAGGCTCAATTTTTATCTCTCGATCGATTTTTTGATGAAATTCAATTTCTTTCTCAATGTCACTATGTTTTTCCATTGATGAATTATATTGCTTCTAACAAATTTAGCATTTTGAGGTTATTATATCAATGCAACAGACAAAAGAATGCAACTTTAACAAAGAAATGATTCCGTTTAAAAATTGTGGAAATCCTTTGATTGATTGCTTTTTTCTTATCGACCTTAAAAAGAATCAATTGACTTAAATTTTTTGGTCAATTTTGGTAAATTTTAACGTCTTAAATAACAAAACCCCTTGATTTTCAAGAGGTTTATATTTTGATTGGTGATCCCGTTTGGATTCGAACCAAAGACCTACTGCTTAGAAGGCAGTTGCTCTATCCAGCTGAGCTACGGGACCTCAAAAATTAAAAAGGGGGATGAAATTTCATCCCCCACGTCGGGGCGGCAGGATTCGAACCTGCGACCTCCTGGTCCCAAACCAGGCGCGATGACCGGACTACGCTACGCCCCGAACGATTCATCTTTTCAATAATTATAATAAAAACCAAACATTTTTGGTTACTTTTTCATTTAAATAAAGTTAGGTCAACCCTGCGGCCTCTTTTACCTTCACCTTCACTTCGTTGCGGTGGGAGCGGGATTACCTTCGGTGCTCTTCGCTTCGCTGCGGATCGAACCCTGCGGCCTCTCATCCTTTCACCTTCACTTCGTTGCGGTGGGAGCGGGATTCGAACCCGCGGTACAGTTACCCGTACGACAGTTTAGCAAACTGTTGGTTTCAGCCTCTCACCCATCCCACCTTTTGTTCAAAGAACGGACGGCGAAATTAATAAATATATTTATTTTAAACCTTTTTTTTTGAGTTTTTTTTAGTAATTAACCAATAGCGTCCTAAACGTTTAAAAAATAAGAGGGAATATTTCGTATCTCAAATTATCTTTGAGTTACACAACAAAAAACCCCCTCTCATGGCAAATATAACTTTGTTTTCTCAGATTATTTCAAAATTAGACCGTTCAAAATTTAAGAAATTGGTCGATGAAAAACAAACCGATAAGCACAGTAAAGGATACACAAGCTGGACGCATTTAGTTTCTATGCTTTTTTGTCAATTTGCAAAAAGTCAATCTGTTCGAGACATCAGTAACGGTTTACGCTCGGCTACAGGTAATCTAAATCATTTAGGCATCAA
>JBIKSL010000031.1:0-24608 GCA_044348645.1 Crocinitomicaceae bacterium | reverse complement strand
AACGCATTTGGGAAATTGGGTATTTAAACTGCTTATTATCTTTTTTGACGGGCTTTTTTGGGTGGAATTAATCACTCTTTCTCTTTTTGCAAATAACATTTTTCACTAACTTAATGTAAACTATGAAAAATGAAATCATATTATACCGTCCAAATGAAACTACTGAACACATTGAAGTAAGAATTGAAAATGAGACCGTTTGGTTGAATCGTCAACAAATTGCATCGCTGTTTGGGAGAGATGTTAAAACAATTGGTAAACACATTAACAATGCTTTAAAAGAAGAATTGGAGGGAATTTCAACTGTCGCAAATTTTGCGATAGTTCATTTTGAAGGTGAGAGAAAAGTACAAAGAAATATTGAATACTTCAATCTTGATGTTATTCTCTCTGTAGGATATAGAGTAAAATCCAAACAGGGAATTCATTTCAGAATTTGGGCGAATAAAGTTTTGAAAAACCATTTACTAGAGGGATATACAATAAATAATCGAATCAATCTTCTTGAGTTAAAATTAAATACAGATATAGGTAAATTAACAAAGAAGATGAATGAAATTGAATTGATAATTTCAACCAATGAACTACCCAACCAAGGCGTTTTTTTCGACGGACAAATCTTCGATGCTTATGAGTTGATGTCAAAAATTATTCGTTCTGCAAAGAAAGAAATTATACTTGTTGACAATTATATCGATGAATCTGTACTCATGCATCTCAGTAAACGAGCAGCGAACGTTGAGGCAGTCATTCACACCCAAAAAATTACTGAGCAATTGCAATTAGATTTGGCAAAACACAACGAGCAATATCCAACAATCGAAATCAAAACACTGAAAATGGCTCATGACCGTTTTCTAATTCTTGACCAAAAGGAACTATTTCACATTGGTGCTTCTCTGAAAGACCTAGGAAAACGATGGTTTGCCTTTTCTAAAATCAATGAGTTTTTGCCAGATATTTTGAAGAAGTTAGAGAAAAATTAACCCAACCTCATCCCCAACTCTTCCCATTGCTCGCTGAAATGCAATCCCGTGAAAAGCGGCTCCAACCATTCGTGGCGGTGATCGTGGTTGCTTTCACACTCACGCATTTGGAAAATGGGGTATTTAAACTGCTGATTTTCGTTTTTTTGCGAAATTTCGTTCTCGATTGACCAACGCAAACCAAGCTTCGAAGGATTTGCAATCCTTCACAAATTAGTAACTTATATAAAGTCTAGCAGGATTGCAAATCCTGCGGAACGGGTGTAAATTCAATCCAAATTGTTGCCCAAGCGCCTCAAACCTTTCGCGGTCATCAACGACTTCATTTGGGTTATTGCCACTTGGTTTAATTGTAAAATTCTTTCCTGTGACGAAATTTCCTGTTGAATTAATAAAGCATTAATACTTTCCATGTTACTCAAAACAACCAATTGATCAAGAGTTGCCTGATCACGCAGATTTCCTTCAGATTTTGGATTTTGACTCTTCCATTGTTGGGCGGTCGTGCCAAATAAGGCAACATTTAACAAATCTGCTTCATTGGCATAAACAATTGCAGCTTGTTCTTTCGTTAATGTTTTTGGAATCAAGTTTTCTTTGATGGCGTCTGTATGAATATGATAATTGATTTTTGAAATCATTCGTTGAACTGACCATTCAAGACTTTGTTGATTGGTTTCCGCTTCTTTAAGCCTCTTGAATTCTTTGATTAAGTATACTTTAAATTCAGCGCTAATCCACATTCCGAATTCTAATGCAATATCAATGTGAGAGTATGTCCCACCATATCTACCAGTTTTAGCAAAAATCCCAATGGAATTTGTTTTTTCTACCCAATCTTTAACGCTTAGACGATAACTATTCAATCCAGCTTTACTTTTAATTATGTCGAATTCACCACAATTAAAATTGGGATTGTTTACTTTTTCCCAAAAACCAAGAAATTCAATTGTATTTCTATTTCTTAACCAATCTGAAATAAAGTAATTTCCATCTTTTGCTTTAATCATATCTGATATGGATACAAAGTCATCATTGTTTATTTTGAACAATGTCAATGATATCCCCTTAACAACTATTTCCTTCTTCATATATTCATTTGTAACTAAATATACGAATAAATAACCAATATTAAGATTAGATAATAATCAAATAGTGGTCAATAAATAAATTTTATAGAATTACGTGGGTTTAATGATGTAAAATTATGTGATGAATAAATCGTTGAAACGATTATCGGATTCCCGCGATTGAATCCCATGATCCACCTATAGGATAAACACATCACATTTACAAAACCATTTCAATGGTTTATCGTTTTTTTGATTTTTTCTCCATCGCAAATAACCCAGCAGTGTATTTCTCATACAACTCAAACAAAAACTCCATACGGTTGGCATCTGATTTTCGTTTTTTGCGAAATTTCGTTCTCGATTGACCAACGTAAACCAAGCTTCGAAGGATTTGCAATCCTTCACAAATTAGCCAAACTGGCAGAGATAAGATAACTTATATAAAGTCTAGCAGGATTGCAAATCCTGCGGAACGGGAAGATTCCTCAGAACGAATTTTAGTTTTACCCCAACCTCATCCCCAACTCCTCCCATTGCTCGTTGAAATCTAAACCTGAGAAAAGCGGCTCCAACCATTCGTGGCGGTGGTCGTGGTTGCATTTACACTCACGCATTTGGAAAATGGGATATTTATACTGCTAATTTTAGTTATTTATGAGCTTTTTTGGGGAAAATACATCATTCATTCGCTTTTTTCAAATGATAAATTTCACTAACTTAAGGTAAACTATGAAAAATAAACCCAAGGAAATCGATCTATTTTCTGCTGAATTATTAACTGGAATTTCCGATATAATTGAGAAATCCAAACAAAAGGCGGCGATATTTTTAAATTCCGAAACTACTATTCTTTACTGGTCGATTGGAAAACATATTAATGACCATATAAAAGTTCAAAATCGGACAAAATATGGAAAGAAAATTCTTGCGACACTGTCACAACAATTAATAGATAAATTCGGTAAAGGTTTTACCTATAGTGCATTAACCCGAATGTGTAAGATTGCTAATTGTTTCGATCATCAAAATATTGCGACACTGTCGCAACAATTGAGTTGGAGTCATTTAATCGAATTATCGGGACTAAATTCAGATGTAAAAAGAGATTTCTACATATTTAAATGTCTGGAAGGAAGTTGGGGTGTTCGTGAATTAAGAAATCAAATAGATAAAATGCTTTTTGAGAGAAGTCCAATTGCTAAATTAACTGATAATGAAATAAAAAATCAGCTCATTATTGAAGCAGATCAAAGTTCATTAAATCCTGATTTGGTTTTCAAAAACACTTATGTTCTTGATTTTTTAAACCTTCCTCAGATTTATTGTGAAAATGAATTAGAAAATCAACTTGTCACAAAAATTGAAGATTTTATTATAGAATTAGGAAATGGATTTGCTTTTCTAGAGCGACAAAAAAGAATTTCAGTCGATGGAGAAGATTACCATTTAGATTTATTGTTTTATCATCGCAAACTAAAAAGACTTGTAGCTATTGACTTGAAAATAGGCAAATTTAAACCGGCCTACAAAGGTCAAATGGAACTTTATTTACGTTGGTTAGAGAAATACGACATGCAGAAAGGAGAAGAAAAACCTATCGGATTATTGCTTTGTAGTGAGGGAAATACCGAACATATTGAATTATTAATGCTGAATGAATCAGAAATTAAAGTAGCCCAATACATTACAGAATTACCGAACAAGCAGTGGTTTGCGGATAAACTACATAAAGCTATGGAATTGACAAAAATGTCAAATGAAATAAACAATCGAGATTTAGGCAAAAGGGAATAATTGTACCCAACCATTTAATGCTTTACTCAAACACAATCACAAACTCAACTCTACGTTTTTTTGGCGACCTTCGGTAGAGAAAACTAAATTTTACTTAGTTTGTTCCCCAACTCTTCCCATTGCTCATTGAAATTTAATCCTGAGAAAAGCGGCTCGAATCATTCGTGGCGATGATCGTGGGTGCATTCACACTCGCGCATTTGGAAAATGGGGTATTTAAACTGCTGATTTTCGTTTTTTGCGAAATTTCGTTCTCGATTGACCAACGCAAACCAAGCTTCGAAGGATTTGCAATCCTTCACAAATTAGCCAAACTGGCAGAGATAAGATAACTTATATAAAGTCTAGCAGGATTGCAAATCCTGCGGAACGGGTGGTCAACATGAGCGGTTTTTCCAATCAATATTTGATTCAAGCTATCAATCCTCTTGTTTAATATTTCAATCTACTCCTTTTTTGATTGGGAAAAAGAATAGATTAGGGCAGTGAAAACAAAAACAAATAATAGTCTAGCCCTCATAGTTTTTAATATTTAAGGAGGAATTAAGCCACATTTTTAATTTTTCATAATATTCACTTCGACCTCTTCGAACAGCATAAGCACTTGGACTATATGATTCTCTAATAATATCAATGTTCTTCTTGCTATTCATTAAAGAATTCCAATAGCCTTGAAAACCTTCATTTCCCAGAGCCTTTTCGACTGGTTTTGTAATAAAATCTTTACCAATCGTAGAATTACCAAGTGTATGAATAACCTTGTGGATAGTTCCGTTTTTTAGAACATCTAGAACCAATTTATTATAAGTTCTTTTTACCTCCACAGTATTGTTTTTATACTTCGTATTTGAAGTGAAAAGAACAGAATCCGAGTACCCAGTATAGATTTTATGTTGAACGAAATCCTTTATTATATTTGAATCCGAGCTTTTTGAGGAAATTTCAATAGAATCAATTAAATCTAGACAGCAGAAAGAATGCTTTTCCATTGCTTCAAATTTGTTCTGAATATTATTACAGTAAAATTGTTCATTTTTTCCTTCAATATCCGCAATTACTTTCCAAAAGAAATTTGAACATCTTCCGTAATAAAAATCCGTATCATTCCCCTGATTGTTTGGATTAAAAGAACCTAAAACAAGTGTTTTAGAATTATAAAGCAATTTAGTTACTTTTTCATTCAACCAATTATTTTCAATTGCAGCGTGTTTGATTATCATTTCCTATAAATTACTTCTGTTTCTGATTCTATTCTTTCAAACCCCAAACTTTTCAAAACTGTTCCTATTTGTTCGGATGTTGGAATACCTTTTTGGTTTTCAAAATGCTGAGAATTATCCCTGTACCAATCTTTAACAGGAATGTATTTATTGTTAACTAAAACAAGGTGTTTTCTGTATGGACGACGCATTATTAATTGATTTTAGTATTTCTAACTACAAAGTAATGAATTGGAAACCCAACAATAATTGCCTGCAAAACACCAATAAATGTTGAATAATAGCCCCATTTAATAGTGAGATAAGCAAAAAGAATCGAAAATACAACAGCAGCAAAAACTCTTGAATTATTTTTTATTTCTGAAACAAATATTATTGGAATTAGAAAAACTACAAAACCAAATGCTATTTGTATGAATGAACAATCATTTTCAATGGAAAAAATGAAAATGCCACTGAAAAGCAATGCTGTTATAGCGCCTATGATTAACTTCATTTCCGCCCTATTTTTAAAATATTGAAGAAGTATCTAAATTCTGAATTAATACAACATCATCATTTTGAACAACTCTCCGAAAGCCGTATTCATTAATAAGTCTGGTCTCGACAAGATTAGTTGTGGGATATTGTCTTACAAAATCATACTCGGGAAATAAATTCTGATTTTCCTTTGACCAGGGACGGGGTTCCGTTACTATAAAAGTTCCTGTTCCTCTGTGGTAATACATCATGAAATGTTTCGCCGCCATGTTATTTAATTCTTTTTGTTATCAATTGTAATGGTTTAACAATCAACAAGAAAACGACCTTTCTTAAAAAATAGGACTTTTCGATTAAACTCGCCGCCTTTGGGCCATGCGTATAATACCAATTCGTAAATTTTACACCCCAATTCCTCTTCAGTAACCAATTGTCTCGAAACATTCTTAAGTCCCTAACAACAGGGTGATTGTAATTTCCCATAGCTGCAGTAGCAATAAAGCACCCTTTTTTTAGTAATTCTGGCTCAACATAACTGGCATCAATTGATTTTATCTTCTTTATTAAAAAGTCTCTCTTCTTGAGGGCATCAATATTTCCTAGAACAGCAATACTTCTATTCTTCCAATTGTTAATGTCCTTTTCTGATTTGAACGGGGGGCATTCGATCAATTGGATATTTGATAGTTTATTAGAATAAATAGCAACTAATTCCTTTAAAATAAGAATATCAGAATTAGTCATAATTTCAAATGACGTTTCCATCGTTTCTAAAAAATCTTTAATTCGAATACAGGCAGCCTTGGAAAAGGCAGGTACTTGTTTCTTGTTTTGTTCGATAGTAGTATCTGGTTTGATAGTGAGTAATTTCAATTTACAAGCAAGGTATAAGTTATACCCAATACTATCGGCAGTATCAGCATAAGTTTCAGAATTAGGATCATTCTCTTTTGATGCGCTTAGAAATGTCTTAATTTCTCTAGCATTAGTATTTGTAATTTTATCTTCATTTAAAAAACTTACACTTTTCCAAAATGCACAGATAGCCTTATTTTCCCAGATTGCTCCAATTGAAGGGTCTATTTCCAATGCTTTATTGCAATAATCGTATCCCTCGTTAAAATTCCCTGCTCTAATTGCTTTTTGTAAAATCTCAACATAGTTATTTAAGGTTTCAAATTTGTCTTGAGATAAGGTGCCTTGTGCTGTTTGAACTGGCTTTGGCCTTAATATTCTGTTGGTTGTATTACAATATTCACAGGTAATGGTTTCCTTTCCTTGATAATCAGAAAGTGATGCCCCACAGCTTGCGCAGTTTAAGGATGTTAGTTCTAATTTATTCATTTTGCTTGGTTTTATGGTTTAAATAATTTAATAATGTGTTGTTTATTAATTCGATAAAGATCCATCTTAAATTTTTTGACATCATCCCAGTATATTACATCACCAGATGCGTTTCTTCTAATAAGTTTAAGGCAATTTATCCATGGTATATTGTAAATGTCTTGAAGTTCATATGTTTCTGAGAAAACCACAATGACTGCTCTTGTTATTTCTGCATCCTCATCGTATTTCAATGACGACCATCTAGCTGATGTTGTTTTTGCTTTTGAATGAGTTTTAACTTGAATTAAATCGTCAGTGGTTTTAACATCCCAATACTTTTGAATCCCATTTTCTGACCTTTTGCCATCAAAAACCTGTTCTACTAACCATTCACCTACTTGAGAAGTAAAGTCCTTTTTGTTAGGAGTTATCCCTAAATTTTTAAGCTTTTCTGTGGCGAGAAAAAATTCTTTGAACGCATTCGATATTTGATCAAATTCCGACATTTTACAATTGTTTTAATAATTCTTGTTTCTTTTTATCAAATTCATCTTGCGTAATGGCTCCTAAATCGAGAAGCTCTTTCAATTCTTTCAACTTTGCAGCCACAGAACTATTGTTATTTGGTTGCATGTTCTGTTGAATGATATTAGGAATCGCCATACCCATTCCAAGACCAGCTCCTAAACCCAAACCTTCACCCATTCCTCCAACAGATTTGGCAGTATCTTCCAAAGAATCAGCGATTTTAAATTTCATGTATTGATCAAGGTTACCTATTGCGTTCATTCCCGTTTTCGTATCAATTAACTTTTGAACTTCATCTGGTAAGGAAATAGAATGAATGTAAAAATCATGTAGCGATAATCCCAAGCCTTCAAAATCTTGAATGAGTTCGGAACGCATTACCATATTCAAATTGTCAATGTTAACGGGTATATCAAAAACTGACTTCAGCATTTTACCCAAAACCACATTTAATTTTGAAATGATTATTCCACGTAGATAATCTTCTATGGCATTCGTTATGAATAAACCCATTGTTCCAACTACCTTGTTGACAAACAATAAGCTATCTTTTACTTGAATGGAGAAAGAACCGTAGGAACGAAGCCTAACCATTTGCAAATCACTGTCACGAAATAATATCGGTTCCTTTGTTCCCCATTTTAGATTAGAAAAAAGCTGTTTTCCAACAAAAACAACTTCTGCTCTGAAAGGTGAATCAGGTCCATAACCAAATCGCGTAACCCATTTTGATATCAATGGAATATTTTGTGTTTGTAAAACGTGCCTACCAGGACCAAAAACATCTAATGCTTTTCCATCTCTGAAGAAAACAGCATCTTGACTTTCTCTTACCGTTAATTGGCTTCCCCATTTTATTTCAAGTTGGCCGTTTTCAGGAACGCGTTTTACCAATACAATTCCGCTGTTATCTAAAAATTCTATTACTTCCATTTTTATTTGAATTGCTGGATAAAATCATTTCTTTCCTGAAATGCTTTATCTATTTCTTTAAAATTTTGATTCAGCGCTGCAGGTGTAATTGAAAGGTCGCTTTTTGTTTCAATGAAAACCTCCATTAAACTTACTCGCTCTAGAATTTGCAAATCAAGATGTTGAATTTGTTCCAACTCATCTTCTTTAATTTGATTCAAACTAAAAAAAGCTGTTTCGCCATATTGAGCATATTTAATCTTTGAAACCAGCGTATTTATGTTTTTTCGAACTTGTTCAAATTCAGTAGCTTCTTGAATTTTCTGATTTAGAATAAGTTCTTTTTTTGTCTCTTCAATTCTTTCTTCAATTCGAAACAGTTTTTCTGATGCATAAACCCTAATCTGTATATCAGAATTTCGCATGTTATCCCGATTTGCATATCCGGGATATCCTGGAATCAACGAACCGATTTTATCTAATATGTTTACTTGTCTTTTAGACATTGTTTTATTTAAACAACAAATATATCTAAATTTATTTTATTATTTCTAAAACATATAAACTTAATGTAAATGCAATTCAACGTGGTGTGTAGTAATTTTATCTTGTGAAAAATAAAGTAGCAGAGAAGATTCGCATGGAGCGTTTGCGGCTTAACCTCAGCCAACAAAACATGGCCGATGAATTAGGCATCACCATTGCGGCTTATTCCAACCTCGAGCGAGGGGTTACAGAAATTTCCATTTCACGCTTAAACATCATCGCAGCTATTTTACAGCAACCCATCGTTTATTTTCTTTCTGAGGACCAAATGGTAAATGAACCTAGCTCTAGCTCTTATCAAACAAAGTCTTTTTCGGGTGATTTGACCCAACAGGTTTACATGCTTATCAAAGAAGTGCAACAACTTCAATCGGATGTCAGGAGGATTGATTTGGAGTTGGCGGAGGTGAGAGGGGCGTGATTTAGTAAAGTTGTAGAAAAGGGTTGAAAAATTAACTCATTGAATAAATTCCCACTCTATTTTTGCATTATGATTGCACCGCTTAGCATTGAAAACAATGATTTCTTTGAGCAAGTTTACGCCGTTGTTCGTTTAATTCCGAAAGGTCGAGTTACCACTTATGGGGCGATTGCGAGCTATTTAGGTTCAAAAAAATCAGCCAGAATGGTTGGTTGGGCAATGAATGCCTCACATCGGTTACAAGGAATTCCGGCTCATCGCGTGGTGAATCGAGTTGGTGCTTTATCGGGAAAAATGCACTTTAGTTCGCCCAATCGTATGAAAGAGTTGTTGGAAGAGGAGAATATAAAAATCAAAGACGACCTAATTTCAGACTTTAAAGTTCACTTTTGGGATCCTTCGGTAGAGCTTTTCTAGATATTTATGGGCCAATTAAATTCAAAGAATAATTGCCCAAAAACAAAAACTATTTCAGTTTAAAATAAGCTTTTGCTTGAACATCAGTTGGATCTAAATCCAAAACGATTTGCCAGTATTGTTTTGCTTTTTCTGGATTTTTTGCGGTTGAATTCACATAATAATCCCCGCAATATTTTGCTGATTCCATGACCATTTTTTTGTTGGAGCTAGAACCACGTTCCTCAGGTTTAACCAATTCTAGAACTTTTTCATAAGAACCTTGTGCTAACCATTTTTCGTTTTTCAAATCTTGTTGTAACAAGGTTCTGGCTTTCCACCAATAACCAGGAGCATACGTTGGAGAAAGTTTATTAACATGTGAGAATGCAGTATCGGCCAAGACGAAATTTTTCGGGCCAAAATAATAGGCTTTTCCTAACTCGAATTCCTCTGCTGGAGAAAGAGCCGTCAATTGACTTTTAAAGACGTAATTTTCAATGGCTTTCTCATATTTTTTGGCTTTGAAATACAATTTTGCGATATCGCCTGACAGTTCTTTTGCTAGGTCAGGATTCATTTTTGAAGCTTTTTCAAACTCAACAATGGCTAAAGAATCAGAGCCTGTTTTGCTGTATAAAATACCTTTGTTTTTAATATCCAACCATTGAATTTTATCAACCGGAGCTGTTGCAAAGAAACGATCTAAGGACGCTAATCCTTTTTTAAAGCCTTCAGGATCTGTTGTGCACTCGAGATACGAATAACCCAACATCCGGTCAGTGTAAAAATTTGTAAATCCGTTTGCATTCAAATTATTGATTTCATCAATCGCTTCGCAATATTGTTTTCCGAGGAACATGGCTGTAGCATAACGATATCTAGCTTCAATGGTATTGTTTAATTTCAAGTATTTTTTCCAGTTTTCAATGGCTTTTTTAGGTTGATTGAATTTCATATTTAATTCTGCGTTCTCACGATATGCAGGAGCATACGTTGAATCTACTTGTTTTGCGTCATTGTATTTCTTTTGTGCTTCATCCGGGCTTTGAGCACGCTGATAAATGATGGCTACACGAACAATTCCACGCGGTGATTTTGGATTAATTTCCAAGACTTTGTTATAGCTCTTAATCGCGGCAGAAGCATTATTCGGTGTTTTTTCATACAGCGCATCACCTTGTAATAGGTAATTTTCTTCATTGTTTGGATCTTTTAGAATTGCTTCCTCAAGATTTATAATCGCTTCATCCAAATTTTTCTTTTCTGACTTGATATAAATGGTTGCAATTCCACGTCGAACCTCAGCGTTTTTTAGATTCTGTTTTTTAGATTTTGTAGCAGTAAGTGCTTTTTCAAATTCCAATTTTGCTCCGTCTAAATTTCCGTTCAGATAAAGGACGCATCCATTTCCAACGAGTGAAAGTGGACTGATATTGTCCATTTGAAATCCTTTAGTCCAAATCATTTTAGCAGAGTCGATCTCTCCTTTAAGCATATAATACTGTCCGAAATAAAAGTAATAATCTCCGACATTCGGCTCATTAGAAATTAACGAATTAAAGTCATTCAAAGCATCCGAATAGCGTTCGTTGTCGGTTTTGCGAATAGCATCTTTTAATGTTTGTCCAAAAGTAATGCAGGCTGTAAGAACAAATAGAGCAGTTAATTTCATTTTGATGAGTTTTAAAATCATTTAGAATTCGATTGTCAAAATTAAAACATGAAATGATTAATGCAATAAAAACGGTTTATTTTATAATTTATTGGGTAGAAATTTGAATTAACCGAATCGGAGAGCGAGCAGGAACAAGTTCAGACTTTTGAATCAGAAGTTGTCCTTTTTCGCCAATCATGAAATTTACAAAACCTGAGTTTATTCCAGAGCGTGCGCCCCAATTAATCATCCATATTTCTCGCGTTAAAGGATACTCATACGTATAGATTACGCCAGGATAAGGTTGAAAATAGTTGGATTTCGTGTTTTTAGCGACGTGCATCACTTTTATACTATCCAAAAAATTCATAACCTCAAAATCATCTTGATCAGATACCCAATTCAAACCGATTACACCAATCGCATTTTCATTTTTCTTAACGTAATTGATAACTTCCTCATTGGAGTTCACGGCGAAAACATTTTTCGACAACTGTTCTGTTTTGGTCAAATCTAAAAGGTAATTGAAATTGGCAGAACGTTGATTATCGAAAACCACGTTGATGTCTTTTTTAGAGGTTTTCCATTTTAATAGATTGCCATTTAATATCTTTTTTAGTTCGTCAACTGTTATCGTTGTATCTTGATTTTTAGGATTAACAATTAGTGTTACGCCATCAATTGCGATTCTATCACTCCGAACTTCGATTTTTTTTGATTTGAGAATCTTTTTTTCTTTTTCAGTTAAATCGTGAGAAATGCAAATAGTTTTGATTTGTCCTTTGTAAAATTCATCAATGATTGCTCCTTCGGCCATGTATTTTGGTTGAATGTCGGCTTTTGGAGCCAGGCTTTCAAATGTTTCACTGGAAGTTTCAAATAACGGTTTAAAAGATTCTTCTACCAAAATTTGGGCGATTCCACTTTTACAGGTATCAGAAACACTCTTTTGATTTTCTCCTCCACAGGAAAAGAATAAGAATAAGCATAAATAGAAATAATATTTATTCATCATCATTCATTTTAAAAAGGTTGTAGGCTCGATAAACTCTAAAAAACCCATAGAGAATAAAGATAACACTCAAAACTATTCTTTTCGTTCCATAAATTACATCTGATTTAAAATCTGTAAAAATTAAAAAATAAGCAAAACTCAAACAGATTATTATGGAAACAGATGCAATGGATAGATTTACAATTTTCATTTCTTTTGGTTCAAAAAAATCCCCGAGAGAAAGTTTCAATCGGGGATTCAAAAATTAATATACAATAAATTATTCTAAAGCGAAACTGATAGGAAGCGTGTTCCACTGACGAACCTGTTTTCCAGCATTTTTGGCTGATTTCCAATTCGGCATTTTGCTAACCACCTTAACCGCTTCTTTGTCACACTCCGCGCAACCCGGAATTCCACGAACTACGGACACATTGCTCACTTGTCCATTTTTCTCAACTACAAATTTTAAGGTAACTTTCCCTTGAATTCCTAATTCAATAGCAGAAGGAGGATAGTTTAAGTTGTCTTGAATGTATTTCATCATCGATGGATAACCTCCGGGGAATTCAGCATCTTCTTCAACGAAGGTCAATACCTCTTCTGGGGCTTCCTCAACCACTTTTGGTTTGGTATCCTCTCCTATTACAGGTGGATCAAAACTATCTTCATCACCTTCAACATCCTTTGGTCCAACTTTGATGTTTTCGTCGGGAATAACTACCTCGTCGGGAACATCTTGATCAACAACCACAGGAGCAATGAATTTGACCATTTTTTCTGCCGCCGGAGGTGGTTCAGTTGGGGGTGGAGGAGGAACTTCCTTATCCAATGGTGGAGCAGGAACGGTAAACGTTGTATCTGTTTTTGGCGCTTCCATCGGTTTATCCTTTGGTAAGTTTTTCACTATTATATACGATGCAAAAAGTGCACCTAATAATAGAATAAAGCCAAAAAGAATGATTACCAGTCTTTTTTCATAATCTCTCCTTAGAACATAGGCGCCATATTCGCGATTTCGATGTTCAAAAACCATTTCATTTCTGACACTCGAGGTTACTTGTTGCCAACGCCTTGCCGTAAAGTAGTCGTACAGCGAAAGACCTGCAACCAAAAGAATGATAACAATAGGAACTATCATGTCTGAGTTATTTAAGTTTTTCTTTCAAAAGCTCAAGTTCGCTTGCCATTATCTCAACCGGAGCAACTACGCCAATTTCGGCAATCTTGAGTTCGTCAATTAAATCGATGAAGTTCTTGCACTTAGCTTTGTCATCCGTTTTAATTAATACTTTCAAGGCTTGATCTTTTTTCTTCAAATCGGTCAACATATTCACGTAAACACTATCTTGAATTTGTTTACTGTCCAATTTCTTTTGTAGTTCTTCTTTACCACTTAATACAAACTTATTACCTTCGGCAAGTAGTTTTCTCACTCCATCTGGACCAAAATCAGTTTCTTCTAATTTCGTAGGACCTTTCGGACCTGGAGCACTTTTTGGATAGTACTGTCCGGAGTAGTAAAAAATCTTATCCTCAGAAAGTAAGAAGGTAATGGCATTATTAATTTTCGGACCTTGTTGATCCTCAGGTTTGTCTTCTGTTTTTGCAGGATAAACCAAGCTCATAACCTTTGGCTTACTGAAAGTAGAGGTTAACACGAAGAAAGTTAGCAACAAGAAAGCCAAGTCCACCATCGGGGTCATATCGACACGTGTGGAACCTTTCTTCGCTCGTTTTTTACCTTTGGAGTGACCACCGCCACCACCTTCTGCTATTTCTGCCATTTTAAATTATTTTTTAGGAGGCATCTCCATCGAAGTAACAAAATTCAAATTATTCAGATTCAGATCTCTAAAAACATCAATTACCGCTTGAGCTTGAACATACAAGGTGTTGTTGTCAACTCTTAGAATAAACTTTGGTTTAAAATCGTTAGCATTCGGATTATCACCTTTCTTTTTTGCTTCTTCAAAAAGTGTTTTTCCTGTATTCAATGCAGCTAGATTACCGTAGTAAATCCAATCTTTCAATTCGTTGTTTGTAGAGTCGTAAGGAATTCCAAGCGTTCTAGCTCTTCCTCTTTCTTCGGAAGAAAGGTCAATATATCCTGGAAGCTCACGCATTGTGCAACCGAAACTTTCCATAAAACCAAATTCTTCCTTATGCTTATCCGTAAAACCAACTTGATATTTACCTGACATATTTTCAAGTAGTTCGCGACGAGCCTCTGCGTTTGTCATATTAAAAAATACACGTCCACCTTTATCCAAGGTAACCATAATGACATTTGAGGGAATAATTTTGTCGCTTACACTAGTTGGTATTTCAACTTGAACCGGTTCAGAGGAACGGAACGAAGCCGCTAACATAAAGAAAGTAACGAGCAAGAAAGCCAAGTCCACCATAGGCGTCATATCTATGGACGGCGAACTTTTTGGCATTTTTATTTTTGGCATTTCTTTTCAGTTAAAAGTTTAACGCTCGATTATTTGTTTGATGCAGAAAAATCTTGCACGATTGTAAAACTTGCTTCATCAATGCTGTAAGTCATTGTATCAATTTTAGTTGAAAAGAAATTAAACATGATGATGGCAATTGTTGATCCAGTGATACCTAATGCAGTGTTGATAAGGGCCTCAGAAATACCAGCCGATAAGGCTGCGGTATCAGGTGAACCTTGCGACATTGCAGCAAATGAGCGAATCATCCCTAGTACTGTCCCAATCAATCCGATTAAGGTTGCGATAGACGCACAAGTTGAAAGAACAACTAAGTTTTTAGAAAGCATTGGTAATTCTAATGCTGTAGCTTCCTCCAACTCTTTTTTCAATGATTCTACTTTTTGTTCTTTATCTAAAGATGAATCACCTGACATGTGCTCGTATTTTACTAATCCAGCGCGCACAACGTTTGCTAAAGAACCTCTTTGCTTATCACATTCAGCGATAGCCGTATCAATTTGCTTTGAACCCAACAGTTGCTTAACCTTAGAAATAAATTTATCTGTGCTTCCTTTCCCTTTAGCTATCGAAAGTGTAATTAAACGTTCAATTGAAAAAGTTATGATGATAATGTTTACAGCAACTAGAATTGGAACGATAAAACCACCTTTATGGATAAGACCAAAATAGTGTGCAACACCTTCTTCCACTGCCTCATTTTCGGGATTCCCTCCAACAAAGTTTTCCTTTGCACCAAATACATAAACATAAATTGCAACACCAATTCCTAATGCGATTGCAATTGCAATTGAAGCCATAAGCGATGAAAATCCACCTGCTGTTTTTTGATTCTTGCTCATAATTTTAGATTTTGTTATTCCTTAATTAATTTTTTAGTCCGCCAAATATATAAAAAATGTTTCTAAATGTGTATTAAGAGATTTTTTAAAATTTGGTTTACCACAGAAAGAAAATTATTTTAACTTTGCAATCTCAATTGGCTGGTACCTTAGCTCAGTTGGTAGAGCAAAGGACTGAAAATCCTTGTGTCCCTGGTTCGATTCCTGGAGGTACCACTAACAAAAATTAAAACCCTTGATTATCACCTAGATAGCCAAGGGTTTTTTATTTACAACGACAATTACGGTGATTAAGAATATTGTCTTTATTTTATAAGTGGCTTTTTATTAGTTAGTTATAGATTTATTCTAAGTGTAATTCTAATATTTTATGTTCTACAAACAGTGAAATAATTAGAATACAATACTGCTCAAAAACTTTCAGGCTGCGATTTAATTGTTTGAAGGCCTGGCAATCTGCGAATAACTAATCCTATTCAAGAAACCAGCTCCAAATCAATTTGGCGTTTGCGAAGACTTACTTCTGAAATGCGCACATGAACACGATCACCAAAATTATATTCGCGCTTTGTTTTTGCTCCAATGATTCTGAACTTTTCTTGATCGAAATAAAAACGATCTCCGGGAATTTCCATCATGGGAACCATCCCCTCGCAGTGATTCTCATCCATGCGAACAAACATACCATGGTCTGCAATACCGGAAATGGTTCCTTCAAAAACTTCGCCAATGTGTTCACTAACGAAAAGTGTCATGAAATACTTGGTAGACTCACGCTCTGCTTCAGCGGCCTTACGTTCATTACGAGAAATTCGCTTGCAAATGTCATTTAAATCATAACCGAAGCGATGCTTTTTAGTCGTTAATTCTTCCTGTAAAATTCGGTGAACAACTAAATCGGCATAACGCCTAATCGGGGACGTAAAATGCGTGTAATGATGAAATGCCAAGCCATAATGACCAATGTTCTCCGTTTCATAACTCGCTTTTGCCATCGATCGAATGGCCATCGATTGGATTAAGGAAAACTCATTTTCTTCTTTCAATTCTTGAAATAATTCATTCAGTTTTTCTGCAATTTTGGACGCGTCGTGCAAATCTATTTTATGACCGAATTTTTCAATGAAAACGGCAAAAACTTCCATCTTCGCAGGATCTGGGGCATCGTGAACTCGATAAATCATGGAAATCGGATCTTTTCCTTTTTCCGTTTTGGAAAGAAAGGTCGCAACGTGTCGATTCGCCAAAAGCATAAATTCTTCTATGAGTTTGTGAGCGTCTTGGGAGGTTTTTATTACAACCTCATTTGGCAGACCTTTTTCATTCAGTTTGAATCGCATTTCTTCCGATTCAATGTTCAATGCGCCTTTTTTCAGCCTGTTTTTTCGAAGAATTTTCGCGATTTTATCTAATTTACGAAGTTCCTCTTCATAATCTCCCGAGTTTCCTTCCAAGATTTCTTGCGCTTCTTCATAGGTAAATCTTCGATCGGAATGTATGACGGTTTTTCCAAACCACTCATTGTATATTTTACCATTTTCATCCATTTCGAACACAGCCGAAAAACTGTATTTGTCTTCATGAGGTCTTAGTGAACAAGCTAAATTAGACAATTGTTCGGGTAACATCGGAATCACGCGATCAACCAAGTAAACGGAATTTGAACGCAAAAGCGCCTCTGTATCCATTGCTGTTCCGGGACGAACATAGTGACTAACATCTGCGATATGAACACCAACTTCCAAATTTCCATTTTCAAGGACTTTATACGAAAGTGCGTCATCGAAGTCCTTCGCGTCAAATGGGTCTATGGTGAAGGTTAAAATTTCTCGAAAATCCCTTCGCTTCTCAATTTCTTTAGGATCTAGGTCAATCGGCACAAATTCAGCTTCATCGACCACCGCAGTTGGGAATACCGGATTGATTCCTTGGTTATACAAAATTGAAAGCATTTCGGTATCGTTAGACCCAGGCATTCCAAGAACCGCAATTACTTCCCCATAGGGAATACCAGAAGATTTTGGCCAAACAGTAATTTTTGCCAGTACCTTCTCTCCCGGTTTTGCCCCCATTAAGTTTTCTTTCGAAATGTAAATTTCCGTTCCTGTTCGGTTGTTGTCAGGAACAAGAATGGCATATTTTTCTGTCATTTTAATTGTTCCAACGAATTGAAAACGCTCACGTTCTTTGATTTCAAAAACGGCTCCTTCATCTCGATTTGGACCCTGCCGAAAAACACGAACCTTAACAATATCGCCATTAAGTGCTTGTCCAACGTTTTGAGGAGCAATGTAAACATCCTTTTCTCTTCCTTCAACAACAACAAAAGCAGCTCCCCGTTGTGTGATTTCAATTCGGCCTTCAACCAAATTTTCTTGAGAAGAAAGCTTAAATGTGTAGTGATTGATTCTTTTCAACGCGCCTTTATTTGCCAATTGATTCAGACAATCGAACACCAGTTGTCTGGAGGCAGGTTCTTTTGCGTCGATTAAGTAGGAAACTTGTTTATGGGTTAACTCGGAGTCAGGGTTGCGTTCAAAAACACGCATAACAATGGTTGTTACACCTGATTTTTTTTTTCCAGGAGGTGGGTTTTTCTTTCTTTTAGACATAAAACGAAGTTAGGTAAAGTAATTCGTCCGAACTTTCATTTGGAGACAAAATATTTTCGGCAATCACCACTTTGAACTTCTTTTCCCAAAATGTTTTATCGATTCAGAAATTCAATAAAAGCTTGATTATTAACCAACGCTTCCCTCCAGGCTAATCGCCAATAATTTCTGAGCTTCGACAGCAAATTCCATTGACAATTGATTCAAAACCTCCTTGCAATATCCATTGACAATCAGGCTTATTGCTTTTTCCTCGCTGATACCACGTTGCATGCAATAAAAGAGTTGATCTTCACCAATTTTGGAAGTTGTTGCCTCATGTTCAATTTGTGCGGATGAGTTTTTACATTCGATGTAAGGAAAAGTATGTGCTCCGCATTGATCTGTCATCAGCAAGGAATCACATTGAGAGAAATTTCTGGCGTTGTTTGCGTTCTTGTGAATTTGAACCAATCCTCTGTATGAATTTTGAGATTTTCCAGCTGAAATACCTTTAGAAATAATCGTGCTTTTCGTGTTCTTTCCTAAATGGACCATTTTTGTTCCCGTATCTGCTTGTTGAAAGTTATTTGTAACGGCTACAGAATAGAACTCTCCAACAGAATTCTCGCCTTTCAAAATGCAAGAAGGGTATTTCCACGTAACTGCTGAGCCAGTTTCGACTTGTGTCCATGAAATTTTTGCGTTTCGTTCACAGATCCCACGTTTGGTAACAAAATTAAACACACCGCCTCTACCGTCTTTGTCTCCCGGATACCAATTCTGAACGGTTGAATATTTAATTTCAGCATTTTCAAGGGCAATTAATTCCACAACGGCAGCGTGCAATTGGTTTTCATCGCGTTGAGGGGCCGTGCACCCCTCCAAATATGAAACATAAGAGCCTTCATCAGCAACAACCAAGGTTCGTTCAAACTGACCTGTTCCTCCTGCATTAATTCGGAAATACGTTGAAAGCTCCATAGGACAACGAACACCTTTAGGAATATAGCAAAAAGAACCATCCGTGAATACAGCTGAATTGAGAGCTGCATAGAAATTATCAGTTGTCGGAACCACTGTTCCCATGTGCTTTTTAACTAATTCTGGGTATTCCTGAACTGCATCTGAAAAAGAACAGAATATGATTCCAAGTTCCTTCAGTTTTTCTTTGAAAGAGGTCGCTACAGAAACAGAATCCATCACAAAATCCACAGCAACCCCAGTTAAACGTTGTTGTTCTTCAAGTGAAATCCCTAATTTGGTCATGGTTTCTTTCATCTCCGGGTCAACATCATCCCAAGATTCATACTTTTTTGTCTGTTTGGGCGCTGCGTAATAGGTGATTTCCTGAAATTTTGGTTTTTCGTAGTGAACATGAGCCCATTCGGGTTCAGACATTGATTGCCAAACGGCGAATGCTTTCAAGCGATATTCTAAAAGCCATTCGGGTTCGTTTTTCTTGGTTGAAATCAATCTAATAATGCCTTCATTTAATCCCACAGGAACCGTTTCGGTTTCAATTTCCGTAACAAAACCAAATTTATACTCCTGATTTTCAAGATCCTTTGCTAAATCGTCTTCCGTATAGTTTGCCATTTTATTAAACGATTTTTGGGATTAAACTGAAAATGATTCTCCACAACCACAGGTTCGATCAGCATTTGGGTTTTTGAAAACAAACCCTTTACCGTTTAGTCCTCCTGAAAAATCGAGAGTGGTTCCTATTAAATACAGATAGCTCTTTTTGTCAACCACCACTTTAATACCGTTATCTTCAAAAGCTTTATCTCCTTCAGTTTCTTGATTGTCGAAAGTTAATTGGTACATTAGTCCGGAACACCCTCCTCCTTGTACACCAACACGAATGAAAAAACCATCTTTACCCTCGTCTTCCATTAATCTAAGAGCCTGTTTTTTAGCAGTATCGGTAATTGTTATCACTTTCTTTTATTTAGATTAATTATAAATAACACGTAATGTTCATGCAAAAATACCACAAATAAGGTATTGAAACAAATTTTAAATCTTAACAAGCGGCTCAAAATTTTGTTTTCTGCCATACAATTATATTGGAGATCGAATATTGTCATGAATAAATATAGTTTTTGATTTCTCTGAAAGTTAAGCGGAATAAGATTCTGAAAAGTCGAGATGAATAGATTTTTGAACTCAAAGAATGATTTACCCTTTTAAAATGACTAAATTGCAATCAAAAATAGTAAACTGTATAGTCAAATGAATTTCCTTCAAAACACCTTACAAGAAACGATTTTCAACATGTTCCTATATATTTCATTTGGAATTGTGGTTTTTTTGTTGGTTTGGAAATTATTGAAAAAGAGATGGCGCTGGAGAAGAATTCAGATTAAAAACGAGCATCGTAAACATTTTTTCAGCCACGATCTCTTATATTCTTTAGGTTCTGTTTTATTAGCAGGAGTTCTTACTGCCTTAATCAATGTTTTAGATCGCTTAGGATTCATGAAGTTATACTGGGATTTCAATGAGCAAAATCTTGTTTGGGGTTCTTTGCAACTGTTTGTCCTCATTTTTTTCTATGATGCCTATTTCTACTGGACTCATCGCTTGATGCATCATCCCAAGATTTATCGTTGGGTGCACAAAACCCACCACAAAAGCACCGATCCATCGCCTCTGACCATTTTCGCCTTTCATCCATTAGAAAATTTAATTGAATTTCTTCCGTTTTTGGTTCTTCCAATGATTGTCCCAATTTATTGGCCCATCCTTTTCCTTTGGCAAACTTTGGATTTAATCAATAATTTGATTGCGCATTTAGGATATGAAATCTACCTCAAAAACTGGTTGCAAATACCAATTTTTAAATATAAAACAGTTTCCACTCATCATAACATGCATCATGAACGCTTTAATGGAAATTATGGTCTTTATTTCACTTTTTGGGATAAACTTATGGGAACAGAATTTGGTGATTATAAAAATGTTTTTTCTGAAATACACGAACGTTTATCCAAATGACAACTATTTTATTTGAGAAAAAAAACACTGTCACTAGTGTGTTGAGAGCAGAAAAAAACTTCAGTTTTAGTAGTCAAATGTCTTTGCAAAAAAATAAAGTGGTAAGAAAAAGACCACCCTTTTTGGAAATAATTTCAAAGTTGTTTTTCACCATCATTTTGTTTTTTTCAACGGTTGTTTATGGCCAAGATTACGATAGCGTTGATTCAAGCAGGTTTTATTATTCAGCTTTCGAGCCTTCCTCATCACTTTCTAAGGTGTTTTCAAAGCTTAATAGAATTCACGCCCATGAGTGTAAAAATCCATTGAATATCATTCATTTTGGCGATAGTCATATTCAAGGAGATTTTTTTTCAGGTGAAATACGCAAGATTCTTCAATCTGAATTTGGGGGCGCAGGACAAGGAATTATTTTTCCTTATTCTCTTTGCAAAAGTTATGGACCAAAAGGGGTTAAGGCATCCACCAAAGGCAACTGGATAGGGTCAAATTTTTTAAAAAACGTGGAGAAAACAAATATGGGTGTCAAAGGATATAGATTGTCCACATCAACTTCTAACGCTGAATTATCTATAGAAATTACGGATAAATTTGTAGGAAAAACATCTAATCGAATTGCTATTTGGACGAGTTCTGATTCAAATTCTTTCGACTATAAACTTGATGAAAGCGTTAAATTAATTTACGAAAAAAACGACGAATCGAATGTGAAGTATCGTGTTTATGAAAGTGATTCAAATATTCGCTCATTCAATTTATCATTAAATAAATCTCAAGAAATAAAAGATCTATTTTATTTTCATGGTTTTGAGTTTATTTCAAATGAGACCAATGGTATAAATTATCATCAATGCGGGGTGGTTGGAGCTCAATTTACTCATTTGATATTTAATGCGGATTTATTGCAAAGTCAAATCAAACAACTTAGTCCTGATTTAATTATTTTTTCATTTGGAACAAATGAAGCTTACAACCAAAGGATAGATACAAATTATTATTATCAGTCGATTTCTGATTTTATTCAAACCATTCGAAAAAGTTTACCTGAAGTGGAGATTATCATCACAACAGCTCCAGATACAAGGAGTCAAGGTCGAGTTCCGCCCAATGAGCAAAAAGTTAACCGCCAATTGATTCGACTTGCACGGGATTTCGACTTGTCTTTATTCGATTTGAACAAAGCGATGGGAGGTTGGGGTTCTTTAAATTATTGGCACCAAAATAAATTAGCATTGGACGATAAGCTGCATTTTAATTCAAATGGGTATTCGCTTCAAGGAAAAATTTTTGCTCACTCTTTTTTGAAAGAATATAATCAGGGTTACAATAAACTAGATTTTCTTTTGAAGGAACTGGATCATGAAATTCAACATTTGATGCAACCAATTATCGCGAATAAAATGAAAATAACTTTTGCTGAGAAAGAAAAAAACGATTCTTCGAAAAATGTTGTTCAATCGAAACTTGAAACGAAAAAGCCTTTTTATACGGTTAAATCTGGCGACACAATTTCAACCATTTCTAAAAGGCATCATTTGAGCGTTAACAAATTACTTAAAGCCAATAATCTAAGCGAAAAATCAATTATTAGACCGAATCAGCAATTAATTATTCCAACAGATTGAATGAACCCAAATTATCAATCAAAAAATAAGATAGCTCCATCCCTATCAACATGAAATTCAACCTCTTTTCCAAAAATTAAAGCACGATTGTCATCCAAATGTCCAGCAGGAAAGTCAAAGCAAATGGGGATTTTTCGATATGAAAAGTGTTGTAAAACAATTTCTTCAACCGAAATTCCAAAAGGAATGGTAGTATCCTCTAAATCGGTCATTCCGCCGATTATTAATCCGTTGATTTTATCCAAAGCCCCACTTTTTTTCAAGGCAAAAAACATTCGATCCAGATGATAATAATGTTCGGCTAAATCCTCTAAAAACAAGATAGATTCTTCAAATTCATACGCATCATCTGTTCCAATTAGACTATAAACGATACTTAAGTTTCCGCCGATCAATTTACCCTTGGCAACACCCTGCTTATTCATACCATTATTCGGGCTCTTAATCTGATATGAGTTCGCCATTAATGCCTCTAAAAGTGTTTCAAAAGTCTCAGGTGTGTTCTTATCAAAATTCCAGCACATCGTTCCGTGAATTGATTGAACACCAAGGTTGTAAAGACGATGATGGAAAACGGTTATGTCGCTGAAGCCAATCAACCACTTTGGTTCTCGTAACATGTTGGCCCATTGAATTCCATCAAGTATCCTAATACATCCATAACCGCCTCGTGCACAAATAATTGCTTTTATTTCAGGGTGATTGATGCCATATTGAAGATCGGCCATTCGTTCCTCGTCGGTTCCGGAAAAATAATTGTGTTGACCAAAACAGTGTTTGCTAATTTCAACTTGAAAGCCATGGTTGACGAAAAAATCACGAGCGTAATAAACAGGCGCTTCATCGATTGACTTTGCCGGAGCTGTTATGTAAATTAAATCTCCTTTTTTAAGTGGTTTTGGTGCAATCATCTTTTGCTGCATTGTGCGATAAGTTCTGCAATTAAAAAATCAAATTGAGTCGTAAGTTTTATGTTTTCCTCATTGCTTTCAACAAGATGAACGTTATATCCTAATTCTTCTACTAAACTTGCATCATCAGTTATTTGATTGTGATAATCCTGTTCATAAGCTTTTCTGAGGATTTCAGCTTGAAAACATTGTGGCGTATGAACCAATCGAAATTTGGAACGATCAACCGCAATAGATAGTGTTTCATTTGTTTTTCGAAGTGATTCTTTAATTGTTAAAACGGGGACAACAGATTCGTGCTCTTTCAAAGCAGAAAAACATCGATCAAGTGTTTCAAAACTCACAAATGGTCTAACTCCATCGTGCACAGCAATCAATTCGCCCGAACATCTTTTTAATGCGTTTCGAATTGAGTGATAACGCTCTTCTCCGCCATTGACCACAATGTGGGGCACACGACAAAAGTATTTATCTTGAACTGTTTCCCAATATCCCCGCCAATCAGTGGGAAGAGTTAGAATAATCTCTATTTGAGGATCATAGTTAAAAAAAAGTTCTAATGTATGAATCAAAACAGGTTTTCCTCCTAGCACCAAAAATTGCTTCGGTAAATCGCTTCCCATACGTTTTCCCAATCCACCTGCGGTAATGATAACCGATTTTTTCATCTTCTTTCAAAAATAGTAAATACATCATCATGATTATTTGTTTTTGAACCTGAATTATGCATTAGCGACTTTAAAATTGCTGAAAATCTGATAAATTAGTTGCTTTGTATTGTAATTCAAATTCACCCAAATGGTTAATCTTCCAATTTCATATTCTGATAAGAAAGTTACTC
>JBIKSL010000052.1:0-7258 GCA_044348645.1 Crocinitomicaceae bacterium | reverse complement strand
TGAAAGAAATTGCTTGGAATGATTTAATAAGTGTGTCATAATTTCATTGTTCTCTAATCTTAAAATTCAATGAAAACTTCGTAATTGAATTCTTAAAATCGCTATTTTTGAAAACCCAATAAATTTAGGGAATCGATAAATGAAAAGAAGAATTTTTCTTAAAAACTTGGCTTTATCTATTGGTTCCGGAGTTACAACGAATAAATGGAATCGGACAAGTTAGAATTTTAGGAAGCCGTCTTTTGGAATGTTTTTTTCACTTTTCTGAATCAAAGTTATTGAATTTTAGTTAAAAGAAGATTTTTCTTATTTCTTAAAGGGTTTAGAGTTATTAGTAGAGCTGAGAAGAATTAGAGCAATTTTTAAATAAAGGAAGAATTCAGTTTTGTGTTTATAACAATACAATCAAATTTATCAAACAACAATGGGCGGCAAAATTTGCCGCCCATGATTGGAATTCTTTAGAATCCGTTACTGCCATCCTCCTCCTAAGGCTTTGTATAAATCTACAATCCCATTTAATTGTTGTTTTTTTATTTCTATCAATTCAAATTTGGAGTCCAATGCATCTCTTTGTGTCATCAATACTTCCATATAATCAGCCCTGGCTGATTTAAAGAGGGTTGTAGAAATATCTACTGATTCAACTAATGCCTTCACTTGATCCTGTTTGATGTCAAAGCTTTTTTTCAAATTTTCCAAGTTGGATATTCCATTATAAACTTCAATGTAAGCGTTTAAAATACTTCGTTCATAATTAAAAATAGACTGAATTTGTTTCGAATTTGCACTATAAAAATTTGCCTTGAGTGCATTCCTATTGATTAAAGGGGCGATCATATCTCCAGCCAAATTAATCAGCATTGATTCAGTTGTTTTTAATAGAAACTTAGGATTAAATGCATTAAAACCGACACCGGAAGTTATCATAAAAGAAGGAAAAAATTCGGCTCGTGCAACTTGAACATCTAATTTTGAAGCCATTAATTCATTCTCTGCTTTTCGAATGTCCGTTCTGTTTTGAAGAAGCTGAGAAGGAATTCCTGATTGAATCTCAGTAATTGGAAAATCGATTAAACCAATAGAATTGCGTGCAACAGGTTGTGGAAATCTACCAACTAAAAAATTAATTCGATTTTCGATAACAGTTATCTGCTGAATAATATAATTCACGTGACTTTGATTTTTAAGCACCTCTGCTTCAAATTTTTTAACAGCGAGTTCTGTTACCTTCGCTGCTATTTTTTGAAGTTTGACGATTTCAAGTGCATTTTTTTGAATTTCTATATTCGATTTTAGAATCTCCAATTGATTATCCAAAGCAATTAATTCATAATAGGAGTTTGCAATTTCAGAGATTAAATTGGTAACCATGAAGTTTTTTCCTTCAATTGTCGATAGATATTTGTACAAAGCTGCTTTTCTTGCGTTTCGCAACTTATGCCAAACATCGATTTCCCAAGACATACTTACTCCTAAAACAAAATTTGGGAGTGCTTCCGGAACCGGTTTTCCTGGAAGTATTTCATTTGAAGCATCGCTGGCTCCTTGGCTCGTGTATCTGCCAACTTTATCCACTCCGCTTCCTGCTCCACCAAAAAGAAACGGCAAGTAAGCACCTCGTCTAGCTTTAACTTCATTGTTTGAAATGTTTATTTCTTCTATAAGAATGTTTAGTTCTTGGTTGTGACTTAACGCGGAATCAATTAAAGCTACGAGATAAGGGTCTTTATAAAAACTTTTCCATTGAACCTTCGCAGAATTAAGTGTATCGGATTTGTTTGTCTTGTATGTTGAAGGAACGCTTTTGTTTTCGCTTCTACTAATTACGTTTAAGTTCTTACAAGAATTCAATAGTGCTAAAATTGCCAACAAAAGAACTAGTTGACTTGACATATTATTCTTCATCGTTTTCAATATTTTGTGGGAATGAATCAATGTTATGAACAAAGTCCTCTGATAAAGGACTATCTTCTTCGTTTCGAATTAATTTTCGACCTGCTGCTAAAGAACCAAAAATATAGTACAATCCGGGTACAATTATAACCCCGAAAATTGTACCGAAAAGCATTCCACCTAGTGCAGAGGAACCAATCGTTCTATTTCCAATTGCACCCGCCCCATGAGCTATGACCAAAGGAATTAATCCGGCAATGAATGCAAATGAAGTCATTAAAATCGGTCTAAATCTCACTTTAGCTCCTTCAATTGCGGCATCAATTACGGACGCACCTTCTCGCTGTTTCTGTACGGCAAATTCCACGATAAGTACTGCATTTTTACCCAATAATCCAACAAGCATGACTAGCCCAACTTGCGCGTAAATATCATTTGCAAGGCCTAACCCTTTGATAAGCAAAAATGAACCAAAAACTCCTGCAGGCAAAGAAAAAACTACTGCCAATGGAATAATGAAACTCTCATACTGAGCTGCCAAAACGAAGTAAACAAAAATCAATACAACTATAAAAATGTAGATTGCCTCATTTCCTCGTCTCGTTTCATCATAGGAAAGTGCTGCCCAATCGATGTCATATCCATGCGGCAAGGTTTTTGCAGCTACTTGTTTTACCGCTTCAATGGCTTCACCACTGCTGTATCCCGATGCGGGACCTCCTCTTATTCCTGCGGTGTTATACATGTTATAGCGGTTAATTTCATTGGCTCCTTGCTTTTTAACTATTTTCATAAAAGCTGAAAAAGGCACCATTTCATCCCGATTATTTTTTACGTATAGATTCATAATGTCCGTTGGAATTCTCCTATATTCAGGTGCGGCTTGGACAAATACTTTGAAGAATCGCTGATACTTAATGAATCCTTGTTCATAAGTGCTTCCAACAAATATGGACAACGTATTCATCGCGTTTCCGATCGAAACTCCTTTTTGCATAGCGGCTTGATTATCTATTTCAATTTCATATTGCGGATAATTGGCACTGAAAAAAGTAAACAACCCCGTAAGCTCCTTTCGTTTTTTCAGTTCATTCATAAAATCAGTAGTAACCTTTTCCAGTTGCTTGTAATCGCCAGAGGTTGTTTTGTCAAGAAGTTGAAGTGCAAAACCACCGGCGGCACCGAAGCCAGGAACGGCGGGTGGATCGAAGAACTCAATAGTTGCTCCTGGAATTTCTTTTGCTCTTTTTTCTAAATGTTCAATAATTTCTCTTACTGAGCTCTTTCGTTCATCCCAAGGTTTCAAATTAATCAAACAGGTTCCGGCATTTGATCCCCGCCCTTCTGTTAATACCTCATAACCTGCGATAGAAGAAACGGATTGAACTCCCTCCTCATTTCTAATGATGTCAACTAATTTATTTGACAAATCATTTGTCCTTTCCAAAGTTGAGCCTGGTGGAGTTTGGATAATAGCATACAGCATTCCTTGGTCTTCACTGGGAATAAATCCTGATGGCAAGCTATTACTTACCACAAATATTCCAAGGCCAAACAAAACAAATAAACCAACAGTTATCAATTTTCTGTGTGCAATATGACGCAAAAGCCAAACATATTTGCCGGTTAAATTTTCAAACCAAGCATTGAATCCATCAAGTAAACGATTCATTACAGTCTTTTTTCTCGGTTTGCCGTGATTGTTTTTTAAAATCATCGCACATAAAACAGGAGTTACCGTTAAAGCAACAATTCCGGACAGTACAATCGATGATGCCATGGTAATTGAAAATTGGCGATAGAAAGTTCCAACAGGGCCCGACATGAAAGAAACAGGAACAAATACGGAAACCATTAGCAACGTAATTGCGATTACGGCTCCACTGATTTCACCAATAACTTTTCGAACCGCATTGTAGGGGGAAAGATGTTCCTCTTCCATTTTTGCGTGCACGGCCTCCACAACGACGATGGCATCATCAACAACAATTCCGATTGCCAAAACCAACGCAAAAAGGGTAATCATGTTGATTGTCAATCCAAAAAGTTGCATGAAGAAAAATGCACCTACAAGTGAAATCGGTACAGCTAGAGTTGGAATTAAAGTTGAACGCCAGTCACCTAAAAAGATAAAGACTACCAAAGCTACTAAGATAAACGCATCTCTCAAGGTATGAAGTACATTTTCGATTGATGCATCCAAGAAATTTGAAACATCGTAGCTTATCTCGTACTCCATTCCAGGCGGGAAAGACTTTTTTAACTCTTCTAATTTTTCTTTGACTTTCGAAATCACTTCACTGGCATTACTGCCATAGGTTTGTTTTAATACTAAAGCTGCAGAGGGATGACCATTCATGTTTGAATAAATGTCGTAATACTCACTTCCTAAATCAACTTTTGCTATATCTTTGAGTCGCAGTAACTCACCATTCGGGTTTGATTTAACGATTACATTTTCGTATTGCTTTGGGTCGTTATACCTATCGGAATAGGCAAGAACGTATTCCAACGCTTCTGCTCTTTTTCCATCACCACGTCCAATCCGTCCTGGTTTTCCAATAATACTTTGATCGCCAAGTGCTTCCATTACCTCATCAGGAGAAACATTGTAAGCTCGCATTCTGTCAGGATTTAACCAAACTCTCATCGCATACTGACGGCTTCCTAAAATTCTAACTTGTCCGATTCCATTTATTCGTTGTAACTCCGGGACCATATTGATACCTGCATAGTTGAACAAGAATTTCATGTTGGCATTTTTGTCTTTACTGTATAGGTTGACATACATCAACATGCTAGGGATAACTGGAGTAATAACTACCCCTTCCCGTTGAACTAAAATCGGCAAACGATTGGTGACTTGCTGTACTCGATTGGAAACTTGAACTAAAGCCTGATTGATATCCGTTCCTGGTTCAAAAACTACTTGAATATTAGCTTCACCCGCACTAGTCGCATCGGAAGTCATGTATCGCATTCCCCAAGCACCGTTGATAGATTGCTCAAGAGGTATAATTACGGACTCTGCTAACGATTTAGCACTTGCTCCCGGATAAGATGCTGAAACCATTACAACTGGAGGAGCTACTTCAGGGAATTGTGAAGTCGGTAACGTATTTATTGCTAAAGCTCCAACAAACAAAATAATCAGAGAGATTACGATTGCTAGAACTGGTCTTTTAATGAATTTGTTAAACATTTCAGATTAATTTGTTGGTTAAATCACTCGACATAAACATTCAGCTTTGGCAACACTGATTTTGGATCCTCGAACATATATTCAATTTTTTGACCATCAGTAACCTTTCTAATTCCTTCCAATAATATGCGATCCGTCGGATTTAGTCCTTTTTTAATAATGTAAAGATCTGGAAGTTCAGAATCGATGATAATTTCTTTTGAATGAACGATATTGTTTTTGTCAACTACAAAAACATACTTTTTTTCAAGAATTTCATAGGTTGCCTTTTGAGGAATAATTATGGCATTTTTGAGAGGGATTGTCATCAGGATGTTTCCTGTTTCCCCATGTCGTAAAAGTCTATTAGGATTGGGAAAAGTAGCTCTAAAAGCAATGTTTCCCGTTTCATTATTGAAATCTGCCTCTATTGTTTGAACAACTCCTGGATTAGAAAATAATTGATTATTGGCCATTTTTAAAACAACTTTATTTAAATTCTCCTTGGTTGAGTTGGTTTTATAGTTGAGGTATTCTGCCTCAGGAACATTGAAGTAAACCCACATTTCGCTGTTGTCAGAAAGTGTTGTCAACAAATCTCCTTCGTCAATTAAACTGCCGAGCCTGACTTGAAAATGATCCATTATGCCATCGAATGGAGCTTTGACTTCTGTGAAATCTAAGTGTGCTTTTGCCAGGGAAACCTCGGCTTTAGCCTTATCGAATTTGGCTTTTGAAAGTGCGAGCTCATTGATTGATACTACATTCTTTTCGAATAGTTGTTTTGTGTTTTTATATTCGATTTCAGTAAAATCTGCCTCGGCCTTAGCTTTCTTAAGTTCTGCATTATAGATTAAAGGCATAATCTTAAACATGAGCTGACCTTTTTTTACAAGTTGGCCTTCATCTACATATATTTTTTCGAGATATCCTCTCTCTAGTGCCCTCAACTCAATGTGTTGAATTGCACGAATTTGGCAAACATATTCTCTTGTAATAGAGGTATCTTTTTTTATTGGACTTGTAACAATAAATTTTGTTTCTTCTTCCTTTTCTTGCTTTTTTGAATTACAGCCGACGCTAAATAATGCAAGGCCAATGCCTAGCAGAAATATTTTTTTTGTCATAAATGAATTATTAATAAATAAAAACTTGGGAAAAACTATTCCATGTTAGAATAGCGTGTGTTTAGAATTATGTTCTAAATGAAAAATCAGAGTTTTTATCTCAAATTCTTAGAACTCGAATTAAGATAAAAATTCGTTGAGATACAGAACAAAAAAAATTCAAATAATTGTGAAAATCACTGTTGAAGAAACCAATAGACACAATTTTTTTGAAAATGTGGTTTAACGAGTTAAAATCACTACCTGAAAATTTTTTTATAGGAGCGGATTCATCAGTTTCTTCTTGAAATGCCTCTTCAGTGAGTGTTTCAAAATTAAGGTCAATTGGTATATTAGATTTCTTTATTTCGTTTTTTAGAAAGAACGAATTAGTTTTTGTTCGATGAGTTATATCTCCTAAATTTCTCGTCTTCGACAATGAAACATTGAAGAACAGACAAAACGAAATAAGAATTAGAATTAACTTTGGAAATCTTCTCACGACACAAAATTAATTAATTCATCGAAATATTTGAAGTTTTATGAAAGCAACATCCTTGTTTCTATTTCTCTTTTTACTCGCAGAATTCACATTTGGTCAAAAAAAGTTCGAACAAGCAACTATTCAGACATCCGCTCAGTGTGGCCATTGCAAGGAACGCATAGAAAGTAAACTCAATTATACAAAAGGCATCGTTTTTGCAGAGCTAGATTTGGAGTCTAAAAAAGTTACTGTCAGGTTCAGAACTAAATCTATTTCACTGCATGAAATCAAGGAAGCAATTGCAGATATTGGTTACAGTGCGGATGATTTTAAAGCAAAGGAGGTGGACATTTTGAAACTCCCTAAATATTGTCAACCCAACGGACATTGAATCACTTATTTCGAGAAATTAAATTAGCTTAGTAAATGATTTTATATAACGTCACTCTGAGTATAGACCCACTTATTGCCCAACAGTGGCTTGATTGGATGAGGAATAAACACATTCCCGATGTAATGTCAACAAATTGTTTTTTGGAGTCAAGAATTTCTAAAATTCATGGAGAGGAAGAAGGAGGTGTTACATTTTCC
>JBIKSL010000010.1:0-76515 GCA_044348645.1 Crocinitomicaceae bacterium | reverse complement strand
ATTACGAATGGTGAAATACTCAATGAGATTACACGGAAAAAAGTAACAATTAAAGCTCACGTAACCGAAAAAATGAAGCAGTTTATTCAAAAATTGGAGTCACCGCACTAAAAGGGACAAGTCAGGAAATAATTGTGTCTGGAGATTTTGGCATATTATCCACTGTTGAAATCGAAAATACAGTTGTTACGCCTTATTTTGAAGTGGTTTCAAGACTCAAAAGATTTTTGTAAACTGAGCGACATTCGTGAAAGCTAAACTGGTTTTCGATTTTCTTTCAATGTTGAAAAGAAAATGACTCCATATCCAAATGCCAGCATCGCATGAAACGGAACCATTCCTAAATCTCCGAAGATGGCTCGATTAATCGCTGTAAAGCCAAAAACAAGCATAAAAAGTCCCTCTACAAGATTGATAATCGAAAGACTCTTTTTATCGTATTTGTTTCCTTTGAATTCATCTTTTCGGGCTACGTTAAACTTTGGAGTTCGAACAAAAGAACTTTTGATTCCCAAATAACCTTCAATTACAGCAACAGCATTGCTCAAAGAAAGCGCCATTGAGACAGTTAAAAACTGCACAAAACGTCCAATAAATCGGAATAAATCACCAAAGAAATTTCCTTTTTTATCGCGGTAAGCGTTCCAATAATAAAAAGCGAGAAAAATGGTGCTTGAGATGAAAAATGAACCAAATTGAATCAAGAAATTCAAATCTGAGAAGGAGTCTTTAATGTGAAGGACGCACAAACTCAAAAGAGATAGAATCAATATGAAAACGAACACGGAAGAATTGAATAAATGAGCCAAACCGTGCAAACGATCAGAAAATTTCAATCCGGGATATTTCACAAGGCTTTTCCACATTTTTACGAAAACCTCTGCTCCTCCTTTCATCCAACGGTGTTGTTGACTTTTCAGCGCGGACATGGTAATCGGTAGTTCAGCCGGAGATTCTACATCTTCCAAGTATTTGAATTTCCAGCCGCGCATTTGTGCCCGATAACTCAAATCCAAATCTTCGGTAATTGTATCGTGTTCCCAGCCACCGGCATCTTCGATACATGATTTTCTCCAAATTCCCGCAGTTCCATTGAAATTGATATAATGTTCCGAAGCGTTTCTTCCTCCTTGTTCAATCGCGAAATGTCCGTTTAAGCCGAATGCTTGAAGTTCTGTCAACAACGAATAACTTTTGTTTAAATGTCCCCAACGCGTTTGAACCACACCAACTTCATCTTTGAAATAAGGCATTGTTCGCTTCAAGAAATCTTTATCCGGAACGAAATCAGCATCGAAAATCGCAATGAATTCTCCTTCAACGCGATCCATTGCCGCATCGAGCGCTCCCGCTTTGTAACCTGTTCTATCAACTCGATGAATGTGTTGGATGTTGATTCCTCTCGCTGCAACCTCAGAGACTTTAGCCGCAATGATGTCTTTGGTTTCGTCAGTAGAATCATCTAAAACCTGAATTTGAAAACGATCTCTCGGGTAATCAAATTCAGCCACCGTTTCAATAATACGCTCAGCGACATACATTTCATTGAACATAGGAAGTTGAACTGTTACTTTTGGTGTTTTTGCTTCATTGTAAATTGGAACTACCTCCGCTTTTCGTAATTTTCTTGTTCTGACATAGGTTATCGCCAAACTCATCTGAACGCAACTGTAATAAAAGATTAAAAGCAGACAAAGCCCATAGAGTCCAAGAATAATCTTAGCAGTTAAATGAGACCAATAATGTTCTTTTACATAGGTTTTTCCATTTTTCGTAACGGTACGGTCGCCCCAATTAAACATCCAAGAAACTTTCAGATTTGCAGTAAAAGGTTGTTCTTTACTAAATGTGTAATGAATTAAATGCTCTTTCGCGTTGGTTTCAAACACTTTCAAGGTATCCGGACGATAATCCTTGTCTGTAAGAATGAGCATATTTTTACCTATCGGAACATTTTTGAATTCAAAAACACCATCTTCATTCGTTTCGGTTACAAAAGTCTTACCTGTGACTAACGATTTTAATTTCACTTCAACTTCGTCAACCTCCTCTTTTGTTTTAAAATCAATGAGGTAACCTTTTATTTTTTGAGTCAATTTAACAGTATCTTTTGAAGCAAAAAGAATTGATTGAAACGAAAGTAAAATAGATAAAGAGATGAAAAAATTTCTCATTATAATGTAAGCAAATTAATTTAACGGACAAATATATATTTATTCTTTCACTAAATTCATTTCATCGACTAAGTGTTTTGCACTGGAATAGATGTCCATTACCCACATGACGTAGCGAATATCTACAACCACGTTACGACAACGACTCGCATCGAACATGTAATCGCTCATCGTACTTTCCCAAGTTCTATCAAAGTTTAATCCCATCAAATGACCATTTGCATCCAAGACCGGTGAACCCGAATTTCCTCCTGTGGTGTGATTCGAACCAGTAAAGCAAACCCAAAGTTCATTTCCTTGCGCATACGGGCCATAATTTTTTGCTTTGTGTAATTCAAGCATGCGTGGTAACAATTCCATGTCTGTATTTCCTGAATAATATTTGGCGATCATTCCATCCAAAGTCGTATGTTCCGTGTAAATCATTCCGTCTGTTGGCGCTGAACCTTCCAATTGACCATAAGTAATGCGCAAAGTTGAATTCGCGTCTGGCCAATGTTTGTCATTTGGAAACATCACATATTTTCCTTCAACATGTAATTGAAGCAAATTATTCATTTCAGCTGAATAATTCTGATACCCTGGAATCACTTCGTTTCTGAAGCGAGTGACATATGTCAAGTAGTGATTAAGTCCGAAATCCGATTTGATTTTTTTTAGACTTTTTTCATTGAATTTTTCAAGAAATGCCAAATATCTTTGCTTGTCGGTAAGCACAGATTTGCTGTAGATTAAATCCGTTAAAGACTTAATTGCTTGTTCATTCTTGAAATCACCGAGTTGATTGATTTGTTTCAGATATTCGAATGTCAATTGTTCAAATATTTGACGATCCACTTGCCCATCGTAATTTTTAAAAAAACCTTCAGCTCCTGTTTTAAGCTTTTCAATTACCGAATTCAATTCCCCTTTTTCCTTGTATTTGGCGTAGTTTGTTATCAAATCGTTTAATCCTCTTGCCAATTTAAAATATTCCGGACCGTAAGAAAAATACTCTGCACCCATCGCATATTGAAATTCCAAATCAGATTTTGCAGAAACTAAAGCATTCATTTTTTCAACGACATCGGCGTATTTTTTCCATTCAACTTTGGTTTTTGCCATTTCGATATACTTTTTTTCTTGCTCGACTTTTACGTTCACGGCATCCAAAGTTCTCAAACCATCAATTTGTCCTATCCATTTTTTCCAGGCATTGGCAATTGAAGCCTGTTTTGCGGAGTATTGAATTCGCGTTAAATCCGAAGCTTTCATGGCAGCATCAATTACATTCAATGACATATCACGCATATGAATTCGAGCTGGACGTTCTTTTTCAATGATGAATTTCAAATAAGATGAAACTACATGCTGCTCCGTTTGCCCTGGAAAACCGTAAACCATTGTGAAATCACCTACTTTTCTGTTTTTGAATGAAATTGGAAGCGAATGCAAAGGTTGATACGGAACATTATCCTTAGAAAAAGCAGCTGGTTTGTTGTCTTTTCCAGCATAAATTCTAAATACTGAAAAATCACCTGTATGACGTGGCCATACCCAATTGTCGGTATCTCCTCCAAATTTACCAATGGAATTAGGCGGTGTTCCAACCAATCGCACATCTAAAAATGTTTCTTTAATCATCATGTAATAATCGTTCCCATAATTGAAAGGTTTGATTTCTGCTTCATAATGCGTTCCAACAACAGCAGCAGCGGTAAGTTTTTTAATGTTTGCTTGAATGGTTTCCAAATCATTTTTTGAACTTGCTCCAACAAAAACAGCATTGGTAACATCTTCTATTCGCACGATGCGCATGGCTGTCAAACCTGGATTCGCCAATTCCTCTGATTTGTTTTTCGCCCAAAAACCATTTTTGAGATAATCTTTTTCAAGCGATGAATGTGATTGAATAAACGAATACCCGCAGTGGTGATTGGTCAAAAGTAGTCCTTGATTGGAAACGATTTCAGCCGTACAGCCGCCTCCAAATTGAAGAATAGCGTCTTTCAAACTGGTTTTGTTGATGCTGTAAATATCATCCGCAGACAACTTCATTCCTTTGGCTTTCATATCCGACTCAAAAGCCGAAATAAGTGACGGGATGAGCATTCCTTCCTCCGCACGAAGAATGGAAGATATTAAAAATATGCTTAGAAATAATGATTTTGTGTAACGCGTATTCATGTTAAAAATTTATGCGAAGATACTAGATTCAATTGACTAATTTTGCAATCCGAAATTGCTCATGCGAATTTTTGAAGGAATAGAATCTTTAGGGGAAATTAAGAATCCAGTTGTTACCATCGGAACCTTTGATGGTGTGCACTTGGGACATCAAAAAATCATTAAGCAGCTAAATTTAGAAGCAGAGAAAATTGGTGGCGAATCGGTTCTATTGACTTTTGACCCGCATCCTCGGATTGTTTTATTTCCTAAAAATCATAATGTTAAATTGATCCAAACATTGGACGAAAAATTTCAAGTATTGGAAAAATTCAATCTGAAAAATGTTGTTTTGGTTCCATTTACAAAGGAATTTTCTGAATTAACCGCAACCGAATTCGTCGAACAAATTTTGGTTGGAAATTTGAAAGCTAAAAAAGTTGTCATTGGCTACGATCATCAATTTGGACGGAATCGGGAAGGAAATATTGAATTTCTAAAATCAGTTTCTGAAAAATATGGTTTCGAAGTGATTGAAATTTCTGCGAAATCAATCGATGAAATCAACATCAGTTCAACAAAAGTCAGAGATAGCTTGTTGCGTGGCGATGTGGAAACGGCAAAGTTATTTTTATCTCGATCGTATGAGATTTCAGGAAAGGTAATTAAAGGTAATCAACTTGGAAGAAAACTTGGTTTTCCAACTGCGAACATAAACGTTAACTCTGATATAAAGTTAATTCCAGCAAATGGTGTTTATGCGGTTCGGGTAAAAATCAACAATGAAATGCATTTCGGCGTGATGAATATTGGCAACAAACCAACCGTCAATTCTACAAATGAAAAAAGTTTGGAAGTATTCATTTTCGATTTCAATAACGATATTTACGATTCAGAGATAACCTTATTTTTCGATGAACACATTCGAAACGAACAGAAATTCGCTAATTTAGATGAATTAAAAAAGGCCATTTCCAATGATGAGGTTGTTTGTCGTCAGTATTTTAATCTTCCCTTGGTCAAGTCTTAACGCACAGCATTTTTCAAACAAAATTTATCGGTTAGAGGAAGTTGTAAATGCCAATCCAGATACAATTTATGCAATAAGTTTATCAAAAAGTAAATTGAGAGAACTCCCGAAAGAGTTGTGGAAATTCAGCAATTTGAAAGAATTACACTTGGATAAAAATCGATTGAAGAGCCTTCCGGATAGTTTGGATTTATTCAAAAAGTTGGAATTCTTAAATTTGGATCGTAACGATTTTGAAATTGTTCCTTTGGTTATTTCTAGGTTAGAAAATCTCAAAAAACTCGTCCTTTCTCGCAACCAAATCAATATAATCTCGGGAAATCTTTTTTACTGTTCGAAATTGGAAGAAATGGATTTTTACGACAATCCGATCGGAGTAGTTGAACCGAAAATTTATGAAATGAAGCAGTTGAAGAAACTGGATATTGAAGGAGTTATGCTCAGCACAAAGACGCACACAGAAGTAAAAACAAAATTGAATTGGGTGCGGGTTTCAATGGATCCTCCTTGTAAGTGTTTGGATTGAATTATAAAATCAAGAAAGAGCAGATTGCGATTAATAGCTCGAGTAAACTACACGAAATCCAAAATTAAATTCGCGACGTTCGGGATAACAGCTGCTTCTGCTTGCGCTCCGACAAATAGTTGCTCCATTGAACCAGCTTCCACCTCTGTGAACTCGAAAACTCCCTGCTTTCACGCCAGAAGGATTAATTTGTGAGAGATTAGAATAATCACCGTACAAATCACTGCACCATTCCCAAACATTTCCATGCATATCGTATAAACCCCATTGATTCGGGGGAAAACTACCGACAGGCAAGGTTTGTTCTACATAATCACTTTTGGGAGAACCTACATAAGGAAAGTTACCATCGAAATTAGCTTCTGATGAGTTAAGGCTTGTTCCGGTATTGAAAGGCGATGAAGAACCAGCTCTAGCTGCATATTCCCATTCTGCCTCGGTTGGTAACCTGCAGTGCATCCAGTCAGCAAAAGCCTTGGCGTCGTGCCAACTTACATTAATTACCGGACGATTGCCGCGACCCCAGCCTTCATCATTGGGTTTTGCTCTGCCGGTGGCAACACAGAATAAGTCGTATTGCTCAAAAGTAATCTCATATTTACTCATTTTGAAGGCACTCAATGTAACTTCATGTTGTAGCTCATCTTCTTTTCTGTTCATCTCACTTTCGGGACTGCCCATTTTGAATGAACCTCCCGGAATTTCAACCCATTCTATATTTGGTCTAGTTTGTGAAATAACTAAATTATGAAAGCTAAAAATAGAGATACAAAAAAGAATTAACCGATGGAAATGAAAGTTCAGTGAATACATAATTTTATGACTATTTCTTATTTTTGACGCAAAAATAGTCAATCAATATTATTTATTTACAATTTCGTTTGATTTTATAAATAGAAAATGTGGTTTTTCATTCAGATTGTTATATTTCTGATTAGTCTTTAGGTAATATACGTAATTTACAAGAAATTATATGAAAATTTATTCAATCATTTTTCTTGAAATAATCGAATAGAATGCTTGCTTTTGCTTGCCCAATTTGGTTTTTAATTTGTTCGAAATCAGTCTTTTTAATTGCAGAAATTGATTTAAACTTTTTCAAAAGTTGTTCCTCTGTTTTGGGTCCGATTCCTTGAATTTGGGATATTTCGCTCACGATTGAGTTTTTACTGCGTTTGTCTCGGTGATGCGTGATTCCAAATCGATGTGCTTCATTTCGCATGAATTGAATTGTTTTCAAACTCTCAGATCGTTTATCCAAATAAATGGGGTATTGGTCGCCAGGAAAGAAAATTTCCTCTAATTTTTTTGCTATTCCAACCACAGCGATTTTTCCTCGTAATCCTAATTTCTCAATAGATTCCATTGCTGAGCTCAATTGTCCCTTACCTCCATCAATAATAATAAGTTGAGGCAATGATTGACCTTCTTCCAGTAGCCTTTTGTATCTTCGATAAACTACCTCTCGCATCGAAGCAAAATCATCCGGTCCCTCAACTGTTTTGATATTAAAATGTCGATAATCTCGTTTACTCGGCTTTCCGTTTTTAAACACCACGCAAGCCGAAACTGCATTGGTTCCCTGAAAGTTCGAATTATCGAAACACTCCATGTGAATGGGAAGCTCATTCAATTGAAAATCATACTTGATTTTTTCTAAAATACGATCCGTTGATGATTTAGGATTTTGTAAAGAGGCTCTTTTTTCGCGCTCCTTTCTGAAGTAAAAGATATTGCGCTTCGATAATTCGATGAGTTCTTTCTTTTCACCTTTCTGAGGAACAAATAATTGAAATTCAGTAAATGGTGATTCAATATTTTTTTCGACGAGGACCTCCTTCGATTTACTTTGAAATTTTGCTCTTAGTTCTGGCAAAATAAAATGAATCAGATCTGTTTCATCTTCCTCAAGTTTTTTCTGAATTTCAGTTGTGTACCCATGAATAATTGCTCCCTCATGAATTGCCAAATAATTGATGATGAATTGATTTTCATTTTCCAAGTAACAAAAAACGTCAAGATCATTCAACTTAGACGAAACAATGGTTGATTTCGAGCGGTATTTTTCAATTTGTTCGATTGTCAACTTTAGTTTGTGAGCCTCTTCAAACTTATAGTTTTCAGAAAGTTGAAGCATTTTTTTTCGAAGCGCTTGAATTAAGGAATAGGTTTTTCCTTTCAACAACAGTTCAATTTCTTCAATCAAGATGTCATAGTCTCTTTCAGATTGCAACTCAACGCATGGCCCCAGGCATTTTCCGATATGAAATTCGAGACACGTTTTATATTTTTTTTCGGCAACTTTCCTGGGAGATAAATCCAATGAACAGGTTCGCAATGGATACATTTCCCGTATCAATCCGAGCAAAGCATTCATGGCTTTCACATTTGGATAAGGACCAAAAAAATTGCCATTTACCAATTCTTTTTGTCTGGTTGAAAAAACACGTGGAAATGATTCGTTGGTTACTACAATCCACGGAAAAGTTTTGTCATCTTTTAATTGAATATTGTATTTCGGTTGGTATGTTTTTATCAAGTTATTTTCGAGTAAAAGGGCGTCTAACTCACTTTTTACAACGATGAATTTGATGTTGGAAATGCTCTTTACTAAAAGTCTGGTTTTATTGTTTTCTTGATTTTTATTAAAATAGGAAGAAACTCGTTTTTTTATATTCTTCGCTTTTCCGACATAAATGATTTGATTCGACGCATCAAAATATTGATAAATACCAGGCTCTTCGGGAAGTGAAGAAATTATTTTTTTCAATTCATCAGCCGATTCGGTCATTTGATAAAGTTAAAAACAATGTTTTAGTTAAAAGGACTTAACACTATCTTTGTCATTATGTTGGATCAAATTATCAAAAATGCTTTTAAAGAAGATATTGGTGAAGCCGATCATTCTACTTTGGCTTGTGTACCCAAAGAAGCAATTGGAAGTGCGCAACTTTTAATTAAAGAGAATGGGGTTTTGGCAGGAGTTGAGGTTGCGAAGCGTATTTATGAACTTTATGATCCAAATTTGGAAGTAACCTATTTCAAGAAAGATGGTGATCACGTTTCAGTAGGAGAAGTTGCGTTTATTGTAAAGGGGGCATCACAGTCCATATTGACTACCGAGCGTTTAGTTTTGAATTTCATGCAACGAATGAGTGGAATCGCAACGCAAACGGCAAAAATTGTTGAAGAAATTAAAGGGTGCAAAACTAAGTTGCTCGATACACGCAAAACAACTCCCGGAATTCGGTATTTGGAAAAGTGGGCCGTAAAAATTGGGGGTGGCGAGAATCATCGATTTGGACTTTACGACATGATTATGTTAAAAGATAATCATATTGATTATGCTGGCGGAATTATCTCTGCTATTGAAAAAACACAGGAATATTTGAAAAAAAATAAAAAATCATTAGGAATCGAAGTTGAGGTAAGAAATTTGAACGAACTACATGATGTTTTGCGAATTGGAGGTATTGAACGAATCATGTTAGATAATTTTTCCCCCGAACAGTTAAAAGAAGCATTGAAAATCATACCATCTCTATACGAAACCGAAGCTTCTGGTGGAATAACCATCGAGAATATTCGTTCGTATGCGGAAACAGGTGTTCAGTTTATTTCTGTTGGAGCTTTAACACATTCGGTCAAAAGTTTGGATTTAAGCTTGAAAGCATTTTTTTAAATCAATAAGATGGACAATAAAAAATTTCGTGATTTAGCAGAATTAGGTGAATTTGGTTTAATTGATAAATTAACAGAAGATTTTCAGTTGAAAAATAACAATTCTTTGCTTGGAGTTGGTGACGACGCAGCAGAAATTAAAATCAATGAGGAAGAATCATTTCTGGTTTCAACAGATACATTGGTAGAGGGAATTCATTTCAACTTGATGTATATGCCTTTGAAGTTTTTAGGCTTTAAAGCTGTCTCGGTCAACGTCTCGGATATTTGTGCTATGAATGGAAAAGCAGAGCAAATTACCGTTTCATTGGCGGTTTCAAGTCGATTTCCGTTGGAAGCACTCGAAGAATTGTACGAGGGAATTCATGCTGCATGTGAGCATTACGGGGTTGACTTAATTGGTGGCGACACAACTTCTTCCGTTTCAGGCTTAATACTTTCTTTAACGGTTATCGGAAGAGGAAAGAAAAAATCAATTTGTTATCGTTCTGGAGCAAAAGAGAATGATTTAATCGTTGTAAGTGGTGATTTAGGCGCATCTTATCTTGGTTTGCAAGTTTTGGAGCGAGAAAAAGAGGTTTTTAATTCCAATCCGGATATTCAACCGAAATTGGATGGATATGATTATTTGGTTGGTCGACAGCTAAAACCTGAGGCAAGAGTTGACATCATTCGTGAGCTGGATAAACTGAATATCATACCAACTTCCATGATTGACATATCTGATGGTCTTGCCTCTGAATTGCTTCACATCGCTAAATCGAGTTCGTGCGGTATGAGTATTTACTCAGAAAAAATTCCGCTGGATGAAAAAACTTCTCTTACAGCGCTTGATTTTAATCTCGATCCCATGACTTGCGCCTTGAATGGTGGTGAAGATTATGAATTGCTATTCACGATTCGTCAGCATGATTTTGAAAAAATAGCAAATAACCCCAATTTATCGGTTATCGGTCATGTCACATCCAAGGATTTTGGAAATAATTTAATCGATAAAAATGGCTCTCAGGTTAAACTTAGAGCTCAAGGATGGAAACATTTTTGACAGAATTTCAGTCTGAGAAACTAGGTGTTATTGTTGCAGTTCGATTAATTAAAAGTAGAAATCTAAGCCAATCATCGCAAAAGTTGAATATCTTTTAAGGCTTGAAAAGTAAATCCATTCGCCTCTGTTTCAACTGAAAAACTTACGATGAGCTTTTTACCAATATATTGAGTTTCATTTTTCTTCAGTATGCTTAAAGTTGGATTTAATAAACCAAAGGCCACGGTTGAAGTGTAATCTTTTGTGCCCAATATTAAGTAATTCTTTCCCGTATTTTCGGCAAATCCTTGAAATCGGGTTTCAAATTCACCTTGTTGATTGATTATTTTCAATGCGAGTTTATCATCGTGATTTACAGCTGTACACTTGATAAAGTTTTTTTCATTCATCTTTTCCGGATTTCCTGAAATTCTTTTGGAGAAAACAACCTTACCAGAATCGTCGTAAAAACTTTTTGTAATAACTTTGTTTAGCTCTGCTTCGTTGAACTCTGTTTTTTCGCAAATACTAGCAAATTTCATAACACCAATGTAATAATATGAACAACTTATTTCATTACCATTTTTCGAAATTTGTTTGAAACTCAGTTTCTTCAATGTCATTTCCTGCTTTCCATTCTTTTGTTCAACCAATCCTTTAGCAACTAATGATTCACCTTCTTTACTAAGATATTCCAGACTCGTGACTTCAACTAGCTTGGGATTGTTGTCGATTTTAGATAGTTCATTTTCAAATAAATTTTCACCCTCAAACAAAGGTTTAACGTCCTTCAAAACAGGTTGCTTTAGGTTTTTTTCCGAATCGTTGCGATTACATGAAACTAGAATTCCAACAAGAAATAGTCTAAAGAGGAGGCTCATTTTATCGTTAATTTTTACAAATTTAATCTTTTCAAAAAATCGAATCTGTTTAATTCTTGTTAGATTTGACAATGCCTAAAGCAATTGGGATTGATTTTGGATTGAAGCGCACAGGAATTGCCATTACAGATGAGCTTCGTATTATTGCCTCTCCTTTAGATGTTGTGGAATCGTCCAAGCTGATGGATTATTTAATCCAACTAACATCAAGGGAAAAAATCGAACTTTTCGTTTTGGGTTATCCGACTAGGCTGGATGGTTCTGATAGCCATATAACTGAGAATGTGCGGATTTTGAAGTTGGAAATCGAAAAAACGTTCCCCACTATTCAAGTGGTTTTTCAAGACGAACGTTTCTCTTCCTCTGAATCAAAAAGAGTAATACATTCCGTTGGTAACAAGAAACAACAAAAAAACAAAGGATTAGTTGACAAAATAAGTGCTGCAATCATTCTACAAGATTATCTTCGAAACATTTAATAAGTTGCAAGGCAAATAATTAATTTTGTGAAATTATGATTTTACCAATAGTTGCATATGGAGATCCGGCTCTGAAAAAAGAATCGGAGGAAATAGATCAGAATTATCCAGATTTGAATGAGTTAATTGCGAATATGTTCGAAACCATGTACAATGCTAAAGGTGTTGGCTTAGCCGCTCCGCAGATTGGTAAAAACATTCGACTGTTTGTTGTTGATGGAAGTCCGTTTGCGGAACTCGAAGAAGATGAGGATAATGATCCTCGCGCAGAAGGGATTGAAAATTTCAAAAAAGTTTTTATCAACCCAATTATTGAAGAAGAATCAGGAGAAAAATGGCCGTTTGAAGAAGGATGTTTATCCATTCCAAAAATCAGAGAAAACGTTTACCGAAAAGAGAATGTTTTAATTACCTATTTTGACGAAAATTGGAACTTTCATGAAGAAACATTTTCAGGATATGCAGCTCGTATCATACAGCATGAGTACGATCATTTAGAGGGGATTTTATTTACCGACCACCTAACATCATTGAAACGAAAATTATTGTCAAAACGACTGAGTAATATTATCAATGGCAATGTGGAAACTTTCTACAAAATGAAATTTAACGAAACGAAGAAAAATAAAATGATATGAAGTCAATCAACTTTTTTTTGTTCTTTATTTATTTTTCACTTCTTATTTCCTGTGGTCGGAACAATGATGAAACGTCAGATTCTCGCTTGGAATTAAAGAATAAAATAACGCAACTAGAAGACTCTATTGCGGACGTTCAAAAGGATCGAAACAATATTAGCAAAATGTCCCCCTTGGTTAATGTTGAGTTAATTAATCGTCTAATTGCCTATTTCAGGGCTTTTCCAAAAGATGCTTACGCTGCGGATTGTCTTTTTAAGATTCACATGAAATATAGTGAATTGAATGACCACGAAAATTCCGTAGCTTATGGTGATACTTTGCTTAATAACTTTCCAAAATACAAGAACAAGGAATTTTTACTTGAAAGCATGGCCAGTGCATACGATGTTTACATAATTCCAAGAGATACATCAAAAGTAAGATTATACTATTCGATGCTTCTGAGCGACCCCTTAGTTAAGGAGGAAAAAAAGAAAGATTTGCGCAAGCGTTTGAATCATTTGCATCTTTCATTTGACGATTATATTTTAAAGTTGAATCAACTTCCCTAAGATCAATCCCATTCTCTCAGCTACAAACATAAAGTGTAATCCAGTCAATTGATAGAAAAAAGAATTTTTACCAAATTCTTGGCAATTTTTCGCTTTTGTTTCTCATGGGTTGGTTTTCCTCCACGTTAAATGCGTTAAAAAACTCAGGGCAATTTTTGAGTGTACCATTTACACGAAACATTCCTGGTGAGTGAGGATCATTGGCAAGTCGATTTTTCATCTCTTCATCCGTGTATTTTATTTTCCAAAGCTGGGCGAATGCAATGAAAAATCTTTGCGCAGAAGTGAGTCCGTACCGAATTTCATTTCGCTTAAATTCATCGGTTCTCGCATAAGCGTAATAAGCCAAGGTTAACCCGCCGAGATCAGCTATATTTTCCCCCATAGTGAGTTCAGGATTTACACAATTTCCTTCAATAGGACAAAAAGATGCAAAGGTTTCTCCTAAAGTCTTCGTTTTTTGATCAAAAAGTAATCGATCCTCTTCAGTCCACCAGTTTTTCAATGTTCCGTCAGCAGAAAACTTCGATCCCATATCATCGAATCCATGGGTAAATTCATGACCAATAACCATTCCAATACCACCATAATTTACAGCATCCTCAGCATTTTCATCGAAAAAAGGTGGCTGCATAATTCCTGCGGGGAAAGCTATTTCGTTTAAAAGAGGATGATAGTATGCATTTACTACATAGGCTGGCATTCCCCATTTTTCTCTGTCAACGGGTTTATTCAGTTCTTCAAAATTCTTTTTAATTGAATAACGATTGGATTCTTTTACATTTTCGATGTAGTTATCTTTCGTAAAATTTAATTTTGAAAAATCTTCCCATTTTTGAGGAAAGCCAAGTTTACGACCAATCGAATTCAATTTATTAAGCGCTTCTTTTTTCGTTGTTTCACTCATCCAATCTAAGTTCCCAATTCGTTCTCTAAAAACAATTAGTAAATTATCTACCATTGAATTTATTCGATTTTGGGCGTTTAGAGAAAAATGCTTTTCAATAAATGCTTTTCCAAGTAATTCAGCAAAATCTGTATTTGAAATTTCATCAATTGCGCTTTCATTCATGGGTTTATTTTCTTTTCTGCCACTCAGCTTTTTCCCATAGAAATCAAAGTTCAAATCGACAAATTTTTGGTCTAAGTGTCTGGCATAATGGCGAATAACTTTCCATGATAAATAGTACTTCCAGGAATGCATATCAGTTGTTTCGACCATGTCAGCGACTGTTTTAATAAACAATGGATTATCCACAACAATTGAATCCGGAGTAGAACATCCAATAAGGTTCAAATAATATCGAAAATCAAATGTTCCCGTCATTTTGATTATTTCCTTCAAACTTTTCTTATTGTAAACTTTTTCTGGAATTCTCAACTCCGATTTAGAAAGCATCACAGAGGCTAATTTCTTTTCGAAAATCAAAACATGTTGGGCAATGTCTTTTGCTTGTTCTTCTGATTTACCAATAAGTTGAAAACATCTTGAAATATGCAATTCATACTCGTTTAGCAAATCTTTTTTCTTTTCTTCTAAATAATAGTCTTTGTTGGGAAGTCCGATTCCACCTTGACTTAAGTAAGCTGTATTTTTCGAGACATTTTTCAAATCTTGACTTATTCCAAAACCAAAAATGGAGTTTATACCGTCTTTGTGATGCTCTGAGATTACTTCGACTAAAAAATCTTTTCGATTCATTTCCTGAATTCGAGTTAACTCCTTTTCAATGCCTTTAAATCCATTGGCATTTCGAGCATCCATATTCATAAATGATGCATAAAAATCACCTAATATTTGATCCTGAGAACCTTTTGTATTTTGGTTATTCTTGAAAAATTCTAAAATTTCAGTAAGTTTTTTCTTGTTTGCTAACTGGAGTTCATTAAAACTTCCCCAATTTGATTCTGAGCTTGGTATGCTGGTGCTTTTTCCCCAATTTCCATTAGCATACTGATAAAAATCGTTTTGAGGTTTGACGGTTAAATCCAAATACTCTTTATTAATGCTTGAATAAACTTTTTCAGGTTGTTTAATTTTTTCGGAAATGCAAGAACTAAGAATTAGCGTGACAAAAATTAGGGTTGATATTCTTTTCATTTTTAAGCTATACTTTTTTAGGAATCCCCTGATTAATGATTTCATAGGGTTTACATTATGGGAGAATATAGCATTTCGAGATGTGGAATTCCATCCTCGAGGTATTCTTTCCCTATTGAAAAGAATAAATGGACATTGTAAAAGCGCTCGAGGTATTTTTGGGCTGAAATTCTAATGGGAACTTTTCCGAATTCGGCGAAAATGAAATCCACACATTGGGTCATTAATTCATGCCCCAATCCTTCTCCACGATAGTTTTCATCTATCACGACTCGACCTATTGAGGACTCCTGATAGGAAATTCCGGGTGGAATAACTCGGGCGGTAGCCACAATGTTTCCCTTCCCATCCCGACAAATAGCATGATAACACTTTTTGTCTTTTCCATCAAGATCCAAATAACTGCAGTTTTGCTCAACAACGAATGCCTTTAATCGAACGGCAAGTAGGTCATGGAATTCCGACGCGGACAATTCATAAAAATGTTTGAATTGATAATTTAACTTCATGTAAAACAAATATACAATTTCCCTTTGTTCATTAAATTATTCTTCGTGATTTCTTTGAATACTAAATAAAAATGCTTCCATCGATTCAAATTGAAAATCCGCTAAAGCTAATTTGGGATTGGGAAAATGAGTTTTTTCCGGAATACAAACGACTTTCATACGAGCTGCAAGACCGGAAATCACTCCATTGTACGAATCTTCAATAACTAAACATTTTGTTGGAGATACGTCCAGTGCCTTCGCTACACTTAAATAAACTGCTGGATGAGGTTTTCCATGTGATTCATCCTCCGCAGACCACGTAAAATCAAAGAATTCCTTGATGTTTAGGGAATTTAATACTGCATTAATTAGTCGTTTAGAAGAGGATGTTGCCAACCCGATTTTAAGTCGTTTAGATTTTAGATAGCTCAACGTTTCAACAACACCTTTAAGTGGAAATGGATTTTTTTTAATCAATTCTTCCATTTTTGTAATGATATCTTCTTCCACCTTCGACTCATCAATTACGCCCCAGTTTTCGGTAACATTCCAATAGTGAATCACTTCATCGATTCGTAAACCAACCGTTTTCTGAAAATCTTCTTTGTTTAGTTTTGATCCCAAGCCCGAAAAGACTTCTTCCATAGCTATTTTCCAAAGTGGTTCAGAGTCTACTAAAACACCATCCATATCAAAGATAATGGCATCAAACAATTCAATTTTTAAAGAACCACCCAACAATTTTTATTTAATAGTTAATTCCAAAAATCCCACGTAATTCCTACCTTCATTTGTGTTGAAGGGAACGCATATCCATTTATAAGTTCAATTTGTCGATTTTGCCAAAAATAAGATAGATTATCCATTCGAATAAACAATCGAAAGGCCTCTACTTCAAAAGAAGCAAAAGCAGCCAAATTCATAAAACCAGCGGAAGTTGGATTCATGGAGGAATTTTCCAAATCGAAAACAGTCATTTGAGGAATGAAATTCAAACGTTTATAGGATGAAGTTAACATAATGTCAACTCCCGCCAATGCCTTTAGTTTCTTGGCTTTGAAAATTCCGCCTTTTACAAATAATCTGGTGTCGAAAAGATGAGACGGAGTGAAGTGCTTACTTTCATCGATGGCTGTGAATTGGTAATTCAAATGGCAATTCAGCCAACGCCAATTCAGTTTAGTTCCCATCGAAATTTGCTGATAAATCCCTTTTGAAGCGTTGAGGTCATTTCGCCAAATTCCCTGTTGAGAATCGAATTGATAAACATTTTTAAATTGTCCAACGTCGAGCGATGCATCAAAGATTTGTTTTCCAAAACTTCGACCGACCTTCAGTTTGAATTTTTGAAACCATTGTTTTTCGAGATTGACAGTTTTATAGTTCGTGTTGTTGGAATAGAAAAATCGTTGAAAAACAAGAGGTAGTTCGTGAGTGACATTATGCAATAAATTGAAATCAAACCCGAAAATATTTCCATTAATTGACGTTGAATTATGAAATCCGTTTGCGGCACCAAATAAATTGAAATTACCTCTTTGATGAAAATTGAGTTTATTTAATTTGAAATCAAGTTGACTAAAAATTCCAATTTCAAGTGTGTCGTTTCGATAGTCAAACGCGCGATAATTCCAGTACGATGAACTTAAACCTGTTTGCAATTGAACTATTTTATTTTTATAAAACAAAACCAAATTGTTGTTGTATGTCTGTAACAAAAGCGAATCGTTTGTACGGGAACTATCTAGGTTAACCAACGAATAAAGTGTTGAAATAGAATCTTGCTCAAAATAGAATCGCTTCTTACGATTGTATTCGTTCAAAAATATAAATCCCAAATGCTTTGTGGAATCATTAATAAGCGAAAATATATTAGACAATTGAATGGTTGAATTTCTTTGAATGGATTGAGCATTTTCTTTCCAAACAGGAATTAAATCGGGAGAAATAGTTTCGACTAATGTGTCATTTTGAATTCCGCCATTAAAATTTCGCTGAGCTTTATCAGTAGTTGCCCGCAGCTCAAATGAATACAATTTGGTATTTCGGGCAAGCGCTAGGTTGTAAATGCTATTTTGAGCGCCTGTATTCCTGAAAAAACCATCTGTCTTGAAATTATTGATTGAGGCATTAACTAAAACACCATTTTTGAATGCTTGTTCGTAATCAAAATCTAGTTTTTGAGTTGCTTGTGAGCCAAAAGTGTAGCCAAAACCAATGTGAGGTAAAGCTGAGAATTTCAGTTTGTTATTAGAAAATTTCGTGGATCCGTAAATAGAATTACTAGGGTAAAATAGTTGATTAGGCTGAAAGATATAATCATTTCTCGAATCATTAGGGAAAAGAAAAGAGGAAGAAAAATACCTTGATGTTAAGTCGAATGTATCTGAACTCCCCAATGTCGAGTGTTTGTAGGTTAAAGTATCATATTCATATATTGAAATTTGCCCGATAGAAAATCGAGAAATAAAAACAAACAATACGCACGCTAAAATTCGAAACATGAAAAACAAACTTAAAAAAAAAGGGGCAGAAGCCCCTACAACAAAAATGATTTTTCAAATTAAAGTTTGTTCACATGAACTTGCAAACCTGATTTTAAGTTTGCAGCTTTATTTTTATGAATAATGTTTCGTTTCGCTAATTTATCTAACATCGCAACTACTTTCGGTAAAAGCACTTCCGCTTCCTTGCGATCTTTCAATTCACGCAATTTACGTGCTGCGTTGCGAGTTGTTTTGTGTTGGTATTTATTCAATACTCTTTTAGACTCGTTTGAACGAATACGTTTGATAGATGATTTATGATTTGCCATTTTTTAACTAATTAATTACTAAAATTTTGCAGCCCATAGGAGAATCGAACTCCTGTTTCCAGGATGAAAACCTGGCGTCCTAACCACTAGACGAATGGGCCATTTCTGGCAGCCCATAGGAGAATCGAACTCCTGTTTCCAGGATGAAAACCTGGCGTCCTAACCACTAGACGAATGGGCCAAATACAGTTTCCCAAATTTTTGGGATTGCAAATATAGGATGAAAATCATTAACAGCATAGTATTGAGTTATTTTTTTTCGCAAATACAAGGATGTTTTTTGAGAACCTAATTTGACTTTATCAAATAGTTGATCAGGATTTAATTGGGTTTTGTTAAACCATTTTCGATTTTTAAGCTAAATACAGCTTCATTGAAATGGGAGAATTTTTCAAAGCAAAATTGGAAAGAATTGATTAAATCAATACATTTGTAACTAAAATTAATCGTTGAAAAAGCAGTACCTCTTTTCCTTTGTTCTAGCGACGTTGTCTTTTATTGCTGCTAAATCGCTTCAAGAGGTTGGAGTGGAGAATTACTACCATCAGAAAGCTACAACTTTTGTGAAAGAAGATGGCTATTTTGATCTTGTTCATCCCGAAAATATTACGAATCTTCCAATGGGAGTGAATGCCTTTACTGATTTTGTATTGATGGATTCAACTCATCTCGTATGTTTAGATGATCAAGTTGGTGGAGTTTTGGTTTATGATTTGACTTCAAATCAATCACAAGGTTATTTGCCTACGGGAATCAATTCAAAAATTACCGAAGTTTCGAAAATAGATTCGACAATTATCTTGTTGGATGAAAAAATGGATTTACATTTTCTTTCCCCACCATACGACTCAACTTCCATCACAACAGAATCGTTGAAAGATAAAAGTTGGATTTCTTCTGGTATGTGTTTGCATGAGCAAACGAATCGATTGTTTTTTGTTGCTGAATCAGCTTTAGAAAATGAAATTCAAAATTATTACGTTTACACTTTCAATCTAAATCATCGAAAACTGAACGAACGACCACTTTTCGAAATTAAGCCTGAAGAAATTGAGTTATTTGCCATTTCAAACAACATATCATTGTCTCTTAATCACAAAATGGAAAATGGAGACACGATTCAGCATTTCACTTTCAAGCCTGAAGTAATGGCTGTTCATCCAAAAACGAATGAAATTTACGTTTTGTCATCAGTAGATCGAAGCTTGGCTGTATTTAATCAATTTGGACAAGTGGTAAATTATACGGTATTAAACGAGGAAATTTTCGTTAGTCCTAAAGCTATGACTTTTTATCCGAATGGTGATTTACTGCTAACAAATTCTGATTTAAAAAACCCGAGCATCGTTAGAATCAAATGGAATAAATTATTTCAGTCCAAATCAAATCATGGATTGATCTTCGGGAGATAATATCCAATTTCTACAAAAAGGGCCTTCATTAAAAATTAAATCCAAGATTGACAAATTTGACACGAATGGTTTTCCGTAGCTAAATACCTGCTGATAACTTTTCTGACGTGACTCCCGTTCCAGAAATAAATTTTTCTGATTCGCCAATTTATTTTCGAATTTTTCTGTGAAGGGAACATTTGATTTTTTTTCTAATATGGATTCGATGTAATCAAGAATGCGCTCGTTTTTTTCAATTAGAAAATTACTTTTTTCAAGTATGATTAATTTGACATCCTCAAAATAATCCTCAAAATACGGAGCCGAAGCATAAGCCGATTGGATGGCTCGCCAATGATCAATTTGCCAGTTTTTGGAATAATCTATTCGAACGTCTTTTGTTTGCTGTTTTCCATTCGAATTATGAATTACGGGAATCGATAATGTAAGAATGTCTTTTGAAGTTAAAATCTCACAGCGATTACGAATCGTTTGCTTAGGAAAGTTTTCAAAGATTTCTATTAATGGACTTTCACAACCATATAGCTCCTTCAAATAGCTTATGGAGGGGAAGTAGGCAGTCGGAAATACGCACATCAATCAATCCACTTGAATATGCGTTCCCAACGAATTCCTTTATATGAACTGCTAGAAAGCCAAACCAATGATGCGCGTCCAACAATGTGATCTTCCGGTACAAATCCCCAAACGCGAGAATCCGCAGAATTGTAACGATTATCTCCCATCATCCAATAATAATTCATTGCAAACGTGTAGGTTGTAGCTTTTTTTCCATCGATTAAAATCGTTCCGTTTTTTAATTCCTCCAATCTGTGACCTTCATAAGCGGTAATAATTCTACGATACCAAGCAATGTTTTCTTTACTAATCTTAATCGTTTGACCTTTTGCAGGAATTTGAAATTCAGCGAAATTGTAAGGTGTATTGGGAATGTAAAAATCTTTCGGAAAGGTTTTTACGTTTTCTAAAAAGTCATAAATGCTCGCTTCTTTTATTGGTTTTGCAGTTATTGGAATGTAAATCTTGAATTTGGCTGACGGAAAATCTTTTTTAATTTTTGCCTTTTCGTTAGCCGTGATATTTAAGATGTACTCGTCAGGTGAGCGATCATCAAAATCCATTCGAGTTCCGTTTGGATCATTTTCCAATCCATAGCGAGTCTCCATCTCCTCGGCACCAGGAAATGTAACTGACTTTTTAGAAACACTGTATTGTAAACACTGATGTTGGGAAATTTTAGCTGGTTTCCCATTCACATATAAAATTGAATTAATCACCTTTAGTCGATCACCCGGAATGCCAACGCAACGTTTGATATAATTCTCGCGCTTATCTACTGGTCTGTATATTAATCCTCCATGTAACTGATCTGTTGGTTCTCCCGGAAATTCTCCATTTGCCAATTTTTCTTTTGCCAACGCTTTCCAAGGATTCGGATTTTCAATAAAATTCATAAACGACATCATATTTGCCAAACTATCCGCTTGCATTTCTGTTTTTCCGGATTTGATGTATTCAGCTCTCAAGAATTGATATTGCTGATTTCTTTCTGGTGAACCGCTGTATTGATAAATCGCTTCATTTATAAGAATTCCATGATAATCATGTCCCATCAAACCTTCAGGTACGCGGGGATCATAAATGGCTGTATCGCCTGATGGGTAATTAAATACAACGACGTCGTTTCGATGGATTTTGGCATATCCGGGGAGACGCGTATATTTTCCTTTTTCCAATGTTGTGTATGTTTGAATTTTCAATGGACCAACAAGTGGCAACATCACGGTGTTGTGAAATAGCGGATATGAAAGAGGTGTAACAGGCACTTTTGAACCATAAGCGACTTTATTTACAAAAAGAAAGTCACCCACTAGTAATGTTTTTTCCATTGAACCCGTCGGAATTTGGAAAGGCTCAAAAACGTAGGTACGAATTACACTTGCGGCCACGAGAGCAAACAATACAGAGTCTCCCCATTCTTTCACACGCGATTTTGTACCCGGTTTTTCACGGGTTACAGCGTCAAGAATCGTTGTAATTAAATGTCCAATGACTGGAATACATAGAAAAAACACCAAGTGATCTCCCCACTTTCGATTTTCGATTTCACGTGAATTAGACCAGTTTGTTTCCGGACCAAACGTAACATCTTTGTTTGCTATTTTATTGAAAATTAGATACGGAAAGAAAACACCTTGAAATGTATCTGTCAATGAATAAAATCCAAAACGCCTTATAAAACTGACGTTTGCAGTTGCCCACATAACCAAATGAACTCCTGGAAAAACCAAAAGTAAAGACCAAAAGGGTTTGCTACAAGTGATTTTGAATACAACAAAGTAGTTATAAACCGGCACCAATGCTTCCCAGCTTTTTCTACCTGCTTTTGGGAAAGTTTTCCACCACATGGCCAAATAGGGATGAACAAGGATGAATAAATAGAAATAAATAAAACTCATAATCTTATATTTTTAGTACGTCACTCATGGTGTAAACTCCTGTTTTGCCTTTTAAAAATTCGGCTGCCAAAACTGCGCCCAAAGCAAAACCTTTTCGATTGTGAGCGATGTGTTTTATGGATATTGTGTCAATTTCTGAAGAATAGTTTATTTCGTGCGTTCCAGGAACATCTGGTTCTCTTTTCGCAATAATTGGAATTTTATTTGCAACCGCATCACCGAAATCTGAAACGAGTTGCCAATCGGAGTAATTTTTGTTTTCAATAAGAATATCATTTAGCAAAGAAACAGCTGTTCCACTTGGAGCATCCAATTTTTGAACGTGGTGAATTTCCTCGGCTTCGATTTGATATTCAGGATGATTCGACATCAATCTTGCGAGTGTTTTATTGATTTCGAAAAAGATATTGACACCCACACTAAAATTACTGGCATGCAGCAAAGCACCTTTTTCGGAGTTCACGAATTCACTGATTGTCGCTAATTTATCTTGCCAAGCGGTTGTCCCAACAACTATGGGAATTTGTTGATTGACACAAAATTTAATGTGTTCCACTGCTAATTCAGGTCTTGTGAATTCAATTGCGACGTCAACTTGAGATAAATCAGCAGATTGTATTGGATTTTCGCTTGAAATACGTTGGATTATTTGATGTCCACGAGAGATCGCAATTTCTTCAATCGCTTTTCCCATTTTCCCGTATCCGATTAGTGCAATTTTCATTTTAACAAAAATAATCTTTTACTTGGAACAAAGCGAAAGTTGAAATTGGAATCCGGGGGTTTTAGTGTTCATTAACACCGGATTGATCTGTAAACTTAAATTATTGGTTACATCAAAATTCAAAAAATGAGCTTCAACTCCAGCATCTGCAATTTGGACAAAATAAATCGCTGCAAGACCGAGTATTGATAAATCTCTCCAATTCAAATGTTGACGATACAAAGTAAGAATAGCTTCGTTGTCGTATGCTTGCCATGCGATATCAGAAAATTTATTGCTATTATTGATTCGAAATGAATACTCTTCTTTTAGCGATTTTTGTATCAATTGATTAGAAATCAAAAAATAGCCCGCCGTTCCAAGCGCTGTGTAAATCAGTGGTACTTTCCAATAAGCTTTTTTAGGGCCAACTTTTTTGTTGATCGAATTATAAATTTGTCCTGCACCCGGAAGACAAGCTGAATAAAGCATGGCTCTTTTGTAGGGGTGAGGAATGGAATCTTTTTTCAAGGAATCCATTTGACCGACCGAAATGGAATAGTAAAAAGAACAGACAAAAAATAAAATGCTTTTCATCAACGTTTGAGAAGCTCGATAATTCGATTTAAATCACTATCGGAATTGAAGTGTACGGATAACTTACCGCTGCCATTTCCTGATTTTTGAATGGAAACTTTTGCAGATAAACGATCTCCTAAAAATTCTTTGAAAACTTTTTGACTTGCATTCAGATTCACAGTTTTTCCAATCGGATTCTTCGGAATAGCAGGTTCTTTTTTTACCAAATTCTCAACTGCACGAACGGAAAGATTTTCGTCAATAATTTGATTGAAACGTGCGATTTGTTCTTCTGGACTAGAGAGCGCTAATAATGCTCGAGCATGGCCCATGGAAATCAAATTATCGCGAACTCCAACTTGAATTTCAGCAGGTAATTTTAAGAGTCGAATGTGATTGGCAATATTTGACCTCGACTTGGCCACTTTTTCGCTGAGTTGTTCTTGAGTCAAATTACATTCCTCCAATAAGCGTTCGTATGATAGTGCGACTTCAATCGCATTGAGGTTTTCGCGCTGAATGTTTTCCACCAATGCCATTTCCAACATGGTTTGATCATTGGCAATACGGATATAAGCGGGGATTTCTTGTAAACCTGCCAATTGTGCCGCACGAAACCGGCGTTCACCCGAAATTAGTTGATAGTTATCCCTTCCAAGTTTGCGAACGGTAAGTGGTTGAACAATTCCATGTATTTGAATGGATTTGCTCAATTCTTCCAATGCGTCTTTCTCAAAATGCACCCTCGGATTAAATGGATTAGTTTCAATGGATGAGATTGGCAGCATGGCTATTGATCCAGCCGTTGCACCATTAACAGAAGTGATATCAGTTTCACTGTTTTGAAGCAATGCTCCTAATCCTCTTCCCAATGCAGGTTGCTTTTTTGAACTAGAGCTCATTGTCGATTTCTATGAATTTATCGCCGTTTTCAATTTTTGTTAGGTTATTTTTCTGTAAAATTTCACGGGCAAAGTTCAAATAATTAATTGAACCTTTAGAGGCAGCATCGTGCATAACAATCGTGGAACCATGACTCGAAGCCTCACTCAACGTTGTGTTTCTGTGAATGACTGTATCGAAAACGAGTTCTTGGAAATGGGTCTTTACCTCATCCACAACTGAATTCGCTAATCGCAACCTTGTATCGTACATGGTCAAAAGCATTCCTTCGATTTCAAGATCTGGATTTAATCTTCCTTGAACAATTTTTATTGTGTTTAATAGTTTACTGAGTCCCTCCAAAGCGAAAAACTCACATTGAACTGGAATCATTACGGAATCTGCTGCAACAAGGGCGTTCACAGTAATCAAACCAAGTGATGGAGAACAATCTATTAAAATAAAATCATATTCTTCTTTAACTTTTGCCAATGCTTGTTTCAATAGATACTCGCGATTTGGCATATTTATCATTTCCAATTCAGCACCAACTAGGTCGATGTGAGAAGGTAAAATATCGAGATTTGGACTTTCCGTTTTCAGAATTACATCCTTAGGATCTGCATCATTCACCAAGCAATCATAGATATTTCGGGTAGTTTTTGGGTCAAAACCAGTCCCGGAGGTAGAATTTGCTTGAGGATCTGCATCCACAATGAGTGTTTTATATTCAAGAACGCCTAGGCAACCACCCAAATTTATTGTAGTTGTAGTTTTTCCAACTCCACCTTTTTGATTTGCTATTGCAATAATTTTTCCCATAACTTTAGAAACGTAAAGTTACAATAAGATTGATGTCGTTTTAGCTTTTAATCAAGGAACTTTTCAACCAATTTCAGCAACATTTTGTTTATATCCAATCATGGTTTTACGAACTCAACGTATTTCTTGTAAGACTGATTAGTCGTTGAAATTATTATTTGTTTTCCGATTAATACTCACAAAATAGCCTTAACAATATCTTGTTGATTTTAATTCAAATTAAGTCTTTTTGGCGTTCACGGTAGAATTAATTTTGATCAAAAACCAGAATGAAGAAACAGATCTACTTAATAATTATTGGATTTATTGGGCTAATTTGGATTACTTATCTATCATTCGACCTACTAAGAGTAAATACTCAGCCAAATTATTTGTCTTATTTTAATAAAACGGATAGTCGCGTTGTTGTAATTCATGATTGGCGCGATATTAATCCAAATAATGATAACATTGTTTTGCCTCCAACAAATGAAGCCATTGTTAATTCTTTGGCGTCGAAAGCTTCATCAACCAGTTTTTATGTTAGCACAAGTCGTCCTATTATCGTTATTGAGCGAAATGATCCTTGGAATAAACAAAGTGTACGAGCTTTATTCAAAGGCGGAATTTACCCTTTTCAATCGAGAGGAAATAGTAGTTTTTCATTTGGTAAGTTTAATGGTCGTTATGCTAATAATAAACTCATTTTACATTCCTGTGAAATTAAACCGGGAAAAATTGAATTGGAAGTAGATCGTAAAGCAACATTCAGTGTTGTTAAGTTTTTAGCCGAGGGGATTGAGGTTTGTGATGTTTTCAAGAAATTGAACAGTACTTATTTTTACAGGAAAACGAAAGCTGGACGAACTAACTGCAAAAAGCATGATGACAAAAAGTTATTTGCGAGCGTCATTCCTGATAAATTCACAGAATATTCATTTTTCGATAAATACTACTTGGCTTTAATTGACCCCGTTTATAAAAAGAGTCTTTTTCGAAAATGGACACAAAACGGAATTGTTATCATCAGAAATGACAATAAATCGCTCGCTATTTTTGATTTTAGTGAGAGTCAAAATCCGATTCAAAATTTGAATGAATTTCTTGATAAAAAAGAACTAAATGAAGATTTTGCTACGTATCAAAATGTTCCGTTTTCGTCTTTGTTAAATCGCAATGCAAACACCGAATTATTCGTAGCGGAAAGTGATGGGTATTGTTTGGTTTCACACGATAAGAGTTATTTGGACGAAATTTTGACAGAAATCAAAATGGGGCATTCGCTTTCGAAAAATGAAGAAATGATGGGGAAAATATTTGAAGATTTACCCAAAAAAGTTGCGGCTCGAATTATTGATTCTTCTCAAGCAAAAACACTCACTGTCATAGGTTCTAATTTCTGCGAGACCTCTTTTATTAAAGCAGAATTACCTATCAACAAAGAAACGAAAAAAGATCGGGACTATTTTTCCATGAATCCGGGTGAACGAGTTGTTGATTTTGCTGCGTTTAATGAGCGTGGTAATTTAATAGCTTTAACCCAATCAAATAAAATAATTGGTTATATCAATGGAATAAAAAAATGGGAGCGACAACTTTCCGGAGATGTAAAATTGAGCGGAGCGTTATTCAGAAGAAAATATGTTTCTGTTTACAATCGAAATGAATGTTTACTTTTTGATCGCTATGGTAAAATTCATTTTCGTTTTTCTTCTTCCAGCTTCGTGTCGCCCCAAGCTTATTCAATCAAAAATAAGGATGAGTTGTTGGCAGCAATTTCAACAAATAAGTTCGCTATTTTCAACAATCAAGGATCAACGATAAAGGAATTTTCTTGTTCTGGAGAAATAAAAGAAATGAGTATTCAGGAGAATAAAAAACACGAACAAAGGGCCCTCGTATTGACAAACTCTATGCTTTATGCCGTTGACTTAGCTAAGCGAAAAACGATACTCAAATTAACAGTTGACAGTATGTGCCGCTTAACGAATTTTGATTCAGGTATTTACGCTGTCAGTTATTCAGGAGGAAAGATAAATACCATTGACTCGAAAGGTAAGAAAACCAATTTTTCAATCGGAAATTATCAAAATAATTATGCTTTTATTGAATCTAATCAAGAGGTTAAGATTTTATTGAAAAAACCTAAATCAATTACACTTTTTGATAATGCCGGAAAGAGAAAATGGAATAAAAATCTGATTGTCAGTGAAATTACTGAAATCAAAACGCATGTTTGTTCAAATGGAAAAGCATTGATTGTCATTCTAGACAACATTGAGAATGAACTATATTTGCTTGATTCCGAAGGCAACTCCTTGGATCAAACTTCTAAGCATGGCGAGAAAAAGGTTGAAATTTCGGAATTTGGATCTCGAGGATTCAGTATTACAACGTTTTTAGGAGATTATCTTATTCAATACAATTTAACTGGAAAGTAAATGTTTGGGTTCATAATGCTACACCAAAACGTCTTTGGATGAAAACCTGTTGCAATTCGTTTTAAATAGATTTGCATATCAACCTCAATTAAATTTTACGATCGCACTCAAAATTAAAGCAAAAAGGCGGTCATTATACTTTTTGTGTTTTGTCTTATATTTGTATGTACAGCCCATTATCATATATTTATAATAGGTTAATTTAGGAAGGTGATAAACTTAAAATGTACTATTAAACAACAAATACAAATATGACGGAATCTAACAATAACAACAAAATATCATTTGGTAAAGTTTTTTGGCCGAGCTTTTTAGCAGTTTTTATCGCGGGTTTTGTAGGAATGATTTTTTTCTTTTTGGTTTTGGGAGGAATTATTGGTTCATTCAGTGAATTTGGTCCCGCACCTTTGGCTTTGAAAGACAAAACAATTCTGCATCTTAAACTGAATGGAACGATTTTAGAAAAGGGGAAATCCGAATTCGATCCAATGAGTTTTGAAATGACAGAAAATCCAGGATTACCAGATATTCTTTTCGCACTGGATAAAGCGAAGAGAGATAATAGAATCAAAGGTTTGTTTATCGACATCGGCGAAGTATCTTGTGGAATGGCAACGGCGAGAGAAATACGATCCGCCATTAATGATTTTGAGAAATGTGGAAAATTTGCGGTTGCCTACAACTCAGGTGAATATGTTTCTCAGAAAGAATATTATATCAGTTCGGCCGCTAATGAATCGTATGGATTTCCAACTTCCGCTTTTCAAATGACTGGGCTAGGAGGGGAGTTGATGTTTTTTAAAGGTCTGCTTGATAAACTCGATGTGGAAGTGGAAATTATTCGAGGTAAAAACAATGATTTCAAGAGCGCAGTGGAACCTTTCTTTCGAACGAATATGAGCGACTCCAGTCGAATTCAAGTGGAGCGTTATATGAATTCAATGTGGGAAGACATGCGAAACGACATTGCCGCAGATCGCAAAATTGATGCAGAAGACTTGAACATTATCGCCGATTCAATGAAAATCAAACGTGCTGAGGATGCTGTAGAATTTAAATTACTCGACGGAGTCAAATACCGCGATGAAGTGATGACTCTTTTGATGAAGAAAGTAGGCGTTGATACTGAGGAAGACTTGGAGCTACAGAATTTTGAAAAGTATGCAAAAAAATCATTTTACGAAGATCAGCTACTAACGAAATCAGAAAATCCAGGAGTTGCGGTAATTTTGGCTGAAGGAGATGTTGCAACAGAAGGTGAAGGTTTGACATCTGCTGAAATTTGTAAGCTTTTCAAGAAAGTGCGAAATGAAAAATCAATCAAAGTAGTTGTTTTCCGAATAAATAGTCCTGGAGGAAGCGCTTTAGCAAGTGAAGAAATTTGGAGAGAGGTTAATTTGACCAATAAAGTGAAGAAAGTTATTGTTTCAATGGGAGATGTAGCGGCTTCAGGTGGCTATTACATCGCATCGCCGGTATACAAGATTTTTGCAGAGCCAACAACGATTACTGGCTCCATCGGTGTATTTGGATTGATTCCATACACAGGTAAAATGCTTGAAAATAAATTAGGGATTTCTTTCGATCGTGTGAGTACAAATCAGCATGCAGTTTTGTCAACAAACAGAAAATTGACTCCAATGGAATTAGTAATAACCCAAGAAGAAGTGGATAAAATCTATGAACAGTTTTTACAGCGAGTTTCAGATGGACGTAAAATGACCAAAGAACAAGTGAACGTCATTGCTCGTGGACGTGTTTGGACCGGACGTGATGCTCTGAAAATTGGTTTGGTTGACCAACTTGGTGGATTAAACGACGCGATTGCCTTTGCGGCAAGTGAAGTAGATTTGAAAAATCCAAAAGTCTTATACTATCCTTTAAAGAAAGAGGATAAACTGGGCGATCTAATCGAACTCATCGAAGATCAAGAAGAAGATGAAACCGTTAACATCAAATCTCAAAAAATCCCACAAGAATTATTGGATTATTACGCAGCAATTAAAAAGATTGAAAATATGCGCGGAATTCAAATGCGCTTGCCGTTTGAGGTGAGGATGGATTAAGTTTTTACCTCAATACAAAAACCCAAACAACCATAGCGGTATTTTTTCTTGAAAGCCAATTTCGATGTCATCGGCTGCGATGAATTTCTTTCTAGTTTATTCAAAAAAAGCAGTCCTTACGAGTTAAGTCAGTTTAATTTTGCACGTTGTGTTAAGTAAAAGAATATTAAATAGCTTTATTCATTAAGCAAAAAATAAGGTGCTTATTCCTGATTTCATATAGATATCCGGATTAAATTCCAAAAAAATACATATATATTTGGATTATATTCCATAAAATCATACTTTTGAAGTATGATTTCAAGAATTTTAGTCGATCGTTTGCGTCAAAAGTTGTTTAAACAAAAAGCCATTATCGTACTTGGTCCGAGACAGGTTGGAAAAACGACACTGCTAAAAAATCTTGCTTTTGCCCCAGATGAAATACTTTGGATGAATGCCGATGAAATAGATGTTCAGCAAACGTTATCTGAGGTGAGTTCGGGCAGTTTTAAGGCTTTATTGGGCAAAAAGAAAATATTTATCATCGATGAAGCCCAGCGCATTGAAAACATCGGTTTGAAGTTAAAACTAATAACTGATAATTTACCTGATATTCAAGTTATCGCAACCGGAAGTTCATCTTTTGATTTAGCGAACCGCGTCAATGAACCACTAACAGGAAGAAAATGGGAGTATAACTTGTATCCGCTTTCTTATCAAGAATTGGTTGAACATCACGGACTGTTGACTGAAAATCGGTTACTCGAGCATCGGTTGGTTTATGGCTATTATCCGGAGGTTGTTTCGAACCCAGGAGAAGAAGAGGAGCGCTTAAAACTGATTTGCCACAGTTATTTGTATAAAGATGTATTACTTTGGGAGCGATTGCACAAATCCGATAAATTGGTTCGTTTACTGCAGGCTTTGGCTCATCAAATCGGCTCACAAGTTTCTTTTAATGAATTGGCAGAAATCTGCTCGATGGATCCAAAGACAGTTGAGAAATATGTTAATCTGTTGGAACAGGCTTTTGTGATTTTCAGATTGCCGTCATTTAGCCGAAATCTAAGAAATGAGCTCAAGAGTAGCCGAAAGATTTATTTCTATGACAATGGAATTCGTAATGCGATTATCAATAATTTCAATCCAATTCCCCTTCGTAGTGATGTTGGCTTTCTTTGGGAAAACTTTCTAGTCTCTGAAAGGTTGAAGTTTAACTCATATCATTTATTGAACAAAAATTCTTTTTTCTGGCGAACAGTTAACCAACAAGAAATTGATTTAATTGAAGAATATGGCGGTCAACTTCACGCTTATGAATTCAAATGGAACATCAAAAAAACGGTTCGTTTAACAAAAACCTTCCAAAATGCTTATCCAGATTCATCTTTTGATGTGATAACTCCAAACAACTTCTATGAATTTTTACTTCCGAATAAGTAGGGCTCTATTGTAATTTGTATAGATAACTGGATTATATTCCAAAAATATACATATTTATTTGGACTTTATTCCGTAAAAATGACTTTTTTTAATGAGCTACTAAGTGAGATGAATACTTTTTCAATACAAAAACCCAAACAACCACAACGGTATTTTTTCTTGGAAGCCAATTTCGATGTCATCGGTGGCGATGTAGGCGTTTTGTAATTCTTTTATCTGCTCTTTGGTTTTGTGTTTTCCTCCGATTACAAATGTGAGTTCGCGGTTGATTTTAAAGTCGCCAACATCTGTATATTCTACTAAATATTTGTGAGCTAGTTGGTTAGCAAAAAACGTTTCCCTCACATGCCCAATTTACACATTTTGAGGCGCTAAGGTATAGAGTAAATTGGTGTTGTCAAGGTATAACTTGTCAGGTTTTTGCAAGCGTGTGATTCCTTTGGCATCTTTGAAAAGTTGCATGGTTAACCCACTTTCTTCCAAATAGTGAAAATAGGAAATCAGTGTATTTCGATTGATTCCAATTCGCTCGGCTAACTTCGTAACATTCGGTTTGAAGGGAACGGAAGAGGAAATAACCAACAATAATTGTTTCAATTTTATGATATAAGAGGAACCAACCTGACGCAAAATAGGCAATTCAATTTCCAAAATAAAATTCACAATTTCTTCCAATCGTTGATCATAAGTGTTTGGATTCTCACGGAAAAAAGGATAATAACCAGTTTTGAGGTAGTTAGAAAAGTATTCTATAGGTTGAATTTTCTGAACAATTTCAGAAGCAATTTTTCCGTGGTTCTCAATGATTGCATTTAGCGTAAGGGAATTGAATTCAAAATAACCAAAATTTGTTTTAATAATATGGGTAATGATCAATCTTTGAATCCAATAAATTCACTCGTCGAAAGTGCCACTCTGTCATTTTGACTGACATCTGTTTTTTGAAAAAATCTTAAAATAAGTGAAAAATTGTCTCAATTTACACTTGGCACGAAGTTAGACAAGGAGAGAAAAATTTTAATTCTAATTCAAAAAATATGTCAGTAAAATTCAAACCTTTGGCAGACAGAGTTCTAGTAGAACCTGCGCCAGCAGAGCAAAAAACAGCCAGCGGAATCATTATTCCTGACACGGCAAAAGAAAAACCTTTAAAAGGAACTGTGATTGCAGCAGGTCCTGGGAAGAAAGACGAACCTATGTCGGTTAAAAACGGAGACTCTGTTCTTTACGGACAATACTCTGGAACAGAAATTAAAATCGATGGGAAAAACTTTCTGATTATGAGAGAATCAGATATTTACGGAATATTTTAATCATAATTTAAATTAAATAGAAATGGCAAAAGATATCTTTTTTGACGTAGAAGCAAGAGAAAAGTTAAAAAAAGGAGTTGATTCATTGGCTGATGCTGTGAAAGTAACTTTAGGTCCAAAAGGACGAAATGTTGTTATTGGTAAAAAATTCGGAGCGCCACACGTAACCAAAGATGGTGTTACTGTTGCGAAAGAAATCGAATTGAAAGATCCAATCGAAAATATGGGTGCTCAAATGGTGAAAGAAGTAGCGTCTAAAACGGCGGATATTGCCGGTGACGGAACCACAACTGCAACAGTATTAGCGCAAGCAATTGTTAGCGCAGGTCTTAAAAATGTTGCCGCAGGTGCAAACCCTATGGATTTAAAAAGAGGAATAGATAAGGCGGTTGCTGAAGTAGTAAAGAATTTGAAGAAAATTTCGAAAGAAGTTGGTTCTGACAATTCTAAAATCAAACAAATTGCATCGATTTCAGCTAATAATGATGAAACGATTGGAGCACTTATCGCTGAAGCAATGAAAGTTGTAGGTAACGATGGTGTCATCACTGTTGAAGAAGCAAAAGGAACTGAAACTGAGGTTAAAACAGTAGAAGGTATGCAATTCGATAGAGGTTATTTATCACCTTACTTCGTAACGAATACAGAGAAAATGATCACAGAAATGGAAAATCCATTGATTTTAATCTGTGAGAAAAAGATCTCAAGTATGAAGGAGTTACTTCCTGTATTGGAACCAGTTGTTCAGGCTGGTAAAGGTTTGGTAATCATCGCAGAGGATGTTGATGGTGAAGCACTTGGAACATTGGTTGTTAACCGATTAAGAGGCTCATTGAAAGTTGCTGCTGTGAAAGCTCCTGGTTTTGGTGATCGTAGAAAAGCTATGTTGGAGGATATCGCAATCTTAACAGGTGGACAAGTTATTTCTGAAGAGCGTGGAATGACCTTGGAAAACGTAACAATGGATATGCTTGGTTCTGCCGCGAAAATCGAAATTGACAAAGACAATACGACAATCGTAAACGGAAAAGGTAAAAAAGCCGATATCACAGCACGCGTGGGACAAATCAAAGCACAAATCGAATCAACAACCTCAGATTACGATAGAGAAAAACTTCAAGAAAGATTGGCGAAATTAGCCGGTGGAGTTGCTGTTCTTTACGTTGGTGCGCCAACCGAAGTTGAAATGAAGGAGAAAAAAGACCGTGTTGACGATGCGTTAGCTGCAACAAGAGCTGCTGTTGAGGAAGGAATCGTTCCTGGAGGTGGTGTTGCGTTGATTCGTGCAATTGAAACTTTAGACAAATTAAAAGGTGAAAACGAAGATGAAGTTACTGGAATCGCAATCGTAAAACGTGCAGCTGAAGAGCCATTGCGTCAAATTATTGCAAATGCAGGTGGCGAAGGAGCCGTAATCGTTCAGAAAGTGAGGGAAGGAAAAGAAGACTTCGGTTATAACGCACGAACAGAAACGTATGAGAAACTATACAAAGCGGGTGTAATTGATCCAACTAAAGTTACTCGAATCGCTGTTGAAAACGCTGCTTCAATCGCTTCGATGTTGTTGACAACAGAATGTGTTATCGCAGATCAACCTGAAGAATCTAACCCAGCAGCTGCTATGGCAGGAATGGGCGGAGGAATGCCAGGAATGATGTAGGATTTACAAGAGTTCGCTTCGGTGAACTCTTTTCCATTTTCTTCTTCCCGATTTGATTCGGATAGCCGAAAATGTCTCTATACCAAGGTCGTCGAAAGGCGACCTTTTTTTAGTCCAAAGATTTGCTCGATCAAATGACCTACTAAAACTTTGAATTCTTATTAAAACTAAATTTGCAACATGATTCAACTTCAAAATTTAGGATATTTTATTCCTCAAGGTTTTTTATTCAAGGGAATTTCTCTCCAAATCAACAAAGGTGATAGAGTTGGACTTGTTGGAAAAAATGGCGCAGGATAATCAACGCTTTTAAGACTATTATCAGCTACTTTGAAACCAACAGAAGGTCAAATTCATACTCCAAAAGGAACTCAAATTGGTTTTTTGACACAGGATATAAAAATTGATTCAAACAAATCTGTTTTCGAATTCATAAATTGTTCAAATAAACGACTCAATTTCATTCGGTTTCGATTAGACGAAATCAATGATGAATTGATAAGTAGAACGGACTATCAGAGCCAATCCTATCTTCAACTTCTCGATGAATTGAGTGAGTTAAACCACGAATTTCAATTGATTGATGGCTTTCAGTGGGAGGAAAAAATAACGACAACGCTGAGTGGGCTTGGTTTTTCTCAGGAAGATTTTCATCGCGAGTTGGATACGTTCTCCGGAGGCTGGAAAATGAGAGCAGAATTGGCAAAAATATTGGTTAATAATCCGGATATATTGTTGTTGGATGAACCTACCAATCACTTGGATATCATTTCAATTAGTTGGCTGGAAAATTATTTACAGCGATTCGAAGGAATTGTAATTATCATTTCTCACGATCGAATGTTTCTTGATAATGTAACTAAACGGACTCTTGAAATTAGTCTCGGTAAAATTTTTGATTTTCCTTTTCCATATTCAAAATATAAAATAGTACGTCAAGAGGAACTGGAGCGATTGAGTAATGCAAAGAAACAGCAAGACAAGGAAATAAAGCAAACGGAGGCTCTCATCAATAAATTTCGAGCAAAAAGTAGTAAGGCAGCCTTTGCTCAATCGCTCATCAAAAAACTTGATAAGACAGAGCGCATTGAAATTGAAAAGGACCTCACTTCAAGAATGAAACTGACTTTTCCGTTAAGTGTGCAACCTGGTAAATGGGTTTTGGAATTAAAAAATTTAAGTAAATCTTATGATTCCAAGTTGTTGTTCAAAAATCTAAATATCACGCTAGGAAGAGGCGAAAAAATTGCTCTTTTAGGCCCGAATGGTGTAGGTAAATCAACCTTGTTGAAAGTGATCATGAAGAAAATAAATTTCGAGGGTACTGTAGGTTATGGTCACAATGTCAACGTTACTTACTTTGCTCAAGATCAAGCTGATTCATTGAATATCAACAAAACCGTATTTGAAACAGTAGACGATGTTGCGAAGGGCGAGATTAGAAAAGAATTAAGAACTATTCTTGGAACATTTTTATTCAGTAATGATGATACGGAGAAAAAGGTGGGAGTTCTTTCCGGAGGAGAACGAACGAGATTAGCATTGTGTCAACTGCTCCTAAGTCCCTCTAATTTTTTGATTCTTGATGAACCCACTAACCATCTAGATATTCAGAGTAAAGAAGTTTTAAAACAGGCACTGATAAATTATGAGGGAACATTCATAATTGTTTCGCATGATCGAGAGTTTCTCCAGGATCTAACCAATCGAATTTGGGACATCGAAAATCAAGAATTGAAAATCCATCATTTTTCATTGGATGAATATATTAACTATAAAATGATTCAAAATCCCGAAGAGTCGAAAAAATCAACCAGCTTTCCCAAGTCGGATGCATCTAAAAAAAATAATAATAACGGAAATCAACACCAAATTTCAAATCACTCCTCAATTAAAAAAGAAATACAATTTCTCGAAAAAGAAATCTCATCATACGAGGATGAGATAAAAAAAATAGACGAATCTATATCGAATTTTGATTTTGAATCAGATGAAGGGAAAAAGCTATGGACAAAATACCAAGAAATTCAGGATAAACTAAAGAACCTCATGAAAAATTGGGAAGAAAAAAACATACTTCTTGAAGATTCTTCTGATGCCTGAAAGCAGGATTGAATAATGACAATTAGATTGTTAATTATCAGGGGATTATGTTTAGTCAGATATTATTTTCCCGACAAGTTCTTTTCTCGTAATGGATTTTTTTATATTTGTTTGAATACAATTAACTGAGTTAAGTAAAATCTGCTTGAATTGATGAAAAGCAAAAATTTCGGAGTTCATCGCTTTATCAATCAATTAACTATTTTAAGGCGATTTTAAATTGAATTAATTATTTCTGTTCAATCAAAAACATAAAATATGAGTTATTCTTATCAAATAAAATCATTCGAAGAGTATAATAATCATTATAAAAAAAGCATTGAACATCCAGAAGAATTTTGGTCTGAAATTGCCAATCATTTTGTTTGGAAAAAGAAATGGGATCAGGTTCTGAATTGGGATTTCAAAAATCCGTCAGTAAAGTGGTTTGAAGATGCTAAACTTAACATCACAGAAAATTGCTTGGATCGTCATTTATCGAACAAATCGGATCTCCCTGCAATCGTTTTTGAAGCCAATAATCCAAAAGAAGAAAAAGTCGTATTGACTTATCAGCAACTTTTCGACCAAGTGAATCTATTTGCGAATGTTTTAAAAAACAATGGAGTTAAAAAAGGAGATCGTGTTTGTATTTACATGGGCATGATTCCGGAATTAGCCATTGCAACGTTGGCTTGTGCACGAGTTGGAGCAATTCACTCTGTTATTTTTGGTGGATTTTCAGCACAAGCAATTGCAGATCGTTTGGAAGATGCCAAAGCGGAATTTATTATCACTTGCGATGGCGCCTTTCGTGGTGCAAAAGATATTCCTCTGAAAAATGTGGTCGATGACGCTTTGATTGGAAATCATACTGTGAAAAAAGTAATTGTTTACCAACGAACACATACACCAGTGAGCATGCTGAAAGGCCGTGATGTTTGGTGGAGTGACGAAATGGAAAAAGTAAATGATAAAGGTCAGCTATTTTGCGAGCCAGAAGTAATGGATGCGGAAGACATACTTTTCATTCTTTACACCTCAGGATCCACAGGAAAACCAAAAGGTGTGGTTCATACAACCGCCGGATACATGGTTTGGACAAATTACACCTTTGTAAATGTATTTCAATACCAGCCCGGACAAGTTCATTTTTGCACAGCCGATATTGGTTGGATTACCGGACATAGCTACATTGTTTACGGACCATTGAGCGCAGGAGCAACAACACTCATGTTTGAGGGAATTCCTACATGGCCGGACGCGGGTCGCTTTTGGGAAATCGTTCAAAAACACAAAGTGGATATTCTATATACGGCTCCAACGGCAATCAGAAGTTTGATGGGATTTGGTCTAGATACAATTAATGATAAAGATTTGAGTTCATTGAAAGTATTAGGTTCTGTTGGAGAGCCAATCAATGAGGAAGCTTGGCATTGGTATCATAAAAACATTGGAAAAGAAAACTGTCCCGTAGTTGATACGTGGTGGCAAACAGAAACCGGTGGAATCATGATTTCAAATTTAGCGAATGTTACGCCAGGGATTCCATCATACGCGACACTCCCGCTTCCGGGTGTTCAACCTTGTTTGGTAGATGACTCTGGAAACGAAATTGAAGATAATGACGTTTCCGGAAATTTGTGTATTAAATTTCCATGGCCAGGCATGATTCGAACAACTTATGGCGACCACGAACGATGTCGACAGACTTATTTTTCAATATATGAAAATAAATATTTTACTGGCGACGGATGTTATCGTGATTTAAACGGAAATTATCGAATTACGGGTAGGGTAGATGATGTTCTGAATGTTAGTGGTCATCGCATTGGAACAGCTGAAGTAGAAAATGCAATTAACATGCACACTGGAGTGATTGAAAGCGCAGTGGTTGGTTATCCGCATGACATCAAAGGTCAAGGAATTTATGCGTATGTAATTATTGATGACACACATGGAGATGCTGAATTAACTAAAAAAGATATTCTTCAAACCGTTTCTCGAGTGATTGGACCAATTGCGAAACCAGATAAGATTCAGTTTGTTCCAGGATTACCAAAAACGAGAAGTGGAAAAATCATGCGTCGCATTTTACGGAAAATTGCTGAGGGTGACACTTCCAATTTAGGTGATACAAGCACCTTGCTAGATCCATCTTTGGTAGATGTAATTATGGAAGGAGCATTTTAACGAGACTAAATTTGCTCGATGGAAATTCGTAACTTCGCGAAAACTATTTTAATGCGTGTTTACCTCGATAATGCGGCGACTACACCTATTGCACCCGAAGTTGTGGAGGCGATGTTGCCTGTTTTGAGGGAGAATTTTGGGAACCCATCTTCAACTCATTTTTATGGTCGTAATGCCAAAGCGCTTATTGAAACTTCTCGTAGAATAATTGCAAAACATTTAAATTGTCAGGCATCTGAAATTATTTTTATGTCAGGTGGAACTGAAGCTGATAACATGGCTTTACATGCAGCCGTCTTTGAATTAGGTGTGAAACGAATAATTACAACGGACATAGAACATCATGCTGTTGGACATACCGTTGAGGCATTGGCAAAACATGGTCACGTAGAAATGAAATTGGTTCGAGTTGACAACAAAGGAAATGTTGATCTAAATCATTTGGAAGAGATTTTAAATGATGGAATTCCAGCTTTAGTTTCTTTGATGCATGCCAATAATGAAATCGCAACCTTGCTTCCTATCAAAAAAGTTTCAGAAATATGCAGAAAGCACGGAGCTTATTTCCATTCAGATACCGTTCAAACGATGGGGCATTATGAATTCGATTTGCAAGATTTAGATATTGATTTTATTACCTGCGCCGCGCATAAATTTCATGGTCCAAAGGGTATTGGGTTTTTATATGTCAATAAGAAAACGAAAGTTGGTTCATTTATTCACGGTGGTTCTCAAGAGCGCGGAATGAGAGGTGGAACTGAAAATATATACGGAATCGTTGGTTTGGCAAAAGCTGTTGAATTGGCTTACGAACATATTTCTCAACATCAAAAACACATTCAATATTTGAAATCATATATGATTGAAAAACTAAAAGAGATGTTTTCGGATGTTGATTTTCACGGTGAAATTGATCCTGAAAAATCACTTTATACTGTTTTGAATGTATGTTTACCAAAAACGGATAAAGTAGGAATGCTTTTATTTACATTGGATTTGAAAGGAGTTGCAGTAAGCGGCGGAAGTGCTTGCTCTTCAGGGGCAAACAAAGGTTCACATGTTTTGGAAGGAATAAATGCTGATTCTTCAAGACCAAATGTTCGTTTTTCATTTTCTCGATACACCACTAAAGAAGAAATAGATTTCGCATTGGAACAGCTTAAGTCTGTTTATTCGGTCAATTTGGTTTAGTAGATGAACCCAAATCGAAAGAAAATTTTATTCTTAAGTTCTTGGTATCCCTCCGAGATTAGTCCAACTAATGGGAATTTTGTCCAAAAACATGCCGAATCGGTTCAATTGAATAACGATGTTGCGGTGTTAGCCATTTTTTCTTCTAAAAAAGATTCTGAGATTCGAATTGAGGAAAAGGAGAATCAGGGTGTTCGAGAAATAATCGTTTATTATCCCAAAAAAAACTTTCTATGGTTTCCCAATTATTTTTTGCATTACAAAGCTTTTAGACTAGGTTTTAAAAGAGTCCAGAATTATTTTAATAAAATTCATCTTGTGCATCTCAATGTAATTTTTCCACTTGGAATTTGGGCTTTGTGGCTCAAATGGTTTCAAAAAATCCCATATGTAATTACCGAACATTCTACTTTTTACAATTCAAATTCATTACATGAAAAATCAAAATTCAAATATTGGTTTGCAAAAGTGATTTTAAGGCATTCATCTATTGTTTTACCGGTAAGTGAGGATTTGGGAAGGAGTTTGCAAAAAATAGACTCAAAACCTCCAATGCGATTTATTTCGAATGTTGTAGATTCCAATATTTTCAAGTTGAAATTAGAAAAATTGGATAAAGATCGAAAGAATTTCATTCATATTTCTACCGCTATCGATAAACACAAAAATGTAACGGGCATCATTCGTGTCTTTTCAGAATTGAAGAAAATTAGATCTGATTTCCACCTTCATTTTGTAAGTGATGGTGATATTCAAGTACTAATTGATCTTGTAAACGAGTTAAATATAAATTCAGTTATCAGCTTTTATCCAACAAAAACAACGCAGGAGATAGCATACATGGTGAGTGAAAGCGATGCACTTGTTCTTTTTAGTAATTATGAAAACTTCCCGTGTGTTATTGCTGAATCATTTATGTGTGGAGTTCCGGTAATTTCCACCAATGTGAATGGAATACCTGAACATGTAAATTCATCCCACGGAATTCTGATAAAAAGGGGAGATGAAAAAGAATTGCTGCGTGCATTAAATGATTTTTTAGATGAAAAATTCACTTTTAATCCGATTGAATTAAGAAATTATGCGCTTAAACATTTTAGTTACGAAGAAGTGTCTTTGAAATTTAATGAAGTTTACGAACAAGTGCTTTAAACAATAAAAACAAACTAATTCAGTTTTAAACTTTCATACATAAAATGATAAAAGTTATTGCCAGTAATTTTTCCGTTCGATTGTTTTCAGCAATAGCCAATTTATTGATTGCGATTATTATCTCTCAGGTATTGGGCGCTTCTGGAAAAGGTGAACAAAGTATCATTTTAGCTTGTATCACCATCATTTTGTTGGCTACAAATTTGGTTGGAGGAGCATCTATCGTTTACTTAACGTCGAGAATTGGAATCAAAAACATCTTAATCACGGCCTATCTTTGGACAGCTCTTGTAGTCATTCTTTGCTATCTTTTTCTTACGAGTATTCCTGCTATATCACTGAAATATAATTTGGCTATTACTTTGCTTAGCGGAATAAATTCACTTGCATCTATAAATTCCTCCGTTTTAATTGGTAGAGAGAAAATACAGAAAAGCAATTTAATCAATTTGTGTATTCCGGTTTTGACTCTTGTATCCATTGGAATCTTATTTTATTTCCAAAGTAGTTTAAGTATCTTAAGTTATATAATTTCATTATTTGTTTCCTACATTGCCGCATTTTTGATGGGTTCATTTTTCCTTTTCTCTGAACGGTTGGATGAAGAAAAATATCGTTTTCAAGATTTTAAAGCGACATTAAAGGCTTTGTTTTTCTACGGTTTTCAGAATCAATTAGCACATATTTTTCAATTAGTTAGTTTTAGAATGAGTTACTTTTTATTAGACACACACTCCGGTCAGAAGGCTGTCGGAATTTATTCTAATGGATTGTCTATTTCAGAGTCAATTTGGATGATTTCAAGTAGTATTTCTTTGTATCAATACGCTCGAATTTCAAATAGCGATAATTCAGAATATGCGAAGAGGCTCACTGAACAATGCGCAAAATCAGGCTTGCTTCTAACTTTGTTTGCTCTGATTATAGTTTTAGCTTTGCCGGCAAACTTTTTTACTTGGCTATTCGGTTCCGAATTTCATGAAATCAAATTGCTCATTTTGATAATGGCGCCAGGTATTTGGATTTTTAACTATGCACTGATTATTGGCCATTATTTCTCTGGAATTGGAAAGTATTTTGTGAATGCAATTGCCTCGTTTGGAGGATTTCTAGTGACCCTGATTTTATTGCTTTTTTGTTCTGAAAAATTAAATATTTATTACGCAGGCCTCGTTGCTGTTTCATCTTATTTCGTTACTTCATTAATTGTTATTATCTTTTATTGGAAAGAAGGAGGTAAATTTGTTGTTTTACCAAGTTTTAATGAAGTGAGAAAGTCATTAGCCTTCTTACTTAAATCAAAGGAAAATCAATTGTTAGATGAACAAACTTAGCAAAATAGTTAAAGCTTTTTTTCTTTTATTGCATAAACCTCGTTTGATTAATCATATCTTGGATTCTAATGAAGCATGCGAGGAGGAATTTAGGAAGCAATTTCCAGAAGTGAATCCTGCGCGACAAATTTCATTGAAATCCATTTATAAATTTGACGATTCGATTTCGGTTACTCCATTTTCTTTTCTTAGCGGATCTTCCTTGATTACAGATTTTGTTTTACTAAAGTTGGCATGCTTGAGAACCCAAGCTACGGATTATTTCGAAATAGGAACTTGGAGAGGTGAGAGTGTGGCTAATGTTTCAAGTCTCGTTAAGAATTGTTACACCTTGAACCTATCTGACGAACAGTTAACAGCTCTTGGCTTATCAAAAAATTACATTGATTCGCATCGATTTTTCTCGAAAGAAAAGGAAAATGTAACTCATCTATTTGGTGACTCGAAAACTTTTGATTTCAGTAAATTGAATAAAAAGTTTGACGTTATTTTCATTGATGGAGATCACCACACAAATGCTGTTGAATCTGATACTCGTCGACTTTTCCCATATTTGAAGTCGAATAATTCTATCATGGTTTGGCACGATGCCAAAAAAGACACTGAAAATATTCGTTATGAAGTTTTGTTGGGAATTTATCGCGGAATTCCAAAAGAAAAACACAAAAACATCTATTTGGTTGAAAACACACTTTGTGCAATTTATCTCGATGAGGATATCAAATTCAATGATTTAATTTGCTTCGAAAAACCTGAACATCATTTCGAAATTGATTTTCGAATCAAAGCGTAGCTTTAGTTCTTATCATCATCACAAATCTTTGTGAATGGAGTGCATATCATTATGATTCTCCTCGATTTGGTCTTTGATAAATTGAATGCTTTTTACAAGAATAAATAAATCTTGAGATACGTTTTGTCTCAACCAAATCCAACTTTCGCGCTCGTGATCGATTGCTTTAGCCATGTGATAGAGCATGTCAAATTTGTTATCCAACAACCATTTTGCTGCCTTTTGATTCCCTTCTGCTGCATGAATCATGGCCATTAAGTGAGCGTAACCATTTTTTACTAACCATTGCCGTGGTTCATCTTTTAAATATATTGCGAAAACGCTAAAATACAGTTCTGGATAACCATTGTCTTTCAACCAATTTTGCAATTCAACATTTCCCTCAACAGCTTTGGCCCAAGCTAAAATTACCATCGACGAATATTCAATTGGCTGCAGTGGAACAAACTCTATTGGTTTTTCCTCATCTTGTTTTTGTTTCTTAAAAAAACTCCAAGCCATTGATTTAATAGAACTTAAATGTTAAAAGAACCACAACGAAACAAAAATAGCAGTTATAACGCAAATGAAGTCAACCAGTAACATTGTTCCCAATGTATATCGGGTATTTTTAACATTTATGGATCCAAAATAAACTGCAATCACATAAAACGTGGTTTCTGCACTGCATTGGAAAATACAGCTGAGTCTGCCTGTTAAAGAATCTGGACCAAAACTGTTCATTGCATCGATCATAAATCCACGTGAGCCTCCCGAGCTGAATGGACGAAGCATCGCAACAGGCAAGGAATCGGTTATTTCTTTGGAAACACCAGCAAATCGAAATCCTTCCGAAATCCAACTACTAATAATTTCAAATAACCCACTATTTCTAAAGAGTGAAATCGCTACTAACATTCCCAAAACATAAGGAAAAATAGTTACGCCCGTATTCAATCCACTTTTCGCACCAACGACAAACGAATCAAAAACAGTGGTTTCCTGTTCTTTGAATTTTCTTTCTTGTATGAATGAGAAGATTAGTGTAAATCCAATGATTCCGATCAAAAGCAAACCGGAGAAATTACCCGTAAAATAGTTCTTTCCTAAAATATCCAAACTGTTTATATACATCAACAAACCGATAATTGCCGCAATAATCGAAAATATTGCGATTAAAATCGAGGCACTTTTAAAATTAACGCGTTGCCGAATTCCCACAATGATAAAAGCAGCAATCGTTCCGATAAAAGAAGTAATGATACATGGCAGCATCACGTCGGCAGGATTGGAGGCATTCTGCGCAGCGCGATAACCAATAATCGAGGTAGGTATCAACGTTAACCCAGCCGCATGTAAACACATGAACATGATTTGTGCATCACTTGCTTTTTCTTTATCTGGATTTATTTCTTGCAAACTTTGCATGGCTTTCAATCCAAATGGCGTGGCAGCAGAGTCCAATCCCAAAAAATTAGCAGAAAAATTTAACGTCATGTAGGAAATCGACTCGTGATTTTTCGGAACACTTGGAAATACTTTAACAAAAAATGGGCTTAATCGTCGTGCTAATTTTTCCGTTGCTCCTGAATGGATTAACAACTGCATGATTCCACAGAAAAAAGCGAGATATGCCATCAAAGGCAAGATTAAATCCGTCAGACTATTTTTACAAGTTTCAAGTAATCCATCAGACTTTTGCACTCCTGAATAAATTTGTACGGTTTTATTTTTAAATACAAAAGTCGTGTCTGGATCTTTTTCATTTTTGTTAATGACGATTGTTCCTTCTCGAGAATTTTTCAATGAATCACGGAGAGTAATTGGGAGTTGCCCCATATACTTTTCTCCAATTAAAATCGGATTGTCTTTTTTCCCATTCAGAACGAAATCAATGGAATAATTCCGTGAGGTAAAAACTCCCGTCACGACAAACAAAATCGACGAGATAAAAATGATGAGCCAAAATCTACTTAATACCATGAATCTAAATTCTCAATAAATCAAAGCGAATTTTCAATGGAAAGAAAATTCTATCAACATACGTTATTGAATACTTGGGTATTATTTTATAAGTGAGAAACAAGATAGTCGGAGCCATGCAATTTGGAGGATAAAACCAAAAATGTTACATCTTTATCAAATCGAAAACACAAGCGCAACCACTTTTTTGAAGTTGTTTCAATACGTAAAGATTTTTAATGCATAATTAGGGTTTAACACTCTCCTAATCCAATAGGAACCTATTCTGACTCAAAAAACGTTATCAGAAAATCTAAAGAATAAAGAAAGGAAAAACTTTAATAGTTTTCGTGATTAAAATTGTAAATACCCCCGACGAATTTATTTTGAGAAAAAATCATCATTGATACCTTGATTTATTTTGTAATTCGATAATTTAATGATAATCTTTCCCTTTTGATCCTTATTCTTTTTTGCTTTCTCCTTTTCTTTTTCAGTCTTATTTAAATCAGCAGCGACGCTTTTTGGAAGTTTAAATTTCTTAACGTCAATATCAAAAACCAATTGATTGGGTAAACCGAATTCTGCTTCTGCTCCGTAGGAATAGTCAACGGTGACTGTTCCACTGCTGCGAGTTGTAATCTGTGACTTAATAATCAAATCATTTTTTGAATCGATCCACAGTTTCGCCAAAACAAACTCGCTATATTCATTCGTTGGAATGACTGTAATCAAATTCGTTTTCACATTTTCTATCGTTTTAATTCCTCCATCCACGGCCATGTAGGAATTTTTCTTCACTAGAAATGAGTTAACATCCGTAAAACCTTGTTTTGGAAGAATCGCGATTCCTTTGGAAACGACTTTGAATTTGTCTTTTTGTTTGAAATAAATTGATGCTTTTACGGGAAGAATTTTAATCAACGGGATGTCAGCCTTGATATTTGCATCAACAGAATAATCTTTCACCGAATTGATTTTTGATACAACACGATTGAGAATGGCATCTGCATCTTGCGAAAAAACAATTGAAGAAACGAGAAGATTTAATAGGACAACGAAATTTTTCATCAGGAGGTAATATCTTTTTTATTGAACTTAAAAATGGCGATTGACACCAATATTACATTGTGAATCAAAAGAATGATGATCGATTCCTGAATACGTCCCCACGGAACCGGATCTTCGAAAAAACTGCGCCATGAAGCCATGTGAGTGGTGAATAAATAAGGCTTAACGTTGTCAAAAACGGAGACATCCAACGAACCAATTATTGTGAAAAGAATGATGATTGCCATCGTAGAAACGATAGGTCCGATGGAGTTTTCAGCGAAAGCAGACAAACAAATCGATAACGTGGAAATGGTCAAAAGTGCCAGGTAGGCGACTAAAAAACTCAATCCGTAGCGCCACATCACGTCATCGCTTTTTAGAATCACCAAACCATCGCTATTGAGAACGATTAAATCTCCTGTTCCAAAAATCCATTTTGCAACAATTAAAGCTAAAAATCCGAGCCAAATTGTGAGAATCAAGGTATAAACCGCTCCAGCAATGAATTTAGACAAAACGATATTGGTTCTTGAGATAGGTTTAGTTGCCAACATTCGAACCGTTCCCATCGCCGCTTCCCCAGAAATCAAATCTCCCGTTACCAATGCCACGAGTAATGGAATATGAACGATCAGCATTTGAAGAATGATGAATCCAATTAAATTTCCGTTGAGTATGTTTCCATTGAAGGAAAGTGTTTGCTCGAACGAGGCCGTAACGAAGGAGATAAACGAAGAACCATCGGCTTTCATGGCAAATAAAATGATTCCAATTAAAAGCGTCAACGCGCCAATACCCAAATAACTTCGAGGTTTGGCAAGTATTTTAATGAACTCGTTGTATGTGTTTTTAAGTAGCATTAGGATTGAATTATTTTCATGAAAAAATCTTCCAGTTTGCGTTTGGGTTCTATCGAGTGAACTTCAATTCCGTGTTGAACAAGTAAGCCATTTACTTTCGGAACTAATTGCTTTTCGATATTGATTTCAAATTCATGCTCATTGACGCGATTCATTTCTTTCGCTCCAAATGAGTTTGAAATCAACTCACAAGCATCGTTCAGGCGATCAACTTCGATTTTTACAACAATTTCTTGAGCATTTAAGAGTTCTTTGACGTCACCTTCAACAATTGTTTTTCCTTTATTGATAATTACCATACGATTGGCAATGAGCTCAATTTCAGACAATTGATGTGAAGAAAGCAAAACTGTTTTATTTTGTTCCGTTTTCAATCGAAGGATTAAATTTCGAATTTCCACGATTCCTTGAGGATCCAATCCTGTTGTTGGTTCATCTAAAATGATTAATTCGGGCTTATGCAAAAGAGTTTGAGCAATTCCGAGTCGTTGTTTCATTCCGTGGGAAAATCCACCGATTTTATCATTTCCTCTTCCTGAAAGACCTACGAAATCAAGCATTTCTTGAATTTCTTTCTTCGAAACGGAAGCGCCGGAAATCCGTGCAAAAATCTCTAAATTTTTTTCGGCTGACAAATATTTGTAGAAATCAGGTTTTTCAATAATTGAACCAATTTTGGAAAGAATTTCAGATCGATTTTTTTCATACGATTTTCCAAATAGCTCAATCGTTCCCGAATCATTTTTAATTAGTGACAGCATACAGCGAATGGTCGTACTTTTTCCGGCGCCATTTGGACCTAAAAATCCGAAAACATCACCTTTATTTACTTCAAACGAAACATCACGAACGGCATGAAATGAACCGAATTTCTTTGATAATTTATTAATTCGAATAATTTTTTCAATACTCATCACGTAAATTTAGCATTTATGAAGTTGAATTTTTTTAATCAGCTTGAAGATTAACGCAAATTGGGTAATTAGTGTTCGAATTAAGCGCGAAAAGATTATTTAAAACCTGTTTCTCCTGAAGTTAATCTTTCGCTGAAAATTACAGGATTATTTCAAAAAAGGTAAGTCTAAACCCGTTAAATCTACTTCGAAGATGTTATAATTAAAAATGCCATCCGTTTCACTTATTCCAGCAAGAACGGCCTTGTTTAATTCGGGATACAATTGAAAATGGGTGTCATCGTTAACCGTATTGAAAACTGCACCGAGATTTACAGGATCACTCCATTTCCCTTCAATATTCTCAGAATAATAGATATCGTAGCCACCCATTCCTGGAAGAGCATCTGAGCTAAAAAATAAAAATCGTCCGTCTGAAGAGATAAACGGGGTTGTTTCGCGACCTGTTGTATTTATATTATTCGGCAAAACCTTAATCTCTTCGGAAAAAATACCATTCTTTTTTTCAACAAAATAAATATCGGTTGACTTCTTTTCAGCATTTTTATCCGACACGAAATAAAGCGTTTGAAGAAAATTATCTTCATCGGTGAACAAGGAATCTGTTATGCTTGCAGCTCCCTCAAAAAAAGAGGAATTAATATACTTGTTTTTAATGATTTCCATACCATCAAAAACCCCAGGTTTCTCGGCCGTCATTTCGAAGAGATCAGAGCTTTGAGTGGTCTTCTCTTTGGAGGCGGATGTGTTTAGTGTCCCAAGCGCATAAAGACCATTTCTAGATATAAAATTGAGAGCATCAAAGCCTTCGGTATTGATTTCTTCCATGACTTCGGGAATTAGAACAAACTCATTTGACAATGAATCCAATTCAGCGAAATAGATGTCCTCAAAAAACTGTTGATCTTCCGGATTCAAGTTGCCTCCAGTTGTCTCCGATAATCGTCCCGTAAAAAACAACTTTTTACCGTTATCAATTAGGATCGGGCCGTACTCGTCATATTTCGTATTCACTGATAACAATTTTCGGAGGTTTTTAATTCCTTTTTCTTCTTCATTCAGTGCAAATTCACATTGGGCAATGGCAGCAGAAATTTCAAATTCCTTTCTGTCACGTTCTTTGAATAATTCATTCGTTTTTTTATAAAAAGATAAAGCCTCCGAAATTAAGTTCAAGTTTTGATAAACTCTAGCTGAAAGGTAATATATGTCACCATCTGCCTTTTCTTTTGATAAAGAAATAGCTCGGTCAATATTTTCCTTTGCATCGGAGTAGTTTTTTAAATCAAATTCAGTTGTAGCCAACAAATAATGTGCGCGCCATGAATTGGGATCCACCGAAATTGCCTGTTTGAATAACATGTAAGAATCATACACCAAACCGGAAGCATATTTTGCCGATCCCTCATCAATGTATTTCGAACATTGCAATTTATTGAAAACATTTGTCTTTTGTGAATGAGCAAAAACTCCGTTGAAAAGAATTAGTAATAGGATGATGAAGTTTATCAGACGCATGACTTTAATTTAAAGTACAAATTAACAAATTCTTTTTAAATGTGTTTAAATTATTGTTCAAGTTCTATAATTCCAATTCCGTAGTAACTTTCCTTTATTTGATTAGAGGTTCATCAATCAAAAAACGATCGCTTCCATCAAATTTTGGGCTTTGAACGGAAATTACCCTCAAGGGCTTTTTTCCTTTAACGATAACACTATGAATAGTGTTTTTTGGAATACTTACCTGAATACCTTCTGTTAGTTTAATTTTTTCTTCACCCAACATCATATCTCCTTCGCCTGAAATAACGACAATACTCTCGGAATGATTTTTGTGATAATGTGGTACTACGCTTTTTTTGACTGCAATAAAAAAAGTGGATTGCAACGTGTCTTCAGAGACTTTTTGAGAATAGATGTTTTCAAAATAAGGTAATTCTTTATCTTTCCAATTTTCTTGACATTGAATCAAAAATGGAAATAAAAGGAGAAGAGTGAGTCGTATCATGCAGCACGTTTATTCAATCTAACTTCGAATAGTTTTGGCCAATATTTTCCTGTCAAATAGATTTTCTTATTGAGTTTATTCCAAGCAATTCCGTTCAAAACTTCGCCATTTCCTTTGCCTTCCTTCACAGCATTCGTTGCGTCTATAAGAGCCAAAACCTTTCCGCTTTGAGGGTCTATAACTGCTATGTTATTACTCGTCCAGATATTAGCGAATATTTTGCCATCGATGTACTCCAATTCATTCAGGTAATTTACTGGACCTTGATCGGTATAAACCTCAATAGATCTTACGATTTCAAATGTTATTGGATTTCTGAAATAAATTCGTTCGGAACCATCAGACATGATTAAGTTTTTTTCGTCGTGACAAAGGCCCCAGCCTTCTCCCGGGTAGTTTAATTCGCGAACTACGGAAAAGGTATTTTTGTCATAAACAAAACATTTTCCATTCTTCCAAGTCAATTGAAAAAGTTCATTGCCAAAAATTGTAATTCCTTCACCGAAATAAGTTGCGTCCAACTTGGAATTCCGCTTAATTTCACCTGAATTTAAATCAACTTCAGAAATCAGAGAATAACCACTTTGATTTGGATCTCCGGTTCCTTCGAATAATTGATTGCCATCAAATTCTAATCCTTGCGTGAAACTACTCTCCAAATGAGGAAAATCCTGAAGTATTTCGACAGCCCACTTTTCCGGGATGATGTCGGATAGAACTCTCAAAAAACGTTGCTCTGTCTGAATCATTCCATTTTTCAAGGTTCCGTTGATTACAATATCGAAAGAACCAACTTGCCAATTTGAGGTATTTAATTCATAATTTATTTTTCCTGAGGGAGCAATCCAAGTTTTGACAATTTCTCCATTGATTTCAAGAGTAATATCTTTTAAATCATCAATTATTTCGAAGTTCAATGGAATTGATTGCCCCAATTTTATTGCCAAATTATCCTGCAATTCAACCGTGAAAGCACTGTCAGATTCTGAAGCATTATCGCGAATCATGGGAACAATCAGAGCAACAACAAAGCCAATAATTATCAAAATAATGAAAACTTTCTTCATGAAATTTTATCTAAAACATTCAGAACTTTTATGCCGTCAATTTTCTCGTGCGTTTCAAAATAGATGACTTTGTTTTTCGACAGCAATATACCTTGAGGTGATTGATGCACAATATTCAATCGTTCAGAAATTTCATTGGAAATACTTCGGTAATTCAATAGGTCGAGTAAATAAAAATCGGCGATACTCGAATTAACAACTCCCGTTCGTTCAAATTCCTTAAGAGCCATTTTGGAAATGATACATCGAGTGCTATGTTTAAAAAAGAATTGCGGTTTTGTTTCACTTCGATGAATTGCCTCTTCAAATTGTTCCTCCGAAATTAATTGAATCCAAGCCATTAAATTCCCGATTTAAATTGTTTGAGAAAGCGAATATCGTTTTCGGAATACAGTCTTAAATCCGTAACACGATATTTCAATTGAGCAATACGCTCAATCCCCATTCCGAATGCGAATCCCGAGTAAATGGATGAGTCTATGCCGCAGGAATCCAAAACATTAGGATCAACCATTCCACATCCCAAAATTTCCAACCAACCTGAATATTTGCAGACGTTACAACCTTTTCCGTTACAAAGAGTGCAGGAAACATCCACCTCCGCACTGGGTTCTGTAAATGGAAAATAAGAAGGTCTTAATCGTATTTGGGCTTTTTCGCCGAACATTTCTTGAGCGAAATACAGAAGCGTTTGCTTTAAATCAGCAAAAGAAACGCCTTTTTCGATATACAATCCTTCTACTTGATGAAAAAAACAGTGTGCTCGGGCAGAAATTGCCTCGTTACGATAAACTCTTCCAGGTGAAATCGTTCGAATAGGTGGTTTTGAGTTTTCCATCACGCGAACTTGAACAGAACTCGTGTGCGTTCGCAATGCAATTTCATTCGCTCCCTTTTCAATGAAAAATGTATCTTGCATATCGCGAGCAGGATGTTCCGGTGGAAAATTCAAAGCAGAAAAATTATGCCAATCGTCTTCAATTTCAGGCCCTTCTGAAACTTCAAAGCCGATTTTTGAAAAAATTGAAATGATCTCTCTTCTAATCAGTGATAAAGGATGATGGCTACCAATTTCATGGTCCTCGCCCGATCGGGTTAAATCCAAATCATTAGAGTCTGTTTTATTAACGCCTAATGTTTTTTTCGATTCTTCGTATTTAGACTCAGCATCTGATCTCAGTTGATTTAATAATTGTCCAATTTCTTTTTTTTGATCTTTGTCAACATTTTTCAGCTCAGAAAATAATATTTTCGTTAATCCTTTAGAACCTAAAAATTTAATTCGATAGCTTTCTAGTTGATCATTTGAACGGATTTCAAACCCTTCAATTTCTTTTCTTATTTCATTAATTATTGATTTCATTCAGCCTTTCCTGTAACTTTGTTTAATGCTTTCTTGTTCAAACATCAAAGAAAACGAACATTCAGTGCAAATTTACAAGAAAAAACTTGCGAATTATCTGCTACAATTTTTTAAATTTTGTTTTCTGACAATCTTGGTATTTGCATTGTTTTCTGGATGTCACAAAAGACAGGATACGATGCTAAGTGTTTACATTCGGGATAAATCGGGATCACAGATTGAAGGCGCAAAAGTGAAAGTTTTTGGGGAACCAACAAATTCTAATTTGAATAAGGCTTTATCAATAGATCTTGAAAAAATATCTGATAAAACTGGTTCTGTAGTTTTCAATCTAAATGAATTTTATGATTTGGGTCAAACGGGAATGGCAATTGTGAAAGTAAGAGCTATTTATTACAATAAATCGGGTGAGAACGTAATTCATTTGATAGAGGAAAAAAACAATGTGTGTTTTGTGGAAATTGATTGATGAAAATCGCATTTCACATCATTGAAAATAGTAACTTTGACCAAAATTATTGGAGAGGTGTCCGAGTGGTTGAAGGAGCACGCCTGGAAAGTGTGTATAGGTCAAAAGCTTATCGAGGGTTCGAATCCCTCTCTCTCCGCAACAAAGTGAAGGAGGAGTGGATGAGAACCCTCGGTTTCGTGCCGTAGCGCAGCGAAGACCTGCGAAGCAATTCCCTCTCTCCGCTGAAAAGAAATTAGACCTAGCTTTAACAACTTATTTTGAAGTAGTTTCAAGCTTAATTGATTTTTTAGGCCATATTCTAACTTATCAAAGAACTGTCTTCAAAACCCAAGGATAGCCTATCTATTCAATTTTTGTCGCTAACTTAATCAAAGTCTTCTTATTTTTGTTTAAACAATAAGATTTGGACGAATCATTTGATTATCGAGAAGAAGCACAAAACGGTGGAGAACAAGATTATGACAAAGTCTTGCGACCGAAGTATTTATCCGATTTTTCTGGTCAAGATCCTGTCGTTCGGAATTTACATGTTTTCGTTCAAGCGGCTAAATATCGAAAAGAGCCACTCGATCACGTTCTTTTGCATGGGCCACCTGGACTTGGAAAAACTACTTTAGCAAATATCATTGCGAATGAACTTGGCGTTGGGTTTAAAGTTACTAGTGGTCCAGTACTTGACAAGCCAGGAGATTTGGCTGGATTACTAACAAACTTAGGCGAAGGTGATGTATTGTTCATCGATGAAATTCACCGGTTGAGTCCAGTTGTAGAGGAGTATCTTTATTCGGCAATGGAAGATTACGTGATTGATATTTTAATTGATACCGGTCCAAATGCAAGGAGCATTCAAATCAACCTTAATCCATTTACGCTAATTGGTGCAACTACTCGATCTGGATTATTAACTTCTCCATTAAGAGCACGATTTGGCATAAATTCGCGATTGGAGTATTACGATTCGAAAACCCTTACACTAATTGTTGAACGAAGCGCTGGATTACTCAATATTGAAATTGATGAAGATGCGGCTTTTAAAATTGCTAGTAGAAGCCGAGGCACGCCGCGAATTGCGAATGCTCTTTTAAGACGAGTGCGCGATTTTGCTCAAATCAAAGGTACTGGTCGAATTGATGATGAAATTACGGAGTTTGCTTTGAATGCTTTGAATGTTGATGCAAATGGGTTGGATGAAATGGACATTCGGATTTTGAAAGTAATTATTGATAAATTTAAAGGAGGACCAGTTGGTTTGACAACGATTGCTACTGCTATTGGTGAAAATGCCGGCACATTGGAAGAAGTTTATGAACCTTTTCTCATTCAAGAAGGATTTTTGATGCGCACTCCAAGAGGTCGAAAAGCAACCGAAAGAGCATTTAAACATTTAGGTCTCGACTTAGGATGGACTCAAGGCGGTTTGTTTTAAACCATTGGAATTAAATGGTTCACAACAAGTATAAACAATTGATTAAGTCCAAAGCGGCTGAACTTGGCTTTTTTTATTGTGGATTTTCCAAAGCCGATTTCCTTGAAGAGGAGGCTCCAAAACTTGAATCTTGGCTTAATCAAAATTATCAGGGTAAAATGTCGTACATGGAAAATCACTTTGATAAACGATTAGATCCCAGGTTATTGGTTGATGGCGCAAAAACAGTTATTTCTTTACTACTCAATTATTTTCCCTCCGAAACACAGAAAGATACTGAAGCACCCAAAATTTCCAAATATGCTTATGGAGAAGATTATCATATTGTAATTAAGGACAAATTGAAGGAACTCATTCGATTTATGCAAGATGAAATTGGTGAAATAAACGGACGCGCTTTTGTCGATTCAGCACCGGTAATGGATAAAGTTTGGGCCAAAAAGTCGGGATTAGGTTGGATAGGAAAAAACTCGAATTTGATTCATCCGAAAGAAGGAAGTTTTTTTTTCATAGCTGAGGTTATCACAGATTTGAAAATCGAACCAGACGGAGAAATCAAAGATTATTGCGGAACCTGCACTCGTTGTATCGATGCTTGTCCAACCGATGCAATTGTTCAACCATATTTAGTCGATGGGTCCAAGTGCATTTCTTATCTAACAATCGAATTAAAAGACGAGATTCTTCCTAAAGAATTTGAAGGAAAAATGGACAATTGGATGTTCGGATGCGACATTTGTCAGGACGTTTGTCCTTGGAATCGTTTTTCAAAAGCAACTCAAGAACACCGATTTAACCCCATGTTTTCTCTTATGGATTTAACAAATTCAGACTGGGAAAACTTGGAACATGAAACCTTTGAAAAACTATTTATAAATAGCGCCGTCAAACGAACTAAATTTAGTGGTTTAAAACGGAATATCTCATTTCTACGCAAAAAGTAGGTTTGTTTTCCAAAAGAGATGATATTCGTTGAGCACGATTAAAGTAATTTATAACAATATTTGTCTGCTTGATTTTCAGGCCAGGAATCAAATGTGTATTCTAAATGTAAGATAGATCCTAGTCCCCATTTTAATGCATAATTCAGGTTAAAATACGTCTCAGATATCCGCGTCTTGCTGAGTTATAAAACCCAAACAAACTTGGGGCATAAAACTTAAAGTAGGGAGTGATATTCGTTTTTTATAATTCCCAAATCGAGCGTTTTCTCTTCGCTTTTAATTTAAAGTAATGTTTGTGTTCCAGAATCCAAGCCATGACAAGATAAATTAGAACGGGAGAACCCAAAGCAATGAACGAAAAGTAAATAAATCCTAGACGAACTTTAGTAGAACTAATCCCTAGTTTACGCGCCCACCACGCACAGACACCAAAAGATTGCATCTCGAAAAAGAAAATTACTTTTTGGAAAAAACGCCTCATTTCACTAATATCATTTTGCCAATTTCACATTTTAGACAAGCCTTCTTGGTACAAAGTTGCTCATAAATTTCCAGGAGAGCCTGAGAATCAAAGGCGTTTTTGGGAATTACATTCAATGTTTCCCATTTTCGCATAACTCGATTAGATTCTTTGGGTAATAGCGTCAATAATTTAAGCGCCTTTTCTTTATATACTTGAATATTCATTACGTGTCCTTTCCAAAATAAAAAACGCCCTATACAATTTATTAATTGATTATTTTGAATGAACCGACTCTCAATCATTGCTTGTTTAAATACCTTTTCAAAATGTAAAACAATTAATGAAGGCGGAAGTTCCCAAAATGGAAAATCAAAGTTATTCATATTAACAAAGGATCGAAATTGACTTATTCTTTTTTGATAACATGAAGTTGGATTTAAGCCTTTCCTTTTCCAGCTAAAATTTTCCAAAATCTGCTGAGTATCTTTTTCTCCAAGCCTATTTAATTTGTCGATCGAGTATACATTTGATAATTCTTCAAATGGTTGGTCATTTACGCGAGTACCAAATGCCTTGGCGGTTAGTTTAAATAAAATATTTGTTTCTGATTCGCAATTCATAAGATTGATTTCATCTGCTTTTCGTTCAAACCTATTTTGAATGGCTTGATTTTTTAATTCAGAAAACTTTATCAATTCAACTTTCGAAAAAAATGGCTGGCAAGGAAATTCGTCCTGTTGGATTTTGAAAATCTTCTTGTATTTGAAATAATGCAAAAGGTCTATGTGAGGTTTTAGTTCAACAACAGGGATGGCACGATGATTTTGTTCAACATCTCTATCATGAACATAGACTACGTGAAGAATCACGTTGTCATAAGCTTTATCTTTATGATGATTGTGACGATACCAATCGGATGAACGAATGTGAATTTCAACGCATCCTACCCAAATTATTTCCCCAATTCGAATTTTCGCCATTGTAAAATCCGGTCCACTTTCAGATTCATTGTGCAATCCAACTTCGATAAAATCAATTGCTTGCCCATCATGGGTTTTTAGTCGATGAAGAGGTAAACGCTTTTTTTTCCAAATAAAATGGAGATATTCTTCGTTCATGTTGGACGGTTATGAATGAAGATACAAAAAAAAAGCGTTCATTCGAACGCTTTTATAATTTGTCAAGAAAATTATCTTGGTAAGGGCGAGGTAAATTTAGTCCAATTCGGATTAGGTACAATTTTCGAACTTTCAGGATCAAAATCTACGCTTGTAATTTTTGCCGTTGTACGACGATTAATTTGATGAAGTTTCTCATATTTGGTTTTATCGGTCGTTTTAAATTGATTAATATATTCTTCCGTTAAAGTTACTTCTTTTCCTGTCTCATCTTTCCATTTTGCAGGATCGGACTCACCTTTACCCTCTGGTCTTATTCTTCGAGGATCAATTCCTTTTTGTTCAACCAAATATTTGTAAACTGCTTTCGCTCTGTTTTCAGAAAGTACTTTGTTATGAATTTCAGTATCACGAGCATCCGTATGAGAAAACAAGTCAATTGTAATATTTGGATTATCTGTTAATAAGTCAGCCAAATACTTCAAGGAATCATTTGACATACAAGTTGCATCATTTATAAACGTCCACTGATCCAATGGATAGCGCACTTCAGGTGTTCTAATTTCACCTATTGGAATAAGCGGAATTTCAACTATAAAACTCTGACTTTGATCTAATCCTTTCGTTGTAATTTTTGCTCCTTTTTTGTTTTCGTAATATCCTTGTTTAGACGCATTGATTTGGTAGTCGTTACCGGCAGTTATGTAACGAACGCCTTTACCTTTATCTGCCCATTTCTCTGTTTGGCCTTTCTCGTTTGTTTTGCCTTCCCACTTATTATCTTTACAGGAGGTGCAATTCACTTCCACTTTCGCGTCTGGAATTCTGCTATTTTTCTTTCCAAACTCAATTACAACAACACGTAAATCAAATAAATTTGGGGGAATGGAGTAGCTCCAAATATCAGGTGCATATTCTTTCATGGCACCTGACTTTCTTTCTGAAGTAAAAAATCCAGTCGTACCATCGAAATCACTTATAGCATAGTCATTTAATTGTGAGTTGAATGGATAACCTTTATTAACAGGTGTTTTCCATTTATTTTCAGTTGGGGAAACTCGTTGTGCCTCAAAAATATCGAGACCTCCGATTCCTGACCAGCCGTTACTTGCGAAATAAAGTTGCCCTTTCGGTCCGATTGATGGGAACAATTCACTTCCAGATGTATTGAATTCAGGTCCCATATTTTTTGGAACAGAATCCCATGTTTTGTTTTTGTTATTGTAGGTTACATACCACAAATCCATTCCACCCAAACTTTTTGTTCCACCACTTGAAGCCATATCAGATGCGAAAATAAGCATCGTGCCGTCTTCGGTTAAACAAGGGTGTCCAACAGAAATCGAATTATCTGTTTTGAGATTCATTTTCGTTAGATTTTCATAAGAATCACCATTAATATCCGCTTTCCAAATATCACAACCTAAATTTTGTTTATCGGCATTTGGACATCGCGTAAAATAAATGGTTTTTCTCTTAGAATCAAAGCAAACCGTTCCTTCGTTATCCTCTGAATTAACGATTCCGCTGTTATCGATTGATTTGACCGAAAGCGGATTGCCCGATTCATCAAAAGTAGCAACGAAAATATCCATGTATTTTTCACCCGTCATTGGATCCCTTTTCGATCCAAAACTTTCGTCTCGACTCGAGCCAAAGTAAATCACTTTTCCTTTTTTGTCGAAGAAAGCTGGAGCCATATCAAAATTTTTCGTGTTGATCTTGTTTTCAGATTTAACCACAATTTTAGACTCGCTGATGTCAAAATTCTTGAACTTTTCACAAGAAGCGATTGCAATATCTACTTGTTCCTTGAGCGCATTTGGGGCAATTTTTTTGAATTCTTTAAAACTTGCAATGGCACCATCAAAATCTTTCTGCATTCGCTGCATTTCACCTTTGAAATAATAGATTTCTGGTTTTTCATTGAAGTATTTCAATTCAACACATACATTATACCATTCAAGAGCAAAATCATATTTTTCTAAATTTCGATAGCTTTCAGCCACCTTAAATGCCATATTTCCTTTCTCTTTAATTGATCCTTTGGTGCCCATCTTCTTATATGCAGATTCACATTTGCTGATTGCATCAAAGTAGTTCTTTGCATCAAAAGCTTTATTCGCGTCACGAATGTACTTTGGTTCTTGTTTCGTTTGCTGGGAGAAGCTTGTACGCAGTAGAAAAAATGCTAAGCTTAAAATAAAAATCTTTTTCATACAAAATTTCTTTTTTGTGACATTTCTAAACTAAGGAAAACAAAAATAAATAAATTTTGTAAATAACAGTTATATTTTTTATCGATTTAAGTTTTGCCGATTTATCTATGCTTTATTACCAAAAACAAGATTACGTTCTCGCTTTGATGTACATTTCTTTATATCAAAAGTATTGCAGATTGCTCTCACATTTGACAAACTCTGTTCATGGCAAGTATAAAAAATTGGGTTTTGATAACGTATTAAATAACAAGAGTATTTATTCAGTTCAAAGGTAAATACGAATTAAGACCGAATTATGCATTAAACAATCCATTAGGTCTTGAAGCTATTTCAAAATAAGTGGTTGTAATTGTATTTATGATTTCACCATTGCAGTGGCTACGCCAAAATCTCCAAACACAATAATTTAATCGTAGTTAAATCCTCATTACGAAGTTCTAATTCATAATTTGAATCAAATGATTTCCTGTAGCCGGGTTGTCCGGTTTATAAGACAGTAATTCCTTTTTTAATCGACTTGTTTGTTATTGGTTAAAAGAGATGACAAAGATGATTAATTCAATTTAGTCTTCGATTATTTCAATTCGATCAATTGAGTCACCTTGACGGATTTCATCAAGAACATCTAATCCTTCAAATACTCTACCGAAACATGTATGATTTCGATCTAAATGAGCAGTATTTCTTCTGGAGTGACAAACAAAAAATTGTGATCCACCCGTATTTCTGCCCGCATGAGCCATTGATAAAACACCTCGGTCGTGAAACTGATTTTCCCCATCCAATTCACAATCAATTTGATAACCAGGGCCGCCTGTTCCCGGAATACCATTAGCGCCATCTCGCGAATTCGGACAGCCACCTTGAATGACAAAATCAGGAATCACTCGATGCCATTTTAAATCGTTGTAATATCCAGATTGAGCCAATTTAACGAAATTCGCAACGGTTTTTGGAGCATCCTTTTCAAAAAACTCCAATTTCATTTCACCTTTATTCGTGTATATTATTCCTTTCATTTTTATTTGCAAAGTTAGTCATCTTAAAAAAAGATCGAATTTTTAGTTTTAAACAGATTTAGTCTCAAATCTCTGTTGAAAACTTCGTTGATAACGAATTTCGGCATGTTTCAGATAATTTTATCTCATCTTTATCTTTGTATTGAACCATCGAAATGATTTCATAATGTTTAGCACAATCATCAAAAAGAAACTTTCCGACAATCAAGTTGCCAACGTTTTCATTAACGCAATTTTTGATTGCGTAGATAATGGATTTAAAGAAGTTGCTTACCTGATAAACGAGGATAGCGCATTCACGACATCGCCAAACATTAAAGAGACAGACAATGGCGAGTTTGGTATGATTTGTATTGTTGGAAACTTGTCATTTTTAGAAAGCACTTTTGATGCAGAGCAAGCAGCACGTGTTGAAAATCTAATTTTTGAAAAACTTGCTAAAATTTACGACATGGAAATAGGAGCTTTTCGAAATTTAATCCGAGACTACCAAAATTTCATCATGCGCGTTAATCATCCTTCAAAAAATTGGATATATGGAATGTCGAAAGCTGTCTTTCATAAATACAAGTTGAATGAATTTCAAGACGAATACTTCAAAAGAATGCAAGCACCTAATCCTTTGTTTTTGAAAAGAATGGATGAAGTAATGGGAAATTTCATTTGGAATTGGGACGCATTTTTCAAGAAATATAGAATATAATTTTGGTTTAAATTGAATTTTATAGAAATGGGCACTCAATAGTGCCCATTGTCATTTTATTAATTCTCCTCTTCCGCCAAAACAGGCTTTCGGAAAACAATCTTTCCATCAAAGAAATCCATTACAACATTTCTTGTTTTATCAACGGTTCCTCCAAGTAAAGCTTTGGAAAGTTCATTTAATACTTGCTTCTGAATGACGCGTTTAACTGGTCTTGCGCCAAAAAACGGATCGTAACCTGATTCCACAATGTAATCGAACGCGTGCTCTGTAATAACCAAGTTTAATTCTTTCTCTTTCAAAAGAGACTTCAATTGATTCAATTGTATTTGAACAATTTCTCGAACGTTCTGCTTGGTCAACGGAGTAAACATGATGATCTCATCGATGCGATTCAAAAACTCAGGTCTAATTGTTTCTTTTAATAATTCAAGGACTTCAAATTTTGCCTTTTCCGTTGTTCGATCAAATTCACTTGGTTTAATATTTTCAAACTTCTCATGGATAATATGTGAACCTAAATTGGATGTCATGATGATAATCGTGTTCTTGAAATTCACCACCCGACCTTTGTTATCGGTCAAACGACCATCGTCCAATACTTGCAGCAAAACATTGAAAACGTCTGGATGAGCTTTTTCAATTTCATCTAGTAAAATAATTGAATAAGGCCTGCGACGAACCGCCTCTGTTAATTGACCTCCTTCATCGTAACCAATATATCCTGGAGGAGCACCAACCAAACGACTTACCGAATGTTTTTCTTGGTATTCACTCATATCGATTCGCGTCATCGCGTTTTCATCATTGAATAAGAAATCAGCTAACGCCTTTGCCAATTCTGTCTTACCAACACCTGTTGTACCGAGAAAAATAAACGAACCGATTGGTCGACGAGCATCCTGTAATCCAGCTCTACTTCTGCGAACAGCATCCGAAAGTGCTTCAATAGCCTCAGTTTGTCCAACCACACGTTTTTTCAGTTCATCCTCCAAACGAAGTAATTTTGAAACCTCACTTTCTATCATTTTGTTAACTGGAATCCCTGTCCATTTGGAAACAACCTCAGCGATTTCCTCTGCATCCACTTCCTCTTTTATCATTTTGGACTTAGACTGCATTTCCGCAAGTTGTTGTTTAGATGACTCCAAACGGTCTTCAACTTCCTTGATTTTCCCATAGCGAATTTCAGCAACTCTTCCATAATCACCTTGACGTTCAGCTTGTTCCGCTTCAAATTTCAAATTCTCAATTTCTTCCTTCGCTTTTTGAACAGAATCAACCACATCGCGTTCAGCTTGCCACTTCGACTGAAAAGCATTTCGCTGCTCCGTTAAGTTTGCCAATTCACGTTCTACCTGTTCAATCTTTTTATTGTCATTTTCCCGTTTGATTGCTTCACGTTCAATTTCCAATTGCATGATTTTACGCTCAATTTCATCCAACTCTTCAGGTTTGGAATTAATTTCCATGCGCAACTTGGAAGCCGCTTCATCGATTAAGTCGATTGCTTTATCAGGCAAATGTCGTTCTGTAATGTATCGTTGTGAAAGTTCAACCGCAGCAATAATGGCCGCATCCTTTATCATTACCTTGTGGTGATTCTCATATTTATCCTTAATTCCACGAAGAATTGAAATGGCATCTTCGGTTGCAGGTTCATCAACCAAAACTGTTTGGAATCGACGAACAAGCGCTTTGTCCTTTTCGAAATACTTTTGATATTCATTAAGAGTCGTTGCTCCGACCGCTCTCAATTCTCCACGAGCAAGGGCAGGTTTCAAGATATTTGCTGCATCCATAGCGCCTTCTCCACCACCACCAGCTCCAACAAGCGTATGAATTTCATCAATAAATAAAATAATTTCACCTTCGGCAGCAATGACCTCTTTAACGACAGATTTCAATCGTTCCTCAAATTCACCTTTGTATTTAGCTCCAGCAATTAACGCTCCCATATCGAGTGAATAAACCACTTTAGATTTTAAGTTCTCAGGAACATCACCACTAATTATTCGATGTGCTAATCCTTCAGCAATCGCTGTTTTTCCAACGCCAGGTTCTCCAATGAGAATTGGATTGTTTTTTGTCCTTCGAGTCAAAATCTGCAAAACACGTCTGATTTCATCGTCGCGACCAATAACCGGATCCAATTTACCTGATTGCGCTAATTCATTAAGATTTTTCGCATATTTCGCCAATGACTGATAAGTTCCTTCTTGACTGCTTGAAGTAACTTTTTGACCTTTTCTTAAGTCCATAATTGAATCTTTTAGATTGGTTTTGTTGATTTTGTTGTCCTTCAATAATTTTCCAATAGAATCCGATGCATCAAGTAAAGCGAACAATAGTAATTCAATAGAAACAAACTCATCACCAAAATTCTTGAGCTCACTGATTGCAAAATTCAACACACGATTGCAAACTGGGGAAAGGTAAACTTGTCCCCCTGAAACTTTGGGGTACGAATCAATTATTCGATCCAACGCGGCCTCTAGAATTTTTTGATTTACCATTAACTTGTTCAATAGAAACGGAGCTATTTCTTGATCTGCCAGAAATATACCTTTCAAAAGATGCCCAGTCTCAATACTTTGATTTCCATTAGTTTCTGCCAATTGTTGCGCTTGCTGAATTGCTTCCTGCGATTTGATTGTGAATTTATTTATGTCCATTTTTAGTAAATTTAGATTATGAATTTCAAATTATAAACCATTGTATTTTCCAATGAAAACAATGTCAATTTGTCTTTTTAAACCCTAGGCAACATGTCAAAATGTCTTGATTAAGATTATTTTCGAGAAATTGTAACCTTGAAATAGTACAAATCGTTTAAATCAAACAATGCGATTTTTCAATGTTAATATAATTATTGTGTTTCTTCTTTTTTCAGAAAGAATGAATGCCAATATTGAATTATGCAAACAAGAATATCGTTTGAAATTTGAACAAATCGCGTTGAATCACCAATTAGAATATCACATTCCAGCCTCTATAACTTTAGCTCAAGGAATTTTGGAGTCGAATAGTGGAAATTCAGTTTTAGCCAATAAATCAAACAATCATTTTGGAATAAAATGTCATTCGAATTGGACGGGTGAAAAGATTTACATGGATGACGACGCTACCAATGAGTGTTTTCGTTCGTATTCATCTGCAGAGGAATCTTACAAAGATCACAGCGAATTCCTAAAAAATGGAAGTCGTTACCAATTTTTGTTTTCATATTCTGTTAATGATTATAAAAACTGGGCTTACGGGCTAAAAAAAGCCGGATATGCAACAAACCCCGAATATGCAGAACTTCTTATTAAAATCATTGAGGAACTTAATTTAAATATGTTGGATGAAAATTCTAAAAAGATTGTAAGTTCTAATATTCCAAATCTCTCCAATGAAATTCAAATTCAAACACATTCAAACGACGTCAATTTCGTTGTTGTAAAGCAAGGTGATTCATTTTTCCAAATTGCTCGAAAATCAGGATTAACATTGAGACAGATCCACAAATACAATGACTTTGACAAGAAAAAAGAAACACTGAAAGTTGGAGATGTCGTTTATCTTGAACCTAAAAGAAATCGTTCAAAAACAAAAAAAGAAATAATTCTAGAAAAACCTACGACGCTTCGTGAAGTGTCGCAAAAAGAGGCGATTCGCCTTAAACCACTGATGAGAAAGAATCAAAGTTCTTCTCCTGACGAACAACTACCAAAAGGAGAAAAGGTATTCCTTCGTTAATTTTCGAATTACGTTGGAATTGTTTGTTGTTGTTTGTTTAAATGAAAGTCCCGCGAGTCGGGACTTTTTATATCATTCGAAATCTATCAGTCAACAGTTGATAAAAATTTAACCAAATCTTTTAATCGGTTGGCATATCCTGCTTCGTTGTCGTACCAACCAACAACCTTAACAAGATTTCCTAAAACAGAAGTTAAATTCGAATCGAAAAGACAGCTGAATGGAGAGTCAATCACGTCAACGGAAACAATGGGATCTTCGGTGTAACCAAGAATTCCATTCATATCCTTTTCGGACGCCAATCGAAAGGCAAAATTAATTTCCTCAATGGTTTTGGGTGTTGAAGAGTATAAAGTCAACTCCGTTAATGAGCCATTAATGACGGGAACTCGAATGCTTCCACCGGTAACTTTTCCTGTTAATTCGGGAAATACTCTCGTAATGGCTCGTGTTGCTCCGGTTGTTGTTGGGACAATGGAAGTAGCAGCTGCTCGGGCTCTCCTTAAATCTCTGTGAGGAGAATCGTGTAACCCTTGATCTGAAGTATAGCTATGAACAGTTGTAAAATGACATGATTCGATTGGCATGAGTTCGTTAAGTACTTTCAACATCGGAGCAAGATTGTTTGTTGTACAAGAAGCGTTAGAAACTATTTCATGCGATCTTAAGAGTTGTAAATTTGATACACCTAAAACAAAAATTGGAACTCTTTCGTCTGCAGGAGGTGCGGAAATAATCACTTTTTTGGCTCCTGATATTATGTGAGCATTTGCCAAATCTTTGGTTAAGAAAAAGCCACTTGATTCAACAACAACCTCAACCTCATTTTCTTTCCATGGAATCGATTTTGGTTCTTTTTCGTGTGTGAAATAAAGGCGTTTTCCGTTTTCAAAATATACCGTGTCACCATCTATTTCGAACGATAAAGGAAATATTTTGTGAACACTATCATATTTCAGTAAATGCATCAACGTTTTGGTGTCTGCTGGGTCATTTACAAGAGCAAGATTAATTTGATTATCCATTAATATTAACCTAGTTAGATATCGTCCAATTCGCCCAAAGCCATTAATTCCAATAACCATGTTGTTTTTTTGTGTAAAATTAAACATCGAATGAATTTGATTTACAAACACCTGAGTATTTCGAAAATATCTTTCTAACGACGTTCAATTTATTGATGCTTGGTAAACCATAAAATCAAGAATATAATTAGATTGAGTTGAGTATAATTACTCTTCGTTTTCATTTCCAACTTTAAGGAAGTTTCAAAAGTGGGAGTTTCTTAACTTTTGTTTGGATATCAAACTTTTTATGATCCAGTCTAATTCCGCCCGTAATTTTCACGGTATAATAGAACTGCCGATAAACCAAATCTGAATATCGAATTGACTTATTGTCGAAGTCTGCGATTAAAAAAGCGAAATACTTTTTGTTCGAATAACCACCCATAATTCGCACATCATAACGAGGTGCCAGCCCGAGAAATCCACGGGATTGATCATCCAAACGATAGAACTTCGATTGAATGACTGCTCCAAGTCCAAACCAACCACAAAATTGCCAATTTTTTATTCGATTGACGTATGCGTAACCAGGAATTAATCCAAAATCAAAGGCAGAATAACGCGAAGCGGCTGTTTTTGAATTGTTTGGATCTTGCATCGCCAAAGGAATGATACTTGACCCCGCATTATCTGATCCAAATAAATTTACTGTTCCTTTCAAATACCACGTTTGAACAGGTTTGTTGTAGTGAGCACGTTTACCGTGTAATCCTTTGATTTTGAATTCTTTGTTATTGAAATACCACGCGTTCAATGCAGTATTTAGGGAGCCTAAGTTTGAAACAATCGCATTTGGATTTTCCTTTGTTAATTCTTTATCCCAACGTTTAGCATTTTTAATAGAATAACCTTCAAGATACCTGAATTCTATGTCAAAATGAATTTTTTTTATGTCAAAATCAAATCCCAAGTTGTATTGTTTTGTCTCTCCATACAAATCTTTACTTCGGAAATATCCCAGTATCGGTAGTCCAGCGCGAACGGAAAACCACTTGTATGCAAATCCAATTCCAAGAAACGGTTTGTAATTGTTTTTATAACTTAATTTATCAATCCCATTCGGAAAATCGTAATGCAAACTGAATGGAGCCGTGTTGAATCCAATGTCAGTATAAATCACCTGGCTCCCATAAAAATCCTCTAGAAAAACACTGTCCTTCTGGGAAAAAAAAGGAACGAATGTTAGACAAATAAAAAAGTTACTCAGTAATGTTTTCAAGACCTAAAATGAATGAGTAAACTTTCGCGATTTCTTTTCTCTCTGCGCTTCGACCTGAGCCACCTCCATGACCTGCATCCATGTTGCAATCAAAAATTAATGGATTTTTATTCGTTCGATATTCGCGTAATTTAGCTACATATTTCATCGGTTCCCAATACTGAACTTGTGAGTCATGGTAACCGGTTGTGACATAAATCGCAGGGTAATTCATTTTATAAATGTTGTCGTAAGGCGAATATTTCAACATGTAGTAATAATAATCGGGATCATTTGGATTTCCCCATTCTTCGTATTCTCCTGTTGTAAGAGGAATACTTTCATCAAGCATCGTCGTAACTACATCCACAAAAGGCACTTGGGAAACAATTCCTTTCCATAGATAAGGAGCCATGTTGGTAACCGCACCCATTAACAAACCTCCAGCACTTCCACCTTGCGCGTAGATTTTTCCTTTATCGCAATATCCCATGTGGCCAAGGTACTCAGCTGCATTGATGAAGTCCGTAAACGTATTGATTTTCTTTTGGAATTTTCCATTTTCATACCACTGCTCACCCATGTATTTGCTTCCTCGAATGTGAGCCACAGCATAAACAAAACCTCGGTTTAATAAACTTACTCTCGTGGCGCTAAATACATCAGGCAAGGTGTAACCATATGAACCGTAACCATATAACAGACAAGGAGCTTGACTCAAATTCAATCCTTTTTTATAAACTAAGCAAACTGGGATTTTCGTTCCATCGTTTGCAGTTGCCCAAACGCGCTTGGATTCATACGCTTCAGGTTTAAAATTCTTATCTAATAATTCCTTTCTAAACCAAATCGATTTTTCTTCAGTCGCCATGTTGTATTTATAGACCGTTGAAGGAGTTGTTAATGAATTGTATGCGTAAAAAATTTCGTCTGTGTTGTAATTATCATTCAACCCAGGTGAAAGAAAGTAAGTTTCTTCATTAAATTGGACGAACTGCTCCTTACCGGTGGCGATGTTTTTCACTTTCAATTTGCGCAAGCCATTGGATCGTTCTTCGATTAGTATGAAATTCTTAAAAACAGAAACTCCTTCTAACAAGGTATTCACATCGTGTGAAATCACTTCCAAACAAGTTTCTATTTCTTTGGGAAGTTCTTTTGAAAATAAAAGCCGTTTGTTGGAAGCGTTATTGTTGCTTAGAATATAAAAGCCATTTTCGTGATGGTCGATTTCATATAAATGTCCTTGTTTTCGCTTTAAAAAGATAAATGGATTAGTATGAGCTTGATTAGCGTCAATCAACCATGTTTCTGAGGTAGTTGAGCTTGCTATATAAATCATGATAAATTTATCGGTTATGGTTTTACCAATTCCCAAGCTGAATTTTTCATCTTTCTCCTCATAAACGAGCTCATCAGTTTTAGAGTCCGTTCCTAAAACATGTCGATATACTTGAAACTCACGCAGTGTCTGGGGATCTTTTTTGACGTAAAAAACTGTTTTATTATCGTTAGCCCAAACAATTTCACCACTTACATCCTGAATTTTATCCTTTAAAAATTTACCCGAAGAATTATCTCTAAAAGAAGCAACGTATTTTCTTCTTCCAATAAAATCTTCTGTTAAGGCTAAAAGTTTGTTATTGGGTGAAGGAGACCAATCCGCTAATTCATAAAACGATTGATTTTTAGCACGTTCATTTTCATCGAAAAAAATCGTTTCTTTTCCTTTTTCCAATTGAACTATTTGCTGATAATCCTTCCCCTCCAAGTTTTTAACCTGATACGTTTTTTCATTCAAAATAAATGGAGCACTAACATCATTGGGATTGATACGTTGATCAAATTCTTTTAAAAGTTTGTCGACTAAACCGTTTAAAGGCTCAAAATACTTTTCACAATAGGCATTTTCCTTGTTCAAATGTTCCAAAACATCCTTTGAATCGCGCTCGTTCATCCAATAATAGTCATCGATTCTTTCGTGATTATGCTTTTTTAATTTCTTTGAGATTTTCTTGGCTGTAGGCTCTTGAATTTGAGAAAACATGCTGTTGATGATTATAAGATTAGAAACCAAAATAAATTTCCACATACTTTTGATTCGATTTCAAAATTACACAATATCTTGAACGATTGTTTTAACTTTGAAATGTGAAAACACTCTATAAATTTCTTCTCAATAAACTTCCGCGACCGCTTTTAATTCGCTTGAGTTATGTTTTCAAATTTTTTGCACCTATTGTTTATCGTGGAAATAAGGTGGAATGCCCAGTTTGTGAGCGCTCTTTTTCAAAATTCTTGTCCTATGGATCGAATGTTGCACACCGAGAAAATGTCCTTTGTCCGTTCGATTTAACCCTAGAACGACACCGTTTGATGTGGCTTTATCTCAAAGATGCTAGTGATTTTTTTACGGCACCTAAACTGAGTGTTTTGCACATTGCTCCAGAACAGTGTTTTATTCATCGTTTCAAACAACAAAAAAATTTGGAATATCTAACTGGTGACTTGGAATCTCCCATTGCTGATATTCATTTTGATTTGCATTCTATTCCTTTGGAAGATAATCGTTTTGATGTAGTTTTTTGTAATCATGTCATGGAACACGTGGCTGACCCAATTCAGTGCATGAGGGAATTATTTCGTGTTATGAAACCTGGTGGCTGGGCAATCATGCAAGTTCCTCAAGATATGAACCGAACTGAAACGTATGAGGATCCAACTATAGTAACGCCAGAAGATCGCGAAAAACATTATTGGCAAAAAGATCACGTTCGTCTATTTGGTAAAGATTATCCAAAATGGTTAGAACGAGCTGGATTTCAAGTGGGAACTTTCGATTTGAATAAGCATTATGATGCAGCCAAAATTGAGCGTTTTCGACTTATGAAAGATGAGGTGTTATACATTTTCAGAAAGCCCGCTTAACGGTATTATGGAAGTTCAATTTTTAGATCAATGAATTTTTGGAGAAAATACTATTCCATTTCATCCATTCTATTTGCTCTCTTATTTAATTCTTGCAATTCAAATCAACAAACTGAATATAACTCGAGCGTCTTTGTTCCGGCGCCTCAAGACAATCCAACAACCATTGAAAAAGCGGAACTTGGTAGAAAACTATTTTTTGATAAACGTCTTTCACGGGATGGTACCATTTCATGCGCCACTTGTCACGACCCTCGAAAGGCATTTACAGATCAATTAACCACAAGCAGAGGAATCAATGGACAAACTACCGAACGAAATGCTCCATCCATTTTGAATGCCGGTTTTTTGAAAACTGCCATGTTTGATGCTCATTTGAAAAGTTTAGAACTACAAGTAATTGTTCCCATTCAAGAAAAAACGGAAATGGGACATAACATGAAAGAGTTAATTCCTCAACTCCGCGCCATTCCGGAGTATCAAGCCGCTGCCAAAAAGATATTTAATCGTGATTTTGATGCCTATGTCTTGACTCGAAGTATTTCCGCTTTCGAGCGAACCTTAGTTTCGATGAATAGCCGGTATGACCAATTTCAGAGAGGGAATAAACGAGCTTTAAATAAAACGGAACAAGCCGGACTCAAACTTTTTACGGAGAAATTGTATTGTGCGAAATGTCATCCTGCGCCTTATTTTACGACGTTTGAAGCGGAAAATAATGGCTTGTATCAAGATTACGAACCCATTGCCGATAAAGGGCGTTTTCGTATTCACCTTGATTCGAACGACATTGGTAAATTCAAAGTTCCTTCCTTGCGAAACATCGAGTTAACCTTCCCCTACATGCACGATGGGAGCATAAAAACGTTGGAGGAGGTGATTGTTCATTATGCAAAAGGTGGACAAAAACATGCAAAACAGAACAAAGTCATCGTTCCGTTTCAATTGAGCGAAAAGGAGAAAAAACAACTTGTTTCTTTTTTAAAGTGTCTAACGGATACAAGCTACACAAGAAAGTTTGTGTTTAATCCAATCTTCAATTAATTCGGGTCCAAGATGAAAAATAATCAGTAATAAACGATTGGAATTGAAATTTGGTAATATCTTATTTTCGCTAACAATGTTAACATCTAATCTCAGCTTAAAAAGCATATTGCCGATTACAAAATCTTCTGAACAATTTTGGAAACTGCGGGGCAAATCAATGTGTTCTGAGCTGTCAAGTCTAAAATCTGATGCATGTTTTTTCGATTGGTGTGCGGGTATTCCCGACAAGCCAATGGACGAACTTCATAAATGTTACACTTATTATCTGAACCTAAAAAACAACAAGGTGAATTTTGAAGAACGTAATCTCGATCATCGTCTAATTTGAGATAGGAAGAAATAAACTGTGCTTCCTTGATTCGAAGATGTTTCGAAATTCGACGAATGTCTGCGTCACGAAAAATTGGACTCGTAGTTTTGCAACAATTGGCGCATGTCAAACAATCCATTTTTTTGAATTCTTGCTCGTGAGCCGAATGGAATTTATGATCTAAATCTTTAGGTTTTGATTGCTTCCATTTACGAAAAGTCTTTTTGATCACATCAAGATTCTGCCTGGCCCATTCAATATGTTCTCCTTCTTTGCTATTCAATGGTTATTTGAATTTAAATGTTTTCGAAGATAGCGCTATTTCTCGAAAATTTAGTGTAGCATTAACACAAAAATGGATAACGTAATGTCATTGCCAAGCATTGAAAATATTTTTTGTAACCAATTAATTTTTTCGAATTATTACTTAAAACAACTTGAATGAAACATCGCTACATCGAATTTTTCAACTTCAAATCTAAGTGTAATGAAAGCGATGTTCGTTTGTTTTTTAAATCTTGTTGTAATCCTTGATTTTTTCTCTCAAGATTCGGTTGCTGAATATTACAATGAGATTGCATGTAAAACAGAATATTCAGTAGATGGAGATACTTCTAGTTATCATCCGCGAAGGTGCAAAAAAGACATTAAAATTTTCGTGAAAGGAACAACTGATTCTGTAATATGCTCTGAACTGGAAAAAGTAGTTTCCGAACTAAATGAGTTAATCGAGACGATTGAATTCAAAATAACCGACGATGAAATGGAAGCTAATCTACTTGCCTTTTTTGGTTGGTTTATAGATTATGATAAAATTGAACCAGTGGCTGAGCCATTCACAGCAAAAAATTATGGTCTGTCATGTGTTTACTCAGATGCAAATAACGATAATTACAAAGGTTCTTTTTACGTTGACGTTGTCAGAAGTGGTTGGTTTTCAGGTGAGGAATCAAACATCTTGAAAAAACACATACTTCGAGAAGAACTAACCCAATCGCTTGGTTTGTTGAACGATTCCATGAAATATCCTGACAGCATCTTCTATGAAAATTGGTCGCTTGTAACTGAATTTTCTGAATTGGATAAAGAAATCATCAGGAGACATTATCGAAATTAATTTATTACTAACCCCTAAAATCAAAAGTTATGAAAACGCTCGAATTAAACCCCGAAAACCGAAGAAGTGTAGTTAGAAAACTGAATTTTTCCATTGGAATTTTCCTATTCATGTTTCTCATTTTGACCACTTATCTTTACATATCAAAAAACCATTATTTCTACAATTTTATATACCAAATCGAGTGGATAACCGGAACTCTTCTTGTTGCACTCACCACTGTACATTATATTTTATTTATTCTTGTTTCAAGGGCAATTAAAGTTCATCTTTTTATGGTCATTTATCGCCATTTGTTAAATCTTACATTCATTGGTTGGTTTATTTTAGCCATAATATCCAAAGGTGCTATTAAAATTGGAGAAATTAGCGCTTTAGTCAATTTTTACTTCCTTTTGGAATTGTTTTACACCAGCTTTAATCGAAGTAATCTCTTACATTCAAATCGCAAGCAGCTTAATGAAGAAGTTAAGAAAGTTTTCTTTTCCATTTCGGTTTTAATATCAGTAACATTGACTGTGTTTTACTTTATTGATGATTTTCGTTTGCCTATCGGTTTTTTGGTGATTAATTTCCTCGTTTTTGTTCTTTATTCCGGAATGGTTTTATTGAATATAAATCTAATCTATTCCTTTTTGTTTCGCAAAAGTTTAACTGATGAAGTGACTGACTAATTTTTCTAAAAAGATTCTTACAGGAAAATCAAGAAATGTATTGGTTTATTCTTGAAAAGAAAATTCATTTTAAAATCCCAAAATCTTAATTGCTATGAACCATTTCTTTAAAATTCTTCCGCTTTTATTTGTAGGTTTTGTCTATTCCCAAACCTATGTCGTTTTCGAAAAGACAGCAAAAAATAAAGAACTATATGATTATTCGGATCCCAATTCGTTGGTTGGTGTGCTGATGGAGAATAAACACTTGTTTGATCGCAATCCCGATTGTGCCGTTGATGAAATGGCGATACACCCAACAGATGGAATGTTCACTTCTTCTTTGCTGGGGCCAACTTGGGAAATATACCAACCCAATTCTTTAAAAACCAAGATTTTAACCAGAGATTCTGAAAACGAAACTTTTGAGCAATGGTTTGAACGTTTAACAACTCGTGGAGATAGTACCTTTTTCGACACTGTGGATTATGAACAATTGACGTTTGAACCCATTGAGGAATTGAGGACAGCCTACAACAAAGCAAAACAATATCAGCCATTACGCAGAAAACCAGTCTCTTATTATTATGATTTGAGAGAAATTGATCTGATTTTTATGGATTCAGTTACCGTTTATTTTGCAAAAAAATCTCCCTATGACTCAAAACATTTCATTTCGTTTAAAATTTCCAAAGAAAGTTTGTTGACCTTAAGTCGAGAATCAAATTGGGCAAATACATTCGCTCATTTTGAAAAACGCTTTTTGGTTTCTAACAATGACAAACAAAATATCTTGAACAAACTTCAGGAATTTCAGCGAACTAATATGGAATTAGACAAATTTTCTCCCGTCAAAAATTATAACAATGTTTGGGAAAGTGATTTCAATATGCAACTATTTGCGAACGTTGCCGATTATACTGACCCAACTTTTTTTCTTTATCGCAATGGAAAGAAATTAGTTTCCAAAACCTTTCAAGGAGAAAATTGGAGTATTTTAGGTTGGGATTCGAATGAAGAATACCTTTTGACTAAGGAATATGAAAACGAATCTTTTGATGACTGGTATAATCGTTTGACGACTGTTGGTGACAGTATTAACTTCAATCCAGAAGAATATGGCGCCTTGACTTTGCAAATCAAAGATGAGCTTAAAAAGCAATACGACTTAACTTCTGTCGGTAATCCTATCAAAAGACCTGATTTTGAAAGCGTTTATTGGGTGGATTATCCAAATCCAGATGTGTATGTGAATTGTCAATATGTACAGGATTCAGTTGGAAAAGGTTTTCGATTGATTCCTTATCAAATTATAATTACTGAAAGATTGGATAATAAGAAAGGTGGAAATTCCAAACCCTTGGTTTTGATGGCTTTTGGTCATGAAGACTATACATTTCCCAAAGAAATCGAGGGGCTGCTGCAACAGGAATGGAAGCCTTTCTTTCTGAAAAAACAATTCGCTTGGATGGATAGAATCCAAAAGGGGAAGGGTAAAAAAATAGATGCGGATGCCTTAAAGCAAATGATCTACGCATACGAAATTAATTTGAAGGGTATTAACTATTAAATCGTTTAGTCATGAAAAAAGTCAGTTTATTAATTGCAGGAAGTTTGTTCTCTTTTGTTCCTGTCAAAGGGCAAGTAAACCAAATAGAAAGCCATGTGGTAATTGCTCAACCCGAATACAATGTGTTGTATAGAAATTATGAAAACAAATTACTTTTCGCGTCGCAAAATGGAAAGTTAAAGGATATAAAGGCAGTTGGCGCAGCAATGACTAAGGAGAACATGGACGGACAAATCGGATACATTGTAATTCCAGACCAGGGCAGTAGAAAATGCTCATTTATTACGACCGTTGTCGGAGATGATGGAGTGACGCATGTTGACACCTCTCATTATAAAGTTCGGCCTTTTCCTCAGCCATACATTACGAATGAAATGATTTCGAAAACAGGTGGAGGACGCATTCACGTTGCTTTGTCGCCTGATTCTCCTTTGAATGGAATCGAGTATGAAGTAATTGCCATTGATGTTTTTGGAGTAAATGGTGGCTATTGTTCAGGTGATGTCATTCCGCCGGCTTTTTTGGCTTCTTTCCGAAGCAGAGATCGTGTTGGTTTTATGGTTACGGCAAAGAACCTCTACACTGGCGAGCTCATGGCTATTTCTGGATCGGTTAGGGTGGAGTGAGAAAGACATCCAAATGTTATGCAGCATAAACCAATCTCATTCAGTGGATGACTAACTGAAAAACTTGGCAAATTAAAAATAATTAATTACTTTTGACGTTAGTAACGTAAAACAGAATTAATGATCAAGAGTTTTGGCGATAGAGAATCTGAGAAAATTTGGAATGGTATTCGGTCGAAAAAATTGCCAAACGAGATTCAAGATGTTGCACGTCGGAAACTAAGGATGATCAACAACGCTCAAGATGTTAACGATCTTCGCATTCCCCCTGCTAACAGACTTGAGAAGTTAAAAGGTAATCTGGAAGAATACTATAGTATTCGGATTAACAATCAATGGCGAATCATCTTCAAATGGGTCAATAATGATGCATACGAAACAACAATTGTGGATTATCATTAATAAAACAAATATGGAAAAGCTGAAAAATATTCACCCGGGCGAAATCCTACTTGAGGAATTCTTAATTCCGATGGAGATCTCTGCTTATCGTTTGGCAAAGGAAACTTTTCTCCCTCAAACTCGCATCTCCGAAATTATCAAGGGTAATCGGAGAATCAGCGCTGATACTGCGATTCGTTTCGCTAAATATTTCGGAACAAGTGCCAAGTTTTGGTTAGGTCTTCAAGATGATTATGATCTGGAAGAAGAGCGAAATCACAAAGAGCAAGAGTTCAATAATATCAAACCAATAGAGGGAAACGCTGCATAATAACAAGCAAGCGTTTAACCTTAATATTTGGTAAATTTGGAAAGCATTTAATACTAAAAATAATTTCAATACAATAGAAATAGAAAGAGGTGATTTGACAAATATTTAGAGTGTTGTTATTGGGACATATTTCAACCGAAAAATTATTGAAGGCATTTTATGTCAAAAAAAATGGAGAACATGCTCCATTTAAACACAATTTATATCGTTTAGCTGAGTTAATTGGTTTGGAATTATCTGAAGAGCATGCAGATTGGCTTGATGAAATAACCTCATTCAATCTAAATGCCAGATATGATGATTATAAAAAAGAGTTTTATAAATTGTGCACCCCACAATATACCCATGCTTGGATTGAAAAAATTAAAATTTTAAGGTTATGGATAAAAGAGAAGCTATAGAAATTGCAGAACGCTATGCGAGTGTGGTAAAATCAAAATTTGATCATGTTAAGATTGTTCTCTTTGGTTCTTATGCGAAGGTAAATTTCAATGAAGATAGTGATATTGATATTGCGGTGATTCTCAAGGATTATAACAATCTGATTGATGTTCAGCTTGATTTAATGCGGTTAAGACGGAGCATTGACAGTAGAATAGAACCTCATCCATTTAGAGAAAGGGATTTTGAAATTACAAACCCTGTTGTTCATGAAATTTTGAAATACGGTCAAGATATTGATGTTAGCTATGCTTGAATTCAGCAAAAAACCAACCTGTCTTAAACGCAATTAATTGGACACGATATTTAATTTACTTGTTCTGTGGAATCATTCTTTAGCAAATCAGCAACTGTCGAATCGAATCCTGACATGTATATCACCTTGGTTACATGAATCATAATTCGTTGAGCGTTCGCGCTTAAACAAATCAGAAAAATTCCGATGATACTAATTGCTTTCATTTTTTCGATAATTGATTTTCAACAATTCGATATTCAGTGTCACCC
>JBIKSL010000009.1:0-76648 GCA_044348645.1 Crocinitomicaceae bacterium | reverse complement strand
ATTCCAATAGAAAGACCTTGAAAATAGCTTTACCAGCTAAAAGAAGGGAATGGATGGATGGTATTTTCTCAAAAATACAAGATGCTAGTCCTCCTTACATATATTCTAATGCATAATTCAGGTTAAATGAAAATGTGATTCGTTTAAACGCATTACTAACTATAATCATTGCATCAATAGTTGTGATTTTCAACAGTGAATGGTTGTCTCTCTTCCTATTAGTTGATTTTTTTCTTCGAGGATTTACAGAACTACAATCGCCAATGACTTTATTATCAAAATCGATTGTGAAACTTCTACAACTTGCACCGATTTTGGTATATGCACCACCCAAAAAATTTGCAGCTAAGGTTGGATTTATTTTTTCTGGTCTGATAGTTATTTTTACTTTTCTTCAATGGGAAATTTTCACACTCGTTATCTCTATAATATTGATTTTTTGTGCGTTTTTGGAAGCCTTTCTAAAAATTTGTGTCGGTTGTTATGTATATAATTGGTTTATTATTCCTGTTTTTTATAAACCCAGAAATAGTAAGAATATCAGTGAATAAAATCGGATTTCAGTATAGTAATATCGAGAATTAACTCAACTTCTTAATCAAGCATTTTTTTCTTTTTGTAAGATTGTGGTGTGATTTTCTTTCTTAAAAGTCATACCTAATTTTTTAAAGTTGACTTTCGTTTACGATAATTACTTATTTTTAGGTGAAGGAAACACGATACAGGTTAGCGAAGCTTTTGTTCAACAGCACGCAGGCGCCTTAGCCCTGACGCAGACTCAACAAAGGACTACGTTAGACACAAACTCATTATGATAGGATTATGAACCAAACCATTTACTCCGACAACGAAAAAAACGCCATTCGCTTTTCGAACTTCAAAAGATTGGAGTCGGATTGTCCGTTTGCAGGTTTAGGTGTAAAATACGTAGCTTCCGGTGAGGAAATCTATTATGCAAACGATAAAAAATACAAAGTCAAAGTCGGCGAATACATCATCGGAAATGAATTTACCAAATCTCTTGTCCAAATTAATAGCAAGGAGAAATCCACCATAGAACAAAAACTTGGAGCCGAATACGATGCTATAGTTTTTATTGAAAAAACCAACGCAACTAAGCCCTAAAATATCATAATATAACTTCATACATTACTAAATCACGAGAAACTATTTCCTGGATTTGAAAATAAAATTGATTTGACACATTTGTGTCAGGTCGAACACTCTCAACCTCGATAATTTTGGTCTGTTATCAAATTGAACGTCAAAAATAATTCGACACGTATGAAAGAAATCGCATTAATAACAGGGGCATCCTCGGGTATAGGTTACGAAATTGCCAAACTATTTGCAGCGGATAAAACAGACTTACTCATTGTGGCAAGAGACGGAAAAAAGCTTCAGGAAATCAAAAAAGAATTCGAAGAACAATTTAAGGTAGATGTATTTACTGTTGCGGCTGATTTATCCTCGAAAGAAGGGATTCTGACCGTTTATGAAGTGGTAAATTCAAACAATTTAATCGTAAATTATTTAGTGAATAACGCTGGTTTTGGAGACTATGGCGCCTTCATCGATAGAAGCATGGAGAAATACGAAGAAATGATTCAATTGAATATTGTAAGTCTCACGGAGCTGAGTTATCATTACGGTAAAGAAATGGTCAAGCGTGGGAAAGGCAGAATTTTAAATGTTGCTTCCATGGCTGGACTTCAACCGGATCCAAATTTTGCTGTTTATGGCGCAACCAAAGCGTATGTTATCAGTGTATCAGAGGCTATTCACAAAGAATTTGAAAATACGGGAGTTACCGTCACGGTTCTTTCACCTGGCGCAACAGCCTCCAACTTCATGGATCGTGCGGATATGAATAACGCCAAACTATACGCAAGTGGTGTAATGACATCCTTAGATGTGGCGCGTGAAGGGTATAATGGGATGATGAAAGGAAAACTCAATGTAATACCCGGTTTCAAAAACAAAATACTGGGTTTCTTCTCAGGTATTATGCCTCCCGGAAAATTAAGATTAAGTGTCGCCGCGAAAATAATGGCTGAGAAATAGAGGTTCTTCGTAACTTTGTAAATCGTAACTTTCATTTATTGACAAGCTATTTCTTCTATTTGGGTCTTTCATTTATGACCGTCCATGAAATGGATGCTATTCGCTGCAAGGAATGGCGCATTTTCCCCGGACTTTCGATGCTCAAGATAAGTTGATTATGAACTGATCTCACATTTGGGAGCATTCTGTCTCAATTCTTTTTCTGCCTTTCTTCAAAACATCAAGTTGTCAATAATATTTGGTGAATTGGCTATCAAATAAATGAATTGCTAATAATCAAACGAACAATTTTTTATATTTTCTTCTTAATGCACAACGAGTTTAAATCTTTATTTCTATTATTTTAGAACAAATTAATTTCAATTATGAAAATACTTTTTTATTCCCTGTCGTTTATTGCGTTATCAACTTCTATTTCCAGTTGTAACAAACGCCCAGATGCTAATTTCACAGTAAATGGAAGCTCTTTTTCAGTTGGGGATACAATTACTGTAACCAACAATAGTAAAAATTCAAATGGAGCTAGATGGGTTGTTTATGACGGAACCGCGACCTCAGGTAGCGTGAGTTCACACGTTCAAAGAATTTCAGGAGGTCAGACTTGTGATATGAGCTATAGTTTTGCGATTGACACAGTTGGTACCTTTACCATGCCATTAAAAGCATATAATTGGAAGAAAAGTTGTGAGGAAGGAGAAAGTGGTAAATACGACGAGCAAACAGTTACAATTCAAGTTCAATAAGTTTTAATTCAATATTGAGAAGAGGGTGTCCAAAAACTCTACACACCCTTATTTTTTTCTTAAATCTCGTAATATCTCATTTGAATTATATTCAAATCTCACAACAACTCATTCGCCAAATTGGCTAACTCAGATCGTTCACCTTTTTCGAGTTTCACATTTGCAAACAAAGGCTGACCTTTCAATCGATCGATTAAGTATGCCAATCCATTTGAGTTTTCATCCAAGTATGGCGTATCAATTTGATGGACGTCGCCTGTGAATACAATCTTCGTATTTTCTCCGGCACGCGTAATAATGGTTTTTACTTCATGAGGAGTGAGATTTTGAGCTTCATCGATGATAAACATGATGTTCGACAAACTTCTTCCGCGAATGAATGCTAATGGTGTAATGATAATTTTACCCGACTCCTGCATTTCAAGAATGGCTTTGTGCTTTTTCTCGTTCTCGCCAAATTGGGACTTAATGAATTTCAAATTATCCCAAAGTGGCTCCATATATGGGCCAATTTTGTCGTTTGCGTCGCCTGGCAAAAATCCGATGTCTTTGTTTGAAAGGGGAACGATTGGTCGAGCCAAAATCACTTGGTCAAATTGCTTGTTTTGTTCCAAAGCTGATGCAAGTGCTAGCAATGTTTTACCAGTTCCGGCGACGCCTTGCAGGGCAACCAATTTAATGTCTGGATTCAACAGAGCATGAAACGCAAATGCTTGTTCAGCATTCTTTGGTTTCACACCATAGACAAACTCCTTTTCAATTCGAACAATTTGATCTGCAAGGTGATCATAAAAAGCGAGCGAAGAATTTTTTCCGTTCTTCAAAATGTAATAACCATTCGTATGTTTTTTTCTGCCAAGAATTCCATTTTCAGTCACACAACCTTTCAGAAATATTTCGCGAATGACATCCGAGTCAACACCATCAATTGAGTAAAAACTAGAATCTTGAACATTTTGAAGCGCGACTTTTCCTGTTGCGTAATCTTCAGCAATAACGCCAAGTGCTTTGGCTTTGATTCGTAAATTGATATCTTTTGTAACCAAAACAACGCTTTTTTTCGGTTCTTTTTCCATCAAGGAAATAGCCGCATTGATAATCTTATGATCATTTTTTATTGAAGAATAAACTGTCTCAGCATCCATTGAATTGGCCGATGTTTCCATGATTACGCGAAACTTCCCAAGACCCTTACCGAGTGGAATCCATTCTTGCAAGGAACCACTTCCAGAAAGCTTATCAATGAAACGAATTACCTCACGAGCTGAAAAATTTTTGGTATCGTTACCGAGTTTAAATTTATCTAATTCCTCAAGGACTGTTATTGGAATTGCCACAAGGTTATCCTCAAAATTAGTTATCGCTTGGTGATCGTGCAATAAAACGGAGGTGTCTAGCACATATACTTTTTCTTTCTTCGCCATTCAACTTTTTTGATTGAAGATAGTCCACATAAAATCACATCAAACATTTTTTTTCAAACATTTATCTACAAAAAAATGTGTGAAAAACAACTCAAATTTTACCAAAGTAAACCGAGTAACTTTTCCTAATTTTGTTCTTATTCAAATTCTTCAAAAGAGATGATAGAAATTCAACGCATTCGGTTAGACAAAGAAACGATTATCAGTGGTCTCAAAAAACGCAATATTGATGCATCGGATACAATTGAAAACATAATCAAATTAGATACAGAATGGCGTTCTTCAAAAACTGAAATGGATCAATTTTCAGCTGAATTAAATCAGCTTGCGAAAAAAATTGGTGACTACTATAAATCGGGACAGACATTTGAAGCAAACTCGTTGAAAGAAAAAACAACAGAATTGAAAGTAAAAGAAGGCAATCTAAAATCGAAATTAGAGAACCTCGAGTCCGAAATCACAAAATTACTTTACACGCTTCCGAATGTTCCGAATGAACAAGTGATTGCGGGAAAAGATGCAAATGATAATGAAATTGTTTTCGAATTCGGGTCAACTCCCCAATTTAACTTTCAACCATCTGCACACTGGGATTTAACAAAAAAATATAATTTGATCGACTTTGAACTTGGCGTTAAAGTAACAGGTGCTGGATTTCCTTTTTACCGAGGAAAAGGAGCAAAATTACAACGTGCTTTAATTTCATTCTTTTTGGAAGAAGCTTCAAAAGCGGGATACGAAGAATTCATTTCTCCTCATGTCGTGAATGAAAGTAGCGGTATCGGTACAGGACAATTACCTGACAAAGAAGGGCAAATGTATTACATGCCAGCAGATGATTTATATCTGATTCCAACCGCGGAAGTCCCATTGACAAATATCTATCGCGATGTCATTTTACCTTCACCTGATTTTTCTATTAAAATGACTGGCTACACGCCTTGTTTTCGTCGCGAAGCAGGATCTTACGGAAAAGACGTTCGTGGATTAAATCGTTTGCATCAATTTGACAAAGTGGAAATCGTGCGAATTGAACATCCAAAAAACACGGCAAAGGCTCTAGATGAGATGATTGATCACGTGAAAGGATTGCTTGAAAAATTAGGGTTACAATACAGAGTTCTGCGACTTTGCGGTGGCGATATGGGTTTTGCTTCGGCTATGACGTATGATTTTGAAGTTTACTCAGCTGCACAGGAAAAATGGTTGGAAGTAAGTTCTGTTTCACGTTTTGATACATTCCAATCGAATCGTTTGAAATTGCGTTTCAAAGATGAAGACAAAAAATCGCAATTGTGTCATACCTTAAATGGCTCCGCTCTTGCATTGCCTCGTATTGTTGCAGCTTTGCTTGAAAATCACCAAACGGCTGATGGAATTGTCATTCCTAAGGCACTGCATCCTTACACAGGATTTGATATCATTAACTGAGTGAAAAAGGTTACAAGGTAACTTGTTGAAATCGACCAATGAAAATTCTTTCAGTTAAACAACTTCGAGAACTCGATCAATACACCATTGAAAATGAACCCATTTCATCCATTGATTTGATGGAACGAGCTGCTTTTGAATGTGTAAAACAGATTGAAAAAACCTTTATTCAATTCAAATCGTTTGTGATATTTTGCGGAATTGGAAATAATGGCGGAGACGGATTGGCAATTGGAAGAATTCTTTCTCAGAACGGTCACAAAGTTCGAATTTTCGCAACTGATAATTTGACAAAGGCAAGTGACGAATTTCTCGTAAATTATGGTCGAATAGACAAAAATAAAATTCCAATTCAGACCATTGAAGATATATTAGATTTCCCCGAAATATGCGAAAGCGAACTAATTATTGACTCGATTTTTGGGATCGGATTGAATAAACCAGTTGTTGGTTTACAAAAGGAAATAATTAAAAAAATAAATGAACTGAATTGTAAGGTGGTTTCGATTGATATTCCATCCGGACTTTTTGGCGAAAACAATGTAGAAAATAATAAAGAGTCCATTATTCACTCAGATTACACGTTGACCTTTCAACAACCAAAACTTTCATTTCTGCTTTCCGACTTTGGAAATTTTGTTGAAAACTGGCAAGTTTTAGATATCGGATTGTCGAGTGAATTTGTAAAAAAAGTTGAAACGAACTTACAATTACTAACAGATAAAGATGTTCAGAAAAGATTTAAGCCAAGGGGAAAATTCTCCCACAAAGGAACTTTTGGACATGCGCTAATCATCTCAGGATCCATCGGAAAAATGGGAGCAAGTGTTCTATGTACTAAGGCTGCATTGCGCTCAGGAGTTGGATTGGTTTCAGCTCTTGTTCCAAAATGCGGAAATGATATTATGCAAACTACAAATCCGGAGGCAATATGCGAGTTGAGTTTAGAAAAAAATTATGTGTCAGGAAAATTAAATTGGGACAATTATTCCTCAATTGGAATTGGACCAGGAATGGGTAAAGAAAAGGGAACCAAGCACCTAATTGAACATGCGTTTGAAAACTTCAATGGTTCTATTGTTCTCGATGCCGATGCGTTAAATATTATTTCTGAAGATAAATCACTGCTTGAAAAAATCCCTCAAAATTCTATCTTAACACCTCATCCGAAAGAATTCGATCGTTTATTTGGAAAATCAGATTCTGCCTCGAACCGATTGAATAATCAAATAATTCAGGCTAAACTTCTTAAGTGTTACATTATATTAAAAGGAACTTACACATCGATTTGTTGTCCGAATGGATCTGTGTTTTTCAATAATACCGGAAATTCAGGACTATCAAAAGGTGGTTCTGGCGATGTTCTCACAGGAATAATAACTGGACTGTTAGCACAAGGATACAACCAAAATGATGCTTGTATAATTAGCGTCTGGATTCACGGTCTTGCCGGTGAATTAGCTTCGATGAAAAAAAATGAAATTACAATGACCGCAATGGACGTGGTTGATTGTTTCAGCGAGGCAATCGAAAACGCTTTAAAACCAAAATAACCTAAAGTGTAACACTTAAAGATTATCTCTTTTTAAAAAGCGAAGCCCTGATATTCTTTAGATACTCTATAATTTCAGTTTCCAACCTAAATAGGTAAACCGGAAGAAAAAAGGTTAATACAATAATCAATAGATTCATGAAAAATTTCAAAAACGGTTGCAACGCGACTTTTTGAATAAAATAACCTAGAATAAGGGTAATCAAACTTAATCCTATTACAAAAAATTGCTCCTTTTGAAAGGGATGAATCTTAAAGGCTAAATACACAAATAAAATTCTTCCTAGATTGTAAAAAACAATGGCAATCGCGGTAGAAATAGCTGCTCCAACACTACCCCACCAAGGAATAAAAATGAATTTGAGACCAAAAGCCAAACAAACTAAAATTATCGTAAATATTAAATCATATTTATACTTTTTTGACGTGGTAAAAATAGCTCCATTAAGTCCGAAATACATATCTACAAGTCGAGCGACCATGAGAAATAGAAAAATCCAAATTCCAACTTGAAACTCCGGTTTAAGGAAGGAAAATAAAAAATCAATGTTTAACCAAAATAACAAGAACATCGACAATCCGATGAATAAACATATCGAACTCACTTTCTGATAGAGCATTTGCATTTTCTCGAAATCTCTCTCTTTCCAATATTCAGCAATCAGGGGAGAAGTTATACGAACTATCGAGCGATAGGGTATCATTAAGGCATTAATCAAAAACATAATTGTCGAAAATACTCCCGCTGATGCCAGTCCAACAAATTGAGCTAGCATAATTACATCCAATGAACTCATCAGAACCGAACTAATTGTGTTTACATAATTGATGGAAGAGTACTGAAAAATAATTTTTCGCATTCGCCGTGGAATTTTTATGTCTTTTCTCGACAAATTGAATTCTCCCATTTTCATCAAATACAATCCCAGAATTAAAGGCGGAACAAAATAAATCAACCCATGCCATATCACTAAATCATTAAACGAAATTACCTCCAAACCAAAAAGAATAATTAAAACAGACAAACTAATCCGTAGTATAATGTCTTGAGCAATAACAGAAATAATGTTTTTGTAAAGACTTCTCAAATAAACATCGAAGTACAAATAAAATCCAGAGGAAACCCCAATCGGAATAAACCAGTAGTAATATGCAATGAAAAGTGGCGACTTATCGGCATATTGCATTTGAATGGCATTTCGAAAAAAAACTGACAAAAAGAAAAAAATCAATACACCAATAGTAGCAATGAACAATGTAAAAGTGAAAAAACCTCTATGTTTGCTATTTGCATCTTTCATAAATGGAAAAAACTTCCAAACTGAAAAAACAAGTCCAAAATTTGAAAACTGAGCGAAAAGAGCTCCTAACGAAAACAACAAATTCAATAATCCAATTTCCTCGGTTGTGAGAAATAATAAAAACAGAACTCCTTTATTTAAATAACCCAAAACTATTCCAAGGTAGGAAATTAGCGCGGTTCGCGTTGCATCTTTTTGAACTAGCCCCATTATTATTAGCGAAAATAAATAAATTCTATTCAGTCGTTGTTAGAAAATCAATTTAATTTGATTGGTTTAAAATTATGTTTAATTTATTCATTACTAAGAGCAATAATGTTTCCAACTTGAGATTTTTATGCATTCGATTTTATTTTAATCCAAAATAAGTAGGTGTTGATATTTTTTATACAATTAATCTAATTATGCCTTTTCGATATTCAAAAATCCAAGTTCATTTACAAAATTTGATTTTCAAACAAAATAAAAAGATAAATTTGCGATTGATTTTTTCAAATCATTCAATCTTTTTTTGAACTTTGAAGAAATAATAGTGTTAATAATAAAAGAATTAAAAATACATGGAACAGGCATCAACTAGTTCAAATTATATTCCACTGATTTTGCAAATTATCGTGGCTTTAGGTTTTGTTGTTTTCACGCTTCTTGTAACACATATCTTAATGCCTCGAATAAAATCCAAAAAGAAAGACGCCAATTTCGAATGTGGAATTGAATCTGAAGGGAATGCTCGGTTTCCAGTTTCAATTCGTTACTTTATGACTGCGATACTATTTGTTTTGTTCGATGTTGAAGTAATCTTTTTCTATCCATACGCCGTTAATTTCCAAGAATTAAAATTAGAAGGACTACTTGCAGTTATTATGTTCGTAGCATTTTTTCTTGTTGGTTTCATATACATTAGAAAAAAAGGAGCATTAGAATGGGAAAAATAGAAGATCTTGAAGTTATCAACGGAGAAGGTTATCAATTAACTACCCTTGATAAAGCCGTGGGTTTAGCGAGAGCTAATTCCGTTTGGCCTTTACCTTTCGCTACTTCATGTTGCGGAATTGAATTCATGGCAACCATGGGAAGTATGTACGACTTATCGAGATTTGGAATGGAACGACTTTCATTTTCACCAAGACAAGCAGACTTGTTAATCGTTGCTGGAACAATATCCAAAAAGCTTGGTCCTGTTTTAAAGCAGGTTTATGAGCAAATGTCGGAACCAAAATGGGTTCTTTCAGTTGGGGCTTGTGCTTCTTCAGGTGGAATTTTTGATACATACAGCGTGCTCCAAGGCATTGATCGAATTATTCCTGTAGATGTTTATGTTCCCGGATGTCCACCACGTCCTGAGCAAATTATCGATGGAGTAATGAATATCCACAAATTGGTGAAACACGAGTCATCTAGAAGAAGATACAGCGAGGAATACCAGCATTTGCTGGGCAATTATGGTATAGAAACCAAAGAAATAGATGATGCTAAATAACGAGGCCATTTTAAGTCGAATTAATGAAAATTACGGTTCGGAAGTCGTAAGTTCAGAAGAAAATTTTGGTATTCTAACAATAGAAATCAAAGCTGAAAAAACTCACGAAATTATTAGTTGGTTGAACAGAGATGAAGTTTTAGAATGTTCATTTCTAACCCTTCTAGGTGGAGTGCATTATCCGGATGACAAAGGAAGAGAATTTGCAGTGGTTTATCACTTACACAGTTGGACAAATAATTTCAGACTTCGTTTAAAAGTATTTTTACCTGCTGAAAATCCAAGCATTCGTTCAATCGTTGATATATACAACGGAGCGAACTGGATGGAACGTGAAACGTATGACTTTTTCGGAATAAATTTCGAAGGTCACCCTGATTTGAGAAGAATATTGAATATGGATTCGATGGACTATTTTCCAATGCGAAAAGAGCATGTCCTTGAAGACGCCACAAGAGAAGATAAAGACGATCGCTTCTTCGGAAGATAAATTTTTGACTATGAGTGAAATCAACGAAAATAACGTAGCATTTAAGTCCAAAGAAACGATTGACGGAAATTATGCGACCATCAATTTTGGTCCTACGCACCCAGCAACTCACGGAATTTTTCAAAATGTCCTGAAAGTAGACGGTGAGAAAATCATTTCTTCTGAACAAACTGTTGGATACATTCACCGAGCTTTTGAAAAGTTAGCTGAACGACGTCCATTCAATCAAATTACACCAATTACAGATCGTTTAAATTACTGTTCATCTCCAATCAATAACATGGGTTGGCACATGACAGTTGAAAAATTGATTCAAGCTGACATTCCTAAACGCGTACAATATATGCGTGTGATTATCATGGAATTAGCAAGAATCGCAGATCACTTGATTTGTAATTCAGTTATTGGAGTTGATACCGGTGCATTAACAAGTTTCTTCTACCCTTTCTCGGAAAGAGAAAAAATCTACGAAATGTATGAAGAAGTTTGTGGAGCGCGTTTAACAACAAATATCGGGCGAATCGGTGGTTTTGAAAGAGACTTCTCCCCTACTTTTCATGAAAAATTAAAGAGTTTCCTAAAAACCTTTCCTAAAGCTTTTGAAGAATTCAATTCCATGTTGGAACGAAATCGAATTTTCATGGATCGTACCAAAGGAGCAGGACCGATTTCAGCTGAAAGAGCGTTAAATTATTCTTTCGTTGGGCCCAATCTTCGTGCTGCAGGTGTTGATTATGACGTTCGTGTGATGCAACCCTACTCCTCTTATGAGGATTTCGATTTCATTATTCCGGTAGGAGTAAACGGAGATACTTACGACCGTTTCATGGTTCGCCAAGAAGAAATTCGCCAAAGTATACGAATCATTGAGCAAGCATACAAAAACTTACCGGAAGGATCTTATAAAGCTGACATTCCAGAATTTTACCTTCCTCCAAAAGAAGAAGTTTACAACAACATGGAAGCATTGATTTACCATTTCAAAATAGTAATGGGAGAAACGGAAGTTCCAGTTGGTGAAGTATATCATTCTGTTGAAGGTGGAAATGGTGAATTGGGTTATTATTTAATCAGTGATGGAGGTCGTTCACCTTATCGTTTACAATTCAGAAGACCTTGTTTTATTTATTACCAAGCTTATCCGGAAATGATTACTGGAATGACGTTGAGCGATGCCGTATTGACGTTAAGTAGTATGAATGTGATAGCTGGAGAATTAGACGCATAAAATGAAAGCACATCAACCAGTTTCTCAAGCCAATAATGAACCTGTTGAGTTCAGCGAGGCAACGATGGCTAAAGCCAAAGAACTTATTGCTTCTTATCCCGAAGGAAAACATAAAAGTGCGTTAATTCGAATTTTACATTTGGTTCAATCCGAAAAAGGTTGGGTTAGCGTTCCTTCCATGGATAAGGTTGCTGAAATTTTAAATATCCAACCCATTGAAGTATACGAAGTTGCGACTTTTTACACGATGTTCCATTTGGAACCAGTTGGAAAATACGTTTTCGAAGTTTGTCGCACAGGACCTTGCATGTTGGTTGGAAGCGACGACTTAATTGATCACATTGGTAAGAAATTAAACATTCAAGTTGGAGAAACAACAAGTGATGGTATGTTTACTCTTAAAACTGCTGAATGCTTAGGTGGCTGTGGTTATGGCCCACTTCTTCAATGTAAATACAAGTTTCACGAACATTTGACTAAAGATCGAGTTGATCAATTAATCGAAGAATATCGTTCTGGTAAATACGATCAAAACTAATGAACATGGGAAACAGAAAATTACTTCTTGAAAATATACATATTGAAGGATTTGACACGTTTGATGTTTATCGTAAAAATGGTGGTTATCGTTCAGTAGAAAAAGCATTGAAATCAATGACTCCGGATGAAGTTGTTGAGGAAGTTAAAAAATCAGGTTTACGTGGTCGTGGTGGAGCAGGATTTCCAACAGGAATGAAATGGTCTTTCCTGGCAAAACCAGAAGGAGTTCCAAGACACTTGGTTTGTAATGCTGATGAATCTGAACCCGGAACGTTCAAGGATCGCTATTTGATGGAGAAAAATCCTCATTTATTGATTGAAGGAATGATTACTTCGAGTTACGCGCTGGGTGCTAATCTTTCGTTCATTTATATCCGAGGTGAATTCATGTATATTCTTCACATTCTTGAAAAAGCAATTGCTGAAGCTTATGCAAATGGATTTCTTGGGAAAAATATTTTAGGTTCAGGATACGATTTAGATTTACAAGTTGCACCTGGTGGTGGAGCTTACATTTGCGGAGAAGAAACGGCTTTACTTGAATCTTTGGAAGGAAAAAGAGGAAATCCTCGAATGAAACCACCTTTTCCTGCTGTAAAAGGACTTTGGGGATGCCCTACTGTAGTAAATAACGTTGAAAGTATAGCGGCAGTCGTTCCTATTGTAAATGAAGGTGGAGATGAATATGCTCAAATCGGAATTGGACGAAGCACAGGTACAAAATTAATTTCTGCAAGTGGAAACTTAGTTCGACCAGGAGTTTACGAAATCGAAATGGGAATTACCGTTGAAGAATTTATCTATGGAGATGACTACTGCCGTGGAATTGCCAATGGAAAGAAACTAAAAGCTTGTGTTCCAGGTGGTTCTTCAGTTCCAATTTTACCGCATTTCTTGGTAACAAAAACTGCATCGGGTGAAGATCGCTTAATGTCTTACGAAAGTCTTGCTGATGGTGGATTTGCAACTGGTTCCATGCTTGGTTCTGGTGGCTTTATCGTTTTTGATGAAGACCAATGCATCGTTCGAAATACGTGGAACTTCGCTCGTTTTTATTCCCACGAATCATGCGGACAATGCTCACCTTGTCGCGAAGGAACAGGATGGATGGAAAAAGTTTTACATCGATTAGAGACTGGGCATGGTAATTTGCGTGATATCGAACTTTTGGAAGAAATAAATAAGAAAATTGAAGGAAATACAATCTGTCCACTTGGTGACGCGGCCGCTTGGCCTGTTGCTGCGGCAATTCGTCATTTCCGTGATGAGTTTGAATGGCACGTTAATGAGCCTCAACAAGCTCAGACAAGAAATTATGGTTTAATCACCCAGCCTAGCGTTGCGGTATAGATACAAGTTATGATTAAAGTAACGATTGACGACGTAGAAATTGAAGTTGAACCGGGTACATCGATTTTGAACGCGGCACGACAAGTTGGTGGAGAAATTGTCCCGCCTGCTATGTGTTATTACTCGAAATTACCTGGAACTGGTGGAAAATGTCGAACTTGCCTTGTTGAAGTTGCGGCAGGTTCAACAGCAGATCCAAGACCAATGCCAAAATTGGTTGCATCTTGTTCAACACCGGTTATGGATGGGATGATTGTCAAAAACAAAACAAGCGAACGAGTTCACAATAATCGCGGTGGAGTTGTTGAATTTCTTTTAATAAATCATCCACTAGATTGTCCAGTTTGTGACCAAGCTGGTGAATGTCACCTACAAGATTTAGGTTACGAGCATGGTTCTGCCAAAACACGCTACGAGGAAAAAAGAAGAACTTACGATCCAATTGATATTGGAAATAAAATAAAACTACACATGAACCGATGCATTCTTTGTTATCGTTGTGTTCATGTTGCAAATCAATTGACTGACAAGAGAGTACATGGTGTTCTTCATCGTGGAGAGCATGCTGAAATTAGTACGTACATTGAAAATGCGATTGAAAATGATTTTTCAGGAAATATGATCGATGTATGTCCTGTTGGGGCGCTTACAGATAAAACGTTCCGATTCAAAAGTCGTGTTTGGTTCTTGAAACCGATGGAAGCAGAATGTTCTTGTACAAAATGTTCTGGAAAAGCAGTTGTTTGGATGTTTGGAAATGAAATTTTCAGGGTAACAGCCCGCAAAGACAAATATGGTGAAGTTGAAAACATCGATGATAAGGCTGCTTGGATTTGCAACGATTGTCGTTATGACAAAAAAGACGTAAGCAAATGGAATATCATTGGTCCAAGATCAATCAATCGTCATTCAGTAATTTCTCAAGGGAAATACAAAACATTCATGGATAAAGAACAAAAAAAGATTAGCTGATGGATACCGGATTATTAATAGAAAAATCGATTTTGGTTGTTCTTCTTTTCCTAATCTCATTGGGAATTGCAGCTTATTCAACCTATTTTGAACGAAAACTAGCCGCTTGGATTCAAGATCGTGTTGGACCAGACAGAGCAGGACCTTTTGGAATTCTTCAACCCATTGCTGACGGAACGAAAATGTTCTTGAAGGAAGATTTCATTCCAAAGAACGCAGACAAGTGGTTGTTTATCATTGGACCTGGAATTGCGATGTTTACTGCTTTAATTACAAGCGCTATCATTCCGTGGGGAACAGATTTAGAGTTATTTGGAAGAAAAATTGCCCTACAGGTGACCGACTTTAACATTGGTATTCTTTATTTGTTTGCAGTTCTTTCAATTAGCGTTTATGGAATTATGATAGGTGGTTGGGCTTCAAATAACAAATATTCACTTTACGGAGCAATTCGTGCTTCTTCGCAAATGATTTCCTACGAATTAGCTATGGGAATATCAGCTATTACGATTATTTTAATGTCTGGAAGTTTAAGTTTATCTGAAATCGTTGAAAAGCAACATGGAATGAACTGGAATATTTTCTATCAACCAGTTTGTTTTCTAGTATTTTTCATCTGTTCATTAGCGGAAACAAATCGTGCACCTTTCGACTTACCAGAATGTGAAAACGAATTAATTGGTGGATATCACACCGAGTATAGTTCAATGAAATTGGGATTATATCTTTTCGCTGAATATATTGCTATGTTTATATCATCTGCTGTGATGGCTATTTTATTCTTTGGTGGATATAATTTCCCAGGAATGGATGCATTCAGTGGAAATACATTAGCTATTTTGAGTGTTTTGGCATTCTTCACGAAGACATTCATCATGATTTTCGTATTCATGTGGATTCGTTGGACAATCCCGCGTTTCCGTTTCGATCAACTAATGCATTTGGGTTGGAAAGCACTAATTCCGATTGCGTTAATCAACATGCTCGTTACTGCAGTTGTTATTGCATTTAAAGAAGGTTGGTTTAATCAATAAGAAAATGAAGAGTTTAACCAATAGAAAAAAAGTTGTTTCCGATAAACCGATGACGTTTACGGAAAAGTTATACCTCTGGGCCATTGCCAAAGGAATGATGACCACTTTCAAGCACATGCTCAGAAAGAGAAAAACGATTAAATATCCAGAAGAAATTCGTGTGTTTGCGCCTGTTTATAGAGGAATGCACGTTTTGAAAAGAGATGAAGAAGGTCGTGAAAATTGCACCGCTTGTGGACTTTGCGCTGTTGCTTGTCCTGCTGAGGCCATAACAATGGTAGCCAATGAACGCAAAAAAGGAGAAGAGCATTTGTATCGTGAAGAGAAATATGCTGAGTCTTACGAAATAAACATGCTTCGTTGCATTTTCTGTGGATTGTGTGAAGAGGCTTGTCCAAAAGAAGCAGTTTTCTTAACTGATCGAATTGTTCCCACTGAATTTGAAAGAAACGACTTCATCTACGGGAAAGATAAGCTATTAGAACCATTAGAACAACGAATCGACATTACAAAACGCCAGCATACCGGCAAAAGATCAAATATATGACCTTACAAATTTTAGCAATTATCTTGGGATCTTTGACCATTGGCTCTGCTTTGATGGTCGTATTAAGTAAACATCCCATTCGCAGTGTAATTTATTTAGTAATTACTTTCTTTTTCATTTCGTCACTTTACATTTTGATGAATGCTGAATTCTTGGCAATCGTGAACATTATTGTATACGCTGGAGCCATTATGGTTTTGTTCTTATTCGTTTTGATGTTATTGAACTTGAACAAACAAGCAGAACCTCAAACTTCTTTGTTTTCCAAATTAATTGGTGTTTTAGCCGCTGGAGCATTGTTTTCAGTATTAATAGCTGCATTGAAAGATAGTTTGGTATTAGGAAAGAACTACGTGCCAGGCAATCCAAACATAGGAACGGTAGAAAGCCTTGGTAATTTATTGTTTTCCAAGTATGTCGTTCCATTTGAAGTTTCATCTATTCTTTTCATTGCCGCAATGGTAGGAGCTGTTTTATTGGCGAAAAGAGAAAAACAAATAATTGATTAACATGATTCCAGCGGTAAGCACTATCGGTTCCTCACTTGACTTTTTCGTAGTCGTTTCAATCGCCTTATTTTCGATTGGTTGCTACGGTGTGTTGACTCGTAAAAATATGATTGTTCTATTGATGTGTATTGAGCTTATGCTTAATTCGGTTAATTTACTATTAGTAACCTTTTCTAAATATTACGGAGCTAGTGATCCTCAAATATTTGTTTTCTTTATTGTTGTTGTTGCGGCAGCGGAAGCAACGGTCGGATTGTCCATTTTAATCATGGCCTACAGAAGCAATAAGTCCATTGACATTGAATTATTTAACAAATTAAAAGACTAAAATGGCTGCAGATATTTTATTACTCACCTTAATTTCACTCCCACTTTTGGGGTCGGCGACTATAGGTCTTTTTGGAAAAAATCTACCTAAATCAGTTGTTGGAACTTTAGCAACAAGTATGGTAGCAGGTTCATTTATTTGCGCCCTACTAATTTTTTCGAATTTGCCACAAAATCAAATCATTCACTTATTTTCAGTTGTCAATTTGGAAGATTTCAAACTTAACGCAAGCTTTCAAATAGATTCACTTTCCATTTGGATGACTTTGATTATTACTGGAATTGGTTCTTTAATTCATTTGTTTTCTATTGGATACATGAGCCATGATGAAGGCTTTTATAAGTTTTTTGCTTATTTAAATCTTTTCATTTTCTCGATGTTACTTCTTGTATTGGGAAGTAATTACTTTGTGTTATTCTTTGGTTGGGAAGGAGTTGGAATGTGCTCGTATTTATTAATCGGATTTCATTTCAGTGATATCAACAAAGGAACGGAAAATAGTGTAGCAGCCCGCAAAGCTTTCATTATGAATCGAATTGGTGATGTTGGATTGTTGTTCGCGTTGTTTATGTTGTTAGCAACATTTGGAACAGTTGAATACAATGAAATCGCAACTAAAATCGCTGAATTAAAATTGGCTTCTCTGATACCATATGCGGCAGTTGGTGCAATCACATTGTGCCTTTTTTTAGCAGCGACAGGAAAAAGTGCTCAAATCCCATTATTTACCTGGTTACCCGATGCGATGGCTGGCCCAACGCCTGTTTCAGCATTGATTCACGCGGCAACGATGGTTACAGCTGGTATTTATTTGGTGGTTCGTTCAAACTTTTTATTTGAACTTGCTCCTTTTACAAAAGAGGTAATTCTCTACATCGGTTTAGCAACTTCATTGGTTGCAGCATTCATTGCGATGCGTCAAAGTGATATCAAAAAAGTACTTGCCTATTCAACTGTTTCTCAATTGGGATTAATGTTTGTCGCTTTGGGAATGGGTGCATACACAGTCGCTCTTTTCCACGTAACAACTCACGCATTTTTCAAAGCGCTTTTATTCTTAGGTTCAGGAAGTGTCATTCACGCAATGTCTGATGAACAAGATATTCGCAAAATGGGTGGTTTGGCGAAAAAAATTCCGATTACACACATCACGTTTTTGATTGGAACATTAGCTATTTCTGGATTTCCGCTACTTTCTGGATTTTACTCAAAAGATGAAATCATTGCACACGCACTGATGCACAATCCAATAGTATTTGGAACGTTAATGATTGCTTTAACATTGACGGCGATTTATATGATCCGTCTTTACTTCTTGGTTTTTCATGGTTCATTCCGCGGTAACCATCATACAGAATCACATATTCATGAAAGTGGTCCATCAATGACAATTCCTTTGATCGTTTTAGCTGTATTATCAGTGTTTGGTGGAATATTAAATCTTCCAGGAATATTCCTTCACAAAGGAGCCCATTGGTTTAATGATTATTTGAATGCAAATACAATTGGTTTAGATTTAATTGAAGCGCATCATTTGGACAAAAATGCAGCTCTCATGTTGATGGTCGTTGCTAGTATTATTGCTCTATCAGTTATGGCTTGGGCTTACGTCAATTATGCAAAGCGTGGAAACATTGCGAAATCGGATGAAGAACTAAGTGGTTGGGAAAAAGCCTCTAATGCTAAACTTTATTTCGACGAATTATACAATTTCCTTTTTGTGAAACCTACTGAATGGCTTTCATATACCATACATCACTATTTTGATGTGATGGTGCTGAAAAATGGAATTTTCGGTTTTGCTAGTCTAGTTGAAAAAACAGGAAATGTCACTCGCAAGTGGCAATCCGGATTTTTATCGAGCTACCTATTATGGATGGTACTCGGATTGGTTGTTATTATTGGTTCATACTTCATAAATAAATAGTTTTGACACTACTCGTATTACCCCTCGTTTTAGCGCTAATTTCATTTGTTGTTCCGGAAAAATTTGTTCGGTATTTTGGATTAGCAGGTGCATTAGGTTCATTAGCAGTCGCTGTTGGCCATTTATCTTATTTTAATCCGGAGCGATATGTTTCTTTACTTAACCCTAACCGAGAATTTCCACTGGGATTATCATTTAAAATGGGTTACGATGGTTTAAGTTTAACTATGGTTTTACTTGTAAACGCCATTGTAGCTATCATTTTACTCGCCAACTACGGAAAAGAATTAGCACAAAATAAATCGTTTACTGCGTTGGTATTCTTCATGCAAATGGGATTATTGGGTGTTTTCTTAGCACAAGACGGAATTCTATTTTATGTTTTCTGGGAAGTTACTTTAATTCCAATATTTTTAATTCTTTATTGGTTCGGACAACAAAACAACAATCCAGTTCTAATGAAATTCTTCATATACACACTCCTTGGATCGCTGGGAATGTTGCTATCATTTATCTATTTGGGCTCAACTTACCAAAGTTTCGCTTTCGAGAATTTGGCACTTGCAGGTAGCTTCCTCAGTGCTAAGGTCGCTTGTTGGATTGCATGTGGATTTTTACTGGCTTTTGCAATTAAAATTCCTTTGTTTCCTTTTCATACGTGGCAACCGGCAACCTACACCACAGCTCCAATGGCAGGAACAATGCTTCTTTCCGCTTTGATGCTTAAAATGGCGTTGTATGGAATGATTAAATGGATGATTCCTTTAACTTCGAGTGGGATTTCTGAGGTCAAATGGATCGTAATTACGCTTGGAAGCATAGGAATTGTCTACGCTGCAATAATAGCAATCAAACAAAAAGACATTAAAACCTTGTTTGCTTATGCATCCATCAGCCACGTCGGATTAATCGCAGCAGGTATTATTTTGTTTACCCAAACTAGTTTGGAAAGTGCGGTAGTACAAATCATTAATCACAGTATTGTTGCGGTTGGTTTATTCTTTGCAGCTGATATCATTGAAAGTAGAACAGGAACTAGAAATATCTATGAACTCGGTGGAATCGCGAAAATTGCACCTCGATTCGGGTTTTGGTTTGCGGCAATGACCTTTGTTTCAGTTTCAGTTCCTTTTACGGCGGGATTTATCGGTGAGTTTTTATTAATTAAAGAATTATTTGTCGCACATTGGTTTACAGGGCTAATCGCTTCAACAACACTCGTTTTTGGGGCGGTTTATATGCTTAGAGCTTACCAAATCAGTATGTTTGGAGCGCCTAAAATGACTTCTTTTGAAGATTTAAAATGGAATGAAATACTGGTTTTTGTACTTTTAACGGTAGCAGCAATTCTGATCGGTATTTTTCCTGAATGCATTATGAATTTTGTAAAACCAAGTATCGAACACATCAATGCATTGATGGTGGGCGACTTTAACTTTATTAAATAGAATGGACGCACTAATTGTAATTTTTATCACCGGACTTGTTGGTTTGTTTGTAGGAATGATGAAAAAGCCGGTTTTGACGCTTTCCATTTCGGCGCTTGGATTGGTTACCGCTTTCATTTTGACTTTATTTTCACGTTCTTACGTTTCGATTTTCAGCAAATACAACGGGCTTTCAACCTCACCATTAACCGATGCGTTCTCGTTGCTAGCAATTGGGCTTACACTGCTGATTGTTCTGGGAGGATTTAGTTATTTCAAAAAAGACAAAGACCATACTGCTGATTACTATGGTTTAATGTTATTCTCGCTTTGCGGTGCATTGATTTTAATCAGCTTTAATAATTTCTTCATTTTTTTCTTGGGATTAGAAATTATGTCCATTCCTATTTATGTTTTAGTAGGAATTAAAAAATCGAATGTCCTTTCAGCAGAAGCATCAATTAAGTATTTCTTTACTGGATCGTTCGCGACTGGAATTTTGCTTTTTGGAATTGCTCTAATTTATGGAGCCACCGGAACATTTGATTTAGCTACAATCAATTCTATTCGAGGAATCGCTGAACCATCACCGATGTTTCATATAGGCGTTCTTTTTATGCTTGCGGCGTTTTTATTCAAGGTGGGTGCTGTTCCATTCCATTTTTGGAGTCCCGATGTGTATCAAGGAAGCACAGATGCCATAATGTCCTACATGGCGACAGTAGTTAAACTAGCGGCTCTTAGTGCATTTATTACTTTATTTAGCAATGTATTCATAGATAGTGGTAAAATCTATTTTACAATTCTCTCAGTTGTGATTGCCGGTTCTTTCTTTTTAGGGTACCTATCAGCATTAAAACAATCTAATTTCAAACGTATGTTAGCCTATTCGGGAATTAGTAACACTGGTCTTGCTATGCTGACAATTTTAACTGGAGATTTTGGTTCATTGTGGGTGTTTTTAATTGGATATACTGCAGCAACTGTTGTCCTAATGACATTAAGTCAAGCAATTGATAAAATTGATTCAGAGGATATTGTTAACTGGAAAGGTATTGGATATAAAAACCCATTTATCGGTGTTGTAATTTTAATTTCTTTTTTATCACTTGCAGGAATTCCACCTTTAACAGGATTCTTCGGTAAGTTCTTAATCTTAAGTAATGCCTACCAAAATCATCTTGGACTTGTTATTTTAGGTCTATTTAGTTCAGTAATTGGAGCTTTCTTGTATTTAAGATTTATTGTTCTTGCTTTCGCAAAGGATTCTAACGCAGAAAAGATTTCTTTAACACCATTGCAATATGTGGTTATTTCAATTAGTTCGTTGGTTGTTCTTCTCGGTGCAAGTATCTTGATATTTTAAGGTATTGTTTTTAAACCTTGAAAATCGAAAATCAATTGAAAAGTTCTATTATCAGAAATAATACTTTCGAATTGGTTTTAGTGAAATTCAGCTAATTTAGTAGAGAAATCAATTCTATTTTTCGCAACGCGATGGCAATATACGAGTTCAACGGTTTCAAGCCCGTTATTAAACCTTCAAGTTTCATACATCAACAAGCATGTATCATCGGAAATGTAATTATTGGTGAAAACGTGTATGTTGGTTCGGGAGCGTCAATCCGGGGAGATTGGGGAAAGATAATTATCGAAGACGGTTGTAACATTCAAGAAAACTGCACCATTCACATGTTTCCGGGAACAACTGTTCATTTAAAAAAAGGAGCGCATGTTGGTCACGGAGCAATTATTCATGGTGCGATTTTGGAAGAAAATTGTTTGATTGGAATGAATTCCGTAATTATGGATGACGCAGTTATTGGCAAAGAATCGATTGTTGGATCTCTCTGTTTTGTTTCCGCTAATACGAATATTCCTGACCGAAGTTTGGTCGTTGGAAATCCCGCAAAAATTATGAAAACAGTTTCAGATGAAATGATCGCATGGAAAACCGAAGGAACAAAAATCTATCAGAAGCTTCCTCAAGATTGCCATACCTCTCTCCTACTCTGTGAACCATTAACTGAAATTGAAGAAAATAGACCAATTCAAGAAAAACTTTACCTTAAGTGGAAGAAATAATTTGTTCTTCAAACTAATTTTCTTTGAATAAGAACTCATTAAAACTTTAATATAAAACAAGCGTTAATTTTTTATATCTAATTTGTTTCATTATTCGTATTTTATACAAAAATTACAATCAGATTTTTTTCCGATTAAGCTTTCACTTTCCGATACAAAATCTAACTTAAATTGATTATCAGATAGTTATATCAATCGGGCAACAAATAGGCAACAAAATTTGTAAAATTGGCAATAAGAAAGAGAAAAATGCCTGTACTGATTAGAACTTATCTACGAGCAAATATAATCCCTTTTTTTCTGTTTTGGCGGTGTTGCTCAATAGTTGATACTTGGGTAGCTCTGAGCAAAAAAAGCGATTGTAGGGCTTCGCATAGCCTTCTGTGACCATTATTTCATTCAAGCACCTGCCATCAGGCAAAATCACATAAGCAAGGGTTCTGCCATAGGTGTCTGTTAGATTTTCTGCTTCCTGAATAACTGTGATATTGGTTTCGGGAGGTACAATATCAATCATAAACTTATGAGCCATTCTCCCCAGCTTCATTAAAAGCTGCCCGGCTATGTGTGTTTCTCTTTCGTCCTGATTTAACTTTTCACACATTCTCAACTCGGGTGCATCAATGCCCAAAAGCCTAATTTCTTCTTCCTGCTTGCTAAATAGATTGGTTACTATAAGTCCATCTCCATCCACCACTTTGGCAACTTTTAGATGTGGCTTAATAAACTGATGTTCTTTTACACTTATATACACTGTTTTGCACTACTTTATCAATTGATTGTCAATTAGTTATGGCGTAAATTTACAGTAAATTTTTTAATCTAAAAAAGTAAAAATATGGCACGTCAATCAGGACCGTTAAAGTACAAAGGAACATTAGGCGATATTCGCCATTTCAAAATCAAAGGTTTATCAGGCCACTTCGCTGGGTTAATTGGTGGACCAACAGGGGATCAGGTTAAATCAGCACCTGAATTTGAGAGAACTCGTGAAAATATGAACGAATTTGGTGGCTGTGCTGCTGCTGCAAAATCTGTTCGTGTTGGGCTTTCTCAATTAATGAAGCAAATGAGTGACCCGCAGCTTACTGGTCGTCTTACTGCGATTATGAAAAAAATCAACTTGGAAGACCAAACCGAAGCAAGGGGTTATCGTGCTATCCTGGTATCAACACAAGGTCAATACCTGAATGGATTGAACTTCAATAAAAATATCAGCTTTGATAGTGTGTTTTATGCTCCATTCTCATTGTCAAACACTCCAACACGTGACAGCGCAGCGTTAACAGTTGCAGCTTTCAATCCGTTGAATTTTATCAATGCTCCTGCCGGTGCAACTCACTTCAGATTGATAAATGCTATTTCAGTTATTTCTGATTATGCTTACAATTCCACATCAAAGGTTTATGAGCCTATCAACGCAGCTCTTAATGAATTGTCTGATGTGGCATACTCGGGTTATCTTGATTTAGCAACTCCAATAACAACATCAACCACAATCACTGCTACCCTTCCGGGATCGCCTACTATGACGGCTGATGTGAGTGTGTTGAATAGCATTGGAATTGAATTTTATCAGCAAGTGGGGTCAGATTACTATCTGTTCAATTCGGGTAATGCTCTGAAAATTCAAACTATCTTCTAATAACTTTACAGGGTTATTAAACAAAGAAGCCCCGTCAATCTTATGGCGGGGTTTTCTTTTTGCATCATTTTTCATAATGATGGCAATCATATTGCTTTTATGCTCCTTTTATGGTCGGGATAAGGTGGAAACGGTGAGGAATGCTCACCGCTTCAAAATGTACCTGTAAAATACTATCCGCTTGGCTTCTTCAATGAGTAGCAAATTTTGCTTGTATTGGCTTTCCATCTGCTCCAGGCTTCTAAGGGTGGTAACTGACTTTTTAAACTGCTCAGGGCTTTCTATTGCCTTTTGAAAACCTGCACGGATGCAGTCTTTTACATCTTTGAGATTGACGAAAGGAATAACAGAGCCACGCAGGAACTGATGAAAAGCTTTTGACCGCCACAAACCGAAAAGCAGCCAATACACTTGCTCTTTTTCTTCTTCATTATCGAACTGGATAACGAAGCAATTCGGGCAGGGTGCAGAAAGTGGCTTACCGCTGTTGTTGCCTTTGTTAAGGATGAAAAAATGCGGCTGCTGATAAGTATTTCCGAGCATGTGCGATTTGATGTTTAGCGATTGCATAGTATGAGCCATTAAATTTTTGCTCGCTTCGCTTCGCACATTTTTTCAAAAGAAAACAGAAAAAAAACGAGAAAAAAAAAGAAAAAGAAAGCCGATTTTAAGGGTGGCTATGGCAGGGCTGTCAAGGTTTTTGCAACAAAAAATACTACCCGATAGGGTGGAGATTTTTTTTGCAAAACCCGTAGGGCTTGACCTTTACTGCCCTAAGCGTGGACTTGTGCGTAGCCACCCTATCTTTGCTTTCCTTTTTATTTTTTTGAATTAAATGTTCATCTCCCTTTTTAAAAACCTGATTTACATTTAGGAACGGAATACTGTTTTCTTTTGGGCATTAAATCAATTCGGATTTTCTAATCATAATTCATCAGTACGATTTTTATTTATTGAAACGGAATGTTGGTTGGTGGTACAATTCCAATGGGGTAAACAAGTCGCAGGGGTAAGTAAAGCATACCGCTGAAAAAAGTGCGGAAGGAAAAAGCAAGTGTGGCGAGTGAACGGAACGGAACAATTGGGTTGGGTATGAAATGGAGCAACATTCGGCTACTTATTGCGTGGGCTGAACTTTGCTAAAATTGCAAACCTTGCAAAGTTGCATTTGTGAAATGGCAAGTAGCCGGAGTTGCGGAATGGAATATTGCGAGGGGATTGTGAAGTGGAGTGAATGAGCCACTCTTGCTGTGGGGTGCTGAGGTGGGTGAAATGAATGGAAGCGAAATGTAGTGGAAGATCGTGCAGCGATAGCGAAACGCTGAAACGAAATGGAGCTGTAATGAATGAACCTACCGCAAGCACATTGGCAATAAAACAGACTTATGCTTTACTTATCCCCTGCACCGCTGAAAGGGTGGTGGGGAATTGTGGTCTTCGGGCAGTGAAGCAGGGTTGCGGGATGGCTCTGTGCGGCTACTTAACATAATGTTATTATGGGACATAGGGCTTGACCCCGTAGCGTAGCGAAGCCCTTGTGGTATGTACCATAATGCAACATTATGTTTAAGTAGCTTGGGGTTGTTTTTTTTCTGGCACAAGTGGGTACGGTGGCGGTGGTTGGAGTACCCTACGTCTTTTTGCTTTTGAGGGTTGGCAAGGCTCTAAGCCACCGCAGGAACGAGGATGGCTTTGTGCCTTATTTGCGTTGGGTTGCAAAAAGTGTGACAGAAAAAAACAACAGAAGGGTTGGCTGTGCGGAAGCCTAAAAAAAGACCGTGCAAGCCCTGAACGCTTCATTTTAAGTGAAGGGCGGGGATTTTTTTAGGCTGGGGGAAAAACTCTGCGGAACTGCCCGTTATTAAAAGAGTGGCTTTGCCACACCGCTAATATTGCATTAGTGATTGAAGAGTAATTCATTTGCTTTTCGCAAAAGATTGTAACGGAAAGTGCGACCTGAAAGGGAATGCCAAAAAAAACTTAACCTATTTTGGGAGTAACATCACCAACATTTTGTTGAGATGCGGGGGCTTGAGGTTGCACTGATAGAGAATAAGACCTTCCCCAAGAAATACCGTAATGATTTTCAAATAATTTCACAAATGGAGTAAGGGTGAAAAAGCCATTGATTAAAATATATACTTCCCAAAGTAAATCTTTCAATTCACCTTCTGCTACTGAAAGGGTTAAGCCGAAATCTTTAATTTTATCAAACACTAATGGCCGAGAATGAGTGAGGTGAGTATCGTATGCTGAAAAGAAATCTACTATTCTATTTATTTGTTCATCAGAATTTACTTGGTCGTTGAACATATATGTTTTCAGCCAATCGGTAACTAAACGTTTCGATAAGTTTTCGCTGTCGTCACATAATTCAAGTAGGTGCAAAGAATATTTTTCAATCAAAGGAATGTATGCTGGCAAAGCCTCTGGTCCTTCTGTTTTAATAATATCCCGTACTTTTTCAAAACCTCTTTTAATACTTCTTGCAGGGACATAACCATATTGAGGGTCAGAAAGCTGGGGGTCTATAGGCCCTAAAGTGGCACTTGGATGAAGTGTAATTGAATTGCCTGAAAGTGCCATCATTGTTGCTGCTGAATATGCAGAATGAGGAACTAAAAAATGAACTTCGCTAAAACGATTACGAAGGATTGAAACAATTCTTTCAGTGGCATCGGGACTACCACCTGGACTGTGTATTAAAACATCTACTGCTGTTTTAGCGGCAGGAACAGAATGAACTAAATCGGTGAAACCGTCAATATCAGTTAAATCAATCGAAACTGGAGCACCGGGTAAAGCACCTAATGCTTGAGAAACATATATAAGAAGAGGTCTACCTCTTAAGGCCTCTATTTCTGAATAGCATTTTAAACGGAAAGCTATTAAATCAGCAGGCGTTAGTTGAATACCTGAATTCAGAAAGTCAAACCAAGATTGGGTAGAAGTAAATTTAGTGCGTTGTACCAATTGAATTTAGGTTAAGGTTTCCATTTATTGAAGTACCTGAAGTAGTTTTATAAACAACCTTCCTGCCTAGTGCAGCGCTTGTTCTCTCGATTATGCTTATGGTTTTTTTATAACGATCTAAAAATTCAAATGCAGCTTGATTTTTATCAATTACCTCCTTAGAGACAATTTTGCCAGTCATGCAAAGTGATTTTGAATTTTCCGTGTTATTTTGAGACGACATAAACTTAAACCGTGGTGTAATATTTGAAATTAGTTGCAAAGGTACAAAATGATTTTAAAATTACGTTCCGCTATTTGTAGGAGTCAAAAAATGACTTTATTGAATCCCTGTCCTTCTTGGCTTTCAATAACTTGTCTTTAACTTCCGGAATGGAGTCCAATTTATCCAATAGCTTTTCTAGCGTAATTTCATCATGCTTACTTGGAAAGTAAGTGTCTAAGAGCTCAAACCATATTTTTTGTTTTGGTTTACTTTGTTCTTTGGTGAGATATGCTTTAAAAATTTGGACAGTTAGCGTTTCTTTCTCAATTTCTGTTGACTTTGGTTCTATTGACTCTGTTGAAGATTTGATTTTCTCAAAATCTTTCTGCTCATTGATAACGCTTTCTAATACTTCTACTTTTTCGGTATTCTCATATATAACAATTGGTTCAGATACAGTTTCAATTGGGTTATGAATCGCTTTTACTACTGGTGCTTCTACTGAATTTTCTATTCCTGCATTTAAAATTACTTCATCAGAACTTACGGAAACATTATCGCCTAGTTCAGTTTTCGTTTCCTCATTTTGCATTAACTGACTCAACCTAATCTTTTCTTGTTCAATAGCTGCTTTTTCTAACTCGTTCTTTTTTTCTATTTCAGCCTCTATTCTTTTACGCTTTTCTATTTCAGCTGATATTTTACTTTGAGTTGATTTAAGCAATGGAGCATTAGATATTTTGTGCAATCCTTCATATATACTTTCAATAGAAAAAGTATAACCAAGCATTGCCAAGACAAACGAAGCACTTTGTTTGTCATTTGCTATTAAGGCTTCAATTTCATTATTGAGCAACACTATATTATTATCATTCTTGTTGAGAAATGACTTAAAAGCAAGAAAGAAAAATGATACTTTGAAAATATCGATACCAGTATAATCTTTGGAAATTATATCTACCATTTTCTCAATGCTTGATTTTAGTTCGCTGTCTGCGATAGAATTAAAGTCTAAATATGATGTTAAAAAAGAATGACTATTTATTCTGGACTTATATTTTATGCTAGATTTATAGAAAGGACCATTGGTGAACACTTCCTCTGGTTTATCTAAATATTTTATTGCAACTACACCAATTTTACAGACATGCTCAATGTTGCCATCTGGAATGTATGATGGGGTTTTATTATAGGCAATAAGATGGTCTAAAAACGTATTAAGAACTTGAGGCTTGCTTTTGTCTAGAAGGTTCTTTTCAATTGATGATTCAATTAATGACAAATTTGGTTTGCTTATTATTTCCGCCAAATTATAATGGTTAAGCAATTTAAAAGCAGTTGACTTTCTGAAAGCCATAGAACGTTTCAACCTTATAACCTCTATTGCATTTTCAAAAATAGGAGGAGCTATGATGAAATCATCGTTTATTTTCCCTTCGAGAAGTTGAAGGCCAGTTTTAGTAAGTGGATAGATACATAGAATCGAATCAAATGAAATTAAAACCCCATCTTGGAAAATAACTTTACTCTTATCAATTTCCAACAGAATGATTTCATGGTCTTGCTCAAAAATTGGCAATGCCTTATTAAAAAGCTGAGCCAGGTTGGCTAGTTCGCTACTAAGCATGGCTTTGAGCTTACCAATTGGCTTATCAATTAATTGATTAATATCAACCCTTACCTGGTTGTACTTGTATATGTAGGTGAACTTTGTTCTCTCTATTGCTACTAGCATGATCGTTATTTTTAAAAAATGATTTCTGATGAGTCGTTGTCGCTAATTTTCTTAGGTTGAATGCCGGTCAGGAATTTTTTCAAATCAGAATGCATCTGACCTGTATAGCTAATAAACAAACCCGATTTTGACCGTGACAAAGCTACTAAAAGTAATGAATCTTCATTTGAGTGTATGTACATAGAATCATTAACCATAGGTAAATACACATAATCAAAATCAAGCCCTTTTGCACTATGATAAGTCATTATTACCACTTTATTTTCTCTATCTGCAATAGTTAATGAACCATAATTATTACCAATGTACATTAGTGGAACCCCCTTACTTTGTAAATAGCTGTTTAATTTATCGTAATCTGGCCTATTGTCCTTTGCATTGACTCTTGACCAATATTCGTGGCCTTCAATATTTAAAATTGAATTAACAAAATCAATAATTGCATCATGCCCACTTAATAAAACTGCACTTACCTCAGATGCCCGCAAAGAGTTAGTTTGTTTAATTTCTTTCCAGCAGAATTTCAACTCAGTATCTAACGCAGTATCGTCAGAAAAATATAATTTAATTTCAGTATCTACTTTTGCTATGTTGGGCATGTCATTTAGCATCGAAGGAAAAACCTTTTTTAGAACTCCCAAAACAGATTCAGTAAGCCTGTAAATTACTCCAAGCTTTTTTTCTATAGGTGTAATTGTGTCCTTTATTTCTTTTGGAGATGCTGGTCTCTGATTCCAAATTGGTACACTATTATAAATAGATTGCTCAGCATCACCCGCAATAATCAAATGATTACAAACTGATTTCATGGATTGAACAAATTCCAAAGGTAAATCTTGAACTTCATCACAGAATATTGCATCATACCTTACCATAGAATTGTCTATTCTATGTTTTAATTGGTAAATAGTCAGAACTGGAATGTTTTTACCATTAAGTTTTGGTATTTGCTTTAATCCCGTTTCGAGAAGGTCTACCAGTGCTCTGGTAAATACTACAACGCAAACATTAGCAGATGGTTTTTTTACCAGATAGTCGGCTAACGAATGCAGTAACAAAACCGATTTGCCACTGCCTGCATGACCTTTAATCCAGATGGGCTTATTGGTAATCTTACCAATTTCATCAATCACTTCAACTTGGTCTGAACCAAGTTTATCTTCGGTTATCATCCATTTCATATGTTCTATTTTATTTTGATTAATTTGTTGTTGGACTTTTTGAAAATCTCTAAAGCTACTTTCTCGAAGGTAGGACCTACTATTTCGCACCTTAATTCTTGATCAGGAGCTATATAAAAGAGCAATTTAGACATTGAGACATTGGCAGGCATAACAAAGTACTTGCAGTAGTTTTTATTTTCTTTCGAATAACATTCTATCGACAGTATTTCATCAGATATTGGTTCATCAAGCAAAATCTCTATATCCATTGAAGGAATACTAATGCCATTTTCAAAAAGGGTAACGGTTTTATTAATTCCTTTTAAATAAATATCATGCCCCAAAATTGGTGTAATTATGTTTTTACCAAACGAGTTTAAAATGAATGATTGTAAAGCCGCACCTCTGGAAACTTGTTCCTGTATATTATCTGAAATAAACAACTCCGAACTCTTGAAATAATTTGCTACTTGATTTTTGATGTAGGGATTACGACCACCACCTCCAGTAACTATTATCTTATCAATCATAGATAAAGATAAACCTGCATTTACAAGCGATTTGTCTAACGTGCCTTTTATACCATCATTAGCCGAAGACCCATTCCAATATAAAGACATAAGATTGCTAAACTCTTTAAATGAAAGAGAAATTGATGATATACCTAATGAAATGAGATTGCTTGTTGACGGAATTGCCCTAAAATCATCTGATTTGCTTAAAGTAGGCAGTTCAAAATTTGTAGTAGAATCAACAATAATGTCTTTGCAAATCTTTATTTTAAGTTTTTCGCATAGGCTAACCAACTCAATATTATGTAATTCATTAAGCGGTGTGTTTATTTTGAAATTTTGAATAATAGCATCAGCCATTAACTCGTCAATTAAATTGCCACCTATATTGCCAAGACGAACCACTGAAAGTAATTTTGAAGTAAAACCATCTTCTCCTTTTTCAGCACATAAGATTGAAACATCAACTGTACCTGCACCTAAATCCAATACTAAAATGTTTTTGGGCTCATTAGTCTCAACAAAAATATTCTGTTCGTATAAGTAATTTATTAACGCTGCATTAGGCTCTTCAATAAAAGGGGTGTCTTCACATTCGATACCTACATTTAATAGGCATGACCTTAATATTTGTTTTTCTTTTGATGGAAACCCAGCAGGAATGCTTATCGAATACTCTACTTCGTTAGGTAAACCATTGTCTTTTAGATATTCAAATATTTCTCTTTTAATGTAAGCGAAAAACAGAGTAAGAGCCTCTGTAGCATTTGAAATTTTAAAATGTGGATTTGTTGCTAAAACAGAGTTAGCATATTCTATTTCCTCTAATTTACCTAAGTTTTGTTTGAAGGAGTGCCATGTGTTTTTTCCATATTCTAAATAGGGTTTATGGTCGGCTGCATGAATACCAACCAAAAGTCTATTTCCGTTAACAAAAGATATAATAGAAGGCACTAAAGGATTACTTGTAATCGAGCCTGAATGGTCTTTTTGCTTTATTGGTATAGGTTTAATTTTTATTTTGCCATCAACTAGTTGAGCTGTACTTACCACTGTTGATGAAGTGCCAAAATCAATACCAATGAATATCTTTTTATGAATAAAATCGTTAGCGTCAAGATTTTTGAAATCTAAAGGTCTATATATTGCAGTAAAACCAAGTTCTTTATAATCTATTGGCTCTTCTATAACACCTTTAGAAAGAATTGAATAGTCATAGCTAATATTTTTACGAGGTATAAGGCCATCTGTACCTACTAATAAGTTTTGAGCTATTATTGCTGAGGGTCTATGATGAACCGATATAAGTGACCTTGAACCGGAAGAAAGTGTTGACCTTAAAAATTTTGGTGAAAAAGCATCTACTAAATATTCCTCCAAAACTTTCATTATTGGTCTTGCTACCGAAGTCATGTCAGACATTAGTAAATAAGCACCACCTGGTAGATATTCAAATAGTGTTTTTACATTGGTTTTTAAAGATGGAAGGTCAACCTTTGCTATCTCATTTAAACAATTTTGAATCACGAGTAAGTCACTTTTTTCTATTATCGGCTTTGACTTACTTATATTATCTGCTGATGTTAAATCAAAAGGAATGGATTTCCAATGAATTTGAGTTTTACCATTATTTACAGTTTCAACAAGGTTTTCAGATACTATTGAATGGCTATAACCCCATGTGGAAGAGTTGATGTCTAAAATAGTAACATGAATAATTTCAACATCAGTGCAGTTATTAAGAATGTATTTAATTGCCCCGTAAGCTTCAGAACCTGGACCACCGCCTATAAAATTTAAGTAAACCTCTTTTTTGCCTTTGAATATATCTGGTACTTCCTCAATAAATATTTTATAAATGAGCTGATAGTAATGAGGTAAATAAGTGGCTAAGTATGCCGCTTGAATATCTGTTTTTTCATATGGCACATAAACAGGATTATTGCGATAAGCTATGCGTAACGACTTAACCGACTTCTGCAAGGATTGCAAAAAAGCTTCTATTCCTTGATTGGAAGGAATATTCTTTTTAAAACCACTAACTATCGCATCATAAATATCCATACCTTATAGCTTAATAGTTCTAAAGGTTAAGTTAATTCGAGGCTCATTTATTTTCTTTTGCACAGGTATTTGGTGCAACCAATGGTGTTGTAATGCACCTGTCATAATCACTAAAGAGCCTGATGTAAGTTCAATTTGTAATTTTTGTTCAGGGTCATCTTTATGCTTTAAATCGAATCTTCTGACTGCACCTAAACTTACAGAAGCAATTGTTGGATTTAGACCTAATTCCGGCTCATCATCTGCATGCCAACTTACTTTGTCATTACCATCTCTGTATAAATTGAGTAGAACACTATTAAAATTTTCACCTGGTAAAAAATGTTCAATTACTCTTTTTATATCCATTAGCTCTTTCGTCCAAGGTTCTGGATTGCACATAATACCTGAATACTTATAATTGAAATCAGGATAGCCATACCATGCTGTTTTACGAGGAACAGGATGTGTTTTGCCGTACATTTTAATTTCCTCTTGCCTCCAATTAATATTTGAAAGCAAGGCTTCATAATAGAACTTTGCTTTATCAGAAGGCATAAAATTCGGCATTAGCCATACTTCGCCATCTTTCAATTGAAATTTCTCAAAAACTCTTTCCTTTGATTTATTTTCTTGATTGAATAGTTCCATATTCTTGATTTTATTTTCTGCTTAACAATTGAATTGGTTTCTTGAATGCGGCTTCAAATTTTGGAACGTTTTGTACCATAAAACCAAACATTTTATGCCAGTCTTCTTCGTTGAAAACACTAACATCTTTTAGCTCAAATTTTATTCTGCTCATTCTCTTGTCTGAAAGTCGTTCCCATTCTAAAGGATTACCAAAGGTTGTTTCTATTGTTGATTTTTGGCTTTCGAGGGCATCAAATATGGCTTTGTTTTCTTCCTGTGTTTTGCCGTGAATGGATAGTTCTATTCGTATGTAATCGCCTGTTACAACGCTTGTAAATGTTACGCCACTGATACCGCTTCCTGCACTTATCCAATGGTCTTTACTGGGGCTTACATTTTGATAGAGTGAGGTTGCTTTGTTGATTTCTTTGAGGTAGGCTGCCCAGAATTTACGTCTTACAATGTGGCGTTCTTTCATCAGTTCTTGTGTGCCTACTTCTTCTCTTGACTTGTTGGCCATACTGATGACAAATTCTTCTGCTTCTTTGATTGGAATGATTTGTTCCATATTCAAAAATAGCTGCTCGTTTAAGCGGAAAGGCGTAGCCTTGAAGCATTGCAAACGAAGGCCGTAATTGAGCAACCAAAGTACTGTTGATGTTACTTCTTTGCGAAACTCTCCGGCTATCATCATTATTCGCTGAGAATTGCCATTGTTGAGTTTTTCTTTGTAGTCTTCAGTTTCCAGAAATTCTTCCAACATTTCTTCTGCTGTTTCTGGACTGCCTATTTTTTGAAGGTATTGATTGTATATGGCTAAAATTTGAGTAGCATTGAGGGTTGAACAATAGGAAGAGTATTTTAGCACCTGCCAAGTTACATCACGCCCTGTATCGTCTAATTTGTTTTCGATGATTACTAGATTGCCCTGCTTGTCAATAGCCAATAAATCCAAACGTTCAGAGGTATCATAAAAGCCATCAAACTCTTTTTGAATGATGAGTAAATCTTCATTCAGGCAAGATGGATTGTTTGCAATCCACTCTTGCAGATGCTCTCTTTCTTTAAAGCCCAACTGCTTAAAAGTGGTGCTTTCAATTTTCTCAATACGGTTGGTTTCTTTATTGATGATGTACATAATCTAATACAAGTTTAAATTTCAAAATTGAAATATGGTTTTATATCGTTCTGACCTAAGCTGGAAAGCTTTTTCACTGCCTTCCATTACATCACAAATTTCCTTCTTAATTGAAATGTTTTCTACTGTACCCGAATGAAGAACTTTAATATCGGTTGTGGTCGAATCCATTGAAAGGATATATTCTGCGTCTCCATTTACGGGGATGTTTGCATTATGAGTAACCACTATTATTTGTCGTTTCTCTTTTGCTTTTTTTAAACCCTTTACAACAAGGTCATAAACTAATCGATTATCAAGGTCATCTTCTGGTTGGTCGAGCAATAGTGGTGCATCACCAAATGAAAGTAGAAATGTTAGGATTGCTGCTGTTTTTTGACCTGCTGATGCTGTTGATAATGGCTTGAAGCTTGTCGAACCTTCAGGTTTGTATTTTACAATTATCTCATCTTCGGGCATAAAGAGTTCAATATTATCTATTTGACTTGGACTTAATTTACGAAGTGCATTCTTGAAGTGCCCACCAAAATGCTCGGATGAAATATCGTTGTAATGAGCCTCTAATAGTGCTTTTTTACAAACATCTATTTTGTTCTCAACTATGCCCGTAAAACATAAGGTTTTCAATTTTTCAATATCATCACCAAATGAAGACTCATTACTCAATATAGATCTTAACTGACTTTCAAAATCGTCTTGATTTCTAAACCCTTTTATCTCAATTTTAATATTGGAATCTGAAATGTGGTCTGCAATAAAAGTAGAACGAATTATCGTTATCTCTTTGCACACATCAACATAGTCCTTTAATAGCTTTGAACATTGAGCATTAATTGCACTAATTTCTTTTTCTTTTTCTTCAATGTCCTTCAGTTCTTGTTGTTTAACAATTACTACAGATTTTAATTGCTCATATTTAGATAGTGCCTCAATATCAGATTCAGATAGTTCTTTCTTCTTTTCCTCTATTTCAATAAGGAGTAAATTATAAGCTTTTTCCCATTCAGAATTTTGAATGGCTAAATCGAAAGATGATTTTAAATTGTTTACCTCTAAAATTATTTTATCTAATTCTTTTTCTTGCTGAGCTATTGATTGAGAAGCTATTTGAATTAATCTTTCTATTTCTTCTCGGTGAGTTTTTTGAATATTTTCAGTATTAATTGGGGGTATTGAAAAACTCGCTTTAACCTGCTCTAAAGCTAATTTTAGGTCGTCTATTGTTTTATTGAATGATTTTATTGGTTTGCGGTCTTCAACAAATAAATCGGTGCTTTTAATAGTTGCTGTTATACCTGTTTTGTCTATGGCTTTGAGAGTATTTTTGATGTCCTCTAAATCAGTTTTGATCTTAGTTTTACCACCAATCTCACCCTGTTTGGTTCTCAAACTTGCTCTTGCTTCTAAGAATTCATTAGCAATTTTATTCTTACGTTCTAAAACATCTTGCAGAACAGGAATAGCATTGTCTATCCTTTCCCGTAAAGCATTTGGATTTTTAGCAATCTCATAAATTTGTTTTTGAGAATATTGCTCAAATTCAAATATATCTAACAGGTCATTGTCTTCATCCAATAACAAAGACCAGGAGCTATCAATCCATTTATAAACTTCTATCGATTGATCAATTGCAGAAATTATTTTGCTTGCTACTATTTTGTACAATACTCCTTTCCTAACTATTTCAACTTCAACTTTGGAATTAACAGGGTCAAATACGCCAGCAAAATCCCTTTTAGATGTTTTCTCTGCCTTTTTATAGAAGGACTTTTGCTCTTTTAAAAGGTCTTCAAATTCTTCAAGATTTATAATTCTGTTGAATACGCCTCTTATAAATCTTAAAATACTTGACTTACCACTTCCACGCCCCCCAATAATAGTATTTAATTGAGGGTTAAATTCCACTATTAAATCTTGTTTTGAAGTTAAATGAGTACCAGTTACTTTAAGGCTTTTAAACCATATATCTGGTTGTTGATTCGGGTCAGAATCTTTAATGTCAAAATCATTTATTACTCTATGCTCAGGCAGAAGAAATGCTTGCCTTAACCCTTCCAATGAAGGTGTTTCATCCATTTTTATCCAAGTGAAACGAGAGCCAATGCCCCAAAGACCGTGTTTAGAATCTCCTGCTTTATGTGGATTGTCTGAAAATGTTAGGATAGAAAGGTTTTTTGCTTTGGCTAAATCAACTGGCTTTTTCCAAGCTGCAACATCAATAGTGCTTTTAGGATTTCCATAATAGTGTACTAATTGACTGTGAAAATCGGCAGGAACATCATTGTTATAAAATGCCCTATGAACCACTTGAACTGCATTAATGTCTGACCTATTAAATAACGTATCTAAGTTTTGATGGCTTAGATTAAATAGGCCTGAAAATTCGTCTATGTGAGCAGGAATAACTAATCCATTACATTTCTCTGTAGCTATATCTGCAACTTCAAAAACGGACTTAATAGTTGATGCTAACTGATCTCCATATTGAGTGTGTTCTATATCACATTTACTTAAAAAGCTCTTGACTTCCTCTTCACCCTTAGACGGGTCGAATAAAATTAATAAATGAATTTTCGAAGTGTCACAAGTAATTTCGACTCCAGGGAATATGGTAAGCGGTTTATCTTTTGCAGCTTCTTGAATTGCTTTTATACCTAAAGGCGTATTATGGTCTGTTACTGCTACACAATGCAAGCCCTGTTCAATAGCTCTATCAACCCATTGTTCGGGTGTAACTACTCTATCAGCAAAACATTCGCTTGCTGTTGTGTGTAAATGCAGGTCGCATTTGTACCATTTTGAACCTTTAAATTCTATCATACTAAACTAACCTTTTGTTGCTAAAAAACTCATACTTACCGTTCTGCTGACTTCATTATGTGGCAGGATTAGGTATTTCCACTTCTTACCGTCATTAGTTGCTGTGTATTCAGAGGCATATTTACAATATCTTTCAGCGGCAACTTTTTTGGCTAATACCGTTTCTTCTTCTGTTTGGTCGGCACGTTTTACTTCAATCATAAAAATAGTGTCGCCTGTTTCTACTATAAAGTCCGGTTCATAACGTTTGGAGTTGTTGTCCCAATAAATACGGAATTGATTGGGTGCAGGTCTTAACCACTTGATAACTGTTGCATCATTTTCCAGAACAAAGGCTAAATCTTGTTCGGCCTTGCTATCAAATTTATACTCAAAATGACAGGCTTTTTCAAAACCTCTGAATACATACTTGGGAATGCTGTTGGTAGGAGTAATGATGTCTCGGTAGTCTTTAAATCCGGCATTAACCAATGATGAGAAACTCCATTGTTCTATTCGGATGAATGGGAAAACTTTGGGAGCAACATAATCTGCTGAATGCAACACAAAGTGTTGCTTCATCTGGTTGTATATCTTCTCTGCAATAGCTGCTTTGAATTGGAAGATTGCCGAAGGCAATTCTTCTTCTTTGGCGATATTGGCTTTTATGGCTTCGTAGGCTTGCGAAGCAAGGTGATAAAGCAGTTCAGCATTTTCATCATAATCAATTTCAGGGTAGTCGATGAGTTCAGCAATAATAAGCTTGATTGGATTCCCATAAGAGCCACTGGATTTTGCTTTTAGTGTTTCCACTTGTTTATCCTTTAAACCCATACGGATAATTTCCTGCTCTAATGCTTGAAAATTGAAGCCTGTAATATCTAAATCAAATGACTTGAACTCCGCACGGGTCTCGCCTTGCACCAAGTCCATACGTGGAATTTCAATGATGTTCTTTTTGTACTCGGTTACTAATTTCTCATAAACAGTTTCCGCTTCTTGCAGTATTTGTTCTTTGAATAAGTTTTGTTGGCCTTTGGATAAATCCTGCTCAACCTGGCGAATTACCTTCCGTTTAACTTCTTCTTTGTTTAGATCTTCAACTCTGCGTACTTCGGGCAGGCTACTAAAATCAGGCAATACATTGATAATGGCTTTCTTAGCATCTAATGTGTTTTGTGCCTTCTGTTTTTGCTCTACATTGGTAATGGTATTTACCTTTTCCTGCTCTTTCTCAAAGTTTTGCTCTGTAACAGGTTTAGAAGTAACTACCTGTGTTTTGGTGCTTAGGTCTTCTTCGGGTATTTCTACAAAGCTCATTTTATTTAATACAGAATTGGGATTTTGTGCTGCCTCAATTACTGCATTAAAGTTCTCGTGTGCTACTACTGTAAGTTTATCAATTTTATCTTCTCCGGTACGTTTACCTTCATAGGGTAAGCGTAATCCTCTACCAATGGTTTGTTCTACCAAAACACCTGCATTGGCAGCACGTAGGGGAACAATGGTGTATAGGTTGGTTACATCCCAACCCTCTTTGAGCATATTTACGTGAATTACAATCTCAATTTCATTATCGGGACTCTCTAAGGAAATGAATTGCTTTTCGATGTCTTCTTCTTTTTTGGTCGAAGAATCTATCTGCAACACCTTGCCTTTGTATTGACCATCATAGAATGTATCGGAATTGATGAGTTCGTATATCTCTTTTGCGTGGGCTATGTCTTTACAAACTACCAGAATGAATGGCTTAACGAGTTTTACTTCGTTGTTTTTGGAATAAATCTCCAGTTCGTTTTTGGTGTCTTGATGAATACTGATAGCATCTTCCAACTTGATGATTTCAACTTCTCTATCAGACAAAGAGCCTTTCTGAAAATTCTTTCGGGTGGCAATGGCGGGATTTTTTACATACTTACCATCTGCCAGGGCTTGGGCTAATGAATATTCATACACCACATTTTTGAATTGCTTTCCCTTTTCGTCAAATGGTGTGGCTGTTAGTTCAATGCCTAATATTGGTTTTAGTTCGTTGATGGCATTTTTAGAAGCATCAGCGTGATAACGGTGTGCTTCGTCCATTAAAATAACCAAGTCGTTTAGACCTGATAAATAATCCCAATACGATTGCCCTAAGTATTCTGACAGCCTTTTGATTTTGGGAGCTAAACTTACACCTCCTTGAGTAGTACCTCTGTTATCGGAGTTGAACTTTGAAATATTGAATACATTGATTCTGATTTCAGTATCCTGATACAAACTGCCTTGCTGTGCATAGTTATCGCCTGTAATGATAACAGGGCGGTTATGTACAAACTCTGCAATGCCGTTGAATACATATTTGTGGTAAGCCGGGTTGCCAAAGTCTTCAATCAGTTTATCGTAAATGGTAAGGTTAGGTGCTAAAACGAAAAAGTTTTTAATACCCTTTTTCAAATACAGATATGCAATGATTGCACCCATTAAACGGGTTTTACCTACTCCTGTGGCAATAGAAAAAGCTATGGATGGAAACTCTCTTTCAAAATCGGTACAGGTAGGAAATTGGCTTTTTACCTTTTCTAATTCTTCTACCAGATTCACCTCCTTTTTCATTTCTAATTCATCAGCCAGTTTGGCTACAATGTCAAGAGCATCTTGCAGGGGTTCACGAAGTGAAAGACGTTGTTTGATATTATTGGCTATTGTATTCATATTCTCTGGTGCTTAAAATAATGTAGGTTGGTCGTTTTGCTTTTTGTTATCGTTTATTGCCTGAACGCTAATGTTTGGCTCTTCATCTTCTGATTCGTCTTCTCTGTCAATAGGAAGATTGATGATGTTCAAACTGTAATCTTCTTTGCCATACTCGCAACGACCTAAGAGCATTTGAGGGATTTTTTTAATGGTGATGTTGCCGTATTTGCCTTTACATTCTTTTTGAAAACTCTTGCAACATATCATCAATGTTTCACCGGGTTGCATTTCGTCTCTAATGCTGTCTAAGGCTTCTACGGTAAGGAATTGTGTAGTGGTGAAAATAAAATCCTGCTCAGAGCTTTGTCCTTGTTTCCAATAGGTGCTTTCGTGGGGTTGGTATTTGTAGCCCTCTTGCTTTGCCATTGCTGCTGCCAACATATCGGCATTATACTCCTGGCTGATGACCCAATTTCCAAACTTATCTTGCTTTAATAAACTTGGTGCAAGGGTGTAGAATTTGAAACCACCACCGCCTTGCCAGTTAATTTCCTTTGTAATACCAGCAGAATCCAATTTGTCAATGATTCTTTTAAATCTCGGAAAGCAATGAGTTATAGCGTGCTGACCCAACTCTACCGTAATCCATTTTCTATTCATTTTGTGGGCAACTGCCGCTGTTGTGCCTGACCCTGCAAAGGAATCTAAAACTAAATCGCCTTCATTAGTTGCAAGCTCTAAAACCTTCTTTAACAGAAGTTCAGGCTTTTTTCCGTTAGGAAATTGAACCCCACCTTCTTTAGTCAGATTGTTTAATGGAAAACCATCCCAGTAAGTCCCTGCTTTTTCAAGTTTAATTAATCTATTACCCTTTTTAACACAAATATCACTGAGCCAAGCAATCTGATCTCTGTTGTTCCCTTTATAATATACAGTTGTAAGTTTATTTTTATTCCTACCAGAACGAGGTACGTAGTCTATTGAAAAAAAATCTCCAAGACCTTGAGTAGCTTCAATTACCCTTGTTCTAATTGAGCTTTGTGCGTTTGTATCACGGAATATTTTATCAAAATACTTCACATAACATTCTTCTTCTGTTAAGCCATCCCGCCTCATCAAATTTGAGATAGTTTCATATCGAATATTATTGTGCTTGAAAATTTTAATTATTTCGCCTGAACCATCAACTGTTTCGGTAAGAAATTCTCTGTCATCTATACCATCTATAATACGAGTATATTTCCAGCTTTTACCCGCATCTCTCATTTCATTTATTAATTCAAACAAATCTGTTTCATCAAAAACAGGGTTGAATGACTCAAACTTGTTGATGTCTTTTGAGTATATCAAAATGTATTCTACATTTTTCTTCAATTTTTTGTCTTCACCACCGCCACTTGCACCGGCTGTTTGTTTCATCTTAACTGAAACCTGATTAATGAAATTTTGTCTGCCAAATATTTCATCCATCATTACACGGCAATATGCAATCTCGTTATCATCCAGTTGAACGAAAATAGTACCATCACTTGATAATAGTTTTTGAAGTAGCTTCAATCTTGAGTTCATTAAACTCAGCCATATTGAGTGTTCAAGTCCATCATCATAATGTTCAAAGGCGTTGCCAGTATTGTAGGGTGGGTCTATGTATATACACTTTACTTTACCTGCATAGTCTTGTTCCAATGCTTTTAGGGCAAGTAGGTTATCACCGTGTATGAGCATATTTTCGCTATCGGGGTCGCCATAGCTGTACTCTGGGTTTTCTATGAGAATACGAGGTTCGAGCTTAGGTTCTTCGCCTTTGCCTATCCAGGTAAGCTCAAGTTTTTGGAGTTGTTTTTTATTGCTCATTGTCCGTATCTTTTTTTCCTTTCAGGTTCTTTTTTGCTATCTCCTTATCCAATGTTTTAACCCTTCGTTCTAATTTTTTGATGTCTTCCTCAGCGGGTAACTCTTCGGGTTTGATACCACTTTTGCCCAATAATGCTCTTACGTCTTTATTATTTTTAACGTGTTCCGAAGTGATGTTTCCTTCTCCTTTAAGATTGTTTTTCTTCACATTGAAGTTGGTAATTTCGGTAGCCAACTGCTTGGCTGTAATGGTGATGGTGGGTAGAAAATCTGCTAAAGGTCTGTTTTCTTTAATACCCAATTTGCGTTTCATATCGCTGGTATTATAGCCACCAAACATTGCCCAATCGCCTTTACTTCTAATTCGGGCAAAACCTGAATTATCAACGCCTCTTTCATAGATGTTTTTAGAAAGTTCGGTTTCAGTGGCGGCTAATTTTTCCCGAGCTTGCAAGCGTTCCATTAACTGGATGCGTTCTTCCAATAACTCCTGTTTACGGGTTTGAATAGCAAAATAGCTTTGAGCAAAGGCAATTTGCTCTTTTTTAGGGTCGCCATTTTGGGCAATCAAATAACAGGCATAGCGAGTAAGCATAAAATCGTCTTGCTTACGTTCAGCCCCAGACCCAATTTTGACCATTTTGGTGACGTCAACGAAATGGTCGGAAACCGCTTCCCCAGTGGTTTCGCAGCTTTCTTTGGCTCTATTGATGGCATTTAAAAAGTTACGCCAATCGGAGTAGCCTAACAGCTCCTGTAGCTCACGAGCCAACCAATATTCTATGCCGTCTTGCTCATAAGCGTATTCCTCAAAACGCTTGTTTAATTTTATGATTGTACCCTTTTCCATTTTAAGTCGTTTATTTAATTCAAATTCAATGTTTTATAAAAACAGACGGAAATGAATTTCCTTCTGTGAAACCATACAATTCTTTTATTTCATCGTCCATTTAATGGTGAATAATTCTGTTGTATTAATCTCTTGGCGAAGCCTTTGCTCAATTTCGGTGAGTAGGTTCTCTTTACTTTCATCAATCATATCTTGTGCCTCAAACAAATGCTGGCGTTTTTCGCTTCGCTTCTTTTCCAGGTCTTTTATTGCTCTTTGGGCTCTGACTTTGGCATCTAACTGCAACATTTTCTTTGCTTCGGACTTCCTCAGTTTGATTTCTGCGTCTAAGTCTTTAATCTCTTTGTCCAAACTGATTTTCATATCATCCGCCCATTGGTCGAGCTTGTCCATTTCTGTATCAAAGAAGTCTTTGTTGCGATTGGCATTATCTGAAATTACCGACTGAGTGTTGCTGAATAAAACTTCATTCAATTTTGCTACTGCATCATTATCTACATAAATTGAATTGCCTTCTTTAGCTTGTAGCGAAAAAAAACGCTGGGCAATTTCACTGTCTATATTTTCCCCATTTTCGGTGATGCAGGAGCTTATCAAGTAATCTTCATACTCAAAGGAATTGATTTCTAACCTGCTCACTTGCAGCCATCCCGATTGACCAATGTATTTCTCTAAAGCGGTTACTTTTGTTGGTGTGTTTGAATAATCAAAAATCATTTCCTTAGTAGGCGTATTTAGATTTTTGCATTCGTTTAAAATCTGCTTGGCCAACTTATGCCCAACCCGGTAAATATTGGTGTCATCCGGCACATCTATATCAGATTTACGTTGCCCTTGCTTGGGTTTTAAAATCATATAAGGCCCTTTGTGGATGGCCTCTTGAGGGAAAGGATTTTCTTTAAGTGTGAATGTGTAGGTGCTGTCATTGAATTGAGCTAAACCGTTCAAATAAAACTTTGTGGTTGCCCATAGCCTTTCTTCAAATCGATTCAGGTATTCGGTACTTTCCAATAAATTGCTTCGTAGTTTTTCCCGAACTTCTTCATCAAAGTTTTCCAAAAGTACTTTTCGAGTTTCTTGGACTTTTTCAGAAATATTGCCCCTGAGTTCATCTTGTAATGCATCAAAAGCAGCCTGAATTTCTTCTGTGGTGCGACATTGTTGGTATATAGTGGCTATTCGTTTTTCAAAATCAACACCGTTGCCAATGCTACCTAAAACCTCATCAGATGCACCGAATACACCATCAAACAATCTGAATTTTTGGTCTAACAGTTCATAAACCCGTTGGTCTGCGGCATTGGCTTTATTGAGAAAGTTGATAACTACCACGTCATAGTTTTGGCCGTAACGGTGGCATCTGCCAATACGTTGCTCAATACGTTGTGGATTCCAAGGCAAGTCGAAATTTATGACCAAAGAGCAAAACTGTAAGTTGATCCCTTCTGCTGCTGCTTCGGTTGCCACCATTATAGTGGCTTCCTCTTTAAAGTAATCAACAATTGCAGCTCTTTTGTCAGCTGTTAGAGAGCTGGTCAAAACATCAGTGCCCTGATGTTTCTTTAAGTAGGCAGCATAAATCTCTTTTGACTTTGCATCTGCATTGCTACCATTAAACTTAACTACCTGATTCGCATAGCCCCTTGCTTCTAATAGGTTGCAAATAAAATCTTGGGTTCTTCTGGATTCTGTGAAAATTAAAGCCTTTTGATTAGCCCCTAATTTTTCGAGTGCTTCAAAACCTCTTTCTAATGCTGTAAAAAGTTGTTCTGCCTTTGAGTTCTTTCTGATTTTATGTGCTAAGGCTCTGAATTTTTCAAGGTCTGCCTTTTCTCTTTTTATCTCCTCAATTTCTTCTTCTGAAAAAGTTATTTCATCAATTGGCTCATCAGATTCTGTTTCATCTTCTTCTTCGCTTTCCCATTCATCCACTATCTCATCATATACTTCAAAATCGATAGCTATTTCTTCTTCTGTTCCGTTTAGTTCGTGTTTGTTTATTATTTTATCAAGCCTTTGAACCAAAGCATCCAAAGTGCCAAATATGGCATAAGTAGATGATGCCAATAACTTTCTTAAAATCAAAGTCATTAATTGCCTTTGACTCATTGGCAATGCATAAAGTTTAGGTCTTTGCAGGTAGTCTGTTACCCAATTGTATAAAGTTGTCTCATCTTCATTCGGAAAATATTCCTGCACAAGTGGCTTACGTTCCGTGTACTTGATATACTCCAAAACCTGTCTTCTGAGGGTACGTTTACAAATGGGTTGAAGCCTGTTTCTTAAATCTTCGTAGTTTTCTTCATCTACATTTCTGCTGAACTGGCTTTTGAAACTTTTTAAGTCACCAAAAATGTAGGGGTCAATTAAACTCACTAAGCCATAAAGTTCTAAAATAGAATTTTGTAAAGGTGTTGCTGTCAATAATACCTTCTTACTGTGATCTAACGCATCCTTTATGGTGTTCCCTATTTTGTTGGATGGTTTATACACATTTCTTAGTCGGTGAGCTTCATCAATGATGACTAAATCCCAATTAACGTGCTTGAGATAAGGAGCTTTATTTTTCGCAAAATGGTAAGAGCAGATTATGATAGTATCTTCCTGATTAAATGGGTTGAGATTACCCTCTTTAATATAGTTATTGAAAGATTTAGCTTCTAATATGATAGATGGTAAAAAGAACTTTTCGGCCAACTCCTGATTCCATTGTTTTCTCAGATTGGAAGGACCAATAATGAGCAACTTTCTTTTACGCTCAGCCCATTGTTGGGAAAGAATAATGCCTGCCTCTATGGTTTTACCCAAACCAACTTCATCGGCCAATACAGCACCTTTAGATAAAGGAGATTTAAAAGCAAATAAGGCAGCTTCAATCTGGTGTGGGTTTAAGTCCACCTGTGCATCCTGGAGTGAAGCAGTTAACTTGCCCACATCATTTGCAGGAAGTTGCCTTGTAAGCTCGTAGGCAAAATATTTTGCGTGATATGGAGTTAGGCTATTCATTTACATTTCTAATATTTTTCAGTACAAGATTTAAAGCAGAAATGCTGTGTTCGTTGTTTTCTAAAACGTGCAACACTTTTTCACCTAACCAATAAGGCATTAATTCACTTTCGGGTAAATCATAAACTTTTGCAAGGGCTTCCAAGTGAGATTTACTCACCGGCTTATCATTGTTTTCCATTTTGCTGATGTAGGCGGTATCAACGTCTAATTCAGCAGCAACCTGCCTTTGCAAAAGCCCTTTTGATTCCCTTAATTCTTTGAGTTTCTCTCCAAGCATTGATGTACCTTTTATTGACTTGTCCTGTAAAGGGCAAATATAATGATTAATATGAAAGTAAGCTTGCAAAGTTTGCAAAACTTGCAAAGTCACTTTACTGCTTGATTTTTTGATAGATGCCGTTTCTGGTTTTATCAATCCATTTGAAAGCCACCAACTTGGATAGGTAGAGGTCTGCGGTGCGTTCTTTGATACCGAATTGAGCTTCGGCAAGTGTAACGGCTTCTTTTCTACGGAATGATGTGGGGAGTTTATCAAAGAACTGCTTTAATAGCTTGTCGGTAACGGTGGCTTGCTTGGGCAATTCTTTAAACATAAAAACAGAATGCTCCTGATAGACTTTCACCAACTTAAAGGCCATTTCAAAATCTTCATCAGAGCAGATGTATTCGGGGGACAGTTCGGCATTATCAAAATACCTGAGTGCTGTTATAATCATTGCCACACGATAAAGGATAAGCCCTAAACGCTTAGAAGTACTGGATAGGTCTTCACTTACAAAAGTTGCCAAGGTAGTGAGGCAATCTTCACCATATGCATTGAGTTTTTCCCATTGTTCAGGCGTGAGCTTGAAACGGACTGTTTCATAGTTTTGAAGGAACTCAACGAAGTTGAGCACTCTTTCTGATAATGCTTCAAAATGGGCTGTTAAGTTGATGCCGTTTAAGGTATCACTCGCAGGTATCCACACAATTTCAGATTTAAAGGTGTAGAAAATGAAGCGGCTGAATAAGCCGTCTTCTGCTGATTTAATCAGATTTTCTACCTGACCTGGTGTACCTGCCAATGCTACGGATAAACGAGGCTTTTTTAGCTCTACCCATTCTTTGTTTGTTTTGCGGCTGTAAGAGATAGGTTCGTGATGGTATGCCTTGCGAAGCAAGTCGGAATAGCTGCCCCAATCCTGTTTGAGTACTGCTCCCATCGTATCGGCTTCTGTTTCGCAAAAAATACCTTGTTCGTCTCCTTCTTTCAGGTGTTGTATTACTCTTGCACTGCTGTTGTTAGCCGGTATATAAAGGACTTTGAAAGGTGGTTCTTCGGGTGGCTCTAACTCTGATATATCCTGCTTTTTGTCTGAAAGTTTCCTTTTGTACTCCTGCAATTCAATCTTATAGAATTTTAGCTTTTCGGTGCTTTCGGCTACCAGCTTATCGTGAAATTTATCGCCTAATGCTTTTGCAAAAGTCAGTGACCCCTTGCCACTTGCAGCAGGTGCAATGATGAACACAAACAAGTTGGCATAATGCTCTTTTGCACGGTATAAGCCCACTACATTACGCATACAACCGCTAATGATACTCAATGCACCTGTAAGGAAAATATCCCGTTCCCTTCTGTCTTCAAATACTTCTGCCCCTTGCTTTAATAAAGAGGGAAGTTGATGAAAAATTTCATCAGGGATGAAAGGCATATTCATCAAAAGCTCGTCTTTTGATAGAGGGGTTGCTACATTGTCTTTTGCAAAGTCTGCAAACTTTGCAAAGTCTGCGGTATTGTTGGCATAAGCACTGTTGATGGTGGGTGTTGCTTCTGACGGGTCGAGGTCAAAATCTTTCAGAATGTAGCCAAGGGCTATGTTTTGGGGTATTCCGGCACGGTTGCAATTGCAAGCCAACAAATGCACATAGTTGTTTCGGTTGCCTTCGGTGTAGTTGGCTTTACGGTCTGTAAAGTCAACACACTTGCCGAAAACTTCGAGCCAATCGGTATCTTCTTGACTGGTTTCTGTTGGATTGTATATAGCTTGTTCTGTCTTTGGCTTTTCCTTTTTTGGTTCTTCAACTGAAGCCATTTCAATGTTTACTTTGAATGGTTCTGCATTGATATTTCGGTAGCAATCGGGGTCGTAGGACATAAAACAAAGGCGTGAAACGTCTTTGCCTGATGGGTCAACGACAAGCTGCAAGGCTTGTTCGTAATAATCGGAAACCTGCTGGAACGCTAATTTGTGATGCTCTGCGGTGCTGTTTACAGGAACAATAATTTTTAAGCCATTGCCACTTGGACTGATAAAAGCGGCAAAAGTGTAGGGAGCTAAAGCGACCAAACTTTTTGCCCTTTCCAAATCTACCTGGCTTATCTTGTCTAAATCTAATATTACAAATCCGCTGTATTGCGTCAACAATTCAGCTTTACGGCCACTTGTAAAAGTGCCTGATGGTGTGAATGCCGGGAGTTGTTTTTTGAGTTTGTCGGCTTCTTTTTCTTGCCCTTCGGCAATGAGCTTGCGAATTGCTTCTACCTGCTCTTTGTATTGACCTTCCTGAATTTGTTTGGTTATGATGATTAGTGCCTTGTGTTCTACTAAATGCACATAGTTCTGAAATATTGATGCTGTTGCCATTCTTCTATTTTTACAGGGTTATTAAACTGGATCATTGTCTCTTTTTAGATGCTTGATTGTAATTGCTGTCGAGAAGCTTTTGTACATCACTCATTCGGTAGTAGATTTTACTGCCTACCTGTGAATAAGAAATAATGCCTTCGTCTCGCCAAGTTTGTGCAGTGCGTTTGCTGATGTTCATCAGCTGGAGAAATTCTTGGTTGTCGTACCAGATTTGGTCAGGTTCTGTTCGCTGTTTGTTTTTCAACTCAAACGAAATTTCATCTAACCTTTTCTTAATTTCTTGCACTTCATCTTCGGAAAATCTGTAGAAGCCCATACTTATTTGCGTTTGTTACGGATTAAATAATTGGCTGCTGCCGTTTCGATTTCTTCAGATGTTTCTTGCTTGTTACGCAATAACCATTCATCTATTTCCTGGCGTTTGAAATAGAGTTTTTTACCCTGAGGGCAGAAGTGAGGGATTTGCTTCTGAGAAGTTAGCTTGTACAAATGCGATGCACTGATGTCAAGATACTTGCAGGCATCATTAAAAGTGAGTACTTCTTTTTGCAGAAGGCTTTGCTCGTCAATCTTGAGTTCTAATTGACTGAGTTTTTCGAGAATTTGATTTACTTCCATCATTGTATTTTTTTATGATTTTCGGAAGCAAAACAAATCACATAAGAGGGGGCAGAGTAGTTGCACAGGGTTGTGCAACCCTATGCTATTGCATTTATTATCAGTTGTTTGTGTTGTCTATTTTTCTTTATCTTTTTTTGTTCGGTCTCTTAATCTGATGAATTTTTCGAACCAAAATTCCATTGCATTATAGTCCGGTGTATCAAAAGCATTCTTTACAGAATTAGCACTAACATCTTCTTTTTGCTTGGATGAAAAGTTGTCTGCAATGAAGTTGAAAATATCGGTTTTGTGTTTGCCATCAATAATGCCTTCATCATAAAGTACCTTAAACAAATAAGCTATCTCTTTCACAGTAAGGTTGGTTTTTAGCTTTTGTTTTGGCTCTTGCTGGCTTTGCACGGAGTAACTTGCAAACGTGCCTAAATAACCCTTTTTAAAGTCTTGCAGGGCTTGTTCTGTGGCTTCTTGGAATAGGTGAAAATGTTTCTCGTACCATTTAAAAACGTGGCCAAAATACTTTTCATCATATTCTGACATTGTGCTGTAATGGTTTGGCTCAACATTGGGATGCCAATAGTCTTTCCAGTATTGTTCTTTCATAGCTTCAAAGCGAAGCTTTGGGCTATGTGTTTTGAACTGGCTCAATGATACCGTAAGGTATTTATTGATTTCCTGATTGTTGAGGTGCTGCGTTCTTTTGTAAATGGTTTGCACAAACTCACTCAACAAAGGACCTTCCATAAAACGGTTGAAATAATCCGGGTCGAATTTGTGCTCTTGCCAAAAGTTGTCGAATTTATGTTTGTATTCAACGGCTTCAATTGATACTCTCAATTCAAGTTCTTCTACTAAAAATACTTGTGGTGCTTCCATACTTATAATTTGATTTTGATTTTGTTGGCTGCTTCCACCTTTTTCTCATTGATAACTTTGGCGTATATCTCGGTGGTGGAAAGGTTCTTATGCCCTAATAATTTTGAAACGGTGTAAATGTCTGTGCCTAAGGTCAACTGAAGCGTAGCGTAAGTATGACGGGCACAGTGAAAAGTGATGTGCTTGTTGATGCCTGCATCAATCAGCCAATCCTTTAAGAATGTTTTATTCCAGTTGCCATATTTAAGCCCTGTAAATACTTTTTCTTTAGGTTCTTTCTGTTCGCCTAATAATTCTCTTGCTTCTTCTGATATTGGAAGTGTTTCTGCACCGTTGGTTTTTTGCTGACGAAACCGAATGAAATAACCCAAGTTTTCAGAGTGCTGAATTTCTGACCACTTTAATTTTTCGATGTCTGACCATCTTAAACCTGTAAGACAGGAAAAAATAAACATTCGTTTGAGTGTTTCATTCCGGCAATGGGTATGAACCAATTTCTGTAATTCTTCCAGTGTCAAAAATTCTCTTTCAACATCATCCTGTGGGAAGGGTTCTACCTGCTCCGCTGGATTGTACTTGATTAAGCCTTCTTTCAACGCCTGTTTGAGTGCTGCTCTCAGCTTGTTGAAATAGCTGTACTTGGTATTTAAAGAAATGCCTTCGCCTGTTTTGGTTTTGGCTTCATAGTCCAGGTAATCTTTAAAGCCTTCCACCCATTCTTTATCCAACCGTTCAAAGGTTACATCTTTGGGGTTGTATTCCTTTATCAGAATACGGACTGCATTCCAGTTGCCGTAATTACCCAAACTGGCTTTCTTCTTCTCTGTGAGTGCATCAAAAAAATCATAGAAACTGCCTTTCAACTTCTCCTTATCACGGAAACCGTAAATGCTGTTTTGAACTTCTAAATGCCTTTTGCTTCGGATGCTCTCAGCCAATTCAAGGATTTTTTTGTTCTCGTCTTTCTGTGCTTTGGTTAAACTGCCCTTTTCGGGTTCGGGTGTCAGGTATAGCCCTAAGTGTTCGTATTCTCTTTTGCCTTGATCGTAGTAGTCAAGGTAAAGGGTTATCTTGTTGCCCTTCTTGCGTTGCCTTAATGCTATCTTCATAAGTTATGATTTAAAGAGGTTATCAATTGCGGTACGTGGAATGATAGTTCTCCTGCCAAGCTTGCCGGCTTTAATTTCATCCCGCTGTATCATTCGCTGAATGGTCCATCTGCTGGCACCTACTAAAATTGCCGCTTCCTGAACGCTTAAAAATTCTTTATCACGGAGGTTGATGAAATTGCCTGTCTTGAAGGGCAGGTTTTGCAAACTTTGCAAGTCTTGCACATTTGTATTAGTAACGGTATTGATTTGCTCCTTTAGGGAGGCTCTGACCTTTTCTTCTCTCTTTAATTGCTTGTAGTGTCTGGAATTGCAGGTCTTGGAGCAATAGCGTGTAGTTGTGGTTTGGGCAACAAATGCCTGACCACAATACTGGCAGAATTTCGGGATTTTGATGTTACTACTCATATGTTGCTTGTTAGTGCCAGATGTTGCTCATTGGTGCTTGTTGGTGCATCATTTCACCACCTGCATTGAATTAGTGCCTTTGGGCAACAAATTTGTTGTTTGAGCAACAACTGGGCAACAAAAATAAGTAATAAAGTGCAATTGGGCAACAAAAAAGAGCAGAAAGAAAGCTCACAAAGTCAATAAAGACAAGGGTTTAGCAAACAAGAGAAAGTAAACTACTTCCCAATACAAAAGTGCTCAAAGATCGTCCCGAGAATATCGCGATCGATTTCGATTTCACCTGTTATATTTCCGAGTGAACGCATCGCGGCTCGAATGTCCAATGCAATGAAATCACCGGTCGTGCCATTTTTAAGAGCAAAACTAACTTTTTCGAGTGCTTCCGCAGTTTTAAGAAGAGCTTCGTAATGACGAGCATTTGAGACAATCGTTTCATTTTGAATATCGAAATAACCAACGACAAGTTCAACCAATTTTTGTTTGAGTGAATCTATGCCGATTCCGTTTTTGGCGCTGATTGAAAGTTCCTCGTTTACTTGCGAATGCAAGTCAATTTTATTGATCACTAAGAGAATTTTCTTGTCGGAATATTTCTCAATTAATTGAGTTTGCCATTGCTTAACTTCTTTGATACTCGATTGATTTGAAGCATCGGCTAAACAAAGAACGATGGAGGCCTGTTCAATTTTTTCAAATGAGCGCTCGATTCCCAAGGCTTCAATTTCTTCGGCACCTTCGCGAATACCCGCCGTATCGATTAGGCGAAATAGAATTCCATCGATGTTTAAGGTTTCTTCAATTACATCGCGGGTTGTACCAGCAATGTTGCTTACAATCGCACGATTTTCTCCCAACAATTGATTCAGTAATGTGCTTTTACCAGTATTTGGAGCCCCAACAATCGCAACTGGAACACCATTTTTTAGAGCATTTCCGAGTTTGAAGGACTGCGCCAAACGATTGACCATTTTCAAAACATCTGCAACTAATATTTTTAATTGGGTTCGATCCGCAAATTCAACATCTTCTTCCGAAAAATCGAGTTCCAATTCAATCAAGGAGGCGAAATGGATAAGCTTTTCTCTTAATTCCTTCAACTGACCTGAAAAGTTTCCTCGCAACTGTTTTAGTGCTATTTCATGCGCTTGTTTAGATTGGCAAGCAATCAAATCAGCCACAGCCTCCGCTTGTGAAAGATCCAATTTACCATTCATGAATGCTCGTTTGGTAAATTCACCTGGTTCAGCCAAACGAAAACCACAGGATGTCAATAAGCCCAATATTTCCTGCTGAATATACGTTGATCCGTGACATGAAATTTCCACACTTTCCTCACTAGTAAAACTTTTGCCTTGTTCAAAAATACTGATTAAAACTTCATCGATTGGTTTTCCTTTTGAATCTAAAAGGACTCCAAAATGAATTGTATGCGAATTATGAGCCAATAAATCTTTTGAAAAAAAAGGGTTTACTAGTTTAATAGAGTCCTTGCCTGAAGCACGAATGACAGCTATCGCACCCAGTCCATTTGGGGTAGCCAACGCACAAATTGGATCGTTTTCAAAAGGCATTTGTAAAATATTATTGAATTAATGGATTGTTAAAAACATTAATTAGCATCTGAATACCAAAGAATACTTTAATTCTCATATTTTCGCTTGGGCACAGGATCAAAACCATGTTTTCCGCCCGGTTTACATCTGTAAATTCGTTTTATTCCAATCCATAAGCCTCTGAATGGCCCCCAAATTTTTATTGCTTCAAACATGTATGCTGAACACGTAGGAGTGTATCTACAGGACGGAGGAAACAAAGGCGAAATTAGTAGTTGATAACCTCGGACGATAATTAGTAATGGATAGCTAATTAATTTGTTTAAAGTATTCATCACAAAAGATATTCCACAATGCAATGTTACAAACTAAATCTTAACCAAAGCCATAATTTGCCGATCTAAACATAATTTTAAAACAAATTTCAACAATGTTCAAATTCAGAATCCAAATCGCATTCATCTTTTGTTTTTCCTTTTATGGATATTCTCAACCTTTAAATAGCTGGGAAAATGAGAAAATCACGGTAAAAAAAGAGAAAAATGTAAGTACAATTCTTCATGCGGAATCCATTTTTCATGATAGATGGGATGTTTTACCTCAGCCACAATTTTGGAAGCAAATTATGTTGCTTTCACCGGATTCATGTTTGATAAATGTTGCTTCAAATCGGATTGTACTCAAAAAAATGTCGATCAAAGACTGGAATGCTCAATCTGAAGAACAAAAAAACGAATTGAAAGCAAAACTAAAAAATGAATTTTCTATCAATCAAAATGAAAAGATATTTGTGACAACCGGAAAGAATGATTTTTACAAATTCAAGGAAGTTTATCCATCACTTTCAAAAGGAGTTGCAGCATTTGAAAAATTTGGAGTTGATCCATGGTATGCTCAAGCGATTTTGTTAATTGAAAGTCCTGGTCAGCTTAAAAAATCTGTTTCAGGTGCATACGGAGCATTTCAATTAATGCCTGATGTTGCCCGTGCTCAAGGTTTAACAGTAAATTCAATAGTTGATGAACGAAGAGATTTCGAACGATGTGCCTACGGTTCTGCCAGGCTTCTGAGTAAAATTTGTATTCCAGAGGCAAAGAAAATCCTTGATAAACATCATCTCACCTACAATGAAAATGATCTTTGGTTTCGTTTGTTTGTATTGCACGTATATCATGCTGGTGCAGGAAATGTTGCTGCAGTGCTCAATAAAATTCAGCCTAAATACGGTTCGCAACAAATAATTTTGGATATGTGGCAAAATACTGCAGGTGGTTTTGGAAATAATTCTCAAAATTATTCGCAATTGGCTTTGGCGGCTCAATTGATTCTTCATGACCTTGTTTACGCACAATGTGATGAGATCTTGACTTGCTCTTCTTACTGATTGAAACCGTTTGATCAGATACATTTAACTTTCTTCAAATCAATTTCATTGAAGACTAAAATCGACATAATGGCATGCGTTTCTATAAAAACGTGATGATTCTTTGGCCTTCAGTTTAATACGGCTTAAAGTGTCATATTTATGTAATTGATGAAATAATATTTCCATTCGCTAATTGGCGTGATTTTCCATATCTTTGCCCCTAAAATTTACGTATGAAGCTTGTAAGTGTAGGAAGTGTTGCCTTTGATGCCATCGAAACACCTTTCGGAAAAACGGATAAAATAATTGGAGGCGCTGGAACATTCATTTCGTTATCATCCTCTTTCTTTGTTGAAGAACAAGGAATTGTTTCAGTTGTGGGAGAAGATTTTCCGCAAGAGACTTTGGAATATATGAAGTCAAAGGGAATCAACATTGACGGTATTCAAATAAAAAAAGGTGAAAAGACATTTTTCTGGTCGGGCAGATACCACAATGATATGAATTCACGCGATACACTCCTAACTGAATTGAATGTGCTGGGGACTTTTGATCCGGTGATTCCTGGGAATTATCAAGGTGCAGATTATTTAATGCTCGGAAATCTCAGTCCAGATGTTCAAAGAAAAGTGATCGAACGACTTGACAAACGTCCAAAATTAATTGCCATGGATACGATGAATTTTTGGATGGACATTGCTTTGGATGAATTAAAAAAAACAATGGCTTTAGTTGACGTTTTGATTATCAACGACGAAGAAGCTCGCCAACTTTCGAAAGAATACTCGCTTGTAAAAGCCGCAAATGTTATTCGTGCAATGGGACCAAAAATAATAATCATTAAAAAAGGAGAGCATGGCGCTTTGTTGTTCCATGGTGAACACATATTCTTTGCTCCCGCATTGCCTTTAGAGGAAGTTTTTGATCCTACTGGAGCTGGAGATACTTTTGCCGGTGGATTCATGGGTTTCATCGCCTCTACGGATGATACTTCATTTGAAAATATGAAAAGAGCGGTGATCGCTGGTTCTGCATTAGCTTCGTTTTGTGTGGAGAAATTTGGAACGGAGCGTTTAACCGAAATCACCAAACAAGACTTCGATAAACGTGTTTCAAAATTTGTAGCACTTGCTAATTTCGAAATGAATCAATTGGCTTAACGGATTATGGAAAATTTGAATTTTCAAGAACAACTTGAAAACCTGGTTAAAGCTGAAGATTTAATTGCTATCGGAAGGGATGTAAATGCTTTGAAAGTTCAGTTTGAAGATTTTATCTTGGAAGCAGAACGTTTGCAACAAGTGAAGCAACTTGAAGCACAAGAGCGCGGTGAAACATTTGACACAATTGACTACAAGAGTCAGAAAGAGAATTTTTACAGCATTTATAAATCTTTTCAAGAAGCTCGAAAGAAACAAAAAGAGGTAAAGTCGGCACTTGAAAACGAAAATTTAAAGCAAAAAAGACTACTTATCAATCGGCTAAAAGAAGTCATTGAAGCGGAAGAAAATATCGGTTCAGCATTCAATTCGTATAAGGAAATACACGAAACTTGGAAGAAAATCGGGGAAATTCCTCGTGAAAAACGAGATGAAACGCAAAAAGAATATTCGCGTCTTCTTGAAATTTTCTTCTACAACATAAAAATCTACCGTGAACTCAAAGATCATGATTATAAACGCAATTTTCAATTGAAGGAAGATATTATCTTCAGATTGAAACAATTGAGAACTAAAAATTTACCTATTCGTGATTTGGAAGCTTCTTTGAGAAGCCTTCAGGATGAATGGGAAGAAATCGGCCCGGTAAATAATGAAGATTGGGAGTCACTGAAAAAGAATTATTGGGATTCAGTAAAAACAATTTATGAAAAAATCAATTCGCATTACGAAGAACAACGTAATGTGTTGCTGGATAACCTCAACAAGAAAAGAGCATTGATTGAATCTTTGAAAAATATTGTTTCAGGTCTTGATTCCACCGAAAAAACAAAAGATTGGGAAGCAAAAACGAACGAAATTATCGCTCTCCAAGAGCAATGGAAACAAATCGGTTTTGGCCCAAAAAAGGAAAATGAAGCGGTTTGGAAAGAGTTTCGTTCGCTATGCGATTCATTTTTTGAAGCTAAAAAGAATTTTAATAAATCAATTGACAACTCTTTCAAGATTGTTGCAGATAAAAAACGTGCTTTGATTTCTGAGGTTCAGCAAATCAACACATCGGAAGACTGGAAAAATACGGCTGATCGCATAGTTTTTCTGCAAAAAAAATGGAAGGAAACAGGTTCTGCAGGTCCGCGCTACGAAAATAAATTGTGGTCGGAATTTCGAGCTGCATGTGATGTCTTTTATAATGCTCGAGATAAACATTTTGAACAACAAGAGTCTCAATTATTTGGAAATTTAGAACAAAAGTTGGCTCTCATTTCCGAAATCGAGGAATACGTTGTTTCTGATGAAAAAATTACCGCCTTAAACGATCTTAAAAATTTCAATGAGCGGTTTTCTGCAATCGGTCATGTACCAATTAAAAACAAAAACGAAGTTTTTACGAGTTTCAAAAAAGTAATGGACGCCAAGTATGCTTCATTAAAATTGGAGGCAAAAGAAAAGGATTTGATTCTTTACAAAGCGAAAATTGAAACGATGCTTGCCAGTCAGGAACGATCCAAACTATTGAATCAAGAGCGTTTTGAATTGAAAAAACAAATGGATGTTTTAAACAAAGAAGTTATTCAAATTGAAACTAATTTAAGCTTTTTCGCTCGTTCAAAAGGCGCGGATCAATTGAGAAAAGACGTTGAGAAAAAAATCGAAATTGCTAATGAGAAAATCAATAGTTTGAAACGAAAACTGAGCTCGCTACCGAATGAATAGTTTCATAAACATATTGCTTTTAATGGTAAGTATCCTGACTCTATTTTTTAGTGTTTATGTTCGCTTTGATTTACCTCTTGAAATGTTTAGAACTACTGCCGGACAATTGCCGTATCGTTTTGAGATCTTTTTAGCCTTAGGTCTTATGCTTTTGTTGATTTCAGTCCGTAGAACAATTCGTCGCTGGATTGGTATTCGTATGGTGAATCAAAAGGATAAGTTTAAATGGTCTGGGAGTATTAGTAGTTCTCGCCGTCAGCGTGTTATCGTTTATATAATCATAGAATCGATTATCATTTGTATAATTGGTGTGGCATTTATTAATTTAACCAAAGAAGCATGGTTCCCCTCAACGGTAATGATATTTTTTGGTCTTGAAGGAATGGTCTATTTATTGATAAATGCTAAAAATAAATTTAGGGTTGCATTTTCAAGTAAGGCAATTTTGGCGGTTGATCGAGAGGTCATTCTTCTTTACATGGAGGGATTAAGACAAGTGAGTGTAAGTCAACAAACGATATATTTTGATTACGTTCAAGAACTGCAATTAAGTTTCCCGACGGATTGTATTGAGGAGACTAAACGAAGTGAATTTTTTGAAAAGTTGAAGCAATCGGTGAATCCGGAAAAGGTTCTTTTCAGAGTCAAAAACTAATTGATTTGATAATTTATTTTCTCTAGAGAATGATAGACGTTTCTGATTTCAATAGTATTGATAAATTCAAGGTTTAGTCTCTAAAATTTGAAAAGTTATAATTGCAGATTTCCGATTTACCGAATTAAATAAACAAACTCCTCGGGTTGAAAATTTTAGTGATTCGTTTTAGTTCTATTGGTGACATCGTTCTTACATTTCCTATTTTGAGATGCATCAAGGAACAAATCTCTAATTGTGAACTACATGTTGCAACTAAAAATCAGTTTTCTGAATTGATTAGCGCATCTGGCTCGGTTGATCAATGTCATTTATTAGGTGAATCTTTATTTGCTTTAATGAATCACTTGAAAGCAGAGAAATTTGATGTTGTCATTGATCTTCACAACAATATAAGAAGCAGAATTTTATGTGCGTTTCTTGGAGTTAAAAAGACATATCATTTCCGAAAGTTGAATTTTCTGAAATGGATACTTGTTAATTTCAAGATCAATCTTTTACCGGAAAAACACCTTGTGGATCGCTATTTTCAAACGGTTGATGGAATTGGAGTTTTGAATGACGGTAAAAACAATCATTTTTTTTTAAAGAGCGAAATAGATATTAGAGATGAATTCAATTTGAATGAGGGAAGCTATATTTCAGTGGCAATAGGAGCAAAATTCGAAACAAAACAAATTCCAATTGAAAAATTAAAAGAAATTATTTCAAAAATTGATTTACCCACTGTTTTACTAGGAGGAAAAAACGATTCTGCAAAGGCTAATCAATTAATTGAATTACTACCGGATAAACGTATTGTAAATACATGCGGGAAATACTCTTTGATTGAATCGGCGTCTATTTTAAAAAAGTCGAAACTTCTTCTTACTGGAGATACAGGATTAATGCACATAGCCTCTTGCTTCAATATCCCAATTTTCACAGTTTGGGGAAACACATCTCCATCATTCGGGATGTCAGCATACAGCCCAGAGAAAAAAACCATCATTCTTAACTTTGAGGTACCGAACTTATCCTGTAGGCCTTGCTCCAAAATTGGGTTTGGACAATGTCCTAAGGATCATTTCAACTGCATGATTAATCAGAATTCGGATCTTATTGCCAACGAAATTAATGGTCACTAATTTTAGTTAGCCTCAAGAAATATCTTTTTTAATTCAGTAGCTTCGGATGGCTTCATTTTTCCAGCGAGAATAAGACTCAATTGTTTGCGACGTAAAGCACCTTCAAAGCGATTCTTTTCTTCCTCTGTTTCTGGAACCAACTCAGGAACTTGAATTGGACCTCCATTCTGGTCAACTGCTACAAATGTATAAATGGCTTCGTTACATTTTTCTTTGGCTCCTGTTAATTGATCCTCAACAAAAACATCAACAAAAATTTCCATTGAAGAATAAAAAGAACGTGAAACCTTAGCTTCCAATGTCACAATTGACGCGTGTTTAATGGGTTTTTGAAAAGAAACATGATTTACAGATGCTGTTACAACAACTCTCTTACAATGTCTGTGAGCTGAGACACTCGCTATAACATCCATCCAAGCAAGTAATTGACCTCCGAAAAGATTTCCAAGAGTATTTGTATCGTTTGGTAATACTATTTTTGTTGTGATGGCAAGCGTATCGGAAGCTTTTCGTGTTTTCATAATTGGATATACAAAAATTTTAACGCAATAAAATTACCAATAAAACGGATAAAATTTATTTTAAGAGTTACTGAGATGATAATTCGGATTTATTTTTTGCACTTTGAATATGAAAGGAAAAGTGAAATTGCACAAAAAAATACTGCTGTTAATTGAAGTATTGTATGAAATAACAATTTCAGATAAAATTTTATATTAAAATAGCTATTTTTTTTTTAATTTTGTTGTATCATTATTGCTTGATCATGAAATTGTATTTATTAATCATTATTTTGTTTTTTGTTCCTCATTTGGTTCACTTGCAACAATATAATTTTAATTCTCAAAGCAATTGGTCTTTGAATAAAAAAGAACTTCAATTAGGATTGGGTGCAACTCAGTTTAGTGGTGATCTCGGTGGTGGACCGGGAGATGGTAAAGACTATAGTCTAAAGGATATTGACCTTCAAGCAACACGCTTCGCTGGATGGCTGGGCTACAGACAACGATTTCATCGTTATTTTGCAACCACCTCGAGTTTGTGCGTGTTTCAATTAAAAGGTAATGATCGATGGTCAGATGCAATTTCGAGATTTGAACGTAATAGTCATTTCCGTGCTTTTTGCATCGAAGCTCAGCAACGCTTTGAATTCATTTTTGCAGCCACTGAAACATACAGTCCAATATTTAATTTTCCAGGCAACTATTCTTCGAAAAAAAATCGCAACGAGCAATATTATTTATTCGGAGGAGTTGGATTACTTTATTTTAACTCAAGAGCGAGATACATTGATGGGTCTATGGTTGCTTTAAGACCGTTAAAAACGGAAGGTCAATCCAAAATGTATAGCCCAGTTACCTTAACTATTCCATTTGGTGTTGGATTTAGGATTGGGCTCGATCGAACATGGAGAATCGGTCTGGAATTAGCATACGTTAAAACTTTTTCAGATTACATTGATGATGTTAGTACGTATTTTGCGGATCCAACTAAGTTGGGCTCTCCTGAGGCTGTTTATTTTTCCAATCCAACAACTTCAACAAATACTGCATATATGGTCGGTAAAAAAAGAGGTGATCCAGATCATAAAGATGCTTATTATCATATTAATTTCATTGTAACAAGAAATCTTACATTCAAAGATTTTGGAAAGGAACGCCAACAGTATAACCTAAAATCTGCAGGAAAGTTCAAAGTTTAATTTGGAAGAACTATTTTATCAGCTATGTTGCAAATTTGTTCATGTACACCCTGCTAAGAAAAGTTCTATTTCTATTTGACGCTGAGAAAGTTCACTATTTCGCAACTAACTCTTTAAGACTTATCTTGAAGTTGCCGTTCTCGAGATTGGTTTTCAACAAACTATTTTACATTAACAACCCAATTTTAGAAAAAAATCTCTTTGGGTTAACGTTCAAAAACCCAGTTGGTTTGGCTGCCGGTTTTGATAAGAACGCATCCATGTTTCAAGATTTGGAATATTTAGGATTTGGATTCATCGAAATTGGTACGGTAACACCTAAAGCGCAATCGGGAAATGACAAACCGAGATTATTTCGTTTAACCAAAGATCAAGCCATCCTAAATCGAATGGGATTCAATAATGACGGGCTCATTGCGGTCAAAAAACGATTGAAGAATAGAAGAAACACTAAACTTATTATCGGGGGTAACATAGGTAAAAATAAAACAACTCCAAATGAGGAGGCGATCAATGATTATAAGCTTTGTTTTGAGGAACTTTTCGATGTTGTTGATTATTTTGTTGTAAATGTTTCCTCTCCAAACACACCGAATTTACGTGAGTTACAAGAAAAAGAACCACTCATGAAAATTTTATCTGAACTTCAACTCATGAATTTTCAGAAGAAGTTTCAGAAACCTATTTTATTGAAAATTGCGCCTGATTTGAGTAATGAACAATTGGATGACATCATTGATATCGTTCAAGAAACAAAAATAGCGGGTGTAATTGCAACGAATACAACCATCAACCGCACGGAACTTAAGACTGATACCAAGACTGTCGAATCTTTAGGTTTAGGAGGGATTTCAGGAAAACCACTTACTAAACGTTCAACCGAAGTGATTAAGTATTTACACAAAAAATCAAATGGGTCTTTTCCAATTATTGGAGTCGGTGGAATTCATTCTCCTGAAGACGCAATTGAAAAACTAAGAGCCGGAGCATCTTTGATTCAATTATACACTGGATTTATTTACGAAGGACCAGCAATTGTCAAAAAAATCAATCAAGAAATAATCAAAATGAACCTAAATGGATAAGATAAAGTTAATTGAATGTCCTCGTGATGCCATGCAAGGAATGGAAACTTTTATCCCAACAGATTTAAAAATTGAATACATTAATTTGTTATTGGCTTGTGGTTTTGATACGATTGATTTTGGAAGTTTTGTTTCTCCGAAAGCAATTCCTCAAATGCGAGATACGGCAGATGTTTTACGTGGCTTGAAATTAACCAATAATACAAAATTACTAGCAATTATTGCCAATGAAAGAGGTGCTGAGGATGCTTTGTCTTTTGAAGAAATTGATTACCTCGGATATCCATTTTCTGTTTCTGAAGTTTTTCAAATGCGCAACACAAATTCCACCATTGAACAATCACTGGATACGGTTGAGCGCATTCAAAATAGCGTGATTTCGAAAAACAAGAAGTTGGTTGTTTATTTATCCATGGGTTTTGGTAATCCGTACGGTGAGATTTGGAATCCGGAAATTGTATTAAAATGGTCAAAAATTCTTCATGAAAAATTGGGTGTTGAAATCTTGGCTCCCTCTGATACAGTGGGTTGTGCGAATCCGGAATCAGTTCAAAGATTATTCCATCAATTGATTTCAGAGCTTGATTCGGTCGAATTTGGAGCACATCTGCATGTTCGTAAAGAAGCTGCAATTGACCTTTTGGAAGCTGCATATTTGGGTGGTTGTAGGCGTTTTGATAGTGCCATCAAGGGATTTGGTGGTTGTCCGATGGCAAATGATAAGTTAACTGGAAATATGCCTTCAGAAATCGTTCTAAACTATTTCAAAACCAAACATATAGAAACTGAGATTAACGAAAGTTACTTCGAGAAAGCATTTGGTTTTTCCTCAAAAATATTTAATTTTTAAGGAATAATTATATTTCCATTGATTAAACTAGAATGAGTAAGAAAAAAAGAATTATTTATATTATATTGGCCGTTTCCTTCGGTGGAATTATTGCCCTTTATTTCCAAAATAATGGTTCCATGAAGTCTATTAATCAAAACATTCAGGATGAAAGGAATGAACCAAAAATTGTTGAAATTTCTACCGATTTTAACTTAAATGTATTTGACTACGGGAACGAGCAGAAATTATTAAAAGAGCTAAAAATTTGCGACTCTACAATAAAAGAGGATACCAGTCTTATTTGTCCATCTTGTTCACCACGTTTTTTTCGCTTCTTTCCTCTTAAAAAGAATAAACCGTTAAATGAGGGGTTTATTATTCTCGTGCGTTCTGGAGTGAACGGCTTTCCAGTTCGAAGACTACTTGTTTTTGAGCGTTCCAATGGCAAATTAGTCAATACAAATCGCTTTATCGGATATATTATTCAGAAGCGGAAAAATGGCAGTAAATACGATGACATTCTGGTTCGATTTTTTGAAAGATATGAAAATCAAAAATATTTTTATCATTGCTTGTACTCTTGGGAAAATGGAAAATACGAATTCAAAAGATGCGAAGAAATTAATGGTGAAAGGATAAAACCAGAACTGATTGATTCTGTTTCCATCGAGGTTCTAAAGATATTGCATGAAAAAAACCTTATCTTTTAAATTTCTTATTTTCGGTTCAATTCTATCGCTTTCATCTTGCGTTAACGGAGATGTTACTGAAAAAGTTGACTTTACCTATTCTTTATGCGACGGTAATAGTAAAGTTTGGATGGTTAATTCTATTTACAGAGGAGAAACACTTCTAGAATCTCGAAATGAATTGACAGCCAATGTTTTTGTTTTTTACGGTTCAGGTCAGTTTATCTATGGAGATTTGTCAGGCATTTATAATGGTGAATACGAGAAGGGAAACTACCAATTGACCTCTGAAACTAGCTATTTGAAACTGAATTTTGAAAACAAGAAGTGGTCCTATTTATTTGAGTTCAATGATGAAAATAACCTTATTCTTCGTCCAGAGGAAAATTCCGAATCGGATTTAACTTATGAATTAATTCCTTTTCCAGTGCCAATTTGATTCGAGCCATAAAATTCTATTTTTAGGCTTAACCTTTTCTTGAATAAAAATCAAAGAATAATTGGAATTCGACTTGAAAATCATTTAAAGTAAACCAAAACTGCCAAGAATCCCAAGAATAAAATAACCAGCGTAACCTCTGGAATAAAGAATTCGTTTTGTAGTGCAACTAGAATTGCAAAAAATGATATTCTCAAATAGGAATTTCGTTTGTGCTTGTTTATGATTTCTTGTTGCTTATTGCCAAAAATCCCCAATTTCAACTCGTTTTTGATTCGAATCCATTCAGAGATCAGAATAAGTGGAATAAGAAGAATTCCTTGGGCGATTCCCATTTCTTTGTAGGTTATAAAATTCAAAAATTCACTTGTAAAATTTATTTCATTTTGATGAATATAAACTGCAACATGAATAACCATTATCTCAAGTATCAAAAGAAGAAATTGAAGAAAAAATGTTTTATATTTTTCTGCCTTCGTGTTTTCAATTAATTTCAATCGTTGTGGCAAAAAAATGGTTCTTGAAATTTGATCCAATAAAAAAAATAAAAGGATGAAATAAAGATTCCAATTCCAAAAAAAATAGCCAAGAAGAGGAAAAGCGACCTCTCCAATTAACGAACTTATTCTCTCAACTCGATTCACCGCTGTTTTTTCAAGATGTTTACTCGCTCTTTGGTTAATTCAAAATTTGGATTGTTTTTGAGCGCTTTTGAATAGGACAATAAAGCATTCGTTATGTCCTTTCGGTCCTCATAAATTAATCCGATGTTATGATAAGATTCAACATGAGAAGGCTCTATTTCAACCACTTTTTCATAGTAAAATAAGGCACTGTCTAAATCCTTATCGGAGAATTGTTTCATGAACCCTAGTTGAAAATAGGCGTCAAAATACTTTTCATCCAAACGAATCATTTTGCGGTAGAGCGAGGTTGCGGCTTTTTCCTTTCCAAACTTTTGTTTTGCGTAGGCAAGAGAGTAAATCACATCGGGATTTTTGGGATCTAAACGATAAGCAGTTGTGTAGTACTCCATGCAAATTGCATTATTTTTCATTTCATAAAGCGAACCTAACCAAAGATAACCAACGACGAAATTTGGATCCTGCTGAACTGCTGTCTCATAAGAGGATACCGCCCTTTCGAAATTCCCCAAATTTCGATAAATGCTTCCTTTCAATAGATACGCATCCCTGAATTTTGGATTAATGCGCAAGGCTCGATTAATGTATTTGAAAGCTTTTTCATGATCTTGAAAATAACTAAATGTGGTAGCTAAACCGACTAAAACTTTTGGATTTTTTGAATCCTTATTGAGTAGGTATTGAAACTGATTTTGCGCTCGAATCATGTCATCCGTTGTTAGATTAGGCTTATTTAATAGTGCTTCCGCATAAAAAATGCGCGTATCCAATCTAGAGCTATCAAGACGGTAAACTCTCGCAGCATCAGCCATTGCGACATCAAAACGCATTTCAGCAATCGCTTCATCACCATGCTTTAGTAACAACTCAATACTATCTGGGTATAATTTAAGTACACTATCCAGTTTTTCACCTGTATATTCAACAACTTCCGATTTTTTAGAAGAATTATTACAAGAGAGTATTATCCATGATATGAGGAGAGAAAAATAGAACAGGCGAATCATATTGCAAAATTAGAGTTTAGGCCGAACAATTGAAGTGCTAATGAATAAATTATCGTCTAAATCCAACAATAATTGTCCTGAAATCTAATATAAATCTCACGAATTTATTGCTTAGTTTCATCTCGCTAAAGTTTTTATAAGAGGAGTGAGCATTCAAATTTGGATTTAATATTTTGTGAAGCGGACCAGAAAAATGTTTTAATAATGAAATCTTGAATCATTGAAGTCTTGTTTTCCGAAATGAATAAAAAATCAATGCTGCAAGCAAAGAGAAAATAATTTTTGTCCTCTCAATTATCTATCTTTGCAAAAAAATAAATAATCTCAAATGCTTAGTGTAAATAATCTATCGCTTCAATTTGGAAAACGTGTTTTGTTTGATGAAGTAAATGTTAAGTTCGTCAATGGCAATTGTTATGGTGTTATTGGTGCCAATGGAGCGGGGAAATCTACATTTCTGAAAATTCTTACAGGTGATCAAGATCCAACTACTGGAAGAGTAGAATTAGAACCCGGAAAACGGATGGCCGTATTGAAACAGAATCACTTTGAATTTGATCAATGTCAAGTGCTTCAAACGGTAATCATGGGACACAAACGACTTTATGAAATAATGGTGGAGAAAGATGCACTTTATGCAAAGCCTGATTTTTCAGAAGAGGATGGAATGAAAACAGCTGAGTTGGAGGGAGAATTTGCCGATTTGGAAGGTTGGAATGCGGAAACAGACGCTGCAACATTGTTAAGTAATTTAGGAATCGAGGAATCGAAACATTATTTGTTGATGGAAGAGCTTTCAAATGATTTGAAGGTTCGTGTTCTTTTGGCTCAAGCATTATTCGGTAACCCGGATGTATTGATTCTGGATGAGCCGACGAATGACCTTGATTTGAAAACGATTTCCTGGCTAGAAGACTTTTTGATGGATTTTAGAAATACCGTTATTGTTGTCTCTCACGACCGTCACTTCTTAGATACCGTTTGTACCCATATTTGCGATATCGATTTCAGTAAAATCAATCTATTTACAGGGAATTACAGCTTCTGGTATCAGTCTTCTCAACTTGCGGCTCGACAACGCGCTGATAAAAACAAAAAAGCGGAAGACAAGAAAAAGGAACTTATGGAATTTATTTCCCGTTTCTCTGCGAATGCTGCAAAGTCCAAGCAAGCGACAAGCCGACGAAAAATGTTGGATAATCTTGATTTGGAGGAGATTAAGCCATCATCTAGACGCTACCCAGGAATTACGTTTCATCAAGATCGTGATGCTGGAAATCAAATATTATCAATTGAGAATCTTTCAAAATCAGTAGAGGGAACCACTTTATTTAGTGGAATCAATCTCATCGTCAATAAAGGCGATAAAATTGCTTTTATATCAAAGAATTCAGTTGCTTTAACGGCGTTTTTCGAGATTTTATCAGGAAATATGAAGTCCGATACGGGTGAATTTACATACGGAACCACAATTACTACCGCCTATTTACCAAATGATAACCACCGGTACTTCGAGTCAAAACTTGCTTTGATTGATTGGTTAAGACAATACGCCCAAACGGATGAAGAGCGAGAAGAAGTTTATCTGAGAACGTTTTTGGGACGAATGCTTTTTACCGGTGAAGAAGCGATGAAACATGCAACAGTTCTTTCCGGAGGTGAGAAAGTTCGATGTATGTTATCCAAAATGATGTTGGCAAAAGCAAACTTGTTATTAATGGATGAACCAACCAACCACTTAGACTTGGAATCAATTACAGCTTTGAATAATGCGATGAAAGACTTTCAAGGAACCTTACTTTTCACTTCACATGACCACGAATTAGTAAACACGGTCGCGAATCGTATCATTGAAATCACACCAAATGGATTAATTGATAAAATGATGACCTACGACGAATATTTGTCTGATTCCAAGATCGTTCAGTTGCAAGAGGAACTTTACGCTTAATTCGGCTCGAATGATTCAGTACGAAGTTTTTTGTGATTATCCCAATCAACATTACATTCGATTTAAGGCTAAATTCCCAGTAAATAAATCAGAAACGATTCTAAAGATTTCAAATTGGCGACCAGGCCGTTATGAGTTGGGTAACTTCGCAAAAAATGTTCGATGTTTTAAAATTTATAATTCAGAAGGAGAGCTTATTCAATTTCAAAAAACCGATAAAAATTCCTGGAAAATTCAGTCCGAAAACACCAAAGAAATTATTGTTGAATACGAATACTTTGCGGCTGAATTAAATGCAGGATCCACTTTTTTGGATGACACTCAATTGTACGTCAATCCTGTCAATTGCTTTTTGTATTCAGATGATTTAAAACAGGTGTCTTATCAGCTAAAACTGAACATTCCTGACGAATGGCAAATCGCTTATTCAATGCCAATTGAAAAGAAAATATTAGTTGCAGAGAACTTCGAAGAATTAGCAGATAGTCCATTTATTTGCTCGGCAAATTTGAGTCGAGAATCATATGAAGTTGAGGGAATTAAATTCCATGTTTGGTTCAATAATCAGAAACAAATTGATTGGAATCGATTGAAAATGGATTTCATTAAATTTACGTCAAAGCAACTTGAAGATTTCACCCAATTTCCGGCTAATGAATTTCATTTTTTAATTCATTCATTGCCTTATTCAGCTTACCATGGGGTTGAACACTTGAAAAGTACCGTTATTACACTTGGCCCATCATACGATATTTTTGGTGCTTTGTACAATGATTTACTTGGTGTTTCGTCGCATGAATTGTATCACGTTTGGAATGTGAAAAGCATTCGTCCGACCGACATGTTTCCTTATGACTTTGAAAAGGAAAATTACTCAAGATTAGGATATGTTTACGAAGGAGTTACGACTTATTTAGGTGATTTGTATTTACTAAAAAGTGGAGTTTTTAATTTAGATTCTTACTTGAAGGAATTTAATAAACAACTTCAAAAACATTTTGATAATCCCGGTCGATTTAATTATTCAGTAGCGCAATCGTCTTTTGATACTTGGCTGGATGGATATGTGGCAGGTGTACCGGGTAGAAAAGTTTCTATTTACACAGAGGGATGCCTATTAGCTTTTATCGCTGACGTAAAAATTCGAAAAGCAACTAAAAATAAATTTGGCATTGAAGAAGTAATGAAACGTCTTTATTTCGATTTTGCTCAAAAAGGAATAGGTTATTCGGAAAATGATTATCGAGAAATTTTGGAAAAGGTCTCTGGTAAAAGTTTTGATGACTATTTTTCAAATTATATCCATGGAAATCAACCATATGACCATCTAATCAATGAATCTCTTGAATATCTGGGATTAGAATTAATTCAAAAGCCATCGACTTCATTCGCTGAGTCTAAATTAGGGATCAAAACTCTTTCGAGAGGAAAAAATGCAGTTGTACAATCCATATATCCAGGAAGCCCGGCTGAACTTGCTGGATTGAGTATTGGAGATGAAATCTTCGCTGTGAACGGAATGCAATTAAATTCCGATATGGACAAATGGTTAAACTATTTTGAGGCTGATTTGAAAACTTTATCATTATCGCGAAATGGTATTTGTCAGGAGATTGGATTGATTGAAAACAGCCAGATTTTCTATCAGAGCTATAAGGTTTTAAAAAAGAAGGAACCTTCTGAAAATCAATTTAATAATTTGAAGTCTTGGGGAGAGAGTGGCGTGATAACGAAATTCCTAAATTAACTTTCACATGAACGAATGTGAAAAGTTATGTCTTCTGAGATGAAAAAGCAACAAATCCATAAATGAACAAAGAAATTATACTTTCTTAATTATTTCATAATATTTTTCAAAAAAAATTATATTATTTTTGTTAAAGTTTTTTAGTGAACTCCTTGAGGCAAATTGTGCCAAAACCATTAGAAAATAATTATTTCCATTTACAATTTCACAATTAATACCATAAATATGAAAAGAATATTATTCTCTCTTTCTTTGGTTACACCATTATTTTTAAGTGCTCAGGATTGCTCTAAAATTTTTATTTCTGAATATGTTGAAGGTTGGTCTAACAACAAAGCATTAGAAATCTACAATCCTACTTCAAATCCCATAGATTTGAGTCAATATTTTGTGGCACGATATTCAAATGGTTCAAACACAGCTACAGTGGCAAACTCAGTTCAGCTTTCTGGAATTATTGCTCCTTATGATGTTTTCGTTGCGGTATTAGATAAACGTGATGCGAATGGAACGGGTCAAGAAGCACCAATTTGGGATTCTTTGGAGAATAGAGCAGATGGATTTTTTAGCCCAGTTTACAATACAAGTAATGCTTTCTATTGGAACGGAAATGATGCGGTGATGTTAGCCAAAGGCACTTTGCCATCTGATCCGACAACATTGATTAATGCAACAAATGTTCCAAACTTTATGATTATCGATATTTTTGGGAAAATCGGTGAAAACCCTGCGAACGCTACTGGTTCTTCCGCTGGAAATGATGGCGCTTGGTCAACTCAATTTCCATACAGTACTGGTAAAGGTAAGTTGGTAACTCAAGATTACAGTATGTTGCGTAAATCAACTATTAAGAAAGGCGTAACTGCTCCTGTTTCTTTCTTTGACCCACTATTGGAATGGGATACTATTCCTGCCGTAAAATACCTAGTAAACGATAATGGAGACACATTAAAAAGTGGCACAGGAAAACCCATTTTATTCGGCAATTGGTTCTCACTCGGAGAGCATGATTGCGCTTGTAACCCCTTGAGTTTAAAAGACCATTCTGAGGAATCAATTAGTATTTATCCTAATCCAAGTCAAGGTGTTTTCTACATCAAGAGTGAGGGGAATATTCAGTCCGTTAGAGTTTTCAATGGACTAGGTGAAACGGTGGCTAACCTTTCCAACTTAACCAATAAAGTGGTTCATCAAGTTGATTTATCGTCTCAATCAGGCTTGTTCTTGATTCAAATTATAAATAGTAAAGGTGATCGTATCACAAGAAAAGTAATTTTGAAATAATTATATATTTCGAAGGTTGGATAAGTTCGGCCTTTTTTTATTTCTTTCAAATGAATCGCATATTTATACTACTACTTAATGCAGTTACTTTTAGTGCTTTTGGTCAAAAGGCAAAAGTTTCTGGTTTGATAACTGAGGAAAGCACTAAATTGCCTGTGATTGAGGCAAAAGTCTATCTGTTGAAGGAAAAAAATATTCTAAAAAAAACATTAACAGATGTTTCTGGTAATTATCTTTTAAACGATGTTGCTTTCGGCAAATATGAAATTCAAGTAATTGCGCTAGGATATGATACACTAGAAATTGAAATCAATGTTAAATCGGCATCTGTAAAACAAAATATTATTCTTGGAGAAAATAGAGAATTGGATGAAATCAAAGTGATTGGAAATTTGGTAACTGGTCAAAATGTTCCAGTTGCAGTTACCAAAATTTCGCTTCAAAAAATAACGGAAGAACTTGCCTCTCGAGATTTACCAATGCTTTTGAATGGAACTGCAGGTGTATATGCAACGCAACAAGGTGGAGGCGATGGTGATGCGCGAATCAATGTACGTGGTTTTGATCAACGCAATGTTGGTGTCATGATTGATGGAGTTCCGGTAAATGATATGGAAAATGGTGCTGTTTATTGGTCAAACTGGTTTGGATTGGATGCTATAACTTCGCAAATGCAGGTGCAACGTGGTCTTGGAGCGACAAAAATAGCTATGCCCTCGATTGGAGGAACAATTAACATCATTACACAGGGAATCGGTAATAAAAAAGGCGGATCATTCAAACAAGAATACGGAACTGGAAATTTCTTAAGATCATCTTTTTCATATAATTCAGGCATGAGTCAAAAAGGTTGGGGATTTACCGTTTCAGCATCCTACAAACAAGCTGATGGTTGGGTTTATGGTACTCCAAGTCAGGGATTTTTCGGTTACGCAAAGGTTTCCAAAAAAATCAAATCACATTTAGTTACGCTTTCTGCTTTCGCGGCTCCGCAATGGCATGGGCAACGCTCTTTCAATCAGGCCATTCAATATTTTAGTTCTGAAAAGGCTCGTGAACTAGGTTTATCGATTGATACCACACAACAATTCTTGGATATGGGGATTCGATTTAACCAACATTGGGGATATAGAACTAATGAAGATGGAGAACGAGAAGTTTTCAACGAGAGACGAAATTTCTACTCTAAACCACAAATAACATTGAAAGACTTTTGGAAAGTGAATAAAAAATTATCTATATCCAATCTTGCCTACATGTCAATTGGGCGCGGTGGAGGAACTGCCATTTATAATTCAGGGTCATTGCTAAGAGATAGCACAGGATTGATAGATTGGGACAAAATAGAACAAGAAAACAAAGTTAATTCTCTTTTCGGCACACCTAATATCGATCCAATTTATTCTCCTACTGAAATTAAATCATCGCAGGTGCTTTTGGCAAGTATAAACAATCATTTTTGGGTTGGATATTTAGGTCAATTTAATTATCAATTTTCCAAACAACTTGAATTTTCAGGTGGAATAGATTACCGCTATTATGAAGGTCGCCACTACCAACGGATTGAAGATTTATTAGGTGGAGACTATTTTGTGGATAAATTAGATAAAAATGCTGTGAGTCCTATGAAACGTGTGGGAGATAAAGTCGCTAAAAACGCCTTTAATGCAGACAGAGACGGGGTTGTTCAATGGTCTGGTGCATTTGGACAAATGGAATACAATGGTGAAAGAATTTCCACTTTCGTAAATATTTCTGGTATATTAAATGGTTATCAAGGAATCGATTATTTCCAAAAAAGGAAATTGGTTCTTGGAGATACGACTCTATTTATAGGTTACAGCGAAGTTGGAACGGAATGGATCCCTGATACAATTAAATATAATGGACAAGTTTACACGAATGATAGTCCGGGGCTAGAATATCAGAGAACGGCATGGAAATATATTCCAGGATTCACGTTCAAATCTGGAGTAAGTTTTAAAGTTGATAAAAGCATTAATATCTATACCAATATAGGCTATTTGAATCGAACACCCATGTTTTCAAATGTAATCGATAATAACTCCAATAAGTTTTTCGGTGAAATTGTTAATGAAAAAATTCTTGCGATTGAGGGGGGAATCAACTTTGCTTTGAAAAATTTCGGTGTTAACGTCAATGGTTATGCGACAAATTGGAAAAACAAACCTTTTCCTTATGGAGTTCAGGTTCCGGATCCGCAAGATCCTACCGAATTTATTCGTGTCAACATCAATGGAATGGATGCCGTGCATTTGGGTGGTGAAATTGATATTGCATGGAATATTACTAAGCAACTTAATTTGGAGGCCATGTTTTCATACGGAGATTGGTACTGGAATTCAACAAAAGAAGTAATTATACCTCAATATGATTCCTTGAAGTTTAGCTTTGATGCTAAAGGAGTTCATGTTGGTGATGCGGCACAAACAGCGACCTCAATCACCTTGCGTTATGAACCGATAAAAAACCTCTACTTTAAAATTCAGACACAATATTTTGAACGTTATTTTGCCAATTTTGATCCGTTCTCATTGCAAGGTAAAAATGCGCGAAGGGATTCATGGCAAATGCCTGGTTACACTTTAATCAATATTTTTGCAGGATACAAATACCCTTTTAAAACATTTACTTTAATAGGAAGTGGTTCAATCACTAATCTACTCAACACTGAGTTTATTTCTGATGCTACAAACAATATGAACGGAAACTTTGATAACTTTGATGCTCAATCTGCTACCGTCATGTTCGGCGGAGGATTTAGATTCAATGTATCGTTGGGAATACAATTTTAAAAATCAAAAATAGAACTCATGAAAAAAACAATTCTAATAATTCTCATAGTTTGCGTTTCGATTTCGTTGAAAGCGCAAAATATTTCTGATGCTCGTAACATGGGAATTGGTCAAACAGTAACGATTAAAGGTGTCGTAACGAATGGATCAGAGCTGGGGAATATCCGTTACATTCAAGATGGGACTGCTGCGCTTCCTGCCTTTGGTAGTAATTTGAGTTCTGTAAAGCGAGGTGATTCAATTTCTGCAACTGGAGTTCTTTTCGATTTTAGCGGATTGCTTGAAATTTCTCCAACAAATAGTTTTACCAAACTTGGAATAGGAAAATTACCGAACCCTCAGTTAATTCCGATTACAAGTGTTACCGAATCATTGGAAGGTCAACTAGTTCGAATTGATAACGTCACTTTCGTTCAGACTGGGAGTTTTGCTAAAGGCAACAGCACTGTTCAAATTTCGGATGGAACAAATTCTATTGATGTTAGAATTAACGGTTCTACAAATATTGATGGAACTGTCATTCCAAGCGGTTCTGTGAGTATTGTTGCTCTTGTAAGTCAGTTCAATACGAAATATCAGTTGATTCCAAGAGACTTGAATGATATATTTCCTTATGTAGCTCCGGCTAGAGAAATCAATGTTCAATTGGGTGGCTTGACAGTTTTAAACAAAGGAACCTATGTTGTTGGGAACAAATCTTCTACAGTTGTCACCATTGAAAACTCAGGTTCTCAAAACCTAACGATATCTTCCACAACACTTAATGGAACAAATTCTGCTGAATTTAGTGGTTCATATTCTGGAAGTGTTGCACCAATGAGTAGTCAATCCTTTACATTGAATTTTATCCCAACTGGAACAGGAACGAGAACGGCAACATTGAGCATTGCAAATGATGATAGTGATGAAAATCCTTATATCATTAATTTATTGGCAGTTGGAACTGATAATTTGGCAACCGAACCAACATCAAATCCAACGGGTCTAACTTTTCCTTCGGTGAAAGCATACACTCTTTCCGGGAAATTTAATGCAGGAGTTAATGCGGAAAAATACTTAGTATTATGGAAAAATGGATCTACAATTTCTGGTGTTCCTAGTGATAATAAAACCTATAAGCGTGGTGATATTGTCGGTGATGCTAAGGTCGCTTATGTAGGCAGCGGAACAGGTTTTACACCTCGCCATGTGATTGCAAATCAAAATTACTATTTTGCAGTTTATGCATTCAATGGACCAGAGGGATTTGAAAACTACAATACGATTTCTCCAGCAACCGGAAATGCAACGAGCCAAGGAACTCAAATTGGAAATTACTACAATGGGATAAACTCAACGAATTCGAATTTCCTATCCTCTTTATCTGCTTTAATTAATGCACACACTTCTATTTCATACTTTAATTATAAAACTACGGTTATGAATCAATTTGAAGTGCGAGATACAACAGGTGGTCAGTCGTATGTGGTTTGCGCATACTCAGGAGAAAGAAAAGTTTTTAATGATCCGTTTGATTGGACAACAGTGGGCTACTCTCGTGAACATAGCTATTGTCACTCTTGGATGCCAACCTTTCCTGCAGATGATCCTATTGAAAAACCTGAATATAATGATCAACATAATCTTTATCCAACAAATTTGCAAGAAGCAAATACTCCAAGAAGTAATCTGCCAATGGGTGAAATTACCGGAAATACGGTGTTTAAATATTTACTTGGAAGTGTTGGTTATGGATCAAATGGTCAGATGGTTTATGAACCACGCGAGGCTCAAAAAGGAAATGCAGCAAGAGCTATTTTTTATATGGCAGCTTGTTATAATGGTCAAGGAGGAAAAAACTGGCAAATTCCAACAAATCAAAGTCAAGATATTTTGAAAGAATGGCATTATAATGATTTACCTGATAATTATGAAATTGCCAGACATGAATACATTTATTCCCTGCAAAATAATAGAAATCCATTTATTGATTCAACTGACTTTGTATGTCATGTAAATTTCTCCAACATGTCCTATCAAACATGTCAATCTAGATTAATCGAACAATTAGAAAGCAATTTCTCTGTTTTTCCGATTCCATCAAATCAAAAAATTTTTGCTCAGGTAAACGGAATTGATATTATTTCTTATTCGGTTATGGATGTTCAAGGTAGGTTTGTTGATATTAAGAGAGAAACGAATTTGCCGGTTCTCGAATTAAATGTTGAAACATTTAAACCTGGGATTTATTTTTTAAAGGTCGGAACAAAATTCGGAGAGCTTCAAAGACAAATAGTTATTGAATGAAGCATAAATCAAAACTAGTCATTTTAGCAGGAGCAAGCCTAATCGCTTGCTCTTCGCATTTGTACATTAATTCTAAACAAAATAGAGAATCGGTATCAACTGAAATTGAAAGTAATGAAACGATTTCAAATGAAATCCGACCCTATAAAGACTCATTAGATAAAAAAATGAATGAAGTTTTGGGTAAATCCGATCATGATTTTGTGGTTCAAAGACCCTCGTCAAACCTTATGAATTGGTTGTCAGACGCCATTTTAACGAATCAAACTAGAACTGTTCGTTTCGATCAACCCATTATTTGTCTGTTAAATACAGGTGGTATTCGTTCAACTATTGGAAAAGGTAATGTGACGCTTGGTGATGTCTATAAAATCATGCCTTTTGATAATACCTTGGTTTGGGTTGAGCTTCCAGTTTCTGTAATTCCACAAATTGAAACATTTCTGAAACAAACTGGTGGCGAACCTATTGCCAATTGTCAGCTCATGAACGGAAAGCTAAAAATAAATGGGATAAAAGAGAATACAACGCACTTTTGGGTTCTTACCTCCGATTATTTATTGAACGGAGGAGACAAAATGGTCTTTTTTCAAGAGAAAACGAATGTTAAATCAACAGAGAAATTACTCAGAGATATTTTGATTGAAGAGATAAAAATTCAAGGAACTATGATTGAAAATTCAGAAAAAAGAATAAACAATAATGACCAATGAAATGCAAGTCACTGGGTTGAAACCATTAAAAATAATTGACATTTCCATAGGGTTCGGATTAATCCGAACCCTATGGAAAAATTGTTAACCCCTTCCGAAAAATAATTCGGTATCATATTTTAATGGTGTATGGAAATTGTATTTCAACGCCGGTATTAAAAATAACGATTTTCCCATCCGAGCCATCCTTTAGAGGATTAAACGAACCTGAACAAACTAAATCGTCAGAATCAAATGAATCGTAGTCATATACCTCAAAATCCCATTTTTCATTGGTGAATAAAAATTCATAATTAAAATTTGCAGTGAAAGAATAACTGTTGTCCACGACAGGTGTTTTAAAATCCCATTGTGAGCTTCCGCTTTTAGCAAACCGAATATATAAATCTGGAGCATCAAGAGGATCGTAATTTACCGAACTCGGAGTTATAACGGATACTGTTTTTCCATATCTGAAATAGGTAGTATCCCAAAAAGTGTGTAAAGCTGAAAGTTATTCTGAAATTTTAGAGCCTTTTAGAGCTCAATAAAATTTCGGAAATAACTTTTTAGTAATTTAAACACACAG
>JBIKSL010000051.1:0-8338 GCA_044348645.1 Crocinitomicaceae bacterium | reverse complement strand
CCAATGGCACCGCTGTCCGAAACGGCACAACCAACCCTACAACATCAGTTGGCGTCAATGGTGATTTCTACATCAACACAGCTACAAACACATTATTCGGGCCAAAAGCAAATGGAACCTGGCCAACTGGTGTTTCGTTAGTTGGACCGCAAGGGCCGCAAGGACCACAAGGAATTCAAGGTATTGCAGGCTCACCTGGACCACAAGGCCCAATCGGTTTAACCGGTCCGCAGGGAGCAACCGGATCTCAAGGACCTCAAGGAGTTGGCGGGCCAGTAGGAGCCCCAGGTGCGTCTGGCACCAATGGCACCGCTGTCCGAAACGGCACAACCAACCCTACAACATCAGTTGGCGTCAATGGTGATTTCTACATCAACACAGCTACAAACACATTATTCGGGCCAAAAGCAAATGGAACCTGGCCAACTGGTGTTTCGTTAGTTGGACCACAGGGAATTCAAGGTATTGCAGGCCCCCAAGGGATCGCCGGACTTAATGCTCTTGTAAAAACATCAACTGAACCCGTAGGAACAAATTGTGCAAATGGAGGCACGAGGATTGATGTAGGGCTAGATGTTAATAAAAACGGGGTATTGGATAATTCAGAAATCAATAATACACTAACTTCTTTTGTTTGTAGTAATGGAATTGGCTCACAAGGGACTCCTGGACAAAGTGCTTATGATATCTGGTTAACACAAGGTAATACTGGTAACATCAATGATTTTATGACAAGTTTAAAAGGTGCAAACGGAGTTTCGGGGGTTAATGGTAATAACGGAACCGCTGTACTAAACGGTACAAGCAACCCAACTGCATCTACCGGAGTGAATGGTGATTTCTACATCAACACAGCCACCAATACCTTATTCGGCCCCAAAGCGAACGGAACCTGGCCAACGGGCGTTTCATTAGTTGGACCACAGGGGCCTCAAGGAATCCAAGGAGGTGCAGGTCCAACTGGGGCTACGGGTGCAGCAGGCCCACAAGGTATTGCAGGTGCGAATGGAACAAATGGAACAAACGGCGCTGACGGAAAAAATACCTTGGCAAAAACCACCACTGAAGCTGCAGGTACAAACTGTACAACGGGTGGAATAAAAATTGAATATGGTTTGGATGCCAACAACAATGGAATATTGGATGCAGGTGAAATCAATGCTTCGCTGACAAAATACGTTTGTAATGGAGCAGTTGGCTCAACTGGTCCTCAAGGTCCGGCCGGCGTAGCAGGAGCGCAAGGCCCACAAGGAATCCAAGGTGTTGCAGGGACAAACGGAACGAATGGCTTAAACGCACTAATAAAAACAACCACGGAACCAGCTGGAACCAATTGTAGCAATGGTGGAACCAAAATAGAAACCGGTTTGGATGCAAATGGAAATAGTGTTTTGGAAGCTGGAGAAGTAAATGTGAGTCAGACAAAATATGTGTGTAATGGGGCTGGAAGTACATCTGGCCCTGGGTTACCGTTTTCAAACATGCAAGTATATTCAACACCGGGCACATACACGTGGACTTGTCCTGCAGGAGTAACTCGAGTCATGGTAGAATTGTGGGGAGCTGGAGGAAGCCCAGAATCTGGAAATGGAGGACAAGGAGGAGGTTACGGAAAAAGCTTTATTAACGTTACATCGAATACTTCTTACACCGTTGTAGTAGGTTCTGGAGGGTGTAGTAATGGAAGTTTAACAGGTAATTCAGGAGGAGATTCATCTTTTGATAGTGTAATTGCATATGGAGGAAACAAAGGAGGTCAATGGGGAAATGATGTTAATAAAGGTACTTCTAATGCTCAGTTTTCGGTCACAGGACAAAGAGGTCTTTGGTATTACACGGGAACCAGCATGGCGTTTGGTGGAGGGGCTTCTTTTGGAGGCTCTACTTCTGGAATAAACAATTTAGGTTTTGAACCAGGAGGAGGAGGTGGACGATTTGCCGGTCCAGATGGTAATTGTGGAGCCAAAGGAAGAGTTGTAATATATTATTAAAATCTAGAAAATTATGATTGCTTTACTTTTATTAAATCTAGGAGAAAAAAATCCTAAGAAAGTCACCATTCAAATGACTTTTGAAGCCCAAAAAGGTCAAAATCCAAGTTTAGAGGAGTTGAATGAATTTTTAGATGCAGTTTCAAAGGTACATGAATATGCAATTCTCAATACCCAACCGGAATACGCGGACATCAAAACCCCAATAATGATGAACAACTCTAAAGTTTTGGATTACCACAAACTAGAGGTAAAACATCTTTGTCGAAAAAATCCATTTGATATTGAACTTACGTTTTATCTTGTTCAAGAAGGTCTTATTACTTATTGGCCATTTATTAAGGCATTGATGGAGATTTGTAAGAGATATGGAAAAAACGTAAATATTCTTGAAGAAACGTTTCAAAATATTCGTGCTTTATTTGATTACTTATACGCAAAATATCATAGAAATTTGCTTTTGTCCCTTCTTTCAAGATCACTAAGATATCTTGATGACAGAACAGAACTATTTGAAAAGATTAGTCGAAAATTCACTCTTCTTATGGCTAATCACAAATTCAGAGAATACTACGATAAATTCTGTTCTACTTCTATAACAATAACAAATTTGGTTTCTCTAGTCGAAGATTTAAACGAGAAAATAGATTTACTTAATGATTAAAAAATACAATCCAATGAAAAAACACTTGTCTGCCGTTAGGCATGAACTACACCTTTTAACCCTCGGCAAAGCCTTGCTGCTCTCGGCATGGGGCTACGGGCAAAACCTTGATTGCACCATTACCGCCTCGGCTAACCCCATTTGTTTGGGAGTCTATTCAATAAAATAACTAACATGAAAAACCTCATCCTTTTCTTCACCCTCACGCTTTCTTCGCTTGCTTATTCCCAAGCGCCCGAAGGCATCAACTACCAAGCAGTAATCCGCAATAGTAGCGGAAATTTAGTTACAAATACTTCTATTGCCAACCGCATCCAAATTCGGAATACTCCTCTCAGTAATGAGCCACTAGTTAAATCTGGATAGCTCTATTATTAACTATAAATAAAAATATTAAAGAATCATGAATAACAATGAAAAACAGAAAAAATGAAAAGTAAAATTCTCTATTTAATGGTCTTAATTGGTGGAAATATTTTTTCACAGGCATTTCCCGATCAATTTGCGACATCTGGATTGCCAAACGGCATTTCAAAAAGCTATGTTGCTCAAATAATAGATTTCAATAATGACAATCTTGAAGATTTGATTTATTTTTCAGATCCTATCACATCTGGTGTAATCCAAAAGGAACTTTATAAAAACAATGGAGATGGTACTTTTAGTATTCAGTCTAATTTTAATATCGGTTCATTTCTGGGTTATTATAACGTTACTTTATCTAGTTGGATGAAAGCTTTAGATTTCAATAGTGATGGTTATCCTGACATCATTTGTCAACAGGGCGATTCAATTCGTTTTTTTCAAAATAATAATGGTGACGGTACATTTAAAAATAAATCCATCTGTTTTGGATTTTCCACTTCCCCTGTTTTGTATAATGAAATCGCTCGAAACGAAACATCAACAGATCCTGTATTTCTATCCGACATTGATTTGGATAATGACGTCGATATCCTATTTGGCCGAATAAATTCGAACGGTTCACGCTCAATTTGGATGTTCAAAAACGAACTTTCCAGCAATGGATCGTTTGATCAACTTATAGAATTGATTCCTAATATTACAAATACTGGTAGCACTCCATTAATCGCTTTTGATTATGACAACGATCAAGATGAGGATATTTTAACAATTCTACAAGCAGGTTCTGCATTCACAAGCCATCCCTTGAAATTATACAGAAATGATGGGAACCTCAATTTTGTTGACGTAACAACCACTGCTAATTTGGGCTCATCCAATTGGTGGGGATTCGCAAAAATATCAGACATCAACAATGATGGTAACTTTGATGTAATTCTTGGCTCAACAGATGCAGGTCAACCAAACCGCCTCTTGATTAACAATGGCAACGGAACTTTTACAAACAACACAGCTGTTATGGAGACAGGGGCAGGTAATTATTATTATGGTCGGTCACATACAATAGATTATGACAATGACATGGATTTTGACGTTAATTGGGAGGGGAGCGGTTTTGGTTTCCCCGGAGCACCTCTTCAAACTAATAATGGAAATTTCAACTTTATTGAAAATGCTGCAAATTATAATCTTAAAACATTCGTTGAAGTATGGTCTCAAAGATGGTCTGGAAGAATAACCTGGTTGGATGTTGACAATGATGGCCTGTTAGACCATTTTCGTTGTAAAGGAAATTCAGCTGGCCCATTCCTTCAAAAAAATAGCATTTCGAATGGCAATAAATATATCAACATCAAACTTAAAGCTTGTCGAGAAAATATCAACGCCTTGGGATCAAAAATAAAAATTGTTTGTGGTTCAACAAAAATTTGGCAAACAAATTCAGGAGCCAATCTTTATGCGGTTGGACAGGAAAATTCATCCCATTTTCATTTTGGTTTGGGAAGTAACAATGTAATCGATTCTATCATTGTTTACTGGCCTATATCGGGAATAACCATTTTAACAAATGTTTCGGTAAATCAATTTTTAACCATTGAGGAAAGTCCCAATTGTAATAACTCTTTTACAACTGGTCCAATTGTGAATATTGGAAATGATACGCTAATTCTGTGTGCTCAAAATACAACTTTGAATGTGACGTCAACAGACGCAACTAGTTATTTATGGAACGATGGGTCAACACTTTCTAGTTTAACTGTAGATTCAACCGGTTTATATCATGTATTGGTTTCCGATGCGAATGGATGCCAAACTTCAGATTCAATTTTTGTTTCTGTTTTAAATGCTGAAATAAGTGCAAATCCGAATATAATCTGTCTTGGAGACACATCAGTATTAAAAGTCAATCCAATAGGCTCAGTTGACATTTGGTGGTCAGATGGAACGGTAAATATAGATTCCCTCGTTGTCTTCCCATTGCAAACATCCGAATATTCAGTTATCATATCAGATGGAATTGGATTTTGTAATGACACCTTCAATCTTCAGGTTAACAACCCACAAATCAACGCTGGTCAAGACCAGCAAGTATGCGCTGGCACCCAATTTACGCTCACAGCAACCGGAGCGGATACTTACAGTTGGGATAATGGCGTAATCAACGGGCAACCTTTCACCTTTACCACCGAAGGTTATTACACCGTTACCGGAACAGATGCCTTGGGTTGTTCCAACACTGCGGCTGTTTATCTGGATTTAATTTCACCATCTTCTAGTACCATTTCACCAACAGCCTGCAACACCTACACTGCTCCCGATGGTGCAGTTTACACAAGCTCCGGAACATATTCGGCAGTTATTCCAAATGCGGTGGGTTGCGATAGTATCATTACCATCAACTTAACGGTTCATCTTTCTAATACAGGAACAGACACCCGAACGGTTTGTGATTCGCTTGTTTGGATTGACGGAATTACCTATTACTCAGATAACAATTCAGCGACGTTTACCGTTCAAAATTCCAATGGTTGTGATTCAGTGGTTACACTCAACTTAACGGTAAATAAATTAACAGGTCTTACTGCTGGAGCTGATGTAACGGTCTGCAAAGGAGAAAGTGTAACCTTATCTGCCTCTGGTGCAGAAACTTACAGTTGGAATGGCGGTGTTAGCAATGGCGTTACATTTGTACCTTCTGCAAGTGCTTACATCGTTACCGGAACAGATGCCAATGGATGTCAAGCAACCGATGAAGTTAATGTGATTATAGAGGATTGCTTCAACATTCCACCGGCGTTCTCGCCTAACGAAGATAATTCCAACGATACGTGGAAAGTTACAGGTCTCGGGAAATACCCGGATTCTGAAATTCAAGTGTTTGATCGTTGGGGACAAAAAGTTTTCTCAGGCATCTCAAGCACTGCCAACTGGGATGGAAAATTGAATGGAAACGAACTGCCAAGTGCCGATTATTACTACATCATCATACTTGGAAATGGAGAGAATTTTAACGGAGTAGTAACTCTAAAAAGATAAAAAAATGAAGAAGATCTATTTAATCATTGTCGCTATTGCTGTTAATTTTTCACTTTCAGCACAACAGCTTTCCATGTATAGCCAATATTACTGGAACGATTTTGCCATCAATCCTGCATTTACGGGATTTAGAAATACACCGCGTGTTCAAGTAGGTTATCGCAATCAATGGGCAGGATTCCAAGGTGCTCCCAAAACATATAACATTGGCGGTCACACAACTTTTAGAAAATTGAATATGGGATTAGGAGGAATGATTTTCTCTGATGACCAAGGTGGAGCCATTCGCCAAACGGGCGGGATGTTGAATTATAGTTACCAACCAAAACTCGGTGAGCTTTCGAGCCTCAGTATGGGAGTATCTGGAATTATTAATCAATATTCGTTCAGCGGTTTCAATGGGGCTAACATCGAACCGGATGCAGTTTTGCAAACGAATGTAAAACAAGTGGTTCCTGATGTAAATTTTGGGTTGGCATACAACTACAAAAATAAATTATTCATTGGTTTAGCTGCCAACCAGCTCTTTCAATCAAAAATCAAAAATTTCAACACAATTAATCTGACGAATGAAAACAAGCTCATCCGTCATTATTATTTGACGGCATCTTATGTGGCTAAGGTTTCGTCGAAAGTGGAAGCAGAACCTTATCTTTTACTGAGAACAACTGCTTTGGCTATTCCTCAGGTTGAATTGGGATCAAAATTCACCTATAATAATTTATTCATAGGAGGATTGAGCTACCGAAACAAAGAGTCAGCCATCGCTATGTTGGGTGTGAATTACAAACAGTTTTTGTTCGTTTATAGTTATGATATTCTAATTAGTCAAATACGTAAATATTCGGGTGGATCACATGAATTATTATTGTCGTATCAATTTGTAATAAAGGATAAGCCAAAGAAAGTGAAACTACCAAAAGTTACAGATCGAGACGGAGATGGAATTGTGGATAATTCAGATCTGTGTCCTGACCTTGCTGGATTAAAAGCATTAAATGGCTGTCCAGATAAGGATAGCGACGGAATCAAGGACTCGGAAGACGAATGTCCGGATTTAGCAGGATTAAAATCGTTTAAAGGATGCCCGGATAGTGATAGTGATAGCGATGGCATTTCAGATAAAAATGACGAATGCCCGAAATTGGCTGGTCCTATTGAAAACAAAGGTTGTCCTTTTGGGGATTCAGACAATGATGGTATTTTAGACAAAGACGATGCCTGTCCGAGCTTGGCAGGATTGGCGGCTTTCTCAGGTTGTCCCGATAGCGACAGTGATGGAATCAAAGACAGCGAAGACCTTTGTCCGAACCAAAAAGGTTTAAAAGAATTTGGAGGTTGCCCGGATACCGATGGTGATGGAGTAGAAGATAAAAAAGACGCTTGTCCTTCAGAAAAAGGATTGCTGACTTTAAATGGCTGTCCGGATAAAGATGCGGACGGACTTGCTGATAAAGACGATGCCTGTCCAGAAGTTGCCGGTCCGGCTGACAACAAAGGTTGTCCGGTCAAAAAGAAACGCAATATCGATGATTTAATGAAGAAAAAACTGGTTTGTGCTTCGGGTAAAGCAGATATTACAGAACCATCAAAATTGGTTGTGAAAGAGATCGCTCAAGTTCTCAAAGAAGAACCAACTTGGACCATCACTATTGAAGGTCATACAGACAACGTAGGAGAAGCCAATGCGAATTTAATGCTATCGAAAAAACGTTCTGAGAGCGTTAGAAATTTATTGATTAGTTACGGAATCGATGCTTCCAGAATTAATGCAGGTTACTTTGGAGAAAAACAACCAATTGCAGACAACAAAACCGTTGAAGGAAGAAATAAAAACCGTAGAATTGATTTCAAATTTGTAACGGATTAAACACTTTTATAGAAGATTCATTATTCCCCTGCGAGCTTAATCATAGGGGATTTGTTGCATGTATTGAATTGTTTTCAGAAAATTAAAAAACAAATTAGCGGAAAATTTTAGCAGAGTTAATAATTTGCATTTCTTTTTAAAACTAAGTATTCTAATATCAAACAATCATTAAAAGCACTGCAAAACCAATTGAATTGAGATAAACGAGTGCTTCCTGAAATTCTCTTAATTGGATTGCCTAAATGTGCCAAAATATAGTTTTTAAAGAAAACGAAATCAGTGGTGTTTCCTGTTTTGTGACCGTCTATTTTTAAACCAAATTAACTATTTAATTATCAATTAAATAGCTGCCTTAATTTTGTATTTTTGGGTGCCTCGCTTAAAAATGTGCTATTTTTAGGGTGTGTTTAT
>JBIKSL010000008.1:0-85079 GCA_044348645.1 Crocinitomicaceae bacterium | reverse complement strand
GAACAATTGTATAATCGCGTTCAGGTTATCATCGATGAATTGGCAGAACGTGTTTTAACGTTGGGAAGCTCTCCTCTTTCAAATTTGAAAGACTACTTAAAAAACAGTGTAATCGAAGAAAATGAATTAATCCGAGACGGTGAAAGAGGAATTAACTACATATTATCCGCACAAAAAGAACTTTTGATTGTTGAAAGAGAGTTGTTAAAACTTTCAGAAGATTTGGAGGATGAAGGAACAAATTCCTTTTTGAGTGACTTAATCAGAGAAAAGGAAAAATTGAACTGGATGCTTTCTGCTTGGACAGTCAGGCAACCGGAAATCGTTTTTTAAAAATGATTAATTTTGTAATCAATTAAAAACACAAATAAAAATGTCAACATTAGTAGGAAAAAAGGCGCCATCATTCAAAGCGTCAGCTGTAGTAAACGGTGGAGAAATCGTGAACGACTTCTCTTTGGATCAGTATTTGGGTAAAAATCACGTTTTATTTTTCTTTTACCCGAAAGATTTTACATTCGTTTGTCCGTCTGAATTGCATGCGTTTCAAGCGGCATTAGGCGAATTCGAATCGAGAGGTGTGAAAGTTGTTGCTTGTTCAACAGACACAGAAGAATCTCATTGGGGTTGGTTACAAGTTCCGAAAAACAAAGGTGGAATTCAAGGTGTAACTTATCCAATCGTTGCTGACACTACAAAAACAATTACAGAGGCTTACGGATGTATGGCTGGCGAGTATGAATATGATGAAGAAGGCAAGTTGATTGCAACAGGTTCTATGATTGCCTACAGAGGTTTGTATCTTATAAACAAAGAAGGAACTGTTATGCATCAATTGGTTAACTTTTTCCCACTTGGACGTAATGTTGATGAGGCACTTCGAATGGTTGATGCGCTTCAATATTATGAAGAAAATGGTGAGGTTTGTCCTGCGAATTGGCACAAAGGGGATGCTGCCATGAAACCGTCATTTGAAGGTGTTGCAAATTATTTGGCATCTCATTAAGGATACAGTTTAAATACTTTTAAAGCAAAAGCCATCGGTATCTTATCGGTGGCTTTTCTTATTTTGACTAACTTTGCGCCATGTCAGATTTATTATCCAAGTTAGAGGCGATTCACATTCGATTTGTTGAAGTAGGAAAGATGATTACAGATCCAGAAATCATTTCAAATATGGATCGATTTGTTAAGCTAAATAAGGAATATCGCGATTTGGAATCATTGGATGAGGTCTATAAATCTTACAAAAATCTGCTTGATAATTTGAGAAGTGCCAAGGAACTTTTAGAAGTTGAAACCGATCCCGAAATGCGCGAAATGGCGAAAATGGAAATCGACGAAATGGAGCAAAAACGTCCGGAAATGGAGGAAGAAATCAAAATGATGTTGATTCCAAAAGATCCAGAAGATGATAAAAACGCCATTCTAGAGCTTCGCGCAGGAACCGGTGGAGACGAAGCCTGTATTTTCGTTGAAGATATTTTTCGAATGTACACTATGTTTTTCAAGGAAATGGGCTGGCAATATGATATTCTGAATTCATCTGAAGGAACGGTTAAAGGACTCAAAGAAATTTCCATGGAAGTTACCGGTGCTGGGATTTATGGAATGTTGAAATTTGAATCCGGCGTGCACCGCGTTCAACGAGTACCTGAAACGGAATCTCAAGGACGTGTTCATACCTCAGCGATTACAGTTGCTGTATTACCGGAAGCCGAAGAAGTGGACTTTGAACTAGATATGAACGATGTTCGTAAAGATACGTTTCGTGCATCCGGAGCTGGAGGTCAGCACATTAACAAAACAGAATCTGCGATTCGATTGACTCATATTCCGACAGGAGTTGTTGTGGAATGTCAGGATGGTCGTTCGCAACATAAAAACTTGGAAAAGGCGATTTCAGTTTTACGTTCAAGACTATATCAAGCGGAATTGGATCGCATTCACAATGAACGAGCAGCGCAACGTAAAACCTTGGTTTCTACTGGAGATCGTTCGGCGAAAATTAGAACCTACAATTATCCGCAAGGAAGAATCACCGATCACAGAATCAATAAAACAATGTATAATCTCAGCTCATTTATGAATGGCGATATTCAAGAAATGATTGATTCTTTGAAAATGGCTGAAAATGCTGAAAAACTTAAAGGTCAGGAAGTATGACAAAACAAGAATTGATTCAGGAAATACGAAGAAAACAGTCGTTTTTGTGCATTGGTTTAGATCCTGATTTGAATAAAATCCCGAAACATTTACTTGAAACTGAGGATCCTATTTTCGAATTCAACAAGACAATAATTGATGCAACAAACCAATATTGCGTGGCTTACAAACCGAATACCGCTTTTTATGAGGCATACGGAGTTAAAGGATGGCAAAGCCTTGAAAAAACAATCAATTACATTCCAAAAAACTGTTTTATCATTGCTGATGCCAAGCGTGGCGATATTGGGAATACGTCTTCTTATTACGCGAAAACATTTTTTGAAACCTTGCCGTGCGATGCCGTTACCGTTGCTCCCTACATGGGCTCGGATAGCGTTCAGCCTTTTCTGGAACACGAAAACAAATGGGTTATTCTTTTAGCACTTACATCAAACAAAGGTGCTTATGATTTTCAATTCAAAGAACTTGAAGGCAAGAAATTTTATGCTGAAGTGATTGAAAAAGCAAGAGAATGGGGAACGCCTGAACAACTTATGTTTGTCGTTGGCGCTACACGAGCAGAGGAAATAGCCGAGGTTCGTAAACTTGCTCCGGACTATTTCTTTTTGGTTCCGGGTGTTGGTGCTCAGGGCGGGTCGCTTGAAGAGGTTGTAAAATTTGGTGCGAATTCCGAATGTGGACTTTTAGTAAATTCTTCTCGGGGAATTATTTTCGCAGGAACTGATGAAAATTTTGAAATTGACGCAAAAAAAGAAGCGCTGAAGATACAATCCGAGATGGCGTTGTATGTCCAGCGCTATGAGTGGTGATTTTTTCTTACTTAGAGGCTAAGTCGCTTGTTTCCGTTGTTTGAACACTACCATAAGCGTCACAATGAGCGATTCTTCCTCCGCCGCAAGATGCCAAAACGATCGTTACAACAACCGCTGACAGAATTAGGGTGATTTTTGTTTTCATGATGTTTGTTTTGTTGTTTGTTGAGTCTCTTAACGGAGTTAGCCTAAGGAATGTTACAATTTGCCAAATATATTTTTAAAAGGTATCAGCGTATTTTAAACCCGGATTACGCAATCCGAATTTTTTGAGATAAATCTATTGGGATATCCCAAAGGTTAGCAAACCATTTTCTTCTTTTTTTAGTTAATGCAATTTTGAGTTTTATATTATCACCTACTTTTTCAAAATAAGCCCCAAAGGCAAAAGTCCTATATCTTAATGTTGAAAGTGTTTTTTAAGTTTTTTCTTGTAATACAAAGATTCTAAATAAACCTGAGCGCTCGATTAACCGCACAACGAAAGAGGATTTGGTCCAATGACGAGATGACTTTAACAGGTGTTTTTGCCTTGAGTTAGGTATTTCATGAGTTTAACGAGATAATCTACTGAATTGCTAAACCCTTGTTAAACTCCGTTTTCTCAAAAAGAAGGAGCGAAAGTTGTTCTTTCGTTTTTATTCAATAAGCTCTTTCGTTTTTATTCTCCATCCAATTCACAAAAGCTTTGTTTACCACCTTATTTCCACCTGAAGTAGGATAATTCCCGGTAAAATACCAATCCCCAAGATTATTTGGACATGCTTTGTGAAGATTTTCAACCGTTTGAAAAATAATTTCAACCTCCGCTTCAATGCTCCGAGGAGTCAATAATTCAGCGATTTTTTTAGAGATTTCCTCATCAGAAAATGGCTCATAAATTCCTTTAACGAAATTCCGAACTTGCTCTATCGGTAAATCCAATTGTTTCAAACATTGCTTGTAAACCTCATCAATGACATGAGTCATTTTTCGATCTTTTAAAAGTTGGATGGCAGCCTCGAATGCAATAAAATCTCCCATTTTGGCCATATCAATGCCATAACAATCGGGATAACGGATTTGAGGAGCTGAGGAAACGATGACGATTTTCTTCGGATTCAAACGGTCTAAAATTTTCAAAATACTTTGACGCAAGGTTGTTCCACGAACAATGCTATCATCGATTACAATCAAGTTGTCCTTTCCAGCGCGCACGCTTCCATAGGTGATGTCATAGACATGAGCTACCAAGTCATCACGTGAGTCATCTTGCGTAATGAAGGTTCTCAATTTAGCGTCCTTTATTGCAATTTTCTCAATACGTGCCCGACGATGAATAATTTCAGCTATTTTTTCCTCATTTGCCTGAGTACCAATAGCTTGAATTTGTTTTATTTTCTCCAAATTCAAATGTTCCTCAAGACCTTTAATCAACCCGTAGAATGAAACCTCAGCTGTATTTGGTATGAACGAGAAAACAGAGTTATCAAAATCGTAATCTACCGATTTCAAAACCTGAGGAACGATTAATCGACCGAGTGCTTTTCTTTCAGCATAAATATCTGCGTCAGATCCTCGCGAGAAATAAATTCGTTCGAAAGAACATTTTTTTAACTCTTTTGGTTCATTGATTAATTCCTCGCTAACAGAACCGCTTTTTTTGATTATTAATGCATGTCCGACTTTTAATTCTTTGATTTGTTCAACTTTCAAATTGAATGCTGTTTGAATAGCTGGTCGCTCAGAGGCAACAACACAAATTTCATCATTCTCAAAATAAAACGCAGGTCGAATACCGTTTGGATCCCTCAATACAAATGCATCTCCATGTCCCAAAAGCCCAGCCATTGCATATCCTCCATCCCAGTCCTCGGAAGCTTTTCTGAGAATCTTAGGTAGACTCAACTGATCAGCAATTCGTTTGTAAATTTCAGAATTACTATACCCTAAAGATTTGTATTGCCGATATAAATTGTCATTTTCCACATCTAAAAAATGTCCGATTTTCTCCAAAACTGTAACAGTATCGGATTTTTCTTTCGGGTGCTGCCCAATGTTTACAAGAACACTGAATAGTTCATCAACATTCGTTAAATTAAAATTACCTGCAACGACCAAATTTCTAGTTATCCAATTATTTTGACGCAAAAATGGGTGACAACTTTCGATCGAATTTCTTCCGAAAGTTCCATATCGAAGATGGCCCAGAAATAACTCACCTGTAAAACCTGCATTCTTTTTCAAAAAATCAACATCCTTTAATTTGGATTTATCTTCATTTGAAATTTGTTGAAATCGACTGTTAATTTGATCAAATACATCTTGAATCGGGCTCTTTGCAATTGAGCGCACTCGAGAAATGTAACGTTCACCTGCAGCCATATCAAATTTTATATTTGCAACGCCTGCTCCATCCTGACCACGATTGTGTTGTTTCTCCATCAAAAGATGAAGTTTATTTATTCCGTAAAGCGCTGATCCATATTTATCGACATAGAATTGTATGGGGTTTTTTAGCCTCAAAAGGGCAATCCCACATTCGTGTTTAATGGCATCACTCATGTTCTCCGGAAATTTGACGCGAAGATAGTGATTTGAGAAAGAAGAGTATTGAGGAATTCAAAATAATTTTGGTTCTTTGACCGTTACATTGAGAGAGGCAACTATTCTTATTAGCCAGAGCTCGATTCAATTTTGAAATTACCTGCAGTGCTGCTGGCGAGGAAGACGATCCAATTTTATAAATCGAACTATGGTTATTGGTGAAATTTAATATTCTTTGGTATTTCAACTAAATCATCTTCTGTCTTTTCAAAAGAAATTCCAATAGAACCTGATTATAACCAGAAGCAATTGGTGCTGGCATAAAATCAATTCGATAGTTCGCACATCGCATTTTGATTTCATTGAAGTATCTCTGGATACCTTCCACGTATTTGGCTTTCACTTCAGCTGGTTGCAAGCGCATTTTTTCACCTGTTTCCATGTCGATGAGCTGAAATGGTCTGTTTTCTAGATTAAAATCAACTTCCAAGGATTGGTTAACGACATGAAAAAGAATAACGTCATGTTTATTGTGCTTTAAGTGATTTAATGCTTGAAACAATTCATCAATTCGATCAGGATCATCCAATAAATCCGAGAAAACAACCACCAAACTTCTGCGATGAGTCAATTCTGCGATGTCGTGCAAGGCTTGAATCGTATTGCTTGTAACTCGCTTATCTTCTTGATATTGATGAAAACGTTTTTCCAATTCGCTGAACAGAAAACGATGGTGAGCGGGTGAAGACTTTGCCTGAGTGTGAAGTTCGATTTTCTCATTGAAAAATGTAAGTCCAACCGCATCGCGCTGACGTTTCAAAAGCTCAATTAAACTGGCAGCCGCATAAACAGAAAACTCAAATTTTGAAATGTCATTCTTTTCAAAATACATGGAACTAGAGCTATCTATCACAATTTGGCAACGCAAATTCGTTTCCTCCTCATATTTTTTAGTGAACATTTTCTCTGTTCTTCCATACAGTTTCCAATCAATATGACGAGTTGATTCACCAGTATTATACAAGCGATGCTCTGCAAATTCAACAGAAAATCCGTGAAAAGGGCTTTTATGCAAGCCGGTTATAAATCCTTCTACTACTTGTTTTGCAAGTAATTCAAGATTCCCAAATTGGGCTAGACTTAGGCGGTTGATTTTTGCCATGATTTTGAAACGAATTTACGCAATTACGGAAATCAAAATACAGGAATTTATTAGAATTTCACAAATAATTGAAAATAGCTTAAATATTGTTACTCAAAATGATTTTTTACGTTTGTGTAACCTCCATTTGCGGCGGTAAAAAGGATTTTGTTGTTAGAAACAGCGCTTGCTGTAATTTAACTGTGACTGAAACCGATCAAATTTCAAACCAAACAGTAGGAGTTTAAATTTAAGATTCTGTTTCTGAAATAGCGATGGGATTGGTGGCGGATGAAGGTAAATTCGGTGTTCTTTCGGATATTTTAGGTGATGAAGATCATTTAGGTGACATGGATTTCAAGGTTGTCGGAAAAGATCCAAAAATAAAAAAATGGAAACTTTCGAGAAAAGTGCTTTTTCCAAAACCTGAGCGTATCAAGAAACTCAACAAAACTTGAAATGTTCAAATTCAACTATTTAAATCAAAAAGTTGACCTCGATCGCCTTTTTTCATTTTGGTTTAATATTAAATTAATTTTGAATGGTTACTTTTGAAAAAAAATCAATATGAGAAATTTAATTTTTCTAAGCACAGTTTTATTTTATGGAAATTTAATATTTTCCCAAACCTTTGAACCATTCAATTTTTCTGGAGCCTTAAATGCAAACGGGTGGTTGACACATAGTGGTACTGCTGGTCAATTTCAAGCAGATAATGCTGGGTCATTATCTTACCCAAATTTGGCTGCAAGCGCAGGTAATAAAGCGAATTTTGTTGCTGGTAATGGCGAAGATGTTAATAAGGCTATATCTATAAGTTCTGATTCAGCATATTATTCACTTTTGTTAAATGTCCCAAGTTCAACACAGCTTCAATTGAACACAAATACCACTGGTGATATATTTTTTGGTTTTGGACAAACAGCTGGTGCATCTTTAACTGTATTTGCTGGTCAACTTCGTATTCGTCAAGGAAGTGTTGCAAATACATTTCAAATTGCATTGGTTAACTCAGGTGCAGGAAATTTAGTTCCAAGTGTTTTCTCTCAAGATCTACGGATCGGGGAAACCTACTTTTTAGTTGTTAAACTTCGCAGAACTACTTCGCCAATTCAAGCAACGTTATGGATTAATCCAATTCCGGGGACTCAAAACCCACCTGCATCATCTCAATACTCTACTCAAGGAACAAATGCATTAAGTACTTTCGCATCAGTTTTTATGCGTCAAAGTGGTACTGCAAGTGCTGGAACAGGAAACCTTCAAATCGATGAAATCCGTATAGGAACTACTTGGGAATCAGTAACACCATGTGCTTCTCCGATAAAATATTATGCAGATTCTGACGATGATTCTTATGGCGACCCAAATTCTTCCATTCAAGCTTGCTCATTGCCATCAGGTTATGTTCTAGACAATTCTGATTGTGATGATAAGAACGCCTCAATCAACCCAAACACAATTTGGTATGCAGATGCAGATGGTGATGGATTTGGAAATGTTAATTCTACACAAAACTCATGTAATCAACCTTCTGGTTATGTTTCTAACTCAACTGATTGTAATGATAATGATGCGAACAATAACGCCCTTGCGACTTATTACCAAGATGCAGATCAAGACGGGTTTGGTAATCTTTCTGTCTCACAGTCTAGTTGCGGCCAACCTTCAGGTTATGTCACGAATTCTACAGATTGTGATGATAAAAATGCTACTGTAAATGTTATTTCTTGGTACGAGGATGCCGATGGTGATGGTTTTGGAAATCCGAGTAAATCGATAAAGAATTGTACTAAACCTGATAATTATGTTTCAAATACCACAGATTGCGATGATACAAATGACCAAATCTATCCCGGTGCAACTGAAATTTGTGACTCCAAAGACAACAATTGCGATGGAAAAGTAGATGAAGGATTCGACCTTAAAACGTATTACACAGACGCAGATGGAGACGGTTTTGGAGATGAGGCAACTGGCGCTGAAGCTTGTGCGCAGCCGCAAAACACAGTTACGATTGGTGGAGATTGCGATGATAAAAATAAATTAATCAATCCAAATGCCCAAGATGTTTCTGGCAATTCAATAGATGAAAACTGTGACGGTGTGGATGGAAATGTCGGAATTCCGGAAGTGTCAGGTATGAAGTTATATGTTAGTCCAAATCCAAATGAGGGCTCGTTTCTAATTCAACTCAATCAAATAGTAAACAATGCCGAAATCAATTTAACTGATCTTAACGGAAAGGTCATTCAAGTTTATCGCTTCCATGGAGATTCAATTCAAATTAAAGAAAACAATCTCGAGAAAGGTTTTTACTTGGTTCAAGTTTCGTTCAACGAAAATAAATTGGTTCAACGAATTATGATTCAGTAGGGGTTTTTCAAGACAGAATCTCACTTACTTTAATTCTGCAAGTGCTTTTTTGGTTCCTATTTTAGCTGTTATGAAATCAATTTCTTTTTTTGGACTTCGAGCAGGAGAATATTCGCGACCGTAAAAAATGATTTGTAAATGCAATTTGTTCCAAGTTTCTTTCGGAAATAATTTCTTGGCTTCGCGTTCTGTTTCCTCGACATTTTTACCGGATGAAATCCCCCATCTTGTCAGTAGTCTATGAATGTGCGTATCAACTGGAAATGCCGGAACTCCAAATGCTTGTGACATAACAACAGACGCCGTTTTATGTCCCACACCTGGTAGAGCCTCCAAATCATGAAAGTTGTTCGGAACATTCCCTTCATGCTTTTCAATAATTATTTTGGATAATTCCCAAATTGCTTTTGACTTACGAGGCGACAAACCGCAAGGTTTAATGATTTCGCGAATTTCTTCAACCCGTAATTTAATCATTTCTTGAGGCGTTCGAGCCTGTTCAAATAGTAAAGGCGTGATTTTATTTACACGTTCATCTGTGCACTGTGCCGATAACAACACTGCAATCAATAAGGTGTATGAATCAGTGTGATCCAGCGGAATAGGAGTTTCGGGATACAGACGTTCCAACTCACCAACAATATAAATTCCCTTTTCTTTTTTGGTCATACGAAGCCAAGTGTTAATAGATGAATCCAGCGATTATTTGACATTAAGAACCAAACTATAAATGGTCCCACGAAAAATCGGGTGTAATAGCTCCCCATGATAAAAAACACATCTCTTTTTTTGTAAAAATACAATCCAACCGAAATCAAGAAAGCAATGAATACAACGATTTGAGCCCAATAAATCGTTAGTTCTATTGGAATAATCAAATGCCTTGATCCATCGAACTTTTGAAAACTAATCGGACTATGTAGCAAACGCGTTTTCTCAATTTTTACAAACGGATTCAAATTAAAAAAACCATTATTGTAGCGATCCAACCAATAAACATTTCCTTTCGATGTAATAACACGACTAATGCGATGTTCATCAATACTATGATAATTTTTTGAATCATACCCCATAACAATATCATTTTCATAAATAGGTGGAAGAAATAGATCCATTGTCAGCAATAGAATGAGAAAACCTGAACAATAACAAACGATTTTCGTGTATTTCCAAATACTTCCAGTTTGCAGTTTATCATACCACGCGTCCATTGCTTCATTTTGAATCCGTTGTTTTTCAAGGGTAATTTTTCTAGCGCGATCTCGGTATTTTTGCCACATCACCTCTGCTGATTCCTCGCCCATTAAATCATCTTCAATTGGCTCATTTCGAAGGATTAAAAGTAATTCATCGTATGCTTGTTTTAATTCTTGAAATTTCGTTTTAGCGTCTTCCGATTTATTTTTGTCAGGATGATATTTCTTGACGAGTTCGCGATAACGTTTTTTTAGCTCATCCTCTGTTGCGCCAACAGAAAGACCAAAGTAGTCAAACAAGTTCTTTCCATTCATTGGGCTGAATTTTTTGAATGGTTTGCAGGCGATTTACCTTTCCACTTTCTGTTTGAATAAAATGATTTATCTTGCAATAAACCTTAGGGATTTCATATTTATCTAAAACTTTGGCGAACCGAGATTTAACCGGAACAAAATCAGTGGAATTTTCAATGATTAGAGCCAATTTTTCTCCCAGAACCGCATCAGGCAAACCTGCCACAAAAAATCGAGCATCAATGTGTTCTGCCAATTTATGCTCAATCCTTTCCGGGTTTAATTTGATTCCGCCACTATTGAGAATGAAATCAGAACGACCCATCCATTCAAATGTTTCAGGAGAATGGATTCTTACAACATCATTTGTCAGTAATGGCTTTTCAAACATTTCCGGATAATGAATAACTAAATTTCCATTCAAAGATGATACCAAAACTCCTTTGATGGTTCGATAAAATGTTTCCATTTCAAAACCAACTTTACGAAGGGCAAAGTGAGAAACAGTTTCGGTCATTCCAAAGGTCTGAAAAACGTTGATTTTCAGTGCTATTAATTGTTTGACGATGGAATTTGAAATTGGGGCACCTCCCACAATAACGGTGTTAATTGAGTTAAGTTTTTCTGGTGAATCGTGTAATATCCTTTCGAGTTGCATAGGAACCAAAGCAATAAAATCGATTTTCTCACTCAAGTTTTTAAGTGGATTCGAGCCTGGTTCAACGATTTTTACCTTCCAATTTCCAACCAAAGACCTTGCAAGCATCATTTTTCCGGCGATTGTTTCCAATGATAGACAAATCAATGCTTTTAGCCCTTTTTCTAACTTGAAAAACTCTATCGTTTTTGAGGCAGATAAAACCATTTGCTGTTTGGAAATTATGATATTCTTTGGTTGTCCGGTAGAACCTGAACTAAGAACCTGAATAACATTGTTTTCATCCCAATCTTTTTTGAACTTAAAATAAGCCTTTTCCAATGCCTGATTTTCGAATTGGACAGAATTCATTTCAATACTCTATGTCTAAGTTAAAGAGATTTTTCAGCGTATGGAGATTGGGATTCTTTCTTGCAAGGGCATTGAATTTATCTTTTCCCGAGAGATATTTTATTTCCTCATTTGGTTTGTCCGAAAGAATCAAAGTAACTTCAACTTGATAATTGTTCAAACTTTTTCTTAAAAAGTCAATGAAATCGCCAATAATCGGGTTTATGTAATCAATTTGAATCTGATTATCCACCTCTAAACCGAATTTTTCTTCCTCTAAATAATGAGGTTCTCGTTTAATCAAAGCGTGGTAAAACGTTTCCATACCGTTTTCTTTCATTTTAAAGGCAAACTGTTTCCAAAACATTTTAACTTGTTCTCGGGAAAAACTTTCTCTCGGCATATCCTCACGAGCTGGTGAAGTTTCCTGTGCTTTTTGTTCCTCCAATATCTTTTTTATCGAAATATTGGTTGATCCGTGGTTCCCAGTGGGCTCCGATAATACTTTGGGAGGAGGTGTTTCTTGAATGTATGAGTTTTTCGAAGCAGGTTGGCTTACCTTAGCAGGTTGAACATTTTTCCGCAAACTCTGATTAGGAAATGGCAGGATGTCAATGCGGTCTGTCAGACATTTTTTTTTTCCTGCTCTTGTTTAAGCGAACACAATTGCATCAGACCAACTTCGATTAGAAGTCTCGGATTTTTGGATGATTTGTAGTCAACATCGATTTTACTCAAGACGTTTAGAGCTCTTAAAATTCGAGATGAATCAATAGATTTAGATTGTTCTGAAAATTTCTGTTGAATAGATTCGGGAACATCCATCAATGAAAGTGTACGAGCATCCTTACAAACCAATAAATTACGGTAGTGATCTGACAACCCATTCACAAAATTATGTCCATCGAATCCTTTCTGATAGATGTCATTTAAAATCAATAAAGATGATGGAATGTCTTCTTTTTCAGCAAAATCAACAACTTTAAAATAGTAATCATAATCCAACACATTCAGGTTTTCCAAAACGTGTTTGTAGGTAACCGTGGTTCCTGCATAAGTTACTATTTGATCAAAAATGGACAAAGCATCGCGCAATGCACCATCAGCCTTCATGGCTATCAAATGGAGTGCCTCAGGATCAGCAGTTACACCTTCTTTGGTGGCAATTTTGGCAAGATGATCAGAAATATCTTTAACACGAATACGATTAAAATCAAATATCTGACAACGCGAGAGAATGGTTGGGATTATTCTATGTTTTTCCGTTGTTGCCAAAATAAAAATGGCATGACGTGGGGGCTCTTCTAAAGTCTTTAAAAACGCATTGAAGGCATTCAAGCTTAGCATGTGAACCTCATCAATGATATAAATTTTGTGAGTGCCTAATTGCGGAGCGACGCGAACTTGATCAATTAAACTTCGAATATCTTCAACGGAGTTATTGGAAGCGCCATCCATTTCATATACGTTGAGAGAATTTCCAGTATTGAATGAAACGCAAGAATCACAACTATCGCATGCTTCGATTTGCTCGGTTCGATTAAAACAATTTATGGTCTTTGCTAAAATTCTCGCGGTGGTTGTTTTTCCAACTCCTCTCGAACCGCAAAACAGAAAAGCCTGGGCTAAATGGTCGTTTTTGATAGCATTTTTAAGCGTACCCGTAATGGAGGCTTGTCCCACAACTGTATCAAAGGTTTGTGGACGATATTTTCTAGCCGAAACAACAAAATCGCTCATCAAAACAAAGTTAATTCAATTAAATTGTTTTTTTCGAAAGGAAGTAAAAAAGATACCAACAAATTGACAATCTATTCGGTTTTTCAACTACTTCAAAAATCTGTAGGATTTCTGAAAAAAGTAAAATGAATCAAATCCATTAAATATCTAAAACGAGTTTACTCAGAATTTCCAAACTAATCAAACATGAGTTAAATAACAACTATTACTTTTGTGAGTTGAATATTGGACTGAAGTTAATAAATTTAACTAAAAAATCGAGAATATTTTTCCAGAAAATCCAAATTTATAAAGTTTAATACAAACCCATGAATCGAAAAAGCCCCATACAATTAATAGCTTGTTTTCTTCTTTTTGTTGCAAGCAATTCGATTTATTTTTCTCAATCTTTCAAAACAGAGTATGTTGTAATATTGGTTATTGACGGTCCGCGATTTTCTGAAACTTTCGGTGATAGTTCATTGAAGTGCATTCCAAAAATGGGAAGGTTACTATCGAAAGAAGGTGTTTTGTTCTCTAATTTCAAAAACAATGGAAAAACATTTACAATTTCTGGTCATACAGCAATTACAACTGGGGTTTATCAATCCATTTCGAATGATGGCAAACACCTGCCCAAGAAACCTTCAATTTTCCAGTATTATTTAAAAGAAAAGAGAAAGGATAAGAGTGCTGCATACATAATCTCGAGCAAAGGTAAACTTGAGGTTTTAGCAAACACCAAGAATAAAAGTTGGAGAAACTCATTTATGCCAATGACCTATTGCGGAACAAATGGGAACGGGAATGATTATTCAAATGACGCTGAGACCATGCGAAAGATATATGAAAAATTAAATGAAAATCCGCCTCAAATTCTATTAATAAATCTATTAGCGGTTGATTCTTATGGTCATGCAAATGATTGGGTAAACTATCTTTCGGCGATTCAAAAATGTGACAATTACTCATTCGAGTTGTGGGAATACATTCAAAATCACCCAAAAATGAAGGACAAAACGTGTTTATTTATTACAAACGATCACGGGCGACACACAGACGGACATAAGGATGGATTTGTCAACCATGGAGATCGCTGCGCTGGCTGTCGCAAAATTTTTCTTTTGGCCTTAGGACCAGACTTTAAGAAAGATATCGTTTTCGACAAAGAACGAGAGTTAATTGATATTCCTCAAACGATTGCACATTTATTAAATTTCAGCTTTCCAACCGGAAGAGGAAAAGTTATGAATGAATTATTCAAATGACAATTGAATGGATTTCAATCTTTAATAACAATGTGCTATTTTCGATCTTAAACTAACTTACCAAAACATTGCGAGGTTGATAATCTTTGGCAAGTTTTGCAATGGCTTGAATGTGATCAGGAGTTGTTCCACAGCATCCACCAATGATGTTTATCAAGCCTTCATCCAAAAATTCTTTAATTTGAGCAGCCATTAACTCCGGTGTTTCATCGTATTTTCCAAACTCGTTAGGCAGACCAGCATTGGGATGTGCGCTAACTGCGAATGGAGATTTGTCGTTCAAAATTTGCAAATACGGTCGCATCAAGTTGGCACCGAGCGCACAATTAAGACCGATACTCAAAAGTGGCATGTGTGACAACGAAATCAAAAACGCCTCCGTTGTTTGTCCAGTCAGAGTTCTTCCACTTTGATCGGTAATTGTTCCTGAAACCATGATTGGTAGTTTCTCTCCACGTTTTTCATAAACTTGATCAATCGCAAATAGAGCAGCTTTGGCATTGAGGGTATCGAAAATGGTTTCAACAAGCAAAATATCAACGCCACCATCCATGAGTGCCTCCACTTGCTCCGAATAAGCTTGAACCAACTCATCAAATGTAATCGCGCGATAGCCTGGATCGTTAACATCTGGCGAAATGGAGGCAGTGCGATTCGTTGGACCAATTGATCCAGCCACAAAACGCGGTTTATCGGTAAATTCATCTGCCACCTCACGAGCGATTTTGGCGCTATCGTAATTTATTCGGTAAACAGCTTCTTCCAACCCATAATCTGCTTGAGCTATCCAAGTTCCAGAAAAGGTATTGGTTTCAACGATGTCTGCACCGGCATTAAAATATTGCCGATGAATATCTTTAATTATTTCCGGTCTCGTGATTGACAACAAATCATTGTTTCCTTTCAACGGTTTATCATGTTTTTCAAAAGCGCCCTCTCGAAAATCAAATTCCTCTAGTTTGTGTCGTTGAATCATCGTTCCCATGGCTCCATCAAGAATTAAGATTCTTTCGTTTAACAGTTCTTCAATTTTTCTTTTCATCTGTAAATAATTTGTGTTTCAAAGGTTATACGGAATTAGTTTATGCGCTAACTTAGGTTGTCGCCATATTATTTTCAACGATCCTTGCGCAATTTGTTTGCATGGCTATTTCATATTTTAAAATTAAAAATAAAGATGGACTTGACAAACAAAAAGTTGTTTGATAAATGTTACTCTTCCGATTTGTTTTTCAGAGCCATCAATAATCCATAGGAACCTTCAACTGCGATTTGTGAGTTAATGTACAAAATAGTGCCTAAAAATCCCTGAAAGTATTATTGGCATTAACTTGCATTCATTTATAACTTGTCTAAAAAAACCACTGCTGAATTCAAGCAACAAAATCAATTGGCATTTAGAAGTTTATTTTTAAAGCGAAGTATATCCTATACATTAATCAAATAAAATTGAAAAAGAAAGATCTTTTCGTAGGCTTAAAAAATGTCAACAACAAGAAAAGGGTTAATTGTTCGTTACAATCAATTCGATCAACTACTAATTTCACTAGAACGTGAAGATGATTTTATTGTGGAATTAGAATCCCGTTTAAATAATTGATTTTCAAACGAATCTGCTTTCTAATTACCATTTATTCGATTCGAACTCGAATGACACGAATTACACTGACCTGAAGTTAATGAACTTCCCATGTAAGACTTATTTCCAGATGGACCAGTCAGAACAGGATATAACCCGGAAATATCAAAATTTTCAGTCGTGTAAAAATTCCCCTTCGAATCAACTTGAATGGTATGAATTAAATTTCCAGTTCCATCAGGCCCTGTATAAAGTTCAATTTTGCCAGAGGCCAAGGTATTAGTCGAAAGCGTATCATAAACAGTTCCTGCGACGACAAAGCATCCCTCCCCTTCTCCACCTGGCTTATGACATTGCATGCAATTTTGACCCATGTTGTGACTATCATCATCGCCTTGTTGACTGATATTATCCTCATCACAAGCTTCCTCCTTCTCACAAGAATAGAAGACTATAAGAGAGGATGAAACAACAAAAAGACTGAACATAATTGAATTAATTTTCTTCATTTTCTAATGATTTTATTGTAAGACGTAAATTAATCAAATAAGTTGGGAACATAATTGAATTTATATATTTAATAGATTGATCAATTAAAATTTAATTTCTTTTTCAATTGATTTGAAATTGAAGCACGAATAACAGATCGTAAACACTCGGATTGAAAAGGAACATATTTTAATCTGTTCAAAGATTTTCTATTGATATCCTCATAAAAAACCAATTTGATATCAGATGAATTAACCCAATTCAAATCTATACAATCAAATTTATCTATATGTTTTTCGTTAATGACATTAATTATGTTATGATGAGGCCAGTAGGTTGAATCTCGAATCATTTTTGAGTTGAACAACATCAATCCTTTTGAGTTTCCTTTATATCCGTTCAGAATTAATCCACCTTGAAAATCGTCGTTTAATGAAAAAACAGGTTCGTTGTTATAATTGCTTTTTAAAAAGAATGGAACATTAACAAAAATGTTTTTTTCATTAGTCACATAGTTATTCAACTTTGGCACAATAATTTTGTAAACATCGTTTCTTAATTTCCATGATCGAATGGAATTGATGACTTGCAACTCCATCGATGACAGCCACAGAATTCCAATTATGAAGGCAATGAAAGAAAATCTTGAATTTAACAGATTCGAGCAGATATGGCCCAGAATTAAACAAACAAACAAATGACTTGGTAGTAACATTTTGTTGTACAAACCATAAGTGACAGATGGGTAATTAGAGATTAAAAAAATTAAACTGCAAGCCAAAATTGTTGAAATTGAGCTTAAAAAAAGATTTTTAGAAAAAACAACTTTGCGTTCTTCCTCTAAGAAATAAAATATTGGTATAACCAACATACTACTCAACAATATTGGTTCTGAAAAAAAGAAAGGTATAACTTCAATGAGCAAAAATGGGATTTCAACTGAAATGGTAATAAAGTAGTAAAACCACTGAAAAAAAGAGTGAGATGATAGAGAATATCCATAAATGCCTGACTCCAATTGGTACATTGGTCCGATAAGAAATTTAAGCACGAGAATTAAACTGAAACAAAATGTGACAATAAGAAATATCTTCATTCGAAACTCGCTCGATGAAACGTCCATTTTATGAAAAAGAAGTGGAAACAAAAACAATGGAAAAACAATTTCACATGAAAGCAGAGACAACAAACTAAACAACAAAAAATGGAGATATCTTTCCCGTGTAAATTCCCCTTTTTCGTCTTGAATTGAGCGAAGAGCCAATAAATAAAAGATCATTGACAGAATATAACCAGATTGCATTGAGTTGAACAATTGTGAGGACGAGAAAATGGGAAACATTAAAAAGAAAAGAAAAAATATCAGTTCATTTTTTCCAATCAATTTGTGAAATACTCGATGAGCTAAAAATATAAAAAGAACCCAAAATAAAAATCGAATAAGATTGAAATAGATAAAATTATCCCCAAACCAATGTAATAAAGTTGTTTGAACTAAACCATAAATGGGTCTCGAAATATGACCTGAACGCGATAAATTATATTTCAAATCTTCTAAATATTTTGTGCCAATTTCAGAAACCAAAACAAGATCATCTGATGTTCCAAAACCTCCCCAAAAAATAAAAGGAATATACAGTGCAATTGCGGTAAAAAATAAAAAACAGAAACCTTTAGTTAGGCTGATTTTCATTAAATTAAACTTTTTGTCTAATGGATAATAGTTGACAAAACGGTATTACTTCAAATACCTAAAATCTTGCCCGGATTTAATGGTCTTTAGGGTTTCAAAAATCAAGCGAATGCAATTTTCAACATCTTCTTTTTGAACCATTTCTACTGTTGTGTGCATATATCGTAGGGGCAATGAGATCAAAGCACTTGTGACACCTTCATTCGAATAAGCAAAAGCATCTGTATCTGTCCCCGTTGAGCGAGAAACGGCAGCACGTTGAAACGGAATTTTATTTTTATCTGCTGTTTTGATGATTTGTTTCAAGAAATTATTTTGAACTGCTGGACCATAGGTTAAAACTGGGCCTTTCCCGGATTGTTGATCACCATTTTCAATTTTATCCACCATCGGGGTTGCAGTATCATGACATACATCTGTAATCAAAGCTACATCGGGTTTAATGCGATGTGCAATCATCTCAGCGCCACGTAGTCCAATTTCCTCTTGAACGGCATTTACGATGTATAATGAAAAGGGTAATTTCGTTTTTGACTCTTTCAACAAACGAGTAACTTCGGCAATCATAAATCCGCCAATACGATTGTCCAAGGCACGCCCAACGTACTTATTCTTATTCAAGATCATAAACTCGTCTTCAAAAGTTACTACACAGCCAACATGAACTCCTAATGCTTCAACTTCTTCTTTTGAAGAGCATCCACAATCCAAGAATATATTTTTCATGCTGGGAGTATCCTCCTTCGTATGACGCATGTGAATAGCAGGCCAGCCGAAAACGGCTTTAACAATGCCTCTTTCGGTGTGGATATTAACTCTTTTCGATGGTGCAATCATGTGATCGGAACCTCCATTTCGGCGCAAATAAATAAATCCATCTTTGGTGATGTAATGAACAAACCAAGAAATTTCATCGGCATGAGCTTCTATGACAACTTTATAATCCATTCCAGGATTTATAATTCCTGCAACAGAACCGTAATTGTCGGTGAAAAACTCATCAATATAAGGTTTAACATACTCCAGCCATAATTTCTGACCTTCTGATTCAAAGCCCGTTGGACTTGGATTATTCAAATAGTTTTCTAGAAACTTTTCAGATTTTGAATTGATAACTTTTTTCATTTGATTCGATTTTAAATTGCTTCATTTAGCATTGTGATATTATTATTTCATAAGTGTTACGTTGCCTTTTACAATCTCATTGAGACCGCCAATACAAGTTATATCAGCATAGTAGACATACACATCTGGATCCAACTTTTTCCCTCTAAAAGTGCCATCCCAACCGATGGATTGATCCGTTGTTTCAAAGACCATTTCTCCCCATCGATCGAAAATCCTGAAAATCATCTTTTCAATATTATGTCCACGCAAATATAATTTATCATTGTGATTATCTCCGTTTGGTGAAAATGAATTTGGAACAAACAATTGTTCGCCATTGCAAATTAATTGAAATACTTTTACTTCAGCAGTATCACTTTTTGAACATATACCGTTGGAAACAGTGAGCGTGTAAATGGTATTTTCCTCAACCACAGCATTCGTAGTTTGGGCATTTGGTGTTGACAACCCCAAGCTTGGAGACCAACTATATGAACTTAATCCATTTGGCAATCCTGACAATAAAACTACCGTTCCTGCAGCAACATTGTACTTGGATGCAGTAGCTGATACTAACGTTGAATCAATAGTTGAAACATTAATAAAAATAGAATCCTGAATGTAACAACCATTTGATGATGTTGCTGTTAAATATATGTATTGAGATTTTGTAGGTTTTACTATCGCTGAACTTGTATTTGTAGAGTTGATGATAATCGAGTTTGGAGACCAATTGTAACTAAAGGTTATTGAAGGATTGGAGTTTGTAGCCGTAACGGTCGTTGTTTCTCCTAAACAAACTGAATTTGATGAATTCAGTGACAAAGCTGAACTTATTATTTCAACCCGAACGCTGTCTTTTTGGAAACAACCATCATTTGAAGCCTTCAAATAATAGTAACCTTCCTGAGGGTCATTTACAAGAATACCAGCTAAAGTTAAATCTTGATTTAAGGTATCTTCAAACGTTGCGTAACTCGACCAAATAAATTTGTTGGGATTCCCACTGAAAACTGGTTTAAATTCAATCGGGATAGATTTACATAAATTATAGTTCTCATTTTGAGAAATTGAAATTGTTGGATAGACTGAAATTTCTGCTAGAGCGGTATCCACAATATCACATGCAGTATCAGAAACAATGAGTTGAACAATATAATTTCCTACATTTTCGAGAACAAACGTTGGTTCAAAATTAACCGAGTCAAAAACTCCGTTTCCAAAATTCCATCGAAAGTAATCCGTTTGAGTAGAATTATTGTCAATCTTCACCGTAGCTGGCGCACAACTTTTTGTTTCGCCTAATGTGAAGCTAACCTTAGGAGGAGTGTTAAATTGAATTACCGAACTATCGGTATCTGTGCAATACCCATTATTTGCTGAAATATAATAAGTTCCATTCTTATTCACAACGATATCAGGGTCACTTGAATTGTCGTTCAATACATTTGTAAATTCATTGTTATCAGACCAAATGAAGGAGTTAGACGTTCCGAAACTTTTTGCTGTGATTAAAAACGGTTCACTGTTACAAATAAAAATCGAATCCACGACACTGAGATGAATGGTGTCCAACACTTCAATTTTAACTGAAGCTGTATCGGGATTCTTACAAATGCCATCTCTCGCTATTAATGAGATGGTATAGTTCCCTTTGGTATTGAACTCAATCGTGGAGTCATTAATTATTTTTCCGTGATTTCCAATTGCAAAATCCCATTGAATGAAATCCTCATTGACAGATAAATTGGAAAGAGTGACTGTTAACGGCAAACAACCTTTGCTAGTGTCGGCGGCAATAGCAGCAATTGCGGGTGGCGAGAACAAAACTTGAACAGAATCTTTTTTGGAACAAAAACCGTTGTTTGCCTCTAAAAAGTAAATTGCAGCCTGATCTGGCTCAATCCAAATGCTTGAATCACCAGAATTTTGGATTGGATTCAACATGTTTCGATTTTTAGACCAAATAAAATTTCGAGCAGTTCCAAATGAATTTGGAGTCAATTTTAATGGTTTGTTATTACACTCCAAAAGAGATGTTGGCAAATTCAATTTTATGGAATCATAAATATTAATTTCAATCTTTGCCGTATCGGTCAACAAACAAATACTGTCAGTTACATATAAATACACCGTGTACTTTCCAGCCTCATTGTAGGTGATTTTTGGTTCGAAAGTTGAATCATCAATGTTTCCGTTGCCAAAGTCCCATAAATAATAATCATTTTTTGTGGAAAAATTATCAAAAGTTACAGTTAAACCTTTACAGCCTTCCGTTTGATCAACTTTAAAATCTGCGATTGGAATGATACCGGTACTGAATTTAAAAATAACGTTATTGCAGTTACTACTATTGTTCGATGCCGACCATGCGCCTGAGGTTGTTGGGAAATCACTTACTCCGCCACATCCACCACATACTGATTGATAAACAATTCCATTTTTATCAAAACGTGAAGTGCCTCCATCGACATGCTCATCAGCTATTTTTCCACCCAAGTATGATCCATACAAGATGTCATTGAAATTTGCTTTCAAAACAAATAGGTAAAAATCAAATCCGTCCGTAGTTGACTGAAATGCATCTTTTGTGATTGGCATTCCCGAAAGCTTAACAGATTGCAATATATTAGCTCCCCAACCAGACACATAGATGTTTCCACAAATATCAACCATGAAAGCCGTTGGAGATAAATGTATCTTACTTTCGTTGAATTTACCAAATCGGGTTGAATTTAATATCGTGGTGAGTGTTGGATTGAATTTTATTATGAAATTATTACTTGTTCCGTTGTGATAGAGTGCATTGACAATAGGAATATATCCGTTTCCATTAGATGCACCACTACCTTGGCTTTGACCTAAAACAAAAATGTTATCTAAGCGATCTATCTCGACAAAAAATAGTTGATCATAACCTGACTTTCCTACATAAGTTGCACTGGAAATAGCATCTCCATTAGGCACTAATTTTACGATGAAACCATCAACAGTTCCACCTCCAAATGTGGTTTGCCATGTGCCTGTATTTGAAATTCCTTTTAAATTGTTAGATTGTGTTCCTCCAACAACAATTATGTTTCCACTATTGTCTATTTTAACGGAATTACAAGCATCTCGTTGATTACCACCGTAGTATGTAGAAAATATTAGTGAATCAAAACTTGATTTTAATTTAAAGAGTACACCATCTTGATTTCCAGCATAATTTTCTTGAATCGGCGAAACTGTTGGGAAATTTGAGGATCGAGTGCAAGAAGCGACTAAAACATTGTTTTGATCATCCAACATAATTTCACCTCTAAATTGATCTCCGTAATTTGAGGTAAGTCCGTTGTATAAATTCGAATCATCGTATGGTAAACTATTTACATCATAACTTACTCCATCATTCTCTGTTCCGCCAATAAAGGTTGAACCTAATAAATTATGACCATTCGCACTAATTTTTGCTACAAAAATATCGGTACCTAAATTTTCGAAATGAACACCATTGTATAGGAAATTGGTTTTATAACTATTGTTTCCACCGTTGAACGATTTATCAAACGCCTCATTAGTTGTTGGAAAATCTTTACTCGATGTAGCTCCGAAAAAATACAAATTATCTTGTTTGTCGCAGATCATACTATGAACCGTTTCGGTTCCAGTCGAATTATTCCCTCCACCAATGAATGTTCCCCAAATCATTTGCTTACCATCAGCAGAATACTTTGAAAGAAATACGTCTGAAATACCAGCAGCGGGGTTGCTAACCGTAAAATTTGAATTGATGTCGTAAGCTAAAGAATCAGGAGTTGGATAGTCGTTCCCATAAATAATTCCGCCGGAATAGGCTGAACCATCATGTCCGTATGTTGCTGTCATCCCAAAATTATCAGATTTAGCACCCACGAATGTCGCAAAAATCAGAACTGGGTCAATTACCAAAATATATTTCGGGTTATAACGTCCTATACGAAACGAAAGATTATTTCCATCTAAATTAAACTGACACCGAACCTTAGTTTCTTTTCCATTGATAAGCTGATAAGCATATGGTTTTTGCTCAATTATCTTACCCAATTCTGTCTCAATCACCAGGTTTCCTTTTGTGTCGATTGAAATTGATTTTTGTCCTGAATAGTTCAATTTGATAACGCTTGGATCGATTTCAGGGTTTACGTGGAATTCATATTTCACTTGTTCAGAGTGACCTAAAACTTTCAAATTAATGCCTTTGTAAATATCATTCAGTTGGATATACTCGTAACCATGAACATTCGAAGCCCATTTGGTTGAGTCATTTCCTTTGAAATAATTGTAATAATGCTTAGTTGGATTTATTTTTTGAATTTCATGGGTTTCATTTGAGCCCAAAAAATTTATATGAACCAACGTTTCACGAATATCTTTGTGATATGATGCGGTTTCTTTTCCTGAATGTGCATGATGAAGTGCCGAATAATCTTGCAGATGGAAAATCATTTTTCTCTGCTGAATCCAAAGCTTCCCTCCATTTGTTTTCAATTGGAAAAGAACTCCCTTTGGCCATTGACCTTTGTTTTCTAGCAGTGTTTTTTCAACATCATCATTCTGCAAATGATTTTCTAAAGCTTTAACAGTGGCTGTTTTTTTTTGAGAAAAACTCTGAAAACTAAGAAAGTAGGTGAGAACTAAAAATATCGCTCGAATGAAGGACATTACTTTAATTTCCGCCTAAGTTACAGAAATTTATGCGTAGGAAAAAAAACGAATTCGAATTGAGTATTAATATTACTTAAATTAGAAGCAAATTTTTGATTCGAGTAAATTAATACCAAAACAAATAACTTTTTTCAATTTCATTTTCATATCTAAATAAGTTAGTTAGAGAAATTGAAAACTAAAATTTTAATTGCGAATGAATAATCGAATAACAGAATTATTTGAAATAAATTATCCCTTGATTCAAGCCGGAATGATATGGTGCTCTGGATGGGAATTGGCCTCCGCAGTATCAAATGCTGGAGGCTTAGGAATAATTGGCTCAGGCTCTATGTACCCTGAAATTTTGGATTCGCAAATTTCTAAGTGTAAAAAGGCAACAAACAAACCTTTCGCTGTGAATTTACCCATGTTGTATCCTGATATTGATAAACACATTGAAATTTTGATTAATCACAAGGTTCCAATTGTGTTCACTTCAGCTGGCAATCCAAAGACTTGGACTTCTCATTTGCAGAAACACGGTATTAAAGTTGTACATGTTGTTTCTAGTTTAAAATTTGCCTTAAAGGCTCAAGATGCCGGTGTTGATGCAGTTGTAGCGGAAGGCTTTGAGGCGGGTGGACACAACGGAAGAGATGAAACGACAACGATGTGTTTGATTCCAAGAGTAGCAAAGGAAATAGATATTCCGCTCATTGCAGCAGGAGGAATTGGAACGGGTAGAGCCATGCTCGCGGCTATGAATTTAGGAGCGGATGGCGTGCAAATTGGCAGTCGATTTGTGGCAACTTTTGAGTCAAGTGCACATGAAAATTTCAAAAATAAAATTGTCAATCTTCCTGAAGGTGAAACCATTTTAACACTTAAGGAATTAACACCTGTTCGACTAGTGAAAAATGAATTTTACAATCAAGTTGAAAAGGCTTATGCAGCCAACGCCGATGAAGATATTTTGAAACAAATACTTGGTCGCGGAAGAGCGAAAAAAGGTATGTTTGAGGGAGATTTAATTGATGGTGAGTTGGAAATTGGTCAGGTTTCATCATTGATTTCTAAAATCATGCCGGCTGCTGAAGTGGTGAACGAAATTATTTCAGAGTATAAATTGGCTTTGGAGGAACAGAAAACTTCTAAATTTCTTTTTCAATGATACATTTTGAACGCTTTGAGCTGAGTAATGGATTGAAAGTTCTCTTCCATAAAGATGAATCAACCCCAATGGCAGTTGTCAACTTACTATATGACGTTGGAGCTCGCGATGAATCTGAGGAACAAACTGGATTTGCACATTTGTTTGAACATTTAATGTTTGGTGGATCTGTAAATATCCCAGAATTCGATACGGAGTTGCAAAAAGCAGGCGGTGAAAATAATGCTTTTACTTCCAATGATATAACTAATTATTATGATGTTTTGCCAGCAATCAATTTGGATACTGCGCTTTGGCTCGAAAGTGATCGAATGCTATCTCTAGCATTTACAGATAAAAGTCTTGAAGTTCAACGTCAAGTGGTTATTGAAGAGTTCAAACAACGTTATTTGAATCAACCTTATGGCGATGTTTGGCTTCTGCTTCGTCCGTTGGCTTATCAAATTCATCCATACAAATGGGCGACAATCGGAAAAGAAATTAGCCACATTGAAAATGCCAAAATGGAGGATGTAAGAGCTTTCTTTTCGAAATTTTATGTGCCATCGAATGCTATTTTGTGCATAGCTGGGAATTTTGATTTGGACTTTGTGAAAAATCGAGTTAATCATTGGTTTGGGTCGATTCCGGCAGGAAATAAACCTCTGAGAAAAATTCCGATGGAACCTTTACAAACTGAATTTAGAGATTTGTCTGTTGAACGAAATGTTCCCGCTGATGCGTTTTACTATGCTTTTAAAATGTCCGGACGAAAAAGTGAAAATTATTATGTTACTGATCTTTTAAGTGATGCTTTAGGCAGAGAGAAATCGGGAAGTTTATATGTGAAACTGAAAAAAGAAAAGCAGCTCGCATCTGAAATCACAGCATATATTACCGGATCTCTCGATGATGGACTTTTCGTTATTTCAGGCAAGTTAAGTAATGGAATTGACTTTAAAACATTTGATAAAGAACTTTGGAAATGTGTAGACGAGATTAAATCATCTGTTTTAAGTGAAATAGAGTTGAAAAGACTAAAAATCAAGGTGCGAACAGCTCGCGAATTCCAAGAGCAAGGACTTCTGAATCGAGCAATGAATTTATGTTTTTTTGAGTTGTTGGGAGATGCACAGGATGTGAACAATGAACATAATTTGTATCAGTCAATTACACCTGAAATCCTCCATCAAGTAGCAATTGAAATTCTTCAAAAAGAACGATGCTCACGTTTATATATAAAATCCTCCCAACATGCTTGATAGAAAAATAGCTCCTCAACCAGAGGAAATCAAAGAAATAAAATTCGTCTATCCTGAGAAAATTGAATTGAGCGAATCCGTTTCACTCTATTGGATTAGAAATGTTCCCAATTCGACCGTTCGATTGGATTTTTACTTTGATGCTGGTACTATTCGCTCTAAAAGTCTAGTTGCCTCGCTTACTGCGGGTTTGATTTTTTCGGGAACACAGCAAAAAGACGCCACTACATTTCATAATTTACTCGACGACTCCGGAGCGTACTATGATGTTGGGGTTTCGCACGAAAATGCCGTTGTATCGTTTTATGGATTGAACGACCAAATCATTCATATTTTTAAAATTTTTGAGGAGGCCATTGAAAAAGTAATTTTTCCTCAATCCGAATTTGAGGAAATTGTTAAGGAAAGAAAGCAAAAATTATTAGTCAATTTAGAAAAAGTAGGAGTACTTGCTCAGCGAGAGTTTCAGAAAAAACTATTTGAAACAACTGATTACGGACGAGTTTCAGAAATTGGCGATTTTGATGAAGTACATCAAGTGGAAATAATTGATTTCTTCGAACAATTCTACAAAATGGGTTTAATGAAAGTTGCTTTAGTTGGCAATCTTAATCAACCCGACATGAATTACATCGTTAATCAATCAAAAAAATGGTGTGTTCGCCAAAAACCCATTTTTAACGGCGTATTTTTAAAAAATTCTGGTCGAATAAAATTAGATAAAAAAGACGCCTTACAGAGCGCAATTAGAATCGGCAAAATACTTTTCAATAAAAATCACGAAGATTATATCTCTTTCAGCATTCTGAACACAATCTTAGGCGATTATTTTGGTAGTCGACTCATGAAAAACATTCGGGAGGACAAGGGATTTACATACGGAATCGGTTCTTTTGTTAGCGAATTAAATAACACAGGATATTTTGGAATCGCAACCGAGGTTGGAAAAGATTTTGTAGAACAAACAATTCATGAAATAAAAAAGGAAATAGAGTTACTACAAACTGAATTAATTGGTGAGAATGAGCTAGAATTGGTCAGAAGTTATTTACTCGGTCAAATACTGAAAAGTGCCGATGGTCCTTATGCAACCATGGATTTATTTCTTTCTGTTGAACAAAATGGATTAGACTTACGCTTTTTTAATCAATACATCGAAAAAGTTCGAACGATTAATGCTGAGGAACTTCGAGAAATCGCTAAAACTTATTTAAAGTGGGACTCACTCATCATCGTCACGGCAGGTTAGCAACTTTATTTTTCGTGAATCGTTATAATACGAAGTATTATGTTCCGTTTTTGTCGTAATGATTAGACTTATTGGATTCTTCTTAATTCTTGCCTATTCGTCATGCTTATACGGTTCACACGGAATGGGGGGAGAGATAACTTACAAGTGTGTAGGAGGAAATACCTTTGTTTTTGACTTAGTTTTTTACAGGGATTGTAACGGTGCAGAGGTAAACATAGTTTCGGAGAATTTGCGTGTATGGAATCACCCTACTGTAAAGATTGTATTATTGAAATTCATCGCTCGACAAGATATTTCTCCAAAATGCACCGAGGTGAGTGGAGGTTCAATTGCTCTCTCATGTGGAAGTGGAAGCGCTGGAGGAAATGGAGTTGGTGCCATCGAGAAAATAATATATCGATCGGATCCTGTTGTTTTACAAGGGGTTCCTCCTCCGCAGGGCTGGGTATTTACTTTTGAAAATTTTTCAAGAAGTATTGCCCTTACAAATATCGATAATCCGACAAATTATGGAATAACTTTAGCAGCAAAAATGTATGCCATTCCAGGCGCAACTGAAATAGGGTGCAATGATTCTTCACCTGTTTTTTTGCAAGAACCATACTTTGTGAGTTGCTCAGGCAACCCATATATTTACAATATGAACGCCGTTGATCCGGATTTAGATTCGATTCATTTCGATTTCGGTGTTCCGTATGATCGTTTTCCACAAGGAATTTATGATCCCCCAAACAACCCGATTCCTGTTCCATTTGAGTCTGGTTTTTCGTTTAATAGCCCTACTCCCGGAGTTGTCTTTAATTCGGCAAATCAACCTGCCAAAATTAATCCGTTGACGGGAGAACTTTCTTTCACTAGTTTTTCAACCGGAAATTATGCGATAAAAATAACGGCAACATCGTTTCGTAAAGGAGTTAAAATTTCAGAGGTAGAACGTGAAATGCAATTGGTAGTCTTATCCTGCAATTCACTCAATGATTTTCCTGTCATTCAAGCTCCATTTCCTGGGAATTCATTCGAGAAAACGATAAAGGCAGGTGATTTGGTTTCATTCACACTAAACGCAAAAGATGACGGCAAACTGCAAGATGGAACAAGTCAAACGCTGTTTTTAGGTGCTTCCGGACCGATGTTTGGGGCAAATTTAGTTTCAACCAATGGCTGTGATATTTCACCATGTGCCACATTGAACTCCATGGTACCTATTTCAGCAAAAAAAAATGTTTCCGCCGTGTTTAATTGGCAAACGACATGTGATCATTTGGTAAATCAATATGGAATTGTTTCGGATCAGGTGACTTATAATTTTGTTTTCAAAGTGCAGGATGATTACTGTCCGGTGCCGGAAGTTCGATACGCAACTGTTTCAATTAAAGTAATCAATCCCGGAGTTATTCCGGCAACAAGAATTAAGTGTATTCAAAACAATCCTTCTACAAACAAATTGACCATAAGTTGGAATTCTGTCGCTGACCCCAATGGTTCTTTTGTTTCTTATCAATTCAGATCTGTTCAAAGTGGATTAATTGCAACTGTTTCGGATATTAATCAAACTTCAATCGAAATTCCTGCTCCCAATAGTGCAATTGACTATTATGTTTCCGTTCAATCTGGTTGTGATGGTAATACCTTAAAAAATAGTGATACGATTTCTAATATTTTTCTGAAAGTAACAAACCCCAAAAATGGCACAGCACTGCTTCAATGGAATAAGCCTTTCGACGATCTGAAGAGCGGCTTTGGAACTCAATTTCGATTGTTTAGAGAGTACCCTAAAGGAAATTTCAAATTATTGGATAGTTTGAATTTCAATACAACTGATTACAAGGATACAATCGACATTTGTGAAGCCTTTCTTTCATACAAAATTGTTCTGACTGGAGATGGATGTGATTTTGTTTCAAATATTGATGGGGATAATTTCAGAGACATGCTCACTCCAAACATTCCGATTATAATGTCAGCCGGAATTGATACAACTAACAATTCAATGAGGATCGAATGGAATGTGAATAACAAACTTGACACTTACGGATATGTTGTTTACAAATTAGATGCAAACGGTATTTTATTTGAATTAGACACTGTTTGGGGAAGAAAAAACACTACATACAGCTATCTAGAAGATTTATCAAAGGGGCCATTTTCATATTCAGTAGCAGCCTTCGATTCTTGTTTTACGACATCTACACCAGTAACGTATCAAACTTCGGCGAAGGGTTCAATCAATACTACGATGATTTCAAAAGTCGTCATTTACATGTGTGAAAAAAAAGCCGATTTTTCATGGTTTAGATACTTTGGTCGACCTGTCAGCTCCTATAACATTTGGGGTAAAATTAAAGGTAAATGGATTGTTTTTGGAAATACATCGGACACATCTATTTCCTTATCACTAGAACCAGAAGAAAATTATTGCATTTATGTCGAGTCAATTTTTTCAGACGGAGAAAATGCATTTTCAAGTCCATCTTGTTTTACGATGCCCAAACCCAAAACACCTTCATATCATTATTTCAAGGTGGCTACCGTGAATAATGGAAAAGTCGAATTATATGATTATATCGATTCATCAGTTGGTATTTCTAATATCACTTATGAACGAAAAAAATTCGATGGACAATTTGAGCAGATAGGTTCGTCAGAAGTTAGCTCCGATGTTGTATTGTTCATCGATGATCAAGTTAATTTGGATGCTCAGCCTTGGGAATATCGAACTAAATACATTGATAGTTGTGGGAATTTGGGAGCTTACGCCAATCAAAATACTACCATTTTCGTTAGTGCAACCACAAATGAATACGATATGATCAATCAGGTTCAATGGACACCTTATTCAACATTCGATGGAGGTGTTTTAGATTACTTTATTTACAGAGGTGTTGATGGAAAATTCAATTCCAATCCGGTTGCAATTGTTCCAAATGACGTATTCACCTTCGAAGATGATGTTTCCAATTTACCAACAGACGGCCAAATTTGTTACCGAGTCGAAGCAAGGGAGGGACTGAATTCCTTTGGTTTTTTCGAGATAAGTCGTTCTAATGATTTTTGTATAAATTACACACCACTCGTATTTGTTCCAAACGCGTTCTCACCAGGAGGCGCAAACCCAATATTTAAACCTGTCCTTACTCATGTGCCCATTGAAAATTACCAAATGAAGATAATCAATCGCTGGGGGGAAATTATATTTGAAACAACCAATAAGAATGAAGGCTGGAATGGAGAGATAATGAATTCAGGAAAAATAGCCTCGAATGATGCATATATATATGTCATTACTTTTGAGAATGAAAACAATTTCTTGGTTTTCAAAAGAGGTTATGTTTCGATTTTAAAATAATTGAAGTTGAAAAGGATTCTAATTATTCAAACAGCATTTGTTGGCGATGTGATACTTGCAACGTCATTAGTTGAAAGTTTAAACGAAAGATTTCCTAATTACAGCATCGATTTTTTAGTAAAAAAGGGTAACGAAACATTGCTTCAAAACAATCCAAAATTAAACTTGGTTCTCCTATTTGATAAATCGAATAAACTGAAATCATTGTTTGAATTGATAAAAAAAGTGAGATCAGAACGTTACGATGTCATCATTAACTTACATCGATATACCAGCTCAGGGTTAATTTCTTTTTTTTCAAGGGCAACACAAAAATTTGGATTTAGTAATAATCCTTTTTCATTTTGTTATACGAATTCATTTCCTCATGAAATAGGTGCTGGGAAACACGAAGTTGAACGAAATTTGCAGTTAATTTCATCTTTAGGTGAATTTTCTTTAATGAAACCAAAGCTATACCTCTCGTCCTCGGATGAAGATAATGTTCTTAGTTACAAAACAAGAACTTATGTTTGTTTAGCTCCTGCATCTGTATGGTTTACTAAGCAAATGCCTGAAAGTAAATGGATTGAATTAATTCAAATTTTAAAAAATGGCGGTTTTCATATTTATCTTTTAGGTGGAGCCGATGATTACGATTTGTGTGAAAGAATTAAAAAAAGAAGCGAAAATGAGTTAATAGAGAATTTGGCTGGAAAATTGAGTCTGTTAGAATCAGCAGCACTCATGAGAGATGCAAAATGGAATTTTGTTAACGATTCCGGACCTTTACATCTTGCTTCTTCTGTAAATGCACGCGTGGTTGCATTTTTCTGTTCCACATCGCCAAATTTTGGATTTGGTCCTTTGTCAGACGTGGCTCAGATAATTGAGGTGAAAAATTTACCTTGTAAACCTTGTGGTTTGCACGGGCACAAACAATGTCCTAAAGCACATTTCGATTGTGGTAATTTAATCGATTTGTCGCAATTGGAATTAGCTGAGTCAAATGGAGGTTAGAAATAAAGCATTTTTTTCAATTTAGCCTTTTTCACCTTGTTTCATTAACCCAACTTCCGAACCATCGTTAATATAGTGGCCAAAGCAACAGTTTCTCCAGTTTCATCATAAACATCTACTAAAAACTTCACGATTCCTTTTGGAATATCATCTTCTGAACGTTTTTCTTGATCGATTTTTTCTTTTACAGTAAAACGAACACCAATGGTCGTTCCTGGATAAACAGGTTTTGTAAATCTGGCGTCGTCTAATCCATAATTGAGTAATACTGGACCTTTTTTCGGATCAACGAATAAACCTGCAGCTTTGGAAAGAACAAAATAACCGTGAGCTACCCGACGTTCAAAAATGGTTCCTTCCAATGAAGTTGCATCCATGTGGGCATAGAAATTATCTCCAGAAACATTGGCGAAATTCACAATATCAGCCTCAGTAACCGTATGTTTGTGCGTGAAAACGGTTTCTCCGATTTCCAATTCTTCAAAATACTTTCGGAACACATGCGGATTAGCTTCTGGCATTTCAGCACCCACTTGGAATTGTTGCGTAATTTTCGTGATAGTAGTTGGATGCCCTTGGATGGCGGTACGCTGCAAATAATGCAAAATCCCACGTTTTCCACCCATTTCTTCTCCTCCACCAGCTCTTCCCGGTCCACCATGCGTTAACAATGGCATCGGAGAACCATGTCCAGTGCTTTCTTTTGCACAATCTTTATTCAACACTAAAATTCGTCCGTGCATGCTCGCCGCTCCAACAACGTAATCAGTTGCTTCTTTATCATTTGGTGTAACGATTGAGGAAACCAATGAGCCCTTACCCATTTTTGCCAATTCAATGGCATCATCCAACGTTTTGTAGGGCATGATAGTCGAAACCGGTCCGAACGCTTCAATTTCGTGAACATCGGTTTTCGAAAATGGATTATCGTTCAGGAACAAAATTGGTGAAAAGAAAGCACCTGTGTTTTTATCTGCACCAATCACTTCGAAATGATCCAAATCTCCAAAAACAATTTCTTGTGAATGGGTCAATTTTTCTACGCTTGATCGTACTCTTTCAACTTGCAGACGCGTTGCCAAAGCTCCCATACGCACACCATCTACACTTGGGTCACCGATTTTTGTGGAAGCCAAACGAGCAGAAATTCCTTTTTGAACTTCTTCTATCAAATTCTCAGGAACGATTATGCGTCGAACAGCCGTACATTTTTGACCAGCTTTGATTGTAATTTCCTTGACTGTTTCTTTGATAAATAAATCAAATTCCTCTGTTCCCGGAGTTGCATACTTTCCAAGGATGGTTGCGTTCAATGAATCAGCTTCCAAGTTAAATGGAACGCTCTTCGCATCGATTTGTGGAAGTGCTTTCAACATTTTTCCGGTTTTGGCACTGCCTGTAAACGTAACAACATCGGAACTTTCAACTGAATCTAATAGTCCACGACCCAATCCACAAACAAGTTGCAATGAACCTTCTGGCAAAATTTTTGAATCAATGATGTCGCGCACCATAACTTCCGTTAAAAAACAAGTAAACTCAGATGGCTTTACAACCGCTGGAACACCGGCCATGAGGTTAACAGCAATCTTTTCCAACATTCCCCAAATCGGAAAGTTGAATGCGTTGATATGAACCGCAACACCTTCTTTTGGAACCATGATGTGATGACCGATAAATGTTCCTTGTTTTGAAAGTGGTGCTGCAACGCCATCAACGTAATAGGGCAAATCCGGAAATTGACGACGCAACGACGCATTGGCAAATAAATTCCCGATTCCTCCCTCGATATCAATCCATGAATCTAGTTTTGTTGCTCCCGTCCAAGCGCTAACTTCGTAATACTTTGCTTTACGTTCCGTCAGAAATAAGGCAAGTGCTTTTAGCATTCTTCCTCGCTCCTGAAAAGTCATTTTACGTAGTCCAAATCCATGTTTTCGACCATATTCCAAAACTTCTGAAAAATCAATTCCAGTCGAAGACACCTCCCCTATTTGATTACCATTAATCGCATTGTACAGAATGGTTTCAGCACCTTGCCCGTCCACCCATTTACCTAAAACATAGTTTTGAAAGCGTTTCATTGATTCCATTATTTACTCCTAAAGTTAGGTTTATTTTGAAATCAAATAACTGAATATTTAAAAGAAACAAGTTGAATTGTTTGATAAAGAATAATCTAATTTTGATCCAATACGCTCACATTCCAAAGTTCTTGATATTTTCCATCTTTATCGTACTGTTGCACTTGTTTCTCCAAATTAAATCTTCTTCCCGCTCTAGGATCATTTCCTACTCCAGCAATATAAGACCAATTTCCCCAATTTGAAGCTACGTCGTAATCGATAAGTTGAGACTCGAAATAAGCCGCACCAACTCGCCAATCTTGCTCCAGTTCGTAAATGAAATAACTAGCCACAATTTGCCTCATTCGGTTTGAAATCCATCCTGTTATTCTCAGTTCATTCATAGCAGCATTGACAAAAGAATTTGCCGTTGTACCATTTACCCACGAGTCAATAATCGCTTGATTTCTGATAGATTTTCGTTCTGAACTTCCCAAAATACCGTGTAATTGATAATATTCCAAAGGATGTTTTTTGAACGAAAATCGAAAAAAGTCACGCCACAGCAGTTCAAAAATTAACCAGTAAGTGGATTCATTTGCCATTTCATTTTGTTCGAAACGTTTGATTTCATGATAAATGTATTTCGGTGAAATACAACCCAATGATAACCATTGAGACAGCTTGGAGGAAAAGTCACACCCAAATAGCTCATTCCTTGTTTCCTTATAGTGCAATATATTTTGTTTTTCAAAAATATAGGATTGAAGGTGATTCAAAGCCGCTAATTCTCCGCCAAGATTCGGAAGCGAGCATCGTTCATCCATTACGAAATCAGACTTGAAAGGATTCTTTTCTTGAAATTCTTTTGAAATAACGGGAGAATTTAATTTAGCAGGCGGTTCAAGTGGCATACGAACCAAAGATTCTTTTTCCACTATCTTTCGAAACTTGGTAAATACTTCTGGGATGGATGATATCGAAAAAGGTAAATCGGATGGATGATAAACGGTGCTCGTGCTGTATTCTTCAAAGTCAACTCCTTTAGATAACAATGATTTTTTCAATCGATCATTTTCTCTTTTCTCCTCAATTCCAACTTGCTTTTTGGTATAAACTTTCGCGATTTGATAGTGAGAATGTAATTCAGTTAACACCTCAACTTGATTTCCATTTTTGATTAGTAGATAACCACCCAAAGCTTTTAATTGTAAATGAAAATCCTCGAGAACCCTATTGAGAAAGCTCTTTCGAATATTGCCCATTCGTTTAAAACCAAATTGTAACCCTTCGAAATATGCTTCATCGAAACAATACAAAGGAATAATCTCATCGTTTTCCTTTATCGCTCTTAACAATGGCTCATTATCGTGAAGTCGCAAATCAGTTGTAAACAAAACAACTCCTATTCTCTTCATAGTGTTTCTATTTGATTTAGATATTCAGATGCTTGAGAAAGAATTGCTGATTGATCATCAGATGACATTTTTTTCCATACATTTAACATCATTCCTAATCGAGGATTTGAACGCAATTTTTCGGAGTGAGCATCAAAAAAATTCCAATACAACGAATTAAAAGGACAAGCTTTCTCACCCACTCTAAGTTCCTGTTTGTAATGACAATTCGCGCAATAATCACTCATTTTATTGATGTAGGAGGCAGAACTAACGTAAGGTTTTGAACCAACAATACCACCATCTGCAAACTGACTCATTCCACGTGTATTTGTAATTTCAACCCATTGAAAAGCATCGATATAAATTCCTAAATACCAATTATCTACTTCATCAGGATGAATTCCTGCAAGTAAGGCAAAATTCCCCGTAATCATTAAGCGTTGTATGTGATGCGCATAAGCCTGTTCTAGTGATTGTGAAATAGCTTGTTTCAAGCAATTCATCTTCGTTTTTCCATTCCAATACCAAGAAGGAAGTGACCTTTTATGTTGAAAATAATTTAGTTCCGAATACTCCGGCATCTTAGCCCAATAAATACCTCGCATGTATTCGCGCCATCCAAGAATTTGACGGATAAATCCTTCAATTTGATTTAGTTCATACAATGCTTTATTTTCGATGTATGCCTTTTCAACTTTCTTGACAACCTCCAGCGGACTGATCAATTTTACATTCAACGCAAAGGAAAGTCTGGAGTGATACAAGTACCAATGTTTTTCTGTCATGGCGTCTTGAAGTGATCCAAAAATTGGCAACGCAATCGCGACAAATTGTTCCAATAACTCCATTGCCTCAGCGCGGGTTGTTGACCACGAAAAATCATTCGGGAAAATTTGACCAATGGTCTTAATACCCGACATTTTAATTTCTTCTACTATATGAATGACATTTTTTGAGGTATTCGGTACTGCTTGAATGATATGGTTTTTAGGGACTTTCTTTCGGTTTTCTTGATCGAAATTCCACTTTCCGCCGACAGGTTTCCCAAATTCATCGATTAATATTTGATGTTTTACCCGCATGTAACGGTAAAAGTTTTCCATCAAATAACTATTTTTTCCCTTAAAAAATTCAGCTAACTCAAGTCTTGAAGTGAAGAAGTGAAAGGTATCAACCGAAAAAGTTGGAATTCCAATAACTGATTGCAGTTGTTTCAATTCTTCATCCAAACGATACTCGTCAGGCAATTGATAATGTAATTCATTGATTGAGTATAATTCACAGATTCGACTTAAATTTTCAGTAATTGTTGGCTGATTCTTCGGATCATTGATTTTAATGTAGTGAACATGATGTCCTTTAGATTTCAATTCTTCTGCAAATTTTCGCATGGAATCAAAAATTGCGACAACTTTTTGAATATGGTGTTGAACATAATCCGTTTCACTTCTCACCTCCATCATTACGTATATCACATCCTCGTTGACATTCTCAAACCAAGGATGAGAAAAATTGAGTTGATCACCCAAGATTAAATTGGCAACGGAATACGATTTATTCATTTTTATTTTTTCGGCATCGATCACTACAAAATTTAACTTTCTCCCAATTATTTTCCCATTTTTTACGCCATGAAAATTCTTTATTACAATTTACACAGCGTTTATTGGGCAAATAACTCTTATTTCCTTTGAAAGTCATACTTTGAGGTTAGAAAGCCCCCCATCAATGTGCAGGATCTGACCTGTCATCCAAGAAGATGAATCACTTAAAAGAAACGAAACAGCATTAGCCAAATCTTCTAATTTTCCAACTTTTTTAAGTGGATGACGTTGTGCAGCTGCATCAACTTTTTCGGGAGAACTTAAAAATTTTTCAGCCATTTTAGTCTGGGTGATTGACGGAGCAATGCAATTCACTCTCAATTTTGGAGCAAACTCTGCAGCCAACGCACGTGTTAGTCCCTCTACTGCACCTTTTGCAACGGATACTGCGCTATGAAAGGGCATACCGAGTTGAACAGCTACCGTACTAAATAGAACAATACTTGATCCTTCTTTCAGTTTAGGGCTGAACTTCTGAATGGTATTTATTGCACCCAAAACATTAATTTCCAATTCGCTTTGAAAATCTGTTTGCTTCAACGACTTGAATGGCTTCAGCGTAATACTTCCAGGAAAATAAACTAGTCCACAAAGTTCTTCATTTATTTCCGGAAGCTCATTTAAAACCGGGTTTCCAATATACACATCTGGAAGTTCAATGGAAGAAGACCTTGACACACAGATTACTCTATCTCCATTTCGTTCGAGCTGCCTTTTGGATTCTAGGGCTACATCGGAATTTGCACCGACAAAAAGAAAAGTTTTCATACCAAACTAACATTTCTTTACCCATTCTTGTTCAATCTTTTAGAAATTGGCTAATCGATCCATCTGTTTAAATGATCAGTCAATCAAAAATTGGATTGCCCCGAAAGAAAATTTTCAATTCCTTGATAAGCTGATAATTCTCCGGACAAAACTTTTTGTTTTAAATGTTCGTACTCAACTTTTTTCTTATCATCTCTAAAAAAAGCTGCTAACAAATTGTCATTCAACAGTTCATTCAACCTTTTAACCTCCTGAATTTTTCGATTTTCAGTAAGCCAACCGCTAATTATAACTGAATTAAAATATGATTCGATGCAATTACCAATTTCATTCAATCCTTTATTTTCAAGGCTGCTACAAGTGAATGTTTGTGGAATCCAATTACTTTTTTTGGGTGGAAAAAGGTGAAGCGCATTTCCATATTGAATTTTGGCTTTTTCTGCTAACTTTTCATTGCCGCTGTCCGATTTCGTAATTACGATTGAATCAGCCATTTCCATAATCCCACGTTTTATCCCTTGCAATTCATCTCCGGCGCCGGCAAGCATCAAGAGTAAAAAGAAATCAACCATCGAATGTACGATTGTTTCGGATTGTCCAACACCAACGGTTTCAATTAAAATAATATCGTATCCCGCCGCTTCGCATAGAATAATCGATTCGTAGGTATTTCTGGCAACTCCTCCAAGATTTGTTCCGGTTGCTGTTGGACGAATAAAAACATTTTCTTGTTGCGACAACCATTCCATTCTTGTCTTATCGCCTAATATACTTCCTCCGGTTATATTGGAAGAGGGATCTATGGCCAGAACCGCTACTTTTTTTCCTTTTTCTAGAAAATATCGACCAAATGACTCAATAAAAGTACTTTTGCCGACACCTGGAACTCCGGTTATTCCAATTCTCCAAGATTTTTTTTCACGATGTTGACATTTCAACAAAAGTTCACGAGCTTCCTTTTGGTCTGATGGAAGGGTGCTCTCAATAAGGGTAATCGCAGAACTTAAAGCCTGACGATTAGACATTATCAAGAAAGGAAAAATCTCATCTGCAGTTTGCAGTAAACGACGTTCTTTTCGTTTCTTAAACCATTCATCAATATTTTCCTTCTTCGGCATTAAAGCAAATTCAAAGCGTCAATGGCTTTTTTAATATTTTTACGAACTTCCAGAATATCAGCTTGCATCATGTAACAAGGAGCGGAAATAACTTTATTTTCTTTATCAATTAGAATCTCACCTAATTCACATTCAGAAACGGAGGATCCTGTTAATTTAATTCCATCGATAAACTCCGAAATGATATAGGGTGAGGCTGATTTCGTTGAACCGATTGTTAAATTTAATTCAATATTCGAACCTTCCAGAGCTTTAGCCAAAACAACAGGACTTACACAGAGAGCAACAATTGGCTTTCCGACATTCAGCAAGTTAACAAGTAACAATTTCACATCTGATCGAATTTGTCCAGAAGAACCATGAAAAGCCCAAGAAGTAAAGTTTTTTGCACTTCCAAATCCACCGGGAATAACTAATGCGTCGATATCTGCTGGAGTAATTTTTGAAATCTCCGTTAAATTGCCCCGTGCAATTCGAGCCGATTCAATAAGCATGTTTCGGGTTTCATTCATTTCTTCACCTGTCAAGTGATTAATGATATGATGTTGATTGTCGTCGATAGAAATACAGACGTATTCATGACCAGCTTCAGCAATTGCCAAAAGAGTTAAAACTGCTTCTTGAATTTCAGCTCCATCGTAAACTCCGCAACCGGAGAGTAAAACACCAATTTTCATGAGATTGATTTTTAAATAACAAGTTATTTTTCAATTGTTTCGACTAAATTTAAGTAAATTTCTTCGTATTTGGGCAGAATGGAATCCAAACTGAACTCTTTCGAACGTTCTTTTGCATTGATTTTGAATTTCTTCAAGTTTTCTTCTTGCAGCAGAGTCAACATATTTTTTGCCATATCGTCAACATCTCCCACATCGGAAAGATAACCTGAATATCCATGTACATTTACTTCCGGAATTCCACCGGTATTTGAAGAAATTACAGGGACACCAACAGCCATAGCTTCCAAAGCCGCAAGGCCAAAACTCTCTGTTTCAGAAGGAAGCAAAAACACATCTGCAATTTCAAGAACATGAGCTGTATCTCGAACTTTTCCCAAAAAAATGACACGATCGCAAAGATTTAATTCTCTACAAATTCTTTCACAATTATAGCGTTCAGGTCCGTCTCCTACTAAAATCAATTTTGCTGGTTTCTTGGAATTAACTTTAGCAAAAACCCGGAGAACATCATCGACACGTTTTACTTTCCGAAAATTGGAGACGTGACAGATAATTCGTTCGCCATCACAAGCATATTTTCGTCGCATATGCTGCGAGAAATCAGGGTTTTCAACCGCTGGAACAACAAAATTTGGAATAACATGTATTTCACGCGAGATGTTAAAATGTTCGTAAGTTGAATTCTTCAAACTTTCAGAAACAGCGGTTACAGCATCCGATTGATTGATACAAAATGTAATAACCGGTTCAAACGATGGATCTCTTCCAACCAAGGTAATATCAGTTCCATGTAATGTGGTTACAAATGGAATCTGAATTCCCTCGTTTTTAAGAATTTGTTTAGCCATAAAAGCCGCCGAGGCGTGTGGAATAGCATAATGGACATGTAATAAATCCAATTTTTCGTGTTTTACAACATCTACCATTTTACTTGCTAGCTGTGTTTCGTAGGGTTGAAATTCGAAAAGAGGATAATCTGTGATGGAAACCTCGTGATAAAATATATTTTCACGAAAAGAACCTAGTCTAACAGGTTGAGAATAAGTAATGAAGTGAATTTCATGTCCTTTTGCTGCTAATGCTTTACCTAATTCTGTGCCAACAACCCCACTACCGCCAAAAGTTGGGTAAAGAACCATTCCTATTTTCATGCTTTTTCTATTGTTTATTTATGGTTATGCCTATTTTACAAAAGATTGTATGAACCAATCAACTATCCATTTACTTTGATTTTTTTTTTTGCTATTACTTATCGATTCAAATTGACAATCAAGCAAAAATTAAATCAAATTTTAAAGAAACAAATTTAATTGCTTTTTCAGAAGATTATCACAACTGTTTTTCGTTATTGGCGATGATTTTAAACAAATAGGGCCGTCTCGTTAAAGACAGCCCTATAAATTACAAAATGCGAAGTGGATTATTCTTTAATAAAGTTTGCTGTAGATTGCTTACCTAAACGAGTTGTTACACGATATACATAAACACCTGCTTTTAAATCAGATACATTAATATTTGATGATTCTTTCACTTCACGAACAACTTTACCTTCAATGGAAGAAATTACAACAGATTCAATTTCCTCTGCCGTTTCGAATTTCAAAACATCAGTCGCCGGGTTTGGATATACCTTTAAGTCTGAAATTACATTTTCGTCCAAAGCTGATGTTACATCAAGTTTAAAATTGTCTAGCCACAGAGTAGAACCAGCAACTGGAGCAGTTTTGTTAATATATCCATTCTTTGAGGAAATAGCTATGATAAGCACTCTATTAGCATCACCCTGATTAATAAATGTTGGGGTTATTGTGTGAGATTTCCAATTTGATACAGTTGCGTCAATATTTAATGCTCCTTGATACAAGGTCTTGTTGTCTCCGCTTCCCGCTAAAAGGGTATCTTGAATAGCAATAAAAACATAAGCAGAATCAACTCCTACATTTGAGTATTTATAATCAAAAGATAATTTTAATTGACCAGGATTATCGATCTTTCCCTTTATTCCTTGAATAACCAAACCTGTCACATTGGTGCCAGGGGTACCGGCTTCATTGTAAATTTTTGCCAATTCAGGATCGTCGCCCGTAACTAATCTAACGGATTGATTACCCTCTGTTTTAGTACTTACATCCACATTTCCGTTTGCAACAAGATTCCAGCCTTGTGTCAAACTTGAATTCTGGTAAGGTAATATAGAATAATAGAGACTTTGAGGGTTAATTGTTGTGAAAGCACCTTCAAAACCAGGATTTAAAATATTTATCGACTGAGCGCTTAAAGAAATAGATGTAAAAACACCTAAAGAAAGTAGAATTTTTTTCATAAAACAAAATTTAAAATTTACACAGACAAATATAATTATTAAATTAACTGTAATACTATTTTTTGAAAAAAGATGAAATTGATTTGCCATTAAGAGCAACTGAATCATCAAATTGATGAAAGAAGCAAATGAATAAAATTTTCAAGTTTTAGAATGAGCACAACCTCAGTATTTTGTAACTTTTCTTTCAGGAAAATAGAAATTCAATATTTGTTCATAATTTATTCCTTTTTTAGCCATATTCATGGCTCCCTCTTGACACAAACCAACTCCATGTCCAAAACCTCTTCCGTTTAATACTATAAATTCACCTTCTTTTTTACAACCAAAATAAGTTGATTTTAAATTGAATGCTTCGCGAATATCTCTAAGAGGAATGCCATAGAAAGGATTGATGTAAAACGCTTTTCGTTCATCTTGTGCAAAGTTTATTGCAAGCGAATAGCTCAATGAATCCCAAGTTGGAAAATGATACTTTTCTTCCAAAAACGAAAACCAATCTTTCAACGGAATTTTCTTTGTCCATTTGGCTTGAGATGTATGAACACAAAACGTATCTTTAAAACTAGAAAAACCGATCATCTTTTGATTCCAAACAGCATCGGGTTCACAAGTCTGACCGCCACAATTAGCATGAAAAAACGTAGCTGACAATTCATTCGTTGAATCAATTAATACAGCTCTTCGCGTATATCTGACGGCAGAATCAATTAGGCTTGTTTGATTGCGTTTGTGAAAGTAGGCTTGACAATGTGTCCCATCACAAAGATTGAATCCAGATTTCTCGTGCTTACTGCGATACTTAACTGCGTAGGTTCGACTGATTATGGCTTGAACTTTGTAATATTCCATTTTCTGACCATAACCGGCTTCCGATTCAACAACACCTTCTAAATAATCCTCGAGATCAATTTCATTAACGATTTCTAAATGATTTTTTACCCAACTGCAACTAAAATCTCCCTCGTATAGCCTTGGCTTTAAATTGGGTTTCGTTATTTTGGTTTCTAAATAATTTTCATTTTTATCGGAAACAAATGTTAGAGATGAAAAAAATCCAAGTGAAATTTCATTCATAATTAGCTCAAATTGATTGTTTGGTGTGACTTTCATTTCCAAAACATCATTTGTTTCTGCCTTTGCAATTAAATTGGTATCGGAAAATATGAAATACAATCCATTTTTAGGTGTGAACCGAGCTGCTGTAATTTTCTGAGAATGATAGATCCCAATTCGGATTTGCTGCGCGGTAAAAGATTGCAAAGTCAGATTGAACAGAAAAAGTATTAAAAAACGAATCATTATTTCAATCTAAACTAAAGTCTTGCAAAATTTTTTCAGCTGTGCGTTTCGAAGATCCCTTATTTCCCAACAAATGAATTAATTCATCATAATCGCTCAGCATCTTTTCACGTTTTAATTCACCAAACTCAATTTTATTTAATTCGGATACGATGCGCTCAGAATTACAATTGTTTTGAATAAGTTCGGTAACCACTTCTCGATTAAGAATTAAATTAACAAGAGATATATAATTGATTTTAACAATCATTTTAGCAATAAATACCGATAATTGAGAGCTTTTGTAACACACCACTTGAGGCACTCGAAACAAAGCCGTTTCCAATGTAGCAGTGCCAGACGTAACAAGCGCAATGGATGCACTATTCAATAGTTTATAAGTCTCGCCTTTAATGAAGTGAACCTCATTGCAAGAATATTTTTGATAGTATTCAATTTCAAGATTTGGTGCGCAAGCCACCACAATTTCATACGCTGGAAATTTACAGGCTGCATCCAGCATAATAGGAAGTTTTCGTTCAATTTCTTGCTTACGACTCCCTGGAAGAATAGCCAAAATGGGTTTTGTGAAAATAAATTTATTTTCAGTTAAATGATTAAATTTCTCGATCTCATCCAATAAAGGATGGCCAAAATATTCCACTTCCATATTAAATTGCCTGTAAAATTGAGGTTCAAATGGAAGGATACAATACATTTTTGTGACGTTTTTTCGAATTTGAAAAACGCGAGATTGCTTCCAAGCCCAAATTTGAGGGGAAATATAATACGCAACTGGAATTCCGTTTTTTTTTGCCCATTTTGCCATGCGCAAATTGAATCCAGGATAATCAACCAGAATCAAAAAATCAGGCTTAAACTCTAGAATTTGTTGTTTACAAATCTCAAAATTTCGAAGAATTTTTCTCAAATTTTTAAGCACTTCAACGAAACCCATAAATGCCAGCTCGGAAATGTGCTTAAATACTTTTACACCTTCTTTTTCCATGTGATCCCCACCCCAACCTGCAAATTCCATGTTGAGTTGTTTTTTATTCATTTCATGAATTAAGTTGGCAGCATGTAAATCACCTGAAGCCTCACCTGAAATTATGAAAACGCGTTTCTTCGCAATCACTTAAATAAATTTATGTAAATCATGTAAGGGGCATAGCAAAGAAGACCAAGAATAATTCCCTTGGTATATTCGTATTTTTCTCGATTCAAAAAAAGGTAAAACCAAATTAAATTAGAAATAAGAGCTAACGACAGATATTTACTTCGGAATTCAGAAAAATAAATGAACTGTAACCAAAAATATTCAAAACTACTTCCAGAGGATTTTGCCATTATAAAAAGCACAACCGGAAGGAAAACAAGCGGCGAAATGAGTCCAATTAATAACCCCAATGTGTTTTCTTTACTCCAATTTAATTTCATAAGTCCCAATTTTTAAAGTGCGTTAAATGCTGGTACGCCGTTAAATCAAATAAAGTTGGGACAACGCTAACGTAACCTTCCTTTAAAACATGTAAATCGGTATTTACGCGTTGATCCACATCAGAAAATTCGCCCGTTAACCAATAATAGGTTCGTCCAAACTGATCTTTTCTCTTGTCAAACCGATCTGCCCAAAACGCATGAGCTTGACTACAAATTTTAATCCCTTGTATTTCGGATTGTTTTAATTTCGGGATATTTACATTCAAACAAACACCCTTCGGAAAATCTAATTTCAGAGCCTTTTCGATTAAGATGGAGGCAAAATGTTTCGCTGCTGAAAAATCAGCATTTGTATCAAAATCAGCTAGTGAAAAACCAATTGATGGAATCCCCTCCATAGCTCCCTCAATAGCCGCAGACATCGTTCCAGAATACAAAACATTCGTAGAGGAGTTTTCTCCATGATTAATTCCAGATAACACTAAATCAGGCTTGCAATTCAAAACTTCATAAATCCCCAATTTAACAGAGTCTACGGGTGTTCCCGTGCATGAATAAGCTTCAATGTTACCGAATAAATCCGTCTTACTCAATCGAAGAGGATGATTAATCGTAATGGCGTGTCCCATTCCCGATTGTGGGCTATCCGGAGCCACCACAACAACTTTTCCATAGGATGAAGCAATTTCAGCTAGAGCATGAATACCTTTCGCGCTAACACCATCATCATTTGTAACCAAAATTAGCTTTTCCATACTAAATCTTGTGATTTTTAGAAAATCAAAATTAACTGAAAATAAATCATTAATCGTTAATTTTATACCGATATATGAACAATATAAAATTAATAACTAAAGACCAAAAATTCGCATTTTGCATGGTCTCGGTAGCTCCAATTCGATTAGATAAAGCTGATCAATCTGAAATTGTTTCGCAACTGCTATTCGGCGAGCCAATCGAAGTTATTTTGTTTGGTGAACCTTGGGTGAAAATTAGAACAATACACGATGGATACGAGGGATTTGTTGATTTCAAACATCTTTTGCCTTTAACAGAAAAAGAATTAAAAAAATGGTTAAACGAATTTTCATATCAATCAGCGTTGATTCTTGTCTTGGAGACACCTTGGGGAAATCAGCTAACCTCCAAGGGCAGTTTTGTTTCTCAAGATTCTGTTTTTCAAATTGGAAATTTCAGATTTTCTTGGACAGCTTCTACAGCTTTTCAAAAAACCATTTCTGATCATGCAAAGGAACTAATTAATGTACCTTATCTATGGGGAGGAAAAAGCGTTTTCGGAATTGATTGTTCTGGTTTTGTGCAATTGATCTTTCGATTAAATGGAATTAATTTGCCCCGTGATGCCTACCAACAAGCAGAACTTGGAGAATTAATCGTTTTTGAGGAGTCATGTAGTGGAGATCTTGCTTTTTTTGAGAATTCATCAGGGAAAATTATTCATGTAGGAATCATTCTGGAAAACAATAAAATAATTCACGCTTCAGGACGAGTTCGTGTAGATTCAATTACAAAATCAGGCATTTTAAACTTAGATTATGGCCTGGAAACGCATCGCCTTGTTTTCATAAAGCGAATGATTTAAAATCTAGTCCTGAATAATTTTTAAGCTTTAGACATTTTTTTAGATATTTGCAGTTCGTAAATCAAACTTATAATTCAAAATAGGTAATAGTTGAGCGTATTCTGATAAAGTTATTTTGTTCTTAATACCTACGAATTTTTAAATTAAAATTTAATTTGACACTATGAAAATTCTCATTACTGGCGGTGCGGGATTTATCGGAAGCAACTTAGCTAAAAGACTCGTAGACGACAAACATGAAGTTGTTGTTTTGGACTCTTTATTGCGGGGAAACAAGTTAGACAAAGACACTTTTGCCAAAATCAAATTTATTAAAGGTGATGTGCGCAGTCGTCAATTAGTTTTGGAAGCATCTAAAGATTGTGATGTTATTTATCATTTCGCCGCGGTTTTGGGAGTGGATATTGTTGCCGATAATCCCGTAGAAACTATGGATGTTGAGGTAATTGGCACGAGAAACGTAATTGAAGCAGCCGAAGCTAACAACGTTAAGTACATTCTTTATGCTTCAACGAGCGGAATTTATAGCCACTCAGCAATTGTTAAAAACGCTCTAACCGAAGAAGTTTTAGTGGATCCACGCACGTCCTATGCCATGGCTAAACGTTACAATGAGATATATTTAGCCTCTCATCATGAAGAAAAAGGTATGAATGTGATTTCTCTTCGATTTTTCAATGTTTATGGCTGGAATCAAGATAATCGAATGGTTGTTCCGAGGTTCTTCGAACAAGCAATTGCGAATGAACCCATTACAGTTTTTGGAACCGGAAATCAAACAAGGGATTTCACTTACATAGACGATACGGTAGAGGCCTGTGTGAGATTGATTGGTGTAAAAGGTTGTCATATCGTGAATATTGCAAATGAGGCAGAATGGTGTATTACTGATTTAGCCAATGAAATAAAATCAATCACAAAATCAGATTCCGAGGTCATCTACATCGAAGCTCCTAAGAAACGTTATGACTACGAAGTGGAGCGTCGAGTTGGTAGCTCTCAAAAATTAAACCAATTGGCAAAATATAAACCATTGACGGATTTGAGATCCGGACTAGAAAAAATTTATAGCATTAATTATTCAAAATAAATATGACCTCAGATAATACCGTATTTGCATTAATTGAACAAGAAAAAAATCGACAACTTCACGGCATTGAGTTAATTGCTTCGGAGAATTTTGTCAGTGAACAAGTCATGCAAGCAATGGGTAGTGTTGTTACAAATAAATATGCAGAGGGATTGCCTGGTAAGCGTTATTATGGTGGATGCGAAGTGGTTGATCAAATTGAGCAACTTGCGATTGATAGGCTTTGTGAATTGTTTGGAGCTTCTTGGGCAAATGTTCAACCACATTCCGGAGCACAAGCTAATGCGGCAGTATTTTTGGCTTGTCTTCAACCTGGTGATTCTATTCTTGGTTTCGATTTATCGCATGGTGGACATTTAACTCACGGTTCTCCTGTGAATTTTTCAGGAAAAATTTATAAACCTCATTTTTATGGTGTTTCAAAAGAAACGGGCTACATCGATTATGAAGCGATGGAATCGAAAGCAAGAGACGTAAAACCTAAATTGATAATTTGTGGTGCATCGGCCTATTCAAGAGATTGGGATTACGCTCGAATTAGAAAAGTTGCTGATGAGGTTGGGGCATTGGTTTTAGCTGATATTTCTCATCCAGCAGGACTAATTGCTGCAAAGATATTGAATGATCCACTGGAGCATTGTCACATTGTAACAACCACTACTCACAAAACCCTACGTGGACCACGAGGCGGTGTAATTATGATGCGTTACAACATTGAAAATCCATTTGGTTTGAAATGGAACAATGGAAATCTTAAATCAATGGGAGCATTGTTAGATGCAGCTGTGTTTCCAGGTATTCAAGGAGGACCGCTAGAACATGTGATTGCCGCGAAAGCTGTGGCATTCGGTGAAGCGTTAGAACCCAACTATAAAATTTACATGACCCAAGTTCAGAAAAACGCCCAGAGAATGGCAAAAGAATTTGTTGAACTCGGTTATTCAATCATTTCTGGCGGAACTGATAATCATAGTATGCTGATTGATTTGAGATCAAAAGGAATTACAGGAAAAGATGCTGAAAATTCATTAGTGAAAGCAGATATCACGGTCAACAAAAACATGGTTCCTTTTGATAGTGAATCTCCATTTGTTACTTCTGGAATTCGATTAGGAACTCCAGCCATTACAACTCGTGGAATCAAGGAAAATGACATTCCAGTTATCGTTTCAGTTATCGACAAGGTATTGATGAATAAAGATGATGAGCAAATCATTGCTTCGGTTCGTAGATATGTTAATTCATTGATGTCGCAAAGACCACTTTTTGATTGGTAAGTTAGTTTCTACTTCACTAAAGTTTTTCCTCCAATGAGAACTACAAATCAATAAGACCACTTTGTTAATTTTTATGTTCTAAACGAATGTTCAAAAGAAACTATACCAAACGACCGAAAGTTTTACTGTAGCCATTGGAGGAATCAACATGCCTCAAAGGACAACTTGAAAGCACTTGGAATTTCTTTTCATTTAACTTTGATATATGGATCACAATAAGTATATGCAAAGATGCTTACAATTGGCTTCTTATGGAGGCGGGCATGTTGCACCCAATCCAATGGTAGGTTGTGTTATTGTGGCAGAGAATGAAATAATTGGTGAAGGATATCATAAATATTTTGGAGATTCACATGCTGAAGTGAATGCAATTAACAACGTCGTAAACAAGGAGCTTTTGAAAGATTCAACAGTTTACGTATCATTAGAGCCATGCTCTCATCATGGAAAAACACCACCGTGTGTTGATTTATTGATTTCGAATAAGGTTAAACAGGTAGTCATAGGTTGTCGTGATTCAAATCCTTTGGTAAATGGAAAAGGAATTGATCGATTAAAAAGAGCTGGTATTGAGGTCATTGAAGGTGTTTTAGAGAACGATTGTCGTAATTTGAACAAACGATTTTTCACTTTCCATGAGCGTCAAAGACCATATGTAATATTAAAATGGGCTCAAACGCTCGATGGTTATATCGATCGCGTTAGAGAAGTTGAACAGCAAGGTGTAAATTGGGTTTCCTCAGAAATCACTCAGTCATTGGTGCACAAATGGCGTAGTGAAGAACAAAGTATCTTGGTTGGAAGAAATACCATAATAAATGACAATCCTTCTTTGACTGTTCGTTCATACAACGGACGTAATCCTACAAGAATTGTGATCGATAGTCAACTTCAAATTAGTGGTGATTTGAAAATCTATTCTGATGAGGCTCCGACACTAGTTTTTAATCGAATAAAAAATGATAAGCAAGATAGTGTGGAATGGATAAAAATAACTGAAACTAGCACTTCAAAAATCTTAGAGGAATTATACAAGCGTGGAATAACTTCCGTTTTTGTTGAAGGAGGTAGTCGTACTTTGCAATATTTCATTGTTGATAACGTTTGGGATGAGGCGAGGGTAATCGTAGGAAATAGAAGATTCAATGAAGGAGTTAAAGCTCCCATTATCACTAAAATTCCTATCGACTCCTTTTCATTTGGCGAGGATAAGGTTTATATTTATTCCCGTAAATGAATAAACTTTAAATTTCCTTCCTTTTTCAACGAATTTAACCACAATTATTAGGCTTCGCAAGGAGAGTTCAATTAGATTATAATAATTTTTGTTGGGAGATTTTGGCAAAAGCATCGCTTTTATGAATCGTAAATACTAGTGTGAAAAATTGTTTTGAGGTAATTTCAAAGCACATATGATTTTTCATGCTAATTCGGAAAAAGTATAGATTTACTAGAGGTTATGTTGAAATCGAGATTTCAGCAACAAAAAAAGCCGTCAGTTCTCCGACGGCTTTTCTATTTATGAAGCGATTAAAAATGCATTTATTCTTCATCCTCATCATCTCCGGCATCAGCCCCTTTAACAGCTCCACGAGCCATTTTTACGGCGACAACAACCGCGTTCGCAGGATCTAGAAATTTAACACCTGGGATATCAATGCTATTCACACGAATAGATTGTCCGATGCGAAGTTTTGTAATGTCCAACGTAATTGCATCCGGTAAATCTTTTGGTAAACCAACGCACTGCAAGTTTCTGAAGGCCGTCATTAATTTACCACCAGCCATAACACCACGCGAAGAACCTGTAATTCTTACAGGTAATTTAACTTTCACGACTTTTGAATCATTCAACTCTAGAAAATCAACGTGTTGAATCGTTCCTTTTGTTGGATGTTGCTGAAGTTCTTGAATGATACCGCGGGATTTTTTACCATCAATATCCAATTCAACTTGAAAAACATCTGGAGAATAAACTATTTTCTCAATTTCTACTTGCCTTACTGAGAAGTGAGTTTGTTCACCTTGTCCGTAAAGCACACAAGGAACTCTCTCGGCGTTTCTGATGGCCGCAGCGTCCTTTTTCCCTACGTTCGCTCGGAGCGAACCGCTCAATTGTGCTGTTTTCATATTATATTTATTTAAGAGATTACAAAATGAGTACTTATTGATTCGTTTTTTATCAAACGATTAATTACGTCCGCGAATAATTCTGCGACACTTACCACTCGAATTTTCGGCGAAGTTTGTTTCAACGGGATTGTATCCGTGACAACTATTTCAGTAATTTTTGAATTCATGATTCGTTCATAGGCAGGACCACTCAAAACAGCATGTGAACAGAAAGCACGAACACTCTTAGCTCCTTTTTCAATCAGCAAATCAGCAGCTGTAGTTAAGGTTCCAGCAGTATCGCACATATCATCAACAAGAATTACATCTTTTCCGGTTACATCCCCGATAACGGTCATTTCAGCTATTTCATTCGCTTTTTTTCGGTGTTTGTGACAGAGTGCAAGACCACAGTTTAAATTTTTAGCGTAAGAGTTGGCTCGTTTAGCACCACCAACATCAGGTGCAGCCATTATTATATTTTCCTTATCCAACTTATCGATTTCTTTCAAAAATAATTTCGAAGCGTAAAGATGATCCACAGGAACCTCAAAAAAACCTTGAATTTGATCAGCATGTAAATCCATTGTAATAACCCGATCAACTCCTGCAGCCATTAACATATTTGCTATCAGCTTTGCTCCAATAGCCACCCTTGGCTTGTCTTTACGGTCTTGACGGGCAAAACCAAAATAAGGGATGACAGCGATAATTTTTCTAGCAGAAGCCCTTTTTGCAGCATCAATTAGTAACAATAGCTCAAAAATATTTTCCGTTGGAGGCATCGTAGATTGAATGATAAAAACATCTTGTCCACGAACAGTTTCCTCAAATGAAGGCTGAAATTCGCCATCGCTGAACACAGAAACCTTTGCGTCTCCCAAATGAATTCCGAAATTAAACGCAATTTTTGTCGCTAAATCCTTCGAAGCTCTTCCTGCAAATATTTTTACCCCCACAATATTTTTATTAGAATGGCAAAATTAGGTTTTTTTGAAGAAACACCAAATAAATTTCGTTTAAGGTTTAAACAGATCAACACAAATCAGGCATCAGAATACACTTACAACGTTTTGAAGACATCAAGGCTTCATACGGTTCTCAATCAGCGCCTTGGTGTACTGCTGATAAATCGCTTTTATAAATCGAATTTTGATCTGTTCATTCGAACTTAAAATTGCCGATTGATTGTCATTCCAAAGTAAAGGTTCTTTTCCATTTTCAAAGGCTATAATATTCTCGGATGCATAAGCTAATTTCGGAAATCTCAACTTATTAAAAAAAGAAGTTCCAAATGCAAAAAAGCTCGTTTTCTGATTCAATAAATCCAAAGTCGTAGGCAAAATATCAATTTGTTGAAAAGAAGTTCCGGATTTAATTTTTGGAAGTTTTTCACTCGGGTGATAAAACGCAATCGGAATGCGATGTATCCATTCTAAAGAAGTTCTATCTGAACGATTAGTTGGTCCTACATGATCTGCACAGAAAATGAAAAGTGTATTTTTGAACCAATCTTGTTTTTGAGCTTTTTCCCAAAAAGACTTAAAAGCGAAATCAACATAGTGAATGGTTTTACAAAGAGGATCTGGACCGTTTCGAACTTTATTTTTAAATTCTTTCGGAACTGTAAATGGATGATGTGATGAAAGCGTAAAAATCATCGAAAAAAATGGCTTTGTTAATTCATTCATTCGATCTATCGACCAAGACATGAAATGATGATCTTCGATTCCCCAATTCCCATCAAAATGTTTTTCATTATTATATTCTGTTCTTCCAAAATAATGATCAAATCCAGCAGCCGATGCAAAAGCATCAAAACGCATGGAACCATTTGTAGCTCCATGAAAAAATGCAGATTCATAACCAACTTCTTTTAATATACTTGGTAAACCCTGGAATTGATTTGAACTGTAGGAGGAAAGAATAAAACTCTCATTCATCCAAGTAGGAATGGAAGAAATTACGGTTGGTAAAGCATCCATTGAGGTAAGACCATTCGCAATTCCATAATCGAAATACATCGATTTATTCAGAATGGAATCTAAAAAAGGGGTATAACTTTCTGGACTTGCCGGACCACAATACATGGTTCCAAAACTTTCAAAGAGAATGAAAACAACATTTGGATTTCCGTTTAAAATATGTTGTGGTTTTGAATGCTGGATGGGATTAAATATTCGATTTACCTCTTGCTCCGAAAAATAATTTTTTGCCCCTACTCCAACAAAATCGAACGTTTTTACAATTGTAAAAGCGGAGTTAAGAACTGCCGGAGAATTCTCAAGCGAGCAATAATTAGTTGATTCCAAAATACCGATCGGTTTCAATTGAAATCCTCCCCTACCAATAATAATTGTCAAAAATACAGCAACCAATAATCCTACCCAATACGAAATGGACTTGTAGTTTGAACTGGGATTTTTTAGCTTAAAATAGCCGAATAGCAGGGCAGAAAAGGACAAAATAAAGAAAAGAATCAACCACCAAAATTCGAAAATGAAATCCCCTGCCAAACTTCCTGTTTCGGGATTATTCAATAAGTACATCAAATAATCGTAGCTTGTCCGTTTTTCTGTATATGAAAAATAAGCAACGTCCCAAGCATTGAAAAAGAAAACAACCGCTGAAGTTGCCGCAAAAAGGGTAAATAAAATTATTGTTTTTGCTTTTTCGAGTTTTTGTCCAACTGGAATTAGAAATAAGAAAATAAAGGGAGAGAAAAAAAGAGCAATGGTAATTAAATCAAACCAAATTCCAACCAAATGCTCGTAGAGACCAAAATCCTTGAACGATTTTGCATTTGTGATTAATAGTAAAATTCGGTAGAGTTCCAAAACTATTAGAACCATTCCCAACTTCATCAATAAGTTGGCATAAACATTTTCTCGAGAAAAAAACTTTTTCAAATCAATAGTTCTTGAGCTTTTCTATAGCTTCAGTTAAGCGATCTTGCGGTAAGAACTGCTTTTCCAACGAAACAGCAAATGGAACCGGCGTGTCAAGTGATGCAACACGCAAAACCGGAGCATCCAAGTACTCAAAACAATTTTCAGTAATCAAAGCAACCAACTCCCCTCCTATTCCACCGGTCATGCAATCTTCGTGAAGAACTATGACTTTTCCAGTCTTTCTAACCGCTTCGAAAATGGCTTCATGGTCCAATGGTAAAAGTGTTCTCAAATCCAAAATTTCGATGGAAATATCTTTTCTTGTATCGGCTAATTCCTTTGCCCAGTGGACGCCAAGTCCATAAGTAATTATAGTTAAATCCTTCCCTGATAAAACGGTTTTCGCTTTTCCAATTTCTACCGTAAAATAATCTTCGCAGACCTCTTCTTTCAAACTTCGATACAAATACTTGTGCTCAAAAAAGATAACTGGGTTTGGATCCTCAATAGCAGCGTTAAGTAAGCCTTTTGCATCTGAAGGTGATGACGGATAAACCACTTTCAATCCCGGTGTGTGCACAAACCATGCTTCATTGCTTTGAGAATGAAACGGTCCAGCAGCTGTTCCGGCTCCTGTTGGCATGCGCACAACCACATCGGCATTTTGTCCCCAACGCCAATGAATTTTTGCCAAATTATTGATGATTTGATTGAAGCCACAAGTTACAAAATCTGCGAATTGCATTTCAACCATGGCTTTCATACCTGAAATCGAAAGTCCCAAACTGGCACCAACTATTGCTGATTCACACAAAGGCGTATTGCGAACACGATCTTTTCCAAAACGATCAACCAAACCTTCTGTAACTTTAAATGCACCGCCATATTCCGCAATGTCTTGCCCCATCAAAATAAGTTCGGGATATTTCGCCATTGACTGAATCAACGCATCTTGAATGGCATCAATAAATCTTTTTTCCGTTTTTGATCCAGAAGGGGATATCACATTTTGATCAAATGGCGCATAAACATCATTTAATTCAACATCCACGTTTGCTTCAATCTGACCTTCTGCCTGTGCTTGTTCGAATGACGTTTGAATTTCCTCTTTTATTTCACTTTTTATTTGTTGCTCAAGTTCTTCCGTTAAAACACCCTCTTCTTTCAAATAGAGTTCAAAATTTGAAACAGGATCTTTCAATGCCCACTCCTCTTGAAGTCCTTCCGGATAATATTTCGTGCCAGATGATTCCTCATGACCTCGCATTCGAAAAGTCATTAATTCCAAAAGATAAGGTTTTGGATCTTTTCGAATTTCAGTATTTATGGCTCGAACAGCTCGAATCACATCCAAAATGTTGTTACCATCGACTTGTAAGGATTTCATTCCATAACCAATTCCCTTGTCTATGAACTGCTTAAAACGGAATTGTTCTTCAGACGGAGTAGATAAACCCCAGCAATTGTTTTCAACACAAAAAATAACTGGCAAATCCCAAACAGCAGCCACATTCAATGACTCATGGAAATCTCCTTCAGAAGCGCCACCATCTCCAGTGAAAACTATAGTTGATTTTTCGTTTTTTCGAATTTTATTCGCAAGAGCTATTCCATCAGCGATGCCAAGTTGCGGACCTAGATGAGAAATCATTCCCACCAATTTATGATCTTGGCTTCCAAAATGAAAGGAACGATCACGACCTTTTGTAAAGCCAGATAACTTTCCTTGAAATTGAGCAAATAAACGATACAACGGAATATTTCGTGTTGTAAAGATTCCTAAATTTCGATGCATTGGAAGAATGTACTCGTCTTCATCCATAGCATAAGCGCAACCGACAGAAATTCCTTCTTGCCCCCAGCCTGAAAACCATTTGGTGATTTTCCCCTGACGAAGGAGAATTAACATTTTTTCCTCAATTAATCTTGGTTTTACAAGTTTCTTGTATATCGATATTAGTTCATCATTATCGAATCCCTCGCGATTATATTCAATGTGTCGCTTTTCCAATATTTCCATAAATCATTTGATTTGAAGAATAAATTATATTTTCAATCCTTTCACAACGCGTTCTTTGCGTTTTGTTTTTTGAAGTTTTTTGCGAACAACCAACAAATGAGCTGCTCTTGCGCTTCCTCGAATCAAATCAACTTTATAGATTTCACCTCCATAATTCACTTTTGGACCTCCTGGCGTATTCCAATCTGCATCAAAAAAATAGCGCTTACTCATCGAATTTTCGGATTTCACGGCAAATGCAAGAACTTTATTCTCTCCATTTTCAAAACGCACCTTGATTTGATCTTTAGTGCCATAACTATCAAAAATACAACGTGTTCCTGCAGGAATAATCACTGATTCGCTTTCCCTACTGCTGCTCTGAACAAGCGCACCTTTGTCTGTCGTATTCGAATTGTCCGAGCGTTTTTCCTGATTTAATATAATCGTGTGAGAAATGAAAAATTGAACCTTACTTAATTTTTCCTCATCATCTAGGGTAAATTCATCTCGAACTTGAGTCGAATAGGGAATCTTTACACCACAAGCAAAAAGGATCATTAATAGACTTAAAAACCCAATTAATTTTTTCATTTTGTTCAGTTTAATTAATTTTCAACTTTTTCAAAATTAAAGAAAATGATTAAGCTCGAACTAAATGCCATCGTAAAATGTAATTATTTTTGATGAATGAAAATACTCTTTGAATATTTCTTAGTCATTATTACGACGGCTATTTTGATTTCTTGTTCTGAGAAGAGTAAATCAGTTGATTTAGATGACATACGACCGAAATCAGACTCAAGAGTTTTTAAAGCCAAAATAATTGAAAATGATAGTTCGGAATTTCTTTTAAAATCATATCAGAATGATTCTATCGAACTCAGTCTTACGAAATTAATTACAAACAAAAAAACGACATTTTTACAAAGATTTCCCTGCAAAAAATCGGCATTTCGAACCTTGATTTCAAAAGACACGAACATTCAATATCAACATGAATTATACGAATATGTCGATTCGAATCAAATGAAAAATGCATTTTTTAACTGGTTGGATTGTAACGGAAAAGATTGTAGAAGCATCAAGCTTTATGAAGAAACGAAAATAGAAAATCTAAACTTACTTATCATAACCACCTCAAAATCAATTGATATTATTAGAAGTAATTCGAATGTTAATCCCGAGAATTGGATTGATTATTTGCGCTTTTCAAGAAAAATGAGCGATTTCAAGTACATCCTTTATCAGAAAAAGAATCATAAAGCCAATTGGTTTGTTTTTAAAGAAAATAAACTCGTTCCAAAAACAAAGAAATGAAAATTTTAAACCGCGGATTTATTTCAATTAAACCCACCAATGAATTAAGAAATTGGAAAATAATTCATGCCAAGGAGGAAATTATTGAGCCTGAAAATATCGAACCAACCATTTACTTAATTGATGATGACTTTTGGGATGACGATGAAATACTTCGGAAATACTTCAAAAAGATTACCAAACAAGAATTAAATGCGCTTTCCGAATCAATTGATTGTTTTCCTGAAATTGAATCAATAGATGATTTTTCAATTTACTTTGAAGCCGAATTTGGAACTTTCGTTTTTGATTTATTGAAAACTTCCATTGATTCAGATAAAGTTGAACTTTAATTCTATATTAGAAAACATTGACCTTTGCATTGCATTTATAAAATTCAGTTTATTTTCAACAACATAAATAATGTAAATAAATCAAGAATTCCGTGAAGCAAAATTAGATACCCAAACGAATTAGATTGTTTTTGGAGAAAAATATATCCTGCAAATACTAAATAGATTAAGTAAGGGCATAAATAACTGAATTCGAATATTCCAAAAAATTGGACAAGTATGAGTAACGAAAGCCAGTAAATTCTTTTTTCGAATTTCTCAACATAGCTCCAACAAAAGAAAACAAGCAGACTGATTAAAGCGTAACAAATCTTTAATAAGTTCAAAGAATCACTTCTCATCAATTGTTCCAACGCAATTTCGTTTAGAAATATACCCCAAAAAAGTGGATTGGTCAGAAGTCTTGTGATTAAGGCAGAAAAATAAAGAATAATGTACCATTTTCTTAATGATATTATCTCTTTTAGATTCCAAACCCCAAATTGAAAAGCTAAAATCAAAATGATAAAATCAAAAATGGGAAATGGGAATATGAATGAATTTATCTCAAAATAAAGGGTTATTGCGTAGATAAAGATTGTAAGAATGACCAATATAATGGTTCTTTTTTCTTTCAGCATTACATCTTTAAAGCTTCATAAATATAATCAAATGTGGAAAGAATATTCGGTTTACCCTCTATTACAGCAATATTGTGTTCAAAATGCGCGCTTGGTTTTCCATCTGCCGTAACAACAGTCCATTTATCATCTAAAGTCATTACACGATCCGTACCCATATTTATCATTGGTTCGATTGCAATGGTTAACCCTTCTTGAATTCTTTTTCCACGGCCTCTTCTACCATAATTTGGAACCTGTGGATCCTCATGTAATGATTTTCCTAATCCGTGCCCGACTAACTCTTTCACAACACCATAACCATTTGCTTCTGCATGCTGCTGAATTGCCCAACCTATATCCTCTATTCTATTTGAAGTGTTACATTGTTCGATGCCCAGATACAAACATTCTTTAGTAACATTTAGTAATTTTTTTACCTCCGATTTGACTTCGCCAACTTCAAATGTGTAGGCGTGATCACCGTAATATCCTTTATAAACTGCACCACAATCAACCGAAACAATGTCACCTTCTTGAAAAGGTCTTTCATTTGGAAGACCATGAACTACTTGTTCATTTACGGAGATTAAAAGGGTACTTGGGCAACCATACAACCCCAAAAAACCAGGTATAGCATTTTGCTTACGGATGTAATCTTCAGCCATTCGATCTAATTCTTTGGGTGTTTTTCCAGGAAAAATATGCTTTGCAATATATCCTAACGTTCGGCTAACTATTTGTGCAGCTTCACGCATGATAATTATTTCTTCTTTAGTTTTATATCGGATCATAATTTGCTTCCAACAAGGATTGATTTGCAAATTTAGTTAGTTTAACGATAATACATACTTGCCCATAAATAAAGTATTTTCAACTATTCACTATCGTAAAAAGGGTATCTACAATAAGTCAATAAACAACAAAAAGACTCTCTTTTGATTTTCGTACCTTTTTCAAAAACTGGTTGGAATCATTTTCTGAACGATAACCAATTGGGCAAACCAAAACAGCTTGAAGTCCAATCGTCTGAAGGTTCAAAATTTCATTATAGGCGTCGGATTCAAAGCCTTCCATGGGCGTAGCATCGATACGAAGATTCGCGCAAGTATGAAGCAAATGACCTAGAGCTATGTATGCTTGTTTTGCGTTCCATTCTGTTATTTTATCTTTCTTCATAGACAAGATTTCTTTTTTCATGTAATTCCCAAAACCGGCAATGCTATCAATTGAAACATCCCTAATTTGAGCCATGTTTTCGATGTGATTTTCAATGTATGACTCCGTTATTTCTGTCAATGAACAAATTACAAGTAAATGAGAAGCATCTGTTATTTGTGCTTGATTGAAAGACCTTTCTTTCAGTCGAAGTCTTAAAGTAGTATCTTCGATAATCAGAAATTTTAATGGTTGAAGTCCATAGGAAGAGGGAACTAAACGCAAAGATTCTTTAATTGTTTCTAGGTCTTCATTAGATATTTTTTTTGTGGAATCAAATTTTTTGGTCGCATATCGCCAATTCAGGGGTTCAATTATTTTATTCATTTCTTTTTCTTAAAAACTCATTGGAACTTCAATTGCTAAAATTTTCGCATTAGTTTTGGTCGTAATTTGAATTTGATTCTCGTTCCAAATCCCAATAGCATCTCTATTTTTTAATTCATGTTGCATAACGTAAACAGTCCCTTCAATGTTCATAAAATAAACTCCATTATTTGAGTTTTTGAGCTGATATGAAATAGTTTCGTTCTCAGAAATTTCAGCAATTTGAATCCAAGCATCTTGATGAATCCAAGTTCCTTTATCATTTTTATTAGGAGAAACAAGTTGTAAAAAACAATTTTTACATTCTTCCCAATGATAAGATATTTGATCGTATCTTGGCTCAACATCTTGTTTGTTTGGGAAAATCCAAATCTGAAACAAATTGATTTCATCCAAATCACTTGCATTGTATTCACTGTGATAAATTCCTGTTCCAGCTGACATAACCTGAACTTCTCCCGAATGGATCACTTCTGAAAAACCCATGCTATCTTGATGACGGAGCGAACCTTTCAATGGAATAGTAATGATTTCCATATTGTCATGCGGATGCGTTCCAAAACCCATTCCGGGAGCAACAATGTCATCATTCAATACTCGAAGTGCACCAAAATGAATGCGTTCTGGATTATACCAATTAGCGAAACTGAAAGAATGATTCGCTTTCAACCAGCCATGATTTGCTTGTCCTCTGGTTTCAGATTTATGTAAGATGAAAGGCATAAAGTATCGGTAAAATTAATGAAGTTTTGAATTAATCTGAATAATTCTATTCAATTGGACCACGATCGAAATTTTGACCGTTGCCTCCAGTATTAGGGATGAAATATTTTAATTCGATGGCTAAAAATGAACCATTCACCGGGCCATAATTATCGATTTCTTTTGTTCCATATCGGTAGCGTGACAATAAGTGGAACAAAGGCGATGTTTGAACGCGAGCGGCACCACCGAAATAAAAATATCCAAATTTTTCAGTTCGAAATTCAAAACCAAAAATTCCATTGATGTCAAAATTGACTTTTTGGTTTATGTCAACCAGTCCGATATTGAAAAACTCGTGTTTTCCAATTGGATGGTTAATTGAACCCACACTTGAAGGTTTATAGCAAATTGAGGTTCCGATTGCTGCATTCATGAGCCATTTTTTTGTGAGCTTAACTGAAAATAATGCATTAATTGGAAGGTCATATTGAATAAATCCAAAATTATCGGACGACACAATGTTTGAGTCTATTAAACTCATATTCGTTGTGAAATATCGCTGAAAGAAATTTAAACCTGTCTCAATACCAATTAATTCAGAGATTGAAACCCTTACCGAAGCGCCAAATGAGTAGCCAATTTGTTGTCTAATTTTAACTTCAAATCCATTGTTGGAAAACGAGGAACGTGATTGTCCGAAAATGGTGGAGGGAAATAAAGGCTTAACTTGAAAACCAAATAAATAAGTGGGTTTGGAATTATATTTCGTTTGACTATTTACCTTAGAATAAAAAACAAATAGAAATACGAAAATAACGAATCGTCTCATGGATTTTCGGTTCAATTAGTGGTAATCCATTTGGCATTATACTCGAGCGGTTTTCTATGTGAACTAGGCCATTCAACTGAAGGATAGCCAATGTAAAATAATCCGAGGCATTTGTCTTTCTCGCTAAGTTCTAAAAATTGATTCATTTGTTGGGAATAAATTAATTTTGGTGTTGACCAAAATCCACCCATTCCATAGGCAGTGCAAGTTAAATACATATTTTGAACGGCACAGGCAACGGCTTGAATTTCCTCCAACTCAAGAATTTTCTCTTCAGATTGTCTTTTCATAGAAACAGCGATAACAACTGAGGAAAGCAGAGGGCGTCGAATGAGTTTAGCCAATTTCGAATCGTTTTGATCTTCTTTGGATGTTACTTCTAAGTAGGTGTTTCCGAGAAATGTACTCAATTTTTGTAAGCCCTCCTCCATAAATATATGGAATCTCCAAGGTTGAGTATTGCCGTGAGTTGGCGCCCATTGAGCATTGTTTAGAATTAATTCGATTTGTTCTTTATGTACCTTACGCTCAGAAAATTGCTCGGGGTAAATGGTTCTTCGAGATTTAATAAGTTGATTAATTTCTGATAAGTTGAATCGCATAAGAATGACTTTATACAAAGATATATTGAAAAGGTAGATTTACAGGTAACCTTGTTCTATGAAAAGCATAAAAAGAAACGTTAACCCATCGGATTTAAACCTCAGTAAGACTTAAGCACGGCTTATAATTCAACGAATGATATACATTTTACCAAGACCTTTATGGAAATAATCATCTGCTCCCGACTCAAGCCGTTTTATTTCTTCACCGTTGATTTTTGCTTTCACTCGGTAGAGATAAACACCATTGGCAAGTGGATCACCAAAAGCATCTTTACCGTCCCAAGCAAATTCAGTTATGTTTCTGCCAATTCGAATCGGACCGATTTCGTCTTCATTGATTTCTCGAACCACTTTTCCACTGATTGTCATGATTTGAATCTGCAAATCATCAGGAATTTCGTCACCCGTTAAAGTGAAAACAAACCTCGTGCTTGAAGAAAAAGGATTTGGATAATTTATGATCTGAGTAATCATCGATTCATGAATGACCTCAAAATTGATTCGATACTCCAAATCACCCGACAAATTCCCAGATTTGTCCATTCCTTGCACCAACAAACTATATTCTCCAGATTTTTCAAAATAAACCGGATAATTTATTTTAAAGCGCTTATTTTGATTCGATGCTGGAATCCACTGCATGACTGTTTTCCCATTTCCATCCACAAAAGGAATTTTCTTTTGAATGCCGTCAGGGTCTGTTAAATAAATTCCAAACAAGGAGGTATCAGCATCCGAATCCATTACCAAATATGGATTTTCATCTTTCAACGTGATCATGATTTCAGAGGTTGGAGAAACAATATCTTTATTCATGATATGTTTCCCATTGAAAGTCACATCCAATATTGGGTTTATCTCTTCATCGATTACCGTAAATGGAAATTGAAGTAAATTATTAATGTGTGAAAGCTCTGGTTGATCCAAAATTGTTTGATTGATATCCTTATACGGATTCACCTCCATGTAAAACCAATTGGTTCCAACCAAGCCAACGGTTGAGAAGGTAATGGTGTCTTTTAGCGTTACGCCAACCAGCAAAGAATCTTGACGAGGATAATCAATCGGATGCTTGACCTGATTTTTATCTATAATGTAATACTTCACCAAAAGAGAATCCATTGGTAAATTACTTATGTTTTTGATGTCTATTGCAAACTTAGCGATCTGCCCTTCTTGAAGTGTATCCTTTTCCGGCAGCCAAACGTAGCCGTTTCCGCCATCGATCGAACTTTCCGGTAAACCGGCGTACAAAATATGCCAATAATCCAATTGAGCGGGAGTTTGAAATTGGTTGTCCTCATATTTCGCATTCATTCGTATGAACGGATATTGATTGGCATTAACAACATTTTTAAGGTTAACAATCGAATCTCCCGAGGTCAAAAGAGTATCTATCGAAAATTGATAAGCTCCGAACTGATTAAACGTTTGAATTTCTAGCTGTGTAGTGTCACCTTTTGCTAAGTCAATCGAATTATGTTTCCAAAATATGGATCTCCATTCGGAAGCTGGACCAATCAAGGGAGATGACTCTCGCCCTATACCTTTAAAGCCACTGATAATTGTATCCAAAAAAATATCCTCATAGTTTTGAGAATATATTTCAACTACAAAACTTGGATCTCCTTTTCTAGTAAGAAAAATAAAGGGGCGATTTAGACGAGAATAACTCATGCTATCAGATCCCATCGCCTGAAAAGTTTCCACAATTCCTGAATTCAAATTTTTCCACCAATCATACCTAGTTGTCATAGGTGAGTAAATCAAAATATAGTTTCCATTCGGTACAATATTTTCAACCAGGTTTTGAAAAGCATCCATTTGGGTTGGACTATTTTGATTAAAACCAAAATATCGTGAAGTTCTTGGATTGCAAGCTCCATTATCATTCATGTTTCCGAAATTGTTGTTTAAATTCGAATTGGTTGGCAGATAACGTGTTGCCCAAGGTTCTAGGGTTGCTCGATCAATTATTGCCACATGCAATTTTGGTGTAAATGTACAAATACCATATTCCTGTTGAAATCCATTGAGATACCACGCATTCTCTAGAATTTGTGGTTCTTGGGTAGTACCTTTAACAAGACAAGAAATTTCAGCTTCAATAGGTTGAAATTGCCGTAATTCATTTGATTCGTTTAGGTTAATTCCAAGAAATTCATTCGAAGTAAACTGATCAAAATCTGCTTGTCCCCAACCACTTTTTCCAGGAATGTATTGAAACGAACGATTCTTCCAAATTGGATTAACCTCTTCCAAAGCCACGCGCCAGAAATAAACAACACTATCCGCCAAAATCAAAGGAGCTTTAGAATCACTTGCGATCATTTTCCACTGAGACGGATTCACCGATTTTATCCCACCATTTCCCGATATAGATGCATATCTAGCGAAAGGAGATAAAAATGTTGAGATGGTATCTATTTCAAAACGATATGAATTAAAACCCGCCACAGGATTTATCGTTGATGCAAAAAGTGAAATGCTATCTTTTGGAACTACGGCAAAATTTTCGGGTAATATAGGTTCAATACCATTTAAGTTTATGAAAAAAGTCTTTACAATTTGATTATTAGTTAATTCATCATACTGCTCGTCAACGAATGACGGAATATCAACCTCAATCCTAAACTTGTTCAACCCAATCCCAATATTTGGATAAAACGGAACTTTCAATTGAAGCTCTTTTTCATAATCCAATCCAACTATTGTTAGAATGTATGTTGAATCGCTCGTTGATCCTGGAAAATCGCGCGTAACGTATACATTGAAGGTGCTCAAAATGGATTTACCTAAATTTCGCAGCTTTATATTAATATCTAGCGAATCTGTTGCATACGAAATGTTTGCAGGGCCAAAATTAACTCGCGAATCAGTTAACTCAACTTCTGGTTTGTTGTGATAGTTCAATCTTAACATGGGATCACCATTGAGTGTCATTTGACAGAAGGTAGTTTCGGTAATTAAACTTGAACTTTCATTTAAAGAGGAGTCAAGAACATTTTTAATATGACTTCCGATCGTTCCTCCGTAGTTGTATTTAGTGAATTGATTGTAGAAATTTTGACTGTATGAATTCAATGCCGATGTAAATCCATAATCTATGGTTCCCAGATAGGCAATTACACCTGCATTTGGCGTTAATACAAATGATTGAGAATTTGAATTCGCATTATGAAAGATATTTCCATTGTAACATGAGTTTGCGATTAATATCGGATATTTACCTTTGTTATTCCAATTTTTGGGCTCATCCAAATTGACATCAAAACCACTCTCTGAGGTTGTAAAGTGACCGAAAAAATTCATTAAACTAACCCCATCGCTTATTCGATCCTTAATGACTTGTAATTCTGTTGGAGTAATTGGATTTTGATTTTCCTTTGCAACGAGTTTTACTGTTCCAGCAAAATAGCTTGACTCAGCAATAGCTCCCATTGAATTCAGAAAAGATTGAAAATTCTTTTGCTCAGCAGACGATGATCCTCCTGAAAAATGAAGAATGTGTTTTTGCCAATCTTTGGATTCTGTAGAATATAATGAAGATTGATTCTGTTGCGCTTCGTATTCAATGACTTTATTCAGATAAGTTTGTAATTCATCCTCTGTTTGAGCAGAAATTCTTCCAGTTGGAATAAGAGGCGTAAATTTGTCTTTGCCTTCAAAATTAGATGTAATACAAACATCACAGGAGGGATAACCAAACGACGGAACTAAATTGTTTTGATAAGCTGAACTATTTGTTCTAGAGCCAGGACCTAAATTTGTTGTGGAGGTAACATTAGCTTCTCGAATTCCTTTACCAACTAAATATAATCCAATGGGTTTTAATATTGACAAATCATAAATGTTTTTGGAAAAACGTCGGATTCCGTTGATATGCTTGTTTATCCCTCCGCCATATTGCTGAAAAAGTTCCCCTGCATTTGCAAGAATTACATTGTAATTTCCACCGGCTTGAGAACTTCTATAAGCAGCATAAGAAAGTGTTTGATTTTTTAATTTATTTGGGAAAACAAAAATCAAGGCGTTATCCAAATTTGGTATTGCTTCATAATTTGTAAAAGTTCCTGTTTCATTGACAGCTTTCAAAACTGGAATAGAATTTACGGTTGATAAATCCTGAAGAATCGTTATTTGACTCTTATTCATTAAATCATTTGGTATCAAACATTGAAACTGTCCGGCTGAATTGATCAATGGAATTTTTCTAGGAACAGAGCCTAAGGTTATTAAAATTGGGTTTGTTATTCCATTCAAATTCAAATTCAAACGAACTTTTGATTGATTGAGGGTATTTTCGATTTCAAATATATTGGCATTCAGGTTGTTAAAGCTAGGGATACGAGGGTATTTAAACGACCAATAATTAATGGATTGAAAATCAGTAGCAACGGACAAATCTCCTATGATTGATACTTTCAAATTAGTGGAACCATTGGCTGGTAAAATATTTGTTGGAAAAATTTTTTTTGTCCTTATGCTTTTGTATCCTTGAAAAATACTATCAACAAGAATAAAATTACTTGTACCAACGGTTTGACGTGTATGATGATTCCCCAGTCCATTGGCAAAAAAAGCATTTGAGTTACCAACAACAATCGAATTATATTCTATTTTGGGAGAATTCGATCCCTGAAAAAGGTTATCTAATTGAATGGAACTAAAATCCCAAGTATAACCATTGGCTCCATTTACAGGAGTTCTCCCCCAGCCCTCTCCTTCCATAAAAAATGAACTTGAAGCGTCGGAAGATTTTTCACCTTCATTATATTTTTCATTGAAACTTCCGAATCGTTCAAATAAAACGAAGTTAGAAGCTGTGTAGGAATTTACCGCAACATCATTTTCAATTACAAATCGTTTGTTATTATTCAAATTATTCCAAGTGAAAAAATATTGAATCGTATCGTTATACAAGCTGTATTTGGGATTTCCTAACCACGAAGAATCTTCGTATAAGGAATAATCTAACCATCCGTCATTTCGTTCCGCAAAAAATAAAAAATAGTCACCTGAATTGAATTCTCCGTCTCCGCCATCTTCCATCAGCAATGGGATTTCCTGTTCACGACCAAAGACTTGCATATTTGCAGAAGAAAATTGCTGAACCTCAATTCCCGAGGAAACCAATGTGTTGTAATCAATTCGATGCAGTCCAGTTTGAATAACGTTGAAAGCAAAATACTTTTGATTGTAGTTAATCCATTCATTTCCATAATTCTGGGCATTTAGCCCAAACCCAATCGAACAAAAAAACACAATCAATAATCGTTTAATCATTTTTTAGCATTCTGAGGTTTATCCAATTTCAATCGAAGTGAAAAAATATGTGTGTAATAATTTGCTGAAGCATCACCAAGACGGGTAAATGCGTAATCCAGAGAAAAACCTTTGAAACCAAGTCCCATTCCTAAATTGGGTTGAAAGCCCCAATATTTCGTTTCATCCATATTTGTAAACTGCTGAATATTTGAAACGCCACCTCTTATTTTGACAAAATCTTTGAATCCAACAAAAAATCCGGCGTGCGGATCGGCAGACAATATCCCAGACTTCAACAAAACATTACGTCTTCCGTCAGTGGTTAGATCAATATCAATTTCACCTCCCGCGTGAAATCCTTTGGAACCAAGATCGAATTTTCCAGCTGCAGCTAAAATAAATCTTGGCAGAGTTAACTCTAAACCGTTTTCAGGTAAGTTGTTCCCAGTAGATAAAAAAACATTTTTCGTTTCTTCATTTAAATCAAAAACCCAGGCATTGAACGTAGAGGAAACATCTCGAGCCATTACACCGAATTTCCAGTTTTTCTTCATTTGATATTGCCAACCAGCGTCCAAACCAAAACCCCAAGACTTTGCAAAATCGCCTACTTGTCGATAAATTATTTTAACAGTACCTCCCAAACTCATTCCAGGAACTTTCAATTTTCTAGCATAAGAAGTTAAAAATGCGTAATCTCCAGCTGTAAATGAACTTACATTGTCATAATTTACTCTACCCAAGTTATCGATTAATTGAGTTGTATTGGGAATATCATCCACGCCAAAACGAATAGCCGCAAATCCGAAAGTACTTGATTCATCAATGGCATGAGAAAAACCAAGAAAATCATATTTAGCAATCCCTGCAAAATACTCTGAATGCATGAATGAAACTTCCAGCCATTTGTTACATTGTGCTAATCCAGCTGGATTCCAGTAAATGGCGTTTGTATTATCAATTCCTGCAACTACGGCGTTTCCCATTCCAAAAGCATCGGCACCAACTCCGAGCGATAAGAATTCATTGGAATATTTAGGCGCGACTGAAATTTGAGCAAATGTCCAGTATGGAAAAAGAATGAATGAAACTTTTAGCAAACACTTCATAAAACAATGTTTTGTGCTAAATATCAGGCGCATTTTCAAAAAATTGTATTCTCGAGACATTATTTGAATTGGAATATAAATTTAACTCAAATTCCATTTAAGCCGTTTATTTATTCCAAAAAGTCGTAAAATTATTCTGAAAACAAGGAGTCAACAAACAATTTCTTGTCGAAAAGTTGTAAGTCTTCCATTTTTTCTCCGACTCCGATATATTTTACGGGAATCTTCATTTGGTCGCTTATTCCGATTACAACCCCACCTTTGGCAGTTCCATCTAGTTTAGTGACTGCTAAGGCATTAATTTCTGTAGCTTGTGAAAATTGTTTTGCTTGTTCAAAAGCATTCTGACCGGTAGAACCGTCTAAAACAAGCAAAATTTCATGCGGAGCGTTTGTAACAACTTTTTCCATGACTCGCTTGATTTTACTTAATTCATTCATTAAGTTTACTTTGTTGTGGAGTCTTCCAGCTGTGTCAATAATCACAACATCTGCGTTTTGAGATTTGGCGGACTGAAGCGTATCGAATGCAACACTAGCAGGATCCGCGCCCATTCCTTGTTGAACGATTGGGACATCTACTCTTTTCGACCAAATAATCAGTTGATCCACTGCGGCTGCTCTGAATGTATCAGCTGCACCTAGCACCACCTTTTTGCCTGCTTTTTTAAATTGATATGCGAGTTTTCCGATGGTGGTAGTTTTGCCAACACCATTTACGCCAACCACCATAATGACATATGGATTTCCATCAGTTGGAGAATTTATTTCAAGTTGGCCGTTTTGATTTGAATTATTTTCCTCAAGTAACGCGGCAATTTCATCCCTGAGAACACGATTTAACTCGTCAGTTCCCATCACTTTATCACGAGAAACTCGAGCCTGAATTCGATCAATTATTTTTAAAGTAGTTTCAACGCCAACATCTGAACTGATTAGAATTTCTTCAAGATTATCTAAAACCTCGTCGTCAACTTTGGATTTACCAACAAGGGCACGAGCTATCTTCGAAAAAAATGATTGTTTCGTTTTTTCAAGTCCTTGATCTAGACTTTCTTTTTTGGATCGAGAAAAAAAATCGAATAATCCCATAGGTCAAAAAAAAAGCTCCCTGAGCGGAAGCTTCAACAATTTTTATTTACAATTAACTTTTTGCGAACCACTCTTTCACTTTGTCATTATGAACGATTTCTTCTTTGAAGGTATAGGAACCCGATTTATCAGATTTAACCATTTTAATTACTTTGGTATGTTCCTTACCACCACCTTTTTGAAGCGAAGCTACTACTTTCTTTGCCATCTTTTAGTTATTTAATTTCCTTGTGAACCGTATATTTTTTCAATATCGGATTATACTTTTTAATCTCCATTCTATCTGGAGTATTTTTTCTATTTTTTGTTGTAATGTAACGAGAAGTTCCCGCTACTCCAGAGTCCTTGTGCTCCGTACATTCAAGAATTACTTGGATTCGATTGCCTTTACTTTTCTTTGCCATTTTCCTTTAACTTTTGCTGTTTCGCAACAGGTTTATTTTAAATAACCTTTTTCACGAGCTTCTTTCAAACATGCCGTAATCCCTTTTTTATTAATCGTTCTCAATGCGGCTGTTGAAACTTTTAATGTAATATATGTATTATCCTCAGGAACAAAAAATTTCTTTGTTACCAAATTTGGGTAAAAACGTCGTTTTGTTTTTCTATTGGAGTGAGAAACGTTATTTCCCACCATTACTGACTTTCCTGTTAATTGACAAACTCGTGACATGTAATTTAGTTTTCTTAAAATATAAAAAGCGGATGCAAAGATAATTATTTCTTTTAAAATCACAAAAAGAAAATCAATATAATCAGGTTTTTGTTCTAAGAAATTTAAAAGTCATTTGAAATCAATTATTTACTGAGAATTTCTAGGGTGATAATTGAGGATTGCTTCACGCAAAAATCGCTGATCTAAATGGGTATAAATTTCAGTTGTGGTAATAGATTCATGTCCGAGCATATCTTGAATGGCTCGTAAATTAGCACCGCCTTCAATTAAATGTGTGGCGAATGAATGTCTAAATGTGTGAGGTGAAATCGTTTTTTTTAACCCAATTGTTTTTGCAAGCTCCTTAATAATGGTGAAAATCATAACTCTGGTCAACTGACTTCCGCGACGATTTAGAAAAACTATATTTTCATGCCCTTTTGTAATTTCCTGATGTTTTCGAATGTGATAATTATACAAATCAATCTCTTTTTGCACTTGCTGACTAACCGGAACAAGGCGTTCTTTGTTTCCTTTGCCAATTACGCGTACGAATCCCTCTTCAAAAAACAAATCACTGAAACGGAGATTGATTAACTCACTCACTCGCAATCCACAACTGTATAGTGTTTCGATAATTGCTCTATTTCGATGTCCTTCCTTTTTGCTCAGATCAACCGCCTGAATCAATGCATCGATTTCTTCAATCGTTAATATCTCAGGAAGTTTTCGGCCAATTTTCGGCTGTTCAAGTAATTCACTCGGGTCATCGGAAATTAAATTTTCCAGAAGTAAATACCCATAAAATTGTTTGATCCCAGAAATAATTCTTGCTTGACTGCGTGCGCTAAGTCCCAAATCAAATAATTCCGCAATAAATTGTTTTAAGTCATTGTATGAAATTTCAATTGGCATTTTCTTAATTGAAAGAGCAAATTCACTTAATTTTACGACATCATTCTGATAAGCGAGGATCGAATTTTCTGCCAATCCTTTCTCAATTTTCAGATAAGAGATGAAGTTTTTAATATCCAAATTCCAATTTGACAAAATGAAAATATTAATAATTAATGGGCCGAATCTTAATCTTTTGGGTAAACGGAATCCTCAAATTTACGGCAACGAATCATTCGATGATTATTTAATGGGTCTAAAATCTAAATTTGAAGCCGAAATTGATTTCTTCCAGTCAAACTCTGAAGGTGAAATTATCGATAAACTTCAATCCGCTCAATGTGATGGGATTATTATTAATGCAGGTGGATACACCCATACCAGTGTTGCCATTCGAGACTGTATTGAAGCCATTTCGACACCCGTAATCGAAGTTCATATTTCAAACATTTCTGCTAGAGAATCTTTTCGACATGAGTCATTGTTGAGTCCTGTTTGTCAAGGATGTATTTTTGGATTCGGAATCAAGGGATATGAATTAGGAATAAGATACTACACAGAATGTGTTGTGCCCGAGGCAATCTAAACTTAAAAATATGTATAGCAAAATTGTTTTGTCTTTTCAAAAAGAAGCTCATTGGAATTTATTCTGTTGCGAATAAAAACCATTTGTTTCATTTTTTTTTCTGGCAAAACTTTCGTTGTTCAATAAATGTTAAACGTATTAAATGGAAAAACTAGAGCATTTTTTTTCGACAATTCATCCTGTTTTTGGAGCTTTTTTAGCAACCACTTTTACATGGATTGTCACCGCCTTGGGTGCTTCACTCGTTTTCTTTTTCAAAAAAATGCATCGAGGTGTTTTAGATGGAATGTTAGGATTTACTGGTGGGGTTATGGTTGCCGCAAGTTTTTGGTCATTGCTCATGCCTTCCATAGAAATGTCTGAAAGATTATATCCATCTTTCCCTTGGTTACCGGCCGCTACAGGTTTTTTATTTGGGGCTTTGTTCTTGTTCTTTTTGGATAAAAGCATGCCTCATTTACACATCAATTTTGCGGATCATGAGTCTGAGGGAATGAAAACTCAACTTCATAAAACTACCCTATTGGTTTTGGCAATAACATTACACAATATCCCGGAAGGATTAGCGGTTGGAGTGCTCTTTGGTGCTGCTGCGCATGGAATTGAAGGAGCCACGATTGCTGGGGCTATAACCTTAGCAATTGGTATTGGAATCCAGAATTTTCCAGAAGGATTTGCAGTAGCAATGCCTCTACGCAGAGCTGGGGCAAGTCGATTGAAGAGTTTTTGGTACGGACAATTATCTGCGATTGTGGAGCCCATTGCGGGAGTTTTTGGTGCAATCGCCGTAATATATATGGAACCAATTTTGCCTTTTGCTTTGGCTTTTGCTGCCGGAGCTATGATTTTCGTTGTGGTCGAAGAAGTAATTCCTGAAACCCAACGAGATAAATTCACCGATGTCGCTGTTCTTGGATTTATTGGCGGATTTTTGGTGATGATGATTTTGGACGTTGCGCTTGGTTAATCTGTTGCGAGGTTGAATCTGAGAAAATTTATCGAATGATTTAATCTTTACGTTTAGGATAGATGTATTATTTTTATCTCAATTTTAACGAATGGAAGATACTCGCAATCAAATAGAGGTTTGTTTTACACCGAAAGAATACGACTACTTTAAAGATCAATTTGAAATAGTTGTAGTCATTGATGTACTGAGGGCAACTTCTGCTATTTGTACTGCATTTCATCACGGAGTAAAAGCCATTATTCCTGTTCCAACAGTTGAAGAGGCTTGGGATTATAAGTTGAGGGGCTTTTTTGCTGGAGCAGAGCGAAAAGGTAAAATTGTTGAAGGATTTGATTTTGGCAATTCCCCTTTCGCCTACATGCGTGAAGATTTTATAGGAAAAGAAATTGTTTTAACGACTACCAATGGTACGAAATCTTTAGATGTTGCTAAAAATGCGGAAATGGTCGTTGTTGGTTCATTTTTGAATTTGGACGCTTTAACTAATTGGTTGTCAAATCAAAACAAAAATATACTCTGTCTTTGTTCCGGTTGGCAGGATAATTTTAATTTAGAAGATACGATTTGCGCCGGAGCAATTTGTCATCATTTGATTTCAAATGGCAAATTTACTTCGGTTGAAGACTCGTCAATTGCTGCAAAATATCTTTTTTTATCCGCCAAAGACAATTATTTAGGATATTTAAAATCAAGTTCACATCGAAGACGATTAAAAAACCTAAATTTGAACGAAGACATTAAATTTTGTCTTACACCGAATCAAACTGATGTTATTCCAATTCTTAAAAATGGCAAATTGGTCAAAATTTAAATTATTCGTTGGCGGAATTTTTTGTGTTATTTTTTCCTTCAGTGGAGTATTTCAAACTTACAAACCTACATGGGGTTTCTTTGGTCACAAACGCATCAATCGGATTGCAGTTTTCACACTTCCTCCAGAGATGTTTGGATTTTACAAGGAGCATCTAGAGTACTTAACTGATCATGCTGTAGATCCCGATATGCGACGTTATGCCGTTGAGGGAGAAGCCCAATGCCATTACATTGACTTAGATCATTATTATAAACCCGGAGAAGATCCATTTGAAATTATTCCCAGAAAATGGAATGACGCGGTAGCGAAATTCACAGAAGACACTTTACAAGCTTATGGTATTGTTACTTGGCATATTCAGGTAATGAAATTCAAATTGCAAAAAGCTTTTGAAACAAAAAACGTTGATTTAATACTGAAGTATTCTGCCGATATAGGTCATTACATAGGCGATTCGCACGTTCCTTTGCATACAACTGAAAATTACAATGGGCAGCTTACTGGGCAAAAGGGAATTCATGGATTGTGGGAAAGTAGGTTAGTAGAAATTAATGCTGAAGATTATGATTATTTTGTTGGAAAAGGAAAATATGTTAAAAACGTTCTTGATTTCACCTGGGAAAATGTACGTGCATCTCACAACGCACTTGACTCAGTTCTGCGAATCGAAAAAGAAATTACAGCTCTATTCCCTGCTGATCGAAAGTATAGTTTCGAACAAAAAGGAAGTGCAAATGTATCGGTTTATTCGCGAGAATTTTGCGAGATGTATCATAAACGTTTAAACAATATGGTGGAAAGAAGACTTCGTGCTGCTATTTTAGCAGTGGGGTCAATTTGGTACACTAGTTGGGTTGACGCGGGACAACCGGATTTAAGAAAACTCCAATTAACACCACCATCAACAGAATTATTAAATGAATTCAAAGAGTTAGACGCGCACTTTCACAACAGTAAGCACAAGGGTCGTATTTGTGACTAGCCTGTAGATCGATTTACTTCACCAAAACTTTTGGAGCTGCGGCTAAAATTTCAGGGCTCGTTTCACTGGCAAATTTTTCAAAGTTAGCAACGAATTTACTTGCCAAATTATTGGCTGTTGCGTCATATTTTTCTTTGTCAGCCCAAGTATTTCTCGGATTCAATATGTCAGATGGAACACCCTCACAAGAAGTAGGATAGGCTAAATCGAAAATTGGTAATTTTTCGTAATTCACTTCATCTAATTTTCCTGTAAGCGCGGCTGTAATCATTGCTCTAGTGTAAGCAAGCTTTATTCTACTTCCAACTCCATAGGAACCACCTGACCATCCTGTATTGAGTAACCAAACATTGATAGTTGTACCTTCTAATTTTTCACCCAACAATTTAGCGTATTTAGCTGGATGTAAAGGAAGGAAAGCAGCCCCAAAACCAGCGGAGAAAGTTATTGTAGGTTCCGTAATGCCAACCTCTGTTCCCGCAACTTTTGCAGTATAACCAGACATAAAATGATACATTGCCTGCTGTGTGGTTAATTTAGAAATCGGAGGAAGCACACCAAAAGCATCTGCAGTTAAAAAGAAGATATTTTTAGGGGCACCACCAATGGAAGGAAGTGCAATGTTATCAATGAAATTAATGGGATATGATACTCGTGTGTTTTCTGTAATACTTCCATCTGTGTAATCAGGAGTAGAAGATTCAGCCTCAAAGCCAACGTTTTCTAGCAAGGCTCCAAATCGAATTGCATCGTAAATTTGAGGCTCTCTTTCACGAGTTAAATCAATCGTTTTTGCGTAACAACCACCTTCAAAATTAAAAACGGATTGTTTTGACCAACCATGCTCATCATCACCAATCAATCTGCGATTCGGATCAGATGATAAGGTGGTTTTGCCAGTTCCAGATAAACCGAAAAATATCGCCGTATCTCCACCTTCACCAATATTCGCTGAACAATGCATTGACAAAACATTTTTTTCATGTGGCAGGATAAAATTTAGTGCAGAAAAAATGCCTTTTTTTATTTCTCCAGTATAACCTGTTCCTCCGATTAGAATTATTTTTTTTGTGAAATTTAGGATGGCAAAATTATGTTGTCGTGTGCCATCCAAGTTGGGATCAGCCTTGAAACTTGGCACACACAAAACATGCCAATCAGGATTAAAATGTTGTAATTCTGAATCAGTTGGTCGCAAAAACATATTGTATGCGAAAAGATTTGACCAAGGTAATTCCGTTATCACACGAATGTTCATACGATATGATTCGTCGGCACACGCATAGACATCACGCACATAGACATCTTTCTCATTCAAAAATTCGTTCATGCGCCTGTAAAGAGCATCAAACTTCTCCGGAGAAAATGCAATATTCACATCGCCCCACCATACCTCGTTTTGGGTGATTTCGTCCCGAACAATGAACCTGTCTTTTGGAGATCTGCCCGTGAATTCTCCGGTATCAACTGCTAAAGCACCTGTATCAGTCAAAATACCTTCCCCAGTGATGATGCTATCCTCGATAAGCTCAGAGGGTGTTAAATTCCAAAATTGGGTTCCTAGATTCTTTAGTCCGATTGATTTTTCTAAATCAGCATGGGAACCATATTTTCCAGTTAATTCCATAGTAAATTATCTCAGCAAAAAGCTATGTTTGAATGCAAAAGTAAATCTAAGCTTTCGAAAGCCAAGCTCTTTTTCTTTGTTTTTTTCCAACAGATCGTTTTAAATGTGTTGAGAAATAAAAGTAAAACATAGCAAAAAAAATTGTATATTAAAGTAAGTGTTATTTGTACACTAAGGCAGCCCCAAAGTTCGATTGTCGAGCTTTATCGCGCAAACGCATTAAAAAATAAATCATCTATAATCGATCGAAACAAATTCAAAAAGTATTAAAAAATACTGTTTAAAGTCCAAAAAAATGAGGGTTTAAGATTGAAAAATGGCTGTCGAACAAAACAATATTTGTCAGTAAAGTGGTAATTCGCTTACTATAATTTTTTCATCACAACCGAAGCGATATGACCTCCAAAACCAAAGGTATTACTCATAGCATATTGGATATTCTTTTGAATAGCCTTTCCTAAAGGAAAATCAAATGAATTCGCGAATTCAGGTTCGATATTTTCAGTATTAATTGTTGGTGGAATCCAACCTGTTTCCAAAGCTTTGACACAAGCAATCGCTTCAATGGCTCCAGCAGCACCAAGCAAATGTCCTGTCATCGATTTAGTTGCTGAAATGGTCAACGTTTTTCGATCTCCAAAAACAGTTTTTGCGGCAATCAATTCGGATGTATCACCTAATGGCGTTGACGTGGCGTGCATGTTCACATAATCTACTTGATCTGCAGAAATTCCGGCTTCTCGAAGTGCTTCATACATTCCCAAAACAGCTCCTGCTCCTTCAGGATGGGTTCCTGTTAAATGATAGGCATCAGCAGCCATTCCTCCTCCAACAACTTCTCCGAAAATCTTAGCGCCACGTTTTACCGCGTGTTCATATTCTTCCAAAATCAAGGCACCTGCACCTTCACCCATAACAAATCCATCGCGAGAAACATCAAATGGTCGAGAGGCGGTTTCTGGAGAATCATTTCGAGTCGATAAGGCTTTTGCCGAGGCAAATCCTCCCATTGCGGCTTCATTGATTGCAGCTTCCGAACCGCCAGTTATGATCATATCCGCTTTATTCCATTTAATGTAATTGAAAGCTTCAATAATTGCTGTGTTTGAGGTTGCGCAGGCAGAAACAGGACAAAAATTCACTCCTCGTAAACCATATTTAATGGAAATGATACCAGACGCGATATCTACTAAAATCCGTGGAATGAAATAAGGTGTAAAACGCGGTGTCCCGTCACCTTGAATGTACTCCCTCATCTGATCTTGAAAGGTTTGAATTCCGCCATTTCCAGAACCCCAAATTACACCGATTCGATCTTTATTCAACTGTTCAAAATCGATTTCAGCATGTTTCACAGCTTCCTCTACCGCCACCAAAGCATATTGAGAAAAAAGGTCATATTTGCGAACTTCCTTTGTATCAAAATGATCCAATGAATTAAACCCTTTCAATTCACAAGCAAATTTGGCTTTGAATTTCTCAGTGTCGAATTTTGTGATTAAGGTCGCACCACTTTTTCCTGTTTTTAGCGCTTCCCAATATTCATTTAAATTATTTCCAATAGGTGTTAAAGCACCCATTCCAGTGACAACAACTCTTCGATTCATTACTTATCAAGTTTAATGGATTCGTATTCCTTTCCTTTCAAAATTTGAATGGCTCTCAATAAAATTTCATTTGAATCATTATATACTTGGAATAGTTCCTTCGTACCCCAGAGATCTTGTGCGATATTGGCTTTCAATCGCAATTTGATTATGTTCTTACTTGTTTCATATTCCTTTTCATTGAATTCCAATTTTGAGTCTTCTTTTTTCACATATTCGAAAAATTGATTCATGAACGCATCGTCCATTTGGAAGCTTTTGTTGAAGTCGTCAAAAGAAGCATATTGCTTTTTCAAATTCACTCGATTTTCATTTACGTATTGAAAAGGATAAGTATTTAAATGTCCGCCTTGAACCAATTTCGTGAAATAATCTGATGTTTCACTTGTATCTAATGGAACGAAAAAGTCAGGCATGATTCCACCTCCACCATAAACCAAACGTTTCGTTTTCAATGTTTTAAATTTCAAGGAATCAGGCATTTTGATCGAATCAGCATGAACAAATTCACCATTTAAAAAACGTTGGGTCAAATCTTTTTTGTATTTCTCAGGATCATCATAGGGTTTTTGAATAAAACGTCCAGTTGGCGTGAAATAGCGAGCAATTGTCAAACGAATTTCAGAACCATCACTCAACGGCATTGGTCGCTGCACTAATCCTTTTCCAAATGTTCTGCGACCTACGACCAGACCTCGATCCCAATCTTGAATCGCACCGGATAGAATTTCACTTGCACTTGCAGCGTATTCGTCAGTCAAAACAATCAATTTACCTTCCTCGAAAAGCCCTTTTTTGCCTGCTTTTAAATTACTTCGCGGTTGTGCACGGCCCTCAGAATAAACGATTAATTTATCCCCTGACAAAAATTCATCGGCAAGCTTGTGAGCAGCATCAAGAAGTCCACCGCCATTACCTTGTAAGTCGAAAATAAGCGATTTCATTCCCTTTGCTTTTAGCTCTGATAAAGCAGTTTGAACTTCCTCGACGGTTGTTCTGGAAAAGCTATTCAATTTAATGTAACCAATTTCCTTGTCGATCATGTAGTGAGCATCAACAGAATAAACTGGAATTTTGTCTCGAGTAATTGTAAATTCAAGATTTTTAGATGCATTTTTTCGCTTTACTTCAATTTTAACTTTCGTTCCCAAATCACCCATTAATTTGGTTCGAACATCATTATTTTTGATTCCGATTCCTGCAATGGACTTTCCATCAACAGAAACAATTTTATCTCCAGCTTGAACGCCGAGCTTTTCAGATGGACCGCCTGGAATGGTTGCCACAACATTCACCGTATCTTTTACGATTTGAAAACGAACACCAATTCCTACAAAACTGCCATTGATTGACATTTGAGCTTCGTTTAATTCTTCTGCCGGAATATATGTTGAGTGCGGGTCTAACTTTTCCAACATGGCTATAATCGCCGATTCTGTCAACGATTTTCCGTCAACCGGATCAACATAGTAGCGCTGAATGTCATCCATCACCTCATCAAACTTTTGAGAAGTTGACTTTTCGGAAGGATCAAAAGAATTACTGTAATAATTACCATTTTGAGCGAAAGAAAAAATTGATATTAAACATGAGAATAGTGCAGTTATGGGAAATTTCAAATAATTTGTCATGATTTAAATTTGAATGAAAACGAACTCTAACAAAAATAGTAACACATTTCAATTTGAAGTAAGAAAGATTGAATTTGTTTTGATATTTTAGCTTTTGAAAATGAAAAAGGAAAAAATCAAGTCGAAAGTTCATAAAATTGCGATTCTTAAATACATGAAGCTTGTAATCAAATCGATACTTTGGTTTTTTGGCTGCCTAATTGCGTTTTTTATTGTTTACGGAATTGTAGCTTTTTTCGCTTCTCGAGTTACAGTTGAAGGCATAAGCAATAAAGGTAAAAAAGTTCAAATTTACTTGATGCAATCGGGAGTTCATACCGATTTTTTAGTTCCTGTTAAAAATAATGAAATTGACTGGACGGAGCTATTTCCAAGAAAAAATACGAAATTAAATGATACAAACACGCGCTATTTGGCAATCGGTTGGGGAGACAAAAACTTTTACATGAATACCCCAGAATGGAGCGACTTAACTTTTAAAACGGCTATTTTCTGTATGACAGGTCTTGGAAGCGCGGCGATTCACTCAACCTATTACTATGATGTTCCAAAAGACAAACCAACCGTTCAGCTTACACTTTCAAAAAAACAATACAGAAAGTTGATTCAATATGTGAAGAATACACTTGTGTTGACGAAAACCCAACAGTCCGTTTACATCAAACCAAATAACAAAAAAGTGGTTTCCAACAATGATGCATATTACGAAGCTCACATGCGTTACAGTCTTTTCCATACATGCAACACTTGGATTAACAATGGCTTAAAGGCTAGCCAAAAAAAAGCATGTCTTTGGACACCAACTTCTGGAGGGATTTTCTATCAATATGCCAAGTAAAATTCTGACTTTTGCTTTTGGCTTACTTTCGCTGTTATCTAGGCTAATGGGACAAAATTCAATGGAATTGAAAAATGAGATTCGCATCATGATTTTCATCAACGGAAATCGCGGTCCGAAGTTCAATCATGTGACGACCGACAATCAACTGCATTTAAAAGATCCTACTGGATATTGGTACAACTATGACGACACGATTATAAGTCGATTTCAGCCTATAATACCCATTTATTTCGATGGTCATTTTCCTGTAAAGTCGTCCATGCATCGAACAAACTTGCGATTTTTGAAAGCCTATTTTTTCTCACGGTTTTGTTGGTTTTCAAAGAAAAGTCGATGGGTTTTGAACACGAAATTCAATCCTGAAGGATTCAAGGAACGAGAAGAAAACGGAAAAATCGCAGGACAGCATTTTCTAAATTACCTTGATTCGACGGATTTAAAAGGAAAATCGATTACCGTTGACTTTGTTACGCACAGCATGGGATACGCATATAGTTTGGGAATGATTGATGTTATAAAACCGTATGTGAAATTCGGAAAAATGCTCTCAATAGCACCAGAAAGCGCCGGATTTAAAGGATATGATTGGAATGAGTTCGAAGAAGTTTGGCAATACGGCAGCAATTATGGAGAACCAGACGCCGATGTGATTTATTACCAAGATGGTATAGCAATTCAAATGCCAATCAAAGGAATTGAAAAAGTAACAAAAGGTGGGCGTTTTTTTATTCCAAAAGAATGGCCAAAATCACAAAAAGGATTTCTGAGAAGCCACCATTTGAATTGGTTTCAATGGTTTTTTACAATCAAACCTGGCGACAAAGGTTATTTCAGCCGATAATTTCTAATTTTGGTCTATGTTTAAAAACAACATCAGTTTAAAACCTTTCAACACGTTTGGTATCGATGTTCTAGCGAATCGTTTTTCAGCTTTTTCATCGGTTGAAGAATTGAAAAATTTACTCAATCAAAGGCAAGAAAATGAACCCTTGTTAATCCTTGGTGGAGGAAGTAATGTTTTGTTAACTCAATCTTTTGACGGCTTGGTCTTGAAGAATGAAATTAAAGGTTTTGAACTTATTTCAGAAAATGAAGATGAAGTTGTTGTCGAATCCGGAGCTGGAGAAGTTTGGCATCAATTCGTCATGAATTGTATCGAAAATGGGTACGCAGGACTGGAGAATCTGAGCTTAATTCCCGGTAGTGTTGGCGCAAGTCCGATGCAGAATATCGGTGCCTATGGCGTTGAAATCAAAGATGTTTTTGAATACCTCGATGCTTATGAAATAGCTTCGGGAGAAATGAAACGATTCAAAAAGGAAGATTGTCATTTTGGTTATCGAGAAAGCGTTTTCAAAAATATTTTCAAAGAGCAATTTGTGATCTGTCGCGTGGCATTTCGATTGTCAAAAAACCCCAGAATCAATACGTCTTACGGGGCTATTGAATCTGAACTGCAAAAAATGGGAATTTCAGAACCAACTATACGGGACGTAAGTAACGCTGTGATTGCCATTCGTCAATCAAAACTGCCTGATCCTGCAGTGCTTGGAAATGCTGGAAGTTTTTTCAAAAATCCCGTTGTCCATGAAAGTTTGGTTGAAAAAATAAAAAATTCCTATCCAGATGTTCCAAATTATCCAGCGGAATCTGGTAAACGCAAGATGGCCGCTGGTTGGCTTATTGAAACCGCAGGCTGGAAAGGAAAAGTCGTTGATACCTGTGGGGTTCATAAACTGCAAGCTCTTGTTTTAGTTAACTATGGCGGTAGCACGGGAAAACAAGTCTTTGATTTATCTTCAGCCATTATCGAGGAAGTCTACCAAAAATTTGGAGTTCGCCTGGAACGAGAGGTAAATATCCTCTAAATTCAACCGCCGAACAACCAATAAATTCAAAACAATTTTGAAATAAGGTTGTTAAAAATCTATGAAAATTTCTCTTTTTTGGCATAGACGTGATTTACGGATTAATGACAACGCTGGACTGTTCAAAGCACTAAAGTCGAGTGATCAAGTTCAACCGATTTTTATTTTCGATCGAAATATATTGGATTTACTTCCTAACAATGATCAACGCGTTTTATTCATCTACCAATATGTCAGTGCGTTAAAAGAAAGCTATCGAAAACTTGGTTCAGATTTATGGATTTTTTATGGTAAGCCTTTAGAAATTATTCCCGAATTATGCGAAAATAAAGGCTTCGACAACGTTTACACTAACCGGGATTACGAGCCTTATGCTCTTGAGCGAGATAAAACAATGTTTGATTTACTGAAAGCCAAAAATGTTGAATTTCATGGCACGAAAGATCATGTGATTTTCGAAAAGAACGAAGTTTTAAAAGATGATGGTAAGCCTTATACAGTTTTTACGCCTTATTCCAAAAAATGGAAAGTAAAGTTGAATGATTACTTTTTGTCGTCTTATCCCATGGAGAAATACGTTGAAAATCTGAGGATAGAACCCAATCAAATTGAATTTCCAACATTACAACAAATGGGTTTTGATGATGAGCAACTATTTTCGTTTCCGAAAGACATTACCTCCAACGAGTTAATCAAAAACTACAACCTCCAACGTGATTTTCCTTCCAAATGTGGTACATCTCGTTTGAGTGTTCATCTGCGTTTTGGAACAATCAGTATCAGGGAATTAGCCAGACGCGCAAAGGAATTAAATGAAACTTTTCTCAATGAGCTTATATGGCGTGATTTTTATCAAATGATCATTTATCATTTTCCACATTCTGCAAAAAATTCATTTAAGCCATCTTATGATCGGATTGAGTGGGAGAAAAACGAAGAGCATTTTCAGGCTTGGTGCAATGGCAAAACGGGTTATCCACTTGTTGATGCCGGTATGCGTGAGCTCAATCAAACAGGATTCATGCATAATCGAGTTCGAATGGTAGTTGCCAGTTTTCTTACAAAGCATTTGCTTATTGATTGGCGATGGGGAGAAGCATATTTTGCCGAAAAATTGATGGATTTCGAATTGGCTAGTAACGCTGGTGGTTGGCAATGGGCAGCAGGTTGCGGTTGTGATGCTGCGCCCTATTTTCGTGTTTTCAATCCCAGTTCACAACAAGAGAAATTCGACAAGAGCATGGAGTACATTCGTAAATGGATTCCAGAATTCGGAACGGCTTCCTATCCTCAACCAATAATTGACCATAAATTTGCAAGAGAACGCGTTATAGAGCGATACAAGTCAGCATTAAATGAAACCATTTGAATGTTCTAATTTAACGAATCAATCGAATAGAGCCAGTCAACTGTATTCTCATCGTTGTTTCTTTCGGTCTGCAAATAATCTTCCAAATATAGACACCGTCTGGACATTGTCTTGTCGTGCTTCCATACGTTCCATTCCATCTACTTTTTGCGTCAAAACTCTCCCAAATAATTTCTCCCCAACGATTAAATACTTGTAATTCAAAATAGTATGGATCATATCCCTGCGTAAATACCGGTCCCCAAGTTTCGTTGAACTCATCTTTATCAGGTGTAAATGTATTTGGTATGTAAAAGGATGCATCCTCGATAAATCGAAGTAAAATTGAGGTTGAATCAAAACAATCATTTGCCGAATAAGCGAATAGTCTTACATTTATGTCTTTTGAAATATCTTGATAATAGTAAGTGGGATTTATCAAAGTTGAAGTATCACCGTTTCCAAAATCCCAAACATAGCGAGAGGCGTTTTGTGAATTATTATCAAAAGATATTTCTTGAAAACTACTTATCAGTGTGGTTGTATTAACCGAAAAGTCGGCGGTTGGTGTTAGTTTCGCACAAATCATATCTGTGACTGTTTCTGATAGAGAACATCCCAATGAATTTGAGACGTTTAAGGTTATGTCGTAGCAATCTTCAGCTTTTAAGGTTCCAGAAATAACGGATCCTTCTCCAATGAAACTTCCGTTTGAATACCATTTATAGTCTATACCCGGTTTAAAAGATGCTGTAAGTGAATATGAAAGTGGAGTACAACCCGATACTCTGTCGCTGAAAAAAGACGGAACAACCAAAGGTATAATTGGGTCAATTGAAAAGAAAGGAGTTGAATTCGAGTTACAACTGTTTTCAGTTGCCGTCACAGAATATTGAACTCCAGGTGTCAAATCGAGTATTTTGCCCGCTGAATTAACGCTTGGACCTGATGGTGTAAAAAGATAATTGAAGTTCGATTTATAATTTGTTATAGAGGCTAATCCAATTGACACACAATTACCTACAACCGTATCGATGATTGGCATGGCAAGATTGTTAATTTGCGGGGAAATCTCGAATGATAAACTTAACTTTGATTCACATTTACCATTGAAAGTTTTTACGTTATAACTTTGCGATAACGTCATTCCGTTAATAGATCCATCTGGCGCGATGGTTGGGCCTGAAGGAGAAAAGATATAGGTCTGGGAAGGCACAAAATTAATTATCGTGGCTTTCCCGGAAGAATTACAGGTTGGAGGAGTCATAGTGATTGACGGTATTTCAGGCAAAGGATCTATGGTTACTTTCAATTCGAAGGGCAATCCTTCACAACCTGCAGAAGTTTTGGGAGTAATGGTGTAAGTTGCAATTTCAGCATTATTAGATGAACTGGTGAGTTTGCCGCTAATAGTTGCGACATTTGTACCTAAACTTCCTCCTGTAACATTTGAATTAACCGTTGGTGTAGGCCATGAATAAGTTGTTCCAGAAGGAATTGTTCCGTTTGTTCCATTAATTGGAGTGAATGAAAACGTGGATTCACTGCATCTTGTGAGGGGAGGCACTGAACTTATAACAGGAATTTCTTGAACAGTAACTTTAACACTGGCTTTGGCTTCGCAATTGTCTGCATTTTTTCCTGTAACCTCATAGGTTGTAGTAACAGTTGGGCTCACCGTAATTGATGGCGTCGTCTCTCCGGTTGACCATTCCCAGGTTAAACCTGAACCCCCACCACCAGCACTCAACGTTGCAGATTTTCCACTACAAATGGCAATATCACTCCCCGCATTAATTGTAAGTGATCCAACGTTAACTGTAATTTCAGCTTGATTTTCGCAACCCTTATCATCTTTTCCTATTACAACATACTTTGAAGTGCTTGTTGGATTCGCCGATACAACTGAACCTGTTGTCGAACTTAGACCTGTGGCTGGGGACCATATGTATGTCGCTCCTCCAGATGCAGTAAGGTCTTTCGATTTTCCAGCACAGACAGTAACATTAGGACTTTCACTTATTTTTATATCAGGAAGGGCATTTACGGTAATTGTTCCCGTTGCATTTGTGGGCGAGCAGCTTCCTGTTAGTGGAATCGAATAGTTAAATGGACTTCCTGACGTTGTTGTTGGAGTGCCACTTATGGTAATTGTACCAGAGGT
>JBIKSL010000050.1:0-8360 GCA_044348645.1 Crocinitomicaceae bacterium | reverse complement strand
ATCATTCCAATAGAAAGACCTTGAAAATAGCTTTACCAGCTAAAAGAAGGGAATGGATGGATGGTATTTTCTCAAAAATACAAGATGCTAGTCCTCCTTACATATATTCTAATGCATAATTCAGGTTTAAAGACAATCCGTGATTACTCATCATTTTGAGGAAAAACCATTTTTTTAATAATGAACATTATTACATCGTCACTACGAAGTTCTAATTCGTAATTCAGTTTTTGTCGTTCTGATTAATTTCAAAAATGATTTATTCTGATATAACTATCTTTGTCTCATGGAAACAAACTGGTATAGTCAAAATTTTCGATTAGGAATTCTAGGTGGAGGTCAACTCGGCAGAATGCTAATACAGGAGGCGATTAACCTAAATATACATGTTGATTGTATGGATCCTGATCCCAATGCCCCCTGTTCAACAATTACGAAATCCTTTGTGTGTGGGTCTATTACCAATTTTGATTCGGTTTATGAATTTGGGAAAAATAAATCCATTTTAACCGTAGAAATCGAGGATGTTTCGGTTGAAGCCCTCGAGCAGTTAGAAAAAGAAGGTGTGAAAGTATTTCCTCAACCGAGAGTTCTTCGAATTATTCGAGATAAAGGTTTGCAAAAGGAATTTTATGCGCAAAATAGTCTTCCAACGGCGTCGTTTAGTTCAATTAATAGTCGTACTGATTTACTAAAGGTCGAGAAATTCCCTGTTGTTCAAAAACTTCGAACAGGAGGCTACGATGGAAAGGGCGTTCAAATACTTAAATCAATTGAGGACGTCCATACATCCTTCGATGCGCCCTCGATAATCGAAGAAATGATCTCGTTTAAAAAAGAGCTATCTGTTATTGTGGCTAGAAATGAAAAGGGTGAAAAAAAATGTTTTCCTATCGTTGAATGTGAGTTTAATTCTCAACTTAATTTGGTTGAGTTTTTGTTTTCTCCTGCTCAAGTTTCGAATGAAGTTGCCACAAAAGCCATGAATATTTCCATGGAGGTTATTGAAAAATTAAATATGGTCGGATTGTTAGCAGTAGAGTTTTTTTTAACTGAAACGGATGAGTTATTGATTAATGAAATTGCCCCAAGACCTCATAATAGCGGTCATCATACCATTGAATGTAATATTACCTCTCAATTTTCTCAGCATTTAAGAGCAATTTTGAATTTGCCGCTAGGAGATACGGGAATCATAACCGCTGGTGCAATGATTAATTTACTAGGAGAAACCAATCACGAAGGCAAGGCGGTTTACTATGGTTTAGAAAACGTGTTGGCGATATCCGGTGTCCATCCACATATTTATGGTAAAGAGATTACAAAACCCTTCCGAAAAATGGGGCATGTTACAATCACTGGAAATAGTTTAGAGGAGGTAAAAGGAAAAGCGATTATTATTAAAAAGCAGATTTTCGTTGCTACTTGATTAACTTTAGATAATCTTTCTTCCTAAAAAATGGATAAATAATTGACATAGTAAATTGAATTAATTTCTGTTTGAGCTTAACGATTCAATTATTAATCAGATAAAAACAATTATTCTATAATTGAATCCGCAATTGAATTAAAAGATCAGTTTTTCTTGAACCCTGAATTTGTTCTGCTCCTGAACTAATCGTTTGTCGATTATTGTAGAGAAAATATCCATATCGAATCCACAAATCAAACCGACGGAGAAATGAATATCTTACCAAAACATAAGCTCTATTTCCTTGGTTGTAATAAGCTGGGACAGCAAATGCATAAAGTGCATTATTTTCAAACGAGTATATTCTTGTATCGTAGCTATCTGTATCAAAAAGAGCATATCTTAAAGCAATGTCCAATGGAAAACTTTTTGGGCGAAATAAAAAATCTTGGGTCATGAGTAAGCCTTTTTCAGGGGTATTGCTTAATCTATGGATTGTAACATACTCAATTCTACTTTTGATTGTGAAGAATTCACTAACCGTGTAGGATAAATTAAAGCGATAACTTCGTTGAATTACATCTTCAATTTCAGTAACAGTTCCATCTGAATTCCTGCTGTTGCGCTGTCGCATTTGCTGTCGAAAACGACCGTAAATTTCAAAAATTTTATTTGGTTTGTAAATTGGCTGAATTAAGAATTCATGTCCATAAGATGGTGCATCAATCAGATATTTCATCCATGGAAATTGAAATAAATCAGCATAGCCGTTTAAAGACCATTTAGAATTGATTTTTAGTTTCAATCCTGCGTACAAACCTTTTTCATTTTGGGTATTACTTCCTTCTGAGAAACCTGCATTGTAAAACGTTTGATAATCCCTAGAATAATTGCGATAAAGCAATCCAATACTGGCGCGAGAATCAATGGAAATCATGGCGCCGTGAACCATTGCTAATCCGTTTTGGACTTTGGAATCTAGAATCTTTGAAACTTCGCCAAACAAATTCAAATTCTTGAACGTGTAATTATAATCTCCACTGATGGATAGCCTACTTTTTCCTCTAAAATCAAATTGGTTATAAAATGCATTTCGCCGATCAAAAAATCGATTGTAACCTTGATAAACAAAAGCTGAACCTATTTTTAAACTAGTTGAAGAATACCTTACATTGGCTCCGGTTATCAGTTCTGTCAAACCATTCATCTTCGAAATCTCCTTATTCGTTCGATGTAACCCTGATAAATCAATGGTTGAAACAAATTCTAAATCATCGTAAGTAGAATCAGCCAAAACGGCAGCATCTATTTTTTTACGTGATCCAAATAATGTCATACCGAAGTTTTTGTAAGCTAAATCTACAGCAGCTCCTCTTAAAAATCGTGATTCATCTACACTTGTATATGGTCGAATGGGAATTGCATTTCGTTTTATTGTGGCAATGTCGGCTGTTTTCCCAAAAGCATAGCTCGACCAAAGATTCAGACCTTGTCCTATTTGAATTTGATAATCACCCAAAACAGCTGATTTGAGATACTTTCCACCTTTGAAAAATGCATGTGCCGAATAAAAATCAAATCCATTTTTTTGTGCTCCTTTAAAAAATTGTTCTCCAGGATCTTTTTCGCATGTGTAGCCTATGCTGATATTGGTTTTGTAAGTATATCGAAAACGGGTATAATACCTATCGCCGTTGCCATAATAGTAATTATTGGATGTTTTGAGAATCGAATCTGGAACATCCGAATACCCAGCTTTTTTTTCCGTCATGGGTTGATAACGGATGAACTGTTCAAATTTTCCTTGCTTGATTGCTTCTTTGAAGGTAATGTGTAAATTATCAAGTCGATCATCAATGCGAACAAATGGGCGTACCAATTGAATGGTATTTAAATCCCAATATTCCAAACTTTGAAGTTCATAAATAGTGATGAAATTACCGAAAGCTTTACGATGCAGGAGTAAATCATTAATTTGAATTTCGGTTAGTAAATTTAGTTCCTCCAACTCCTGTCCTTGAGTTGTGTTAAGATTGATCGGATTATCATAGTAGAAATTAAGTTGCTCAATTATGTTTGTCAAATCCAAATTTTCCGATTGTAACTGCTCCGAAATAAATTCGATGCGTTGTTGGATAATTTCGCCTTTATCTTGCGCTTTCAAGAATCCAAAAGGAAGGAATACAGACAAGAATAAAAGTCGCTTGAGCATCATTTTAATTCAACTGTAAAACTCAAATTAGGCGACCAACCGATTATTTGCTGATAAGCCGAGCCAACATCTAACTTATAAATTCCTTTCCAGTGGTATCCAAATCCAAACGAAAATTCAATCGGCGCTGTTCCAAATCCTCCTCGAAAATATAAATTTTCGGCTGGCTTGTATTCTACTCCTGATTTAAAACGAATTGGATAATCAACATTTTTTTCTACTTCACCCAAAAGCAAAACTTTCTTGGAAACGTGATAACGAGTTCCGAGCCTTAACATGTTCGTATATCTATCCTCTTGAAAAGCTGAAAGCTCGTTTCGGGTAAGATTCAATATACTGAATCCAATATGCCAGTTTTCTGAAATTTTTGCCATAGCACCTAATTCAGCAGTTACTGTTTGATGACGACCATATGCTTGGGGTAAACGAACTAAATGATAATTTAACTGAACGCCGATTGACAAATGATCTGTTAAAGCAAGGGCATAGCCTAATCCGGAACGATACGTTCTAAAATTGTTATATCCAAACGTTTGACCACCGATTGAGAAAACACCTCGTTTTATGGGATATGCAACAACAAAACCCTGAGATTGTAATTCACGAAGCAAAAAACGATTTTCATAAGAAACTCCAAAAGCAACCTTTTTTATTCCAACAATTGCAGCCGGGTTGTGATGATATGCCCAAACGTCATTTAACGCAACACTCGCATTTCCCAGCGACATAGAACGACTTCCCATAGGATTCCAACCCTGTCCGAAAGAGTTGATCGCATGAAACATAATACAAACAAATAGAATCATATTCATTGAATATTTTAACTTCATGAAATAAAAAAATGTTAATTTACAATTTGTTAGTGAAAATCCTATTTTTATCTATAAAAATTACCCAAAGTTTAACAGAAACAAAAAGTTAAGATAATATGAATTAAATAGCTTTCTAAAAGAATAGTAAAAAATAGATCACTAAAAAGGAGAACGAATTACAACAGCCCTTTTAATCTCATGAATTCATCCAGAGACTCCACATCTCCAAAAAGCACTTCACGCGCCTTACTTCCCTGAAATGCACCAATGATGCCCATTCCCTCAAGTTGGTCAACTATTCGACCAGCTCGATTGTAGCCCAATTTAAGTTTTCGTTGAAGTAAACTTGCAGAACCCTGCTGATTAATAACCACAATCCGAGCTGAATCAATAAACATAGGATCAATTTCATTCATATCAAAATCTGCTCCTCCTTCAGAACCTTCGGGAGTGTATTCAGGAAGAATTAATGCCTCAGGATAAGCACGTTGATCACCAATGAAACTGCAAATTTCTTCAACTTCCGGTGTGTCAACAAAACCACACTGTAAACGCTTCATATCTGAACCTGTTGAGATTAACATATCTCCACGTCCAATCAACTGATCTGCTCCAGATGCGTCTAAAATAGTTCTAGAATCAATTTTCGACAGCACTCTAAAGGCAATTCGCGCCGGAAAATTCGCTTTGATCATACCGGTAATCACATTTACCGATGGACGCTGAGTAGCAACGATTAAATGTATTCCAATAGCACGAGCTAACTGAGCAATTCTAGCTATAGGATGCTCTACTTCTTTGCCTGCTGTCATGATTAAATCAGCAAACTCATCAATGAGTACCACAATGTATGGTAAAAATCGATGTCCTTTTTCTGGATTCAATCGTCGTCCGGTAAACTTGGCATTATACTCCTTGATTGTTCTAACTCCGGCATCTTTCAGTAGCTCGTAGCGCTCGTCCATTTCAACACACAAGGAATTGAGAGTGTTTACGACTTTGGATGTATCGGTAATGATGGCATCTTCCTCTCCTGGTAATTTGGCTAAAAAATGACGTTCAATTTTGTTATAAAGAGTTAACTCAACTTTTTTGGGATCAACCAGTACAAATTTCACTTGTGCTGGATGTTTTTTGTAAAGAATAGAAATTAAAATCGCATTCAATCCAACTGATTTACCCTGGCCAGTGGAGCCTGCCACCAATAAATGAGGCATTTTGGTGAGGTCAAAAACGAATGTTTCATTAGTAATGGTTTTACCCATCACAACTGGAAGTTCGCCATCAAAATTTTGGAACTTTTCTGAGGCGATAAGTGAACGCATACTCACCATTTCAGGATTTGAATTTGGCACTTCGATTCCAATTGTTCCTTTTCCAGGAATTGGGGCAATGATTCTAATTCCAAGTGCGCTTAAACTGAGAGCAATGTCGTCTTCCAAATTTTTGATTTTCGAAATACGAATTCCAGGAGCTGGTACAATTTCATAAAGTGTAACCGTAGGTCCAACTGTTGCTTTGATTCTGGCTATGTCAATTTTATAATGCGACAACGTCTGAACTATCCGATCTTTGTTGGATTCAATTTCCTCTTTATTAATCGAAACACCGGTAGTACCATAGTCTTTCATTAATTCAATTGGCGGCAGCATGTATCCCTCCAAATCTTTTGTTGGGTCATACTCTCCAAATTCTTCAACTAGACCTGTGGCCAAATCAATTTCATCAAATCGCGACTTTTCATTTTGTTTAACTTCATTTATTTCAGTCGGTGATTTTTCTTCCTCAAGTTCACCACCAATTTCGAATTCAAAATCGGAGTCAATCTGAGAATTCAAATCTTTGGTAGGTTCTTTGACACTAACAACTAGTTCACTTTCATAAAATTCTGGCTCCTCAACATAGTCATCATCAACGATCTTTTTTGAAAAATCAACCGTTTCTGAAATGAGGTCTTCCTGAATTTGATCTTCCCGAATGGGATTTACAACGCGAATATCGTCAAACGTTTTCACCTCCTCAACCGATATGTTGATGTCTTTTGAATCATTTATTTCTTGACTTGCAAAAAGATATGAAAAAAGCGCTTTGTAATTAGGACTAAAAAGTAACGTTGTTATTACAAAAAAAGACACAAGGATTAGTGTTATAGTGCCAAATTGACCTATTGCTAAAACTAGCCATTCATTGAGGTAATATCCAAAGGTTCCACCTAAATAGTTTACTTCACTTGCGAAAAAACCAAAGAAAATTGATCCCCATAAAATATATGCTAATACAATGGTATACGCTCGGATAATTGGAAGTAAAGCGACATTAAATAATATTTTAAACCCAGTGAGAAACATTAAAAAACAAAGTCCAATAGATGTTAATCCAAAAAGGCGATAAATTAGCATGTGAGAAGTCCATGCTCCAAATTTACCCAACCAATTTTCCGATGGAGGAGATTTTGAATCGAACAAAAAGTCTGTAAATGTTCTGTTTATTAATTTATCCTGATCTACTTCCCAAGTAAAAAGATATGAAAAGCAAGCAATGAACAAATAAATAGAAAACAACGAAAGAATTGATCCAAAAATTATTTTAACCTTTCTCTTGTCTATTTTTTCAAAAAATGAAACTTTAATTTTAGATGATTCATTTTTTTCTGATTTATCCTCTTTTTTGGTCGTAGTCTTCGAATTTGAAACTGCCGATTTCTGATCCGATTTTGGTATGAATTCGTTTTCTTCCATCTTAATTTTTGGGTATATTACGAAATTAGATGAAACAAACCATGCGAAAAGCACTACGGATTATAAGTTTAAACATAGAAGTGTTAGTTAAACTAAAATTACGTATTAAAAAATCCATTACAACTTAAATCAATGTCAAACTAAGGTCTTAAAATAGTATTTTCGATTTCATTACAGCGATGGCTATTTCAAAATCTTAAAACATAATTATTTTACAGTATTTTCAAACCTCACTGTGAAGTTCAAATACATAATTCTAGTTGTCGAACGAGCTTAATCATGAGATTCGGGAAAGTCGATAAATTCTTTATAAAATTCATCAAACGTAACTATTTTATATTCTTTTCCAAACGAAAAAAGTTGCATCGGAGGCGTAGATTTTTTGATTGACTTAAGTTTGTATTTGTATAATCCATGATCTGTTGGTACATAATAAATCAAAGGCAAACCGGGTAAATCCATGAAGACATTAGCGTATTTTGCGTCTATTTTTTTATGAATCCAAAATGACAATTGATTTTTAGTTTGAGCTTGTTTTACCTTTACTTTTCGAGCTAATTTTCCAGCAATTATTTTGAACGATGCTTTATTCTCAAATGTGTAATTTTTCATCTTATCTTTCTCTAAGTGTTCGTTTGTGCGTATGGCAAATTTTTCTTTAGGTGTTTCAATGAGTAAATAAGACTTACCTAATCGTAGATGCTTTATCAATTCCTGTTTGCCGCTTTCGGAATTAAAATTTACTACACGAATCAGCGAATCACGAGCATAGATAAACATCTCTGCTCTAACGGTATCTTTTTGGTCAACACGTTCAATCGAATAAATTAACTCGCCAGAAAAAGGAAGATTTTTTTGAGAAAGAAACTTTTGGGTAAAAAAAAGACAAAGGATTAGAAAAAATATTAATCGAAATCCTTTGTCCATAATCATCTTTAGTTTGTGGAGAAGATCGGGCTCGAACCGACGACCTCTTGACTGCCAGTCAAGCGCTCTAGCCAACTGAGCTACATCCCCGAAAGTTAATCCAAAGATATAAAAATAGAATGATTATCCGTAAACCCATACTGTATTTAGATAAAAATAAACACAACTATCCGAAAGTTTAAAAAATCTGAAAAGTCCCTTATTTTTGGTTTCGACAAAAAAAACAAATATTCATGGGACTCTTCAGACGATGTAAAAAT
>JBIKSL010000007.1:0-87263 GCA_044348645.1 Crocinitomicaceae bacterium | reverse complement strand
CTCAACATTCTCAACAAACCATGGAGTTGTCAATCCCAAAGCCAACTCAAAAATTTCTCTGCTATTATTCATAGCCACAAAGTTGGCTTTTTTTATTACCCACACAAAATCATATTGAACCAAAAAAAATAGCATTGTTACTTTGAAAATTTTATTCAAATCGCGATGCAAATGGTTTCAAAATTCGAATGGTGATACTTTGGTTATTTGCATTTCGATGATTGATGCGCCAACTTTGCCTTGAAAATAATTGTCGTCGTGCATGATAAATCCAACTCTTGATTCAATCAAAAAATTAATCTCAGTTTTTAGCTTTCCTTCTCCCCTTCCGTGAATCACTCGGAATTTGCTTACTTTTCTTCTAATCATTTCATTTGTAAATTGCTTGAATCGATTTATTTGGAAAATAAATTTCTCATGTGCAGACATTTTTGAGTCGTCGGAAATCAAATTTTCAAGATGCAAATCAATTTCAGGAAACGTATTTGTAGATGATCGTTTTTTTGTAACACCAAGAATGGAAAAATCCTTAACGATAATTTTGTCAACTTTTATTGGTCTTTTTTTTACCAATAAATCAAGATCTATCAGTTGATCAAATCCAAACTCATCCTCAACGAGTACTTTTTTGCCAAGGATTTTTCGAACAATAAATGACCCTGTTTCATTCAATAAACTTACATTTTCACCGATTTCAAATGTATTCATCATCAATTAAATCTAATTGATTTCGTTGGACTGATTCTCGTCACTACATAACTTGGGATAATCAACGAAATTAAACAAACAAAAAATGTTATTAAATTGATTAACAACCAATTTAAAATAGTTAACTCAATAGGAACTTTATCTAAATAATAAATACTCGGATCCAGTGAAAAAACACCAAACTCATATTGAATAAAACAGATCGTTAAACCAACAACATTGCCAATCAACATACCTTTCAATATGAGATTGGCAGCATGAATGAGGAATATTTTTCGAATATTCCAGTCAGTTGCTCCAATAGCCTTCAAAATACCAATAAAATTGGTTCGAACAACAATTAACACCAACATTGCTGAACCAACATTAACAATGCCGATTACCAACATTAAAATTATGATTATCAATACATTGTAATCCAAAAATGCAAGCCATGCAAACAAATCACTTTCGGCATTTAGAATGTCTTGAATGTGAAGTAATTCATTATATTTGGTTTGCTTCATTTCAATTATAGATTTCAAAGCTTCTCCAGCAGGTTTTAATTTATCCCAATTATGGAGTTGAACTTCAAATCCGGAAACATAGTCATAAGATGTCCCTTTACCGGGAATAGATTCAACCCGAATTTCATCTTTGTTCGATAACAAAATAAAGGAATTTTCGGAGAGATCTTCGCGTTTCAATTTAAAATGCTCATCATGGGTGAAATCGCTCGAATTAAAACGCTTCTGATTACAATAAAATCGAATGTAAGAGGTATCAAGAGGTGTCGATTGATTTCGTGCGTAATCTATTTGATGAACAACCAATCTTATCGTTGTATCTCTTAATTGGTTGAGATAAATTCCTCCGTAAATTTCAGGCCCGTATCCCCAATCAAAAAGCAAATCTTTTAAATTCCCGGAAATTTCAGCCTTCAATAGGATTGAGCCGGATTTCGAAATCGTGTCATCAATTGTAATTTTTGATGAAATTCCAAAATCTCCCATTCGTTGAATTTCTCGAATGTCACAAAAAACGATTCGTTTATCGAATTCCTCAAGTCCTGTATTGAAAATACCAACGACTTTATAATGCTTAACAATTGGATGATCTTTCACATAATAAACTGATATTTGGTCGTTTATTTTATAGTTTAAATTCAAGGCAATTTTTGAGGAAACAAGAATTTCTTGTTGACTAGAATTCCGATTAAATTTAGGTAATCGACCAAGTTTGAGGTGTTTTTTCAAAAAAGACCAATCGTAATTCAGATCGACACCTTTCATTATTACGCCCTCGATTTCCTGTTTCTCTGCGACAGAATCTTTACCGGAAATTAGACTTAGCGTATCTGAGAATCGCGCCGATTGAAGAAGTGCCGGTTTATAACAAACGGGATTTATATTTTTAACTCCCTTTACATTCTTCCAAGCATTAATGTCCGTTTGATTTTTATGAATTGGGTCACAATCATAAAATCCATCTGTCCCCATTTTAGAAATGAACAATGGCGCGCTAAATCCCATTATTTTTTCGCGAATTTCATTTTGAAATCCTGTGACAATTGCCAAAGTAATTAAGTTAACAACAATGGCTAGTGAAATACTTATAACGGAGATACGGGTAATGGGTTTGGAAACTTTTGTACCTTGCGAATTGTTTCGAATTAGGCGGTTTGATATGAAAAATTCAACAGGCAATTTTTTTCTTTTTTGGTTTCAAAAATACGGAAAGCTTCTTTGCCTTGAAACATTTTTTTTGTTTTTACTCGTTTCTTGTTCTCAAAATGCAAGCGGAGAAAATAGCGTTGCAGGAACCATTGTAATTGAAGAAGATACTTTAAGTTTGCCCAAAACATCAATTCCACAATCCTACGTGAAAAATCCAATACTTGGGATTGATCGCTTGCACTTATTTGTTGATTCTCTCAAGGGGAAACGAATTGCCGTGGTAGGAAATCAAACTTCTGTTGTTAAAGGAGTTCATTTAGTTGACACCTTACTTTCTTTAAAGCTGAATGTCATAAAAGTTTTTTCGCCAGAACATGGTTTCAGGGGTGACATTGACGCAGGAGAAAAGGTCAATCACTCCGTAGATGAAAAAACAGGTATTCCATTAGTTTCACTTTACGGGAACCACAAAAAACCTTCACCGTCTCAACTCGAAGATGTAGATATTGTAATTTATGACATTCAAGATGTTGGAGTGAGATTTTACACTTTCATTTCGACGCTTCACTATGTAATGGAAGCCTGTGCAGAACAAAGAAAGCAGCTCGTGGTGCTTGATCGACCAAATCCAAACGGACATTACGTTGACGGGCCTATTTTGGAAACAGAACACAAATCTTTTGTCGGAATGCACCCTGTTCCAATAGTTTATGGCATGACCATAGGAGAATACGCAATGATGATTAATGGTGAGGGCTGGCTTGATAATTCAGTCAAATGTAATCTTTGGATTATCCCATGTAAAAACTATACTCACAAAACAAAATACTCATTACCAGTTCCACCTTCGCCTAATTTAAAATCAGAGACAGCAATTACTTTGTATCCTAGTTTATGTTTATTTGAGGCCACAACCGTTAGTATTGGGAGAGGAACCGAAAAACCATTCGAAATATTTGGGCATCCACGTTTTCCAAAATCTGAAATTGAATTTACGCCTATTCCTCAACTAGGTGCAAAAAACCCACCTCATGAAAATAAAACTTGTTATGGTTTTGATCTAACTAAATCGATGTCAAAACGCGCGTATGAGATAAATTTGAATTACCTCATTCAAGCTAGAGATTTGCTTGGAGACTCTGCCGTTCTTATTGATCAAAATGGATTTTTTAACCGTTTAGCAGGAACTAAATCTTTGAAAGAGCAGCTTTACAAAGGTTGGACAGCCAGAGAAATTAGAGATAGCTGGAGGCCAGGATTGGACAATTTTCTAGCTACAAGAAAAAAATATCTGCTTTACGATTAGACTTTTTGTTTGTCTTTATTTCTTGAACTTACAGATTCTGCCTCTGCTTTTTTCTTGATATTAGCAATCCATTCTTTGTTTTTTTGCTCAAGCTCCAATGAAGGAATAAATGCTTTACCGGTTATTGGGAACAAATCTTGAAGTTGACCGCTGTAATAAAATTCAAAACACAATCCACCAAATGTGTAATCTTTTCCTCCAACATTAAAGGTTGATCCTCCGACTTCGGGATTTTTCTTTGGTTTGCTTTTTTCATAACCTAAGTTGAAAAGTGAGCCTAAAATCTCCGGTCTATTTTCCAATGAGTATCCATTTCTTTCCCAATGAGCTTGGTATTGACGCAATAAAAATGCTGTGTAGAGATAAGAATAATAGTGATCACCACGTTTAATTAATCGTTGAATTGTTTTGTGCTTGTGGGCTCTAATGGTATCATTAACCAATTCAGGAAAAGAATCATTTACATTGATACAATTTTGAAAATAATCTCCGGCATAAAACTCACTCTTTTTGTTGAACACCGTATTTTCAATGCGCAAAGCAGTATGTTCCAGAATTCCGGTTACACCATATCCACGATTCGTTGGAAGTATAATTCGATTGAAAGGAAGAACATATTTTTTAAACTTTTCCCGTCCCGAATTAAACATTCGAATTTGTTCTCCAACCAAACACATAACAATTAACCTTGATTCAACGCCTGTTAATCGTGAAACGGAATCGATGGAATGACGATCATTACGAACAGTCTGACAGAAGTCTTTCCAGACTTGATAATTTGACCATTGATAAATGGAAAGCGGATCTTTTCCTTTTTTTATTTTTTTTAATTCTCGATGAAATTTTCTATTGTTTTTCATCATAATGGAAAAGGCATCAATCATTCTCAGACCAACGATCGGATTTTTTGAGCTGTAATATACTGAAGAGATATGTTTTGCATCAGTGGGTTTATATTTGGCAACTATCGCCAATTTTTGAAAAAACTCAAATTCCTTTGCCTCTATGTCAATTGAATCTTTTTTTAATTCATCATCATATTTCTCAGCCATTTCAGAAAAGTAGCGATTGTTTTCGTCAATTGCTCCGCTATTGTTTGTCCATTTAAATTTAACAGCCAAAGCTGTAAAAATCAAAAAAACTGCGATGCCGGCTAAAATATGAACAACGGTAAAATAACCATACTTGAAGAATTTTTTCATCGACTACAACTTAAAAATATAGATTCGCAACCTCTAGTTTTTGATAAAAATAGAAATTAATTCTTTTATCTAGGAGTGTTGTTAATTTCCAATCCTTACTTTGGAGTTTTAGTGCATTATTCGGATTGAAATTCTGAGATAGATGGTTTCCTTATCTTTTTCCCAAAATTCAATTTCTCCTGTATGCGATCCACAACAAAGTAAATCATCGGCACAACAATGATTGTCAAAAACATGGAACTTGTCAACCCTCCGATTAGAATCCACGCCAATCCGTTTTTCCATTCAGCTCCTGAACCTTTGGCAATTGCAATCGGAATCATTCCAATCACCATCGCAATGGTTGTCATTAATATGGGACGCATCCGCTCACTAACCGATTCCAACAACGCATCATAGGTTGAAAGTCCTTTTTCTTTCAAATGATTTGTGAAATCGACAATCAAAATCGCATTTTTAGCGACTAGTCCAAGTAGCATCAGCATTCCGAGCATCGTAAATATCCCCATGTTTGAGGAACTTAAATTCAATGCTAACAAAGCTCCAATTAAGGCTACTGGAATTGAAAATATGACCACAAAAGGATAGATGAAATTATCATAAAGCGCTACCATGATGAGATAAACCAAGAGAAATCCAATCCCCATTGCTGTTCCGAGCGCACCCATGGATTCTTTTTGGCGCTTCACTTCTCCTCCCCAAAGCATTCGAACATTAGCGTCCAACGGATTCTTTTTCAAGTATTTTTCTATGGCCGAAGAAACATTTCCGGCAGCTGTACCTAAAACATAACAACGTAATGTCGTATTTGAAATTCGATTTTTTCGTTCCAAAGATCCCGCTGCATTGTCAACGGTTACTTTTGCAAATTCACTCAAACGAACTTGTTTACCATCGTTAGCGGCAAAAGTCAAACTATTCAAATCATCTACATTTTTACGATCATTTGGATCCATCATCACACGTATGTCGTATTCCTGACCTTTTTCATCGAATTGTGCATCTGTATTTCCCGTCAGCGCATTCTGCAATTGCATTCCGATTGTTGCGATTGGAAGTCCAAGCTGTCCCATTTTCTCGCGATCTAAATCAATTCGAACCTCAGGAGAAATATCCTCAGTTGAAATCGTCGGGTCTTTCGCTCCCGGAATATTTAAAATCATCTCTTTCAATCGTTTAGCCTCTTTCATTAAAAGCTCGATATCATCTGAAGACAAGAAGATTTCCACTGGAGCCTCCTCGGATTCTACCATTCCAATATTGATTGCCTTCACCTCAATTCCGGGATATTTATCTTCAATCTTTTTACGAATAGCGGTCATGTATTTGATCGTTGGATATTTTTTCTGCATTCCCGGCTTCATTTTTACCGTAAGTTCAGATCTATTCTCAGAGCCAAAAGAGGCAGCTCCCATTCCTGAACTTGGACCTCCGACATTTGCAAAAACGATATCTACAATTTCTTTTTGAGCAAGAAGCAATTGTTCGATTTTAAGCGTTGTAGTGTTGTTTTCCTGAAAAGTGGTGCTTTTGTCATATTTCAATTTGATCATAAATTTTCCTTGATCTCCTTGCGCCACGAACTCCTGCCCTACAATTCCTAGTGACATGATTGCAATTGAACTCGCGAAAATTCCAAAAATGATAAGTGTTGTAATTATTTTATGACGCAGTGTCCAACCAACTAAATTGACATATTGTTGCGTAAAAATAGATAATCGCCTTTCAAACCAAAGCAAAAATGCTTGCAGCGGATTTTTAGGATTCAATTTAGTTTCTTTCGCAAAACGAGAAGCTAACCAAGGCGTTAAGGTAAAACAGACGAATAAAGACATCAATGTGGAAACAACAACCACAATTGAAAACTGATGCAAAATATCGGAAATCGTTCCTTCAATAAATACAACTGGAGAGAATACTACAACATCTACCAAAGTAATGGCAAGTGCAGTGAATCCAATTTCATTTCGACCTTCAAGAGCAGCAATTCGACGATTTTTTCCCATTTGCAAATGGCGATAGATATTTTCCAAAACCACAATCGAATCATCAACAAGAATTCCTATAACCAATGACATCGCTAAAAGGGTCATCAAATTCAGCGTATAACCCAATAAATACATAGCAATGAATGTGGAAATCAAGGATGCTGGAATGGAAATCAAAACGATAAACGCATTCCTCAAACTATGTAAGAAAAGTAACATTACCGCAGCCACAAGAATTACCGCTAATTCCAAATCATGAATAACCGCATCAACAGAATCTATCGTAGGAATGGATGTATCAGTAGCTACCGTAAATTTCAATCCTTCTTTCGCGTATTTTTTCTCAAGATCTTTAAATTTATCCTTTGTTGCAGTTGACATATCTACCGCGTTGGCATCACTTTGCTTTTTGATTCGCATTCCAACGCCATTCACGCCATTTAAACGACAAACAGTTGTTTGATCCTCAATTGCATCGACTACTTCTGCAACATCACTCAAACGCACTGGGGAAGTTCCGCGGGAGAAAATTATCAAGTTTTCTAACTCCTGAACAGACGAAAATTTACCGGCTAATCGAACAGTCATTTGTTCGCTAGCATCTTTTACCTTACCAGTCGGAAATTCTACGTTTGCGCCTGCAATTGTTTGATTAATAGTTGATAGTGAAAAACCATAACGCTTCATTTTATCTTTATCCACATTCACACGAAATGCTCGGTTTTCACCTCCGATTACTTGAACTTCAGCAACACCTTTTGTTTGCTTGATTTGAGGAATAATTTCGTTATCCATCAATTGCATGAAATCGCGATCTTCCATTTTGGGTGCAACTGCACTGACTTGTAAGACGGGAGATGCATTTGGCTCAATCTTAGCTACAACAGGAGTTTTAGCCCCATCAGGTAAAGAGTTTTGTACGTTATTAATTTTTCGCTGGCAATCCTCTAATGCATTGTCAATGTTGGCTGAAGCTTTGAACTCAAGCAAAACGACTGAAGCGTTATCCAAAGAGAAACACGTTACTTCACTGATATTTTCCAGTCCACTTAAGGCATCTTCCAAAGGTTTTGAAACTTGACTTTCAACGGTTGCTGGTGATGCACCTGGATATGTAGTTGTAATTGTTAAAATTGGGGGCGAGAAATCGGGCAAAAGCTCATAACTCAATTGGTTGTAAGACAATAATCCTCCACCAATTAATATGGTAAAAACAACAATGATAAACGATGGTCGTTTAATCGATAATTCGGTCAATGTCATAATTTCTTATTTTGCGATTTTCACGTTTGAATTATCCTGTAAATTAACCTGACCTTTCACAACAACCTTATCATTTGCTGTAAGTCCGGAAATAACTTCAATAAATTCGCCATCCGAAGTTCCCGCATTGAAGGGCGTTAAACGAGCTTTGCTATTTCGAACAACATAGACTTTTGGACTTTTTGAGGAACCAATTAAGGCTTTTCGTGGGACTGATAATGCCGTTGTACTTTTTGAATTAGCCAAAGAAACGGAACCGTACATACCCGCCATCAATTTATTTTGATTTGAATTTCTCACTGTCGATTGCACTTTAAAATTGTGGGATGCATCAGCTTGGACAGCAATATTCGAAATGGTTCCAGCAAACTCTTGATCTCCGTGCACATCTGCCTTCGCATTAACTTTCTGACCTTTACTAAACTTCAAAACATCTCGTTCAGGAACAGAAACCGTTAACTTTAAAGAAGAAACATCTGTTAATTCAACAATTGGAGTCCCAGGCATCACCATCGAGCCTAAATCAACCATTTTTTTGCTTACAACACCACTAAAAGGAGCAACAATTGAAGTGGAACGCAGTTGTTTTTGTAATTGCTTCAATTGAACCTCCGCGGATTTTAATCCCAATTCCACTTTCTCTGCTTCAACATTTGAAACAACATTTTCTTTTTTCAGGGAGGAAAAACGAGCATGGTCATTTTTTAATTGCTCTATATTTAACTGCACATTTTGAATTTGCAATTGCACCATTTCATCATCCAATTTGGCGATTGTTTGACCTGCTTTTACAAAATCTCCTTCTTCAACATAAAGATTGATCAATTTTCCAGAACCATCTGAAGCAACATTATTTTGGTGCCATGCATCGAATACACCCAGGAATGAAAGAGATTTTTCAAACGTATGCATTTCGGGAGAAGTTGTTGCAACCAAAATCGCTTCTGTTGAATCACGAATGTAGAGTTTCTCCTCTACCGCATTTTTGTTGGATTTAAGTTTGATCGCGGTGAAGACAATTAAAAGGACCACAATCGCTGTAATTGTAATTTTTCTTTTCATAACTATTTGATATTTCCAATTGATTTTAAAAATTCTAATTCTGATTGTCGAAGTTGAATGTAAGCAGATACCACATTCGTTTGTGCTTGCTGAAGTCCATTATCAGCCAAAATAAGGTCGTTTGAACTAATTAACCCTTGTTGAAACTTCAAATTGGCGTTGCGATAAACGTTTTCAGCCAAAAGCAATTGTTCTTTTGTAAGTAGTAATGATTTGGATTTCAAATCAATTTGTTTACGGTTATTTTCCGCATTCAATTGGAGTTGTTGTTGAAGCAAATCGTATTGATTTTGAATTTTCTCTTTGTTCAAAGCATTCGTTTTATTTTTATGATACTTATCAAATCCGTCAAATAAATTCCAATCCAATCGCAAACCGACAAAGGCTCCATCAATTCCTTTTCTAAAGTTGTCTTCAGGTTTCAAATTAATGTTGTAGTTGTATGCGGCATAAAATGCTAGATTAGGTAAGTAACCCAATTTTATTGCCTTTTTTTCCTCTTCGTTCATTTTTTTCTGCCAATCAATAAGGTTCAGTTCGAAATAGTTTTTCGATTCGCTATTGACTAAAATGGTTTTTTCGACTAATTCATCTGTTTCAATCTCCAACTCTTTTTCCTTTGGATAACCAATTAAAATTTTTAAGAGCGAAACAAATTGTTCTTTATTTGCAAGAAGAGTAGCTTTCGTGTTTTGTAAACCAAGTTCATTAATTTTTAATTTATCTGCTTCGGTCTGAATAGTAAGTCCTTGTTGTACCATACTTTCCATATTTCGAAGTAATTTATTTGTATTCAGAATGTTACTATCCACAAACTTTATTTGCTGATTGAGTGCTTGAATTAAGAAAAATGTGTTTGAAACTTGATAGCGAACATCTTGAATTGACATTTCACTTTGAACTTTAATAATTTCACGATTAATCTTTAGTGCCTGCAAACCATAATTTACTTGAGAATTATATAGAACTTGAGAAAATTGAAGCGTATTGCTTAAGACAAATGGCACACCAAACTCGACAGTTGAAAACGTCCCAGGCTGTCCACCAAAGAAAGCAGCAGGAACAACTTGACCTGGAATTTTTGCGTTGTAACGATAATCGGCATTGAAATTTAGTTGTGGTAAACGAGCTGAAACGTAAGATCCGCGCTGTTCATCATTGATTTCTAAATCCAATCGCGCATTACGAATTGCTAAACTAGCTGTATCTGCCATTTTTAAACACGTATTCAAATCGATTTTCTGAGATATCGCAACAAAATGAACTAGGAATGAAAGAGCTAATGGTATGGAAATTAATTTATTCTTCATCTTTTGAAATTTTTGGAAACAAATAAGCGATTAATAAATCAGAGACGTGTTTTTTGTGAGCTTCGATATTTGGTTTTAGTTGAGAATCATCGATTTTAAGCATTCCTTTTAACATATTTCGACTCATAAACGGATAATGACAATTCGATATAATCAAAAGAGTTAAATTGAAAATATTGATTTCTCGCATTTCTCCTCGTTCTTGAGCCTCAATGCACTGTTGAAAAATTCCGGTATTGGAAATCTTTTGAAAAAACCCGAAATTGTCATGAGCAATGTCAGATTCCCGATTGGTTTCTTGAATTATAAATGCAGGCAATTCGGGATGTTGTGATAAAAATTCGTATTCTTTCTCGATTAGAATTCTCATTTTCTCCGGCAGAGATAAATCACGACCAAATACCTCGACCATGGTATTAGTGAAATCCTCCATCGCAGCATTGAAAATCAATTGAAAAAGTTGTGACTTCGAACGAAAATAGTAGTTCACAAGCGCGACATTCATTCCTGAGGCTTTCGCAATTTCACGCGTAGAGCAACCAGAGAAACCCTTTGCAATAAAGACTTGTTTTGCAGCTTCCTTGATTTTTTGCTCTGTTGAAATATCCTTTTTCATAAACTGATGCAAAATTAAACAACTATTTTAAACAGATGTTTAAAAAAATTTGTATTTTTTCTTAATCTCATGAGATAAAATTTCTTTGAAAATCAGAATTCGACTTCAACCCATTGATAATCATGACAGAATGGCTTTTTTGAAAATCATCGAAGACAGAAACGGCAAGAACTCCCTTATCATCACATCACAACTTCCCGTAAGTCAAAGATATGATATCATTGGAGATTAAACCGCTGATTCAACAATGGACAAGCTCGTTCCTCATGCCAACTGTTTTGTGCTTCATGGCGAATCCATGGGAAATAAAAAACCAAAATTAGAAACCCAATTTAACAGAGAAATAAAACACTATTTACGACCATTTAGATTACCTCATAAATCGTTCTTTTAGGCAATTGAAAATGACTGGTCATTAACGTCCGATTTTAGGTGGTATTTAAATCTTTTTATTCAGATAAAATTGATCGAAGTGATTTTAAAATATTGAAGAATAAAGTATTCTCCATTTCGAAAAAAGATTAATGTTGTTCAAAATCAAACTTTCATTTTGAATGATTAGTGAAAAATAGTATTTTCGTTAAAAGCTTAATTGAATCCATTTAAAGTTAATTAATTCAGTTCAAGAATATGAAGAATCTATTTATAGTTTTAGGCTTATTTTTTTTCGCTTGTTCTAACAAATCAAGCAATGATTCAAACGATGGTATCTCGTCTAAAATAGAGGCGAATCTCACCTCTGAAAGTGAATTAAAAAAAGAGCTTGAAGAAGTTGATAGAGAAGAACAAAAAAGATTGAAAGAACTAGAAGCAACAATAACTTCGATGAGTTTTGATCGCATGAAACACGATTTCGGGAAGGTGCTTGAAGATAGCGAAAATAGAACAACATTTATCGTGAAAAACACTGGTAAAAAACCATTAATAATTGAATCGGTTTCTGCTAGTTGTGGATGTACTACACCAACAAAACCAGAAAAACCAATTGCTCCAGGTAAAAGTGATAAAATTGAAGTCGAATTTCATCCAAAAGTTGGTCAATTGAATGAGCAAACCAAAACAGTAACGGTTACTGCCAATACAGAGCCAAGTATGAGTGTATTGACCATCACTGCTTTTGTTAATCCTAAAAAATAAAACATGAAATTACATGTACTCAATACTGGCTATTTCAAACTCGATGGTGGTGCCATGTTTGGCGTAGTTCCTAAAACGATTTGGAATAAAACCAATCCAGCGGATGAAAATAACATCTGTACGTGGGCGCTTCGTTCATTGTTAATTGAGGATGGAAATCGCTTAATGTTGATTGACGCAGGTATTGGAGACAAGCAAAGTGAAAAGTTTTTTTCTCATTACTATTTACATGGAAATGATTCTCTTCATGGTAATCTTGCAAAACTTGGCTTTCACGCAGATGACATTACGGATGTTTTTTTAACGCATTTACATTTTGATCACTGCGGAGGTGCAATTGCATGGAACAACGAGAAAACAGGTTATAGACCGGTATTTAAAAATGCAACTTATTGGAGCACGGAAAAGCATTGGCAATGGGCAACCAATCCTAATCCACGTGAAAAAGCCTCATTTTTAGCAGAAAATATTCTCCCGATTCAAGAAAATGGACAATTGAAATTTATCGAACGAACTGGTGATTTTACAAGAAATGCTTTTCCAAATATCGATGTACTTTTTGTCGACGGACACACGGAATCCATGATGATACCTCAAATTCAATATAAAGACAAAACGATAGTCTTTATGGCCGACTTACTCCCAAGTGTTGGTCACATTCCCCTACCCTACGTGATGGGTTACGATACGAGACCTTTAATTACACTCGGCGAAAAGGCTAAATTTCTAAACGATGCCGCATCCAAAGAATATATATTATTCCTAGAACATGACAGTGTTAATGAATGCTGTACTTTACAAGAGACAGAGAAAGGAATTCGTTTGAAGGAAACTTTTTCATTTGATTCGATTTAAATGAAATCCCCTCAAGAAATTATTGAAACAATGATGAACTCAGACGCATTTAGTAAATGGCTGGGTATTGAACTAATTTCAATCGAAAAAGGATTTTGTTCCTTATCATGTGTCGTTAAACCTGACATGCTCAATGGTTTTCACATCGCTCACGGTGGCATAACCTATTCAATTGCAGATTCGTGTTTAGCTTTTGCTTCAAACTCCTATGGAATGCAATGTGTGAGTATTGAAACTTCTATTTCGCACATTAAAAAGGTGACATTTGGTGATCAATTAACTGCAACCTCCCGGGAAATTTCAAGAAATAAAAAAACTGGAATCTACGAGATTAGCGTCCAAAATCAGAAAAATGAATTAGTAGCCCTATTTAAAGGAACTGTATATATTTCAGAGAAACAATGGTAAGGTAAGTTTCTTTGTATTTATCTTATTTTCTATGCACGCATAACTATTTTACGTATATTCGTAGTTGTGAGCGGAGAACAAAAAAAAATATTAATCGACTTTACCATTCGTCATTCTTGGCATCGCATATCAAGGATGTACAATCAGAAAGCTCAAATTCACGGAATAACCATGTCCTACGGATTTATTCTGATGATGGTAAAAAAAGAAGGAACCCCTAGCACCAAACTAGGCCCAATGATGGGAATGGAGCCAACTTCGCTTTCGAGGACGCTCAAATCAATGGAGGATGAGGGATTTATTCTTAGAAAGGAATCCGAAAAAGATAAACGCCAAGTTCTGATCTTTTTAACAGAAAAAGGTCTCGAGAAAAGAAGAATAATTCGAAGTTCATTGTTATCCTTTAATGAGGAATTAGAAAGAAAAATTAGCTATAACGACCTTCAAGGGTTTCACAAGGTGATGAATGCCTTGGATAACTTAATTGAAGAAATTGAAAAAGAACAAAAATAAGCCGCATGAATAAACACATACGAAAAGTAGCCGTTCTCGGTTCTGGGGTTATGGGATCCCGAATCGCATGTCATTTTGCAAATATTGGTTGTGAAGTTTTATTATTGGATATTGTTCCGCGCGAACTTTCTCCTGACGAAACAAAAAAAGGTTTAACAAGTGAATCTCCGATAGTTCGTAATCGAATTGTCAACGAAGCATTACAGTTTGCTTTAAAATCGAACCCCTCTCCTATTTACCGAAAATCCTTTGCCTCTCGCATTCAAACAGGAAACTTTGATGATGACTTAGCGAAGATTTCCACATGTGATTGGATTATTGAGGTCGTTATTGAACGTTTAGATATCAAGCAGCAATTGTTTGAGAAAGTTGAGAAATACAGATCGCCAGGAACATTAATATCTTCAAATACATCAGGAATTCCAATTCACTTGATGACCGAAGGAAGAAGCGATGATTTCAAAGCTCACTTTTGCGGAACACATTTCTTCAATCCTCCCCGCTATTTGCAATTATTGGAAATCATTCCAACGCCTGATACAAAGCCCGAAGTAATCGACTTCTTAATGGACTACGGCATGCGATTCTTGGGAAAAAAGACTGTTTTATGCAAAGATACACCGGCATTTATTGCCAACCGAGTGGGCGTTTATTCGATTATGGCTCTTTTTCATGCAGTTAAAGAACTTGGATTTACCGTTGATGAAATTGACAAATTATCAGGACCTGTTTTAGGTCGGCCAAAATCAGCAACTTTTAGAACATGTGATGTTGTTGGACTAGATACATTGGTTCACGTGGCAAATGGATTAAAAGCAAATTGCCCAAATGATGAGGAAAAACACTTGTTCGAACTTCCTGATTACATTTCAAAAATGGTGGAAAATGGTTGGTTGGGATCTAAATCTGGACAAGGATTCTATAAAAAATCGAAAGATGAAAATGGGAAAAAGCAAATCCTCTCTCTTGATTTGAATTCGCTTGAATATAAAATCCCTGAAAAAGTAAAGTTTCCAACCTTGGATATGGCCAAACCCATCGAAGATTTGAAGCAACGAACGAAAATGCTTTTAATGGGAATGGACAAAGCGGGACAGTTTTATCGTCAGATTTTCGGTGGACTATTTGCGTATGTTTCAAATAGAATTCCTGAAATCTCAGATGATTTTTATAAAATTGATGATGCATTAAAAGCCGGATTTGGATGGGAGCTTGGGCCTTTTGAAACGTGGGATTTACTTGGCTTAGATCAAGGATTGAAATTAATAAAAGACCAAAATAAAAATGTGGCCGCTTGGGTTGAGGAAATGAAAGCTAGCGGTTTTACCTCGTTTTATAAAACAGATAAAGGACAGCGACTATATTTTGACATTTCGAGTAAATCCTATCAAGTGATACCTGGAACAGAAAATATTGTTCATCTTGATTCATTGCGATCTGAAAATAAAATCTGGGGTAATTCAGATGTGACGTTGGTTGATATTGGCGATGGTATTCTTAATCTCGAATTTCATACAAAAATGAATACCATTGGTGGAGGCGTCATAGAAGGAATAAACAAAGCAATTGACATTGCAGAAAAAGAATATAAAGGTCTTGTCATTTCAAATACCGGTCAAAATTTCTCTGCTGGAGCCAATGTTGGAATGATCTTCATGATGGCGGTAGAACAAGATTTTGATGAATTGAATTTCGCTGTGAAAGCATTTCAGGATACCATGATGCGCATTCGTTATTCAAACATTCCTGTGGTTGTTGCTCCACACAACATGGCACTCGGAGGAGGGTGTGAAATGTCCATGCATGCTGATAAAGTGGTCGCACATTCCGAATTATACATGGGCTTGGTTGAATTTGGAGTTGGACTCATTCCGGGAGGAGGAGGATCCAAAGAATTTGCAAAGCGCTTATCAGATGAGCTCAAAGATGGTGACATTAAAATCAATCGATTACGTGATCGTTTCCTTACTGTTGGTCAAGCTAAAGTTTCAACTTCGGCTTATGAAGCATTTGATTTAGGCTATTTGCGAGAAGGAACGGATGAAGTTGTTGTGAGTCGTGATTACCAACTCACACGTGCAAAGGCAGCATGTCTCGAACTAGCTAATAAAGCTTATGTTGCTCCAAAACGAAGCAAAAATATTACAGTTCTTGGACAAGAAGGTTTGGGAATCGTTTATGTTGGCGCACATTCCATGTTATCTGGAAATTATATGTCAGAGCATGACAAAGTGATTTCTGAGAAATTGGGCTACGTGCTTTGCGGAGGTGACTTATCGGAGAACACATCGGTATCTGAGCAATATTTACTTGACCTCGAAAGAAAAGCATTTGTAGAACTTTGCGCTGAAAGAAAAACGTTAGAACGCCTAGAGAGCTTAGTAAAAAATGGAAAAATATTAAGGAATTAATCAAAATGATTTTTAGTCATATTAGAATTTCTAAGAATTAGGGGTTTTAATGGTTGACTAATTTGACTATATTCGTGTTGCAAAAAAATAATCAGAATGGTAAAAAAACTTATTATTCTTTCAATGACGCTATTGATTTGGAAGATAAACGCTCAAAACTCGAATAAAAATCAAACACCGAAACCTGCAGAGGATCTTAATTGGTATTTGAAAGACCCAAGAACCGAAAAGGTTTTTGGTGTTGGAGCTGAAAAAGCATATCAATTATTAAACGGAAAGAAACCTAAAGATGTTATCGTTGCTGTAATTGATAGCGGTGTTGAAATAGATCATCCGGACTTAAAAGATGTCATTTGGGTAAATGAAGACGAAATTCCAAATAACGGAATTGACGATGACAAGAATGGTTATATTGATGACATTCATGGTTGGTCTTTTATAGGAGGGTCATCCGATGATATCGATAAAGAGGCATTGGAGTTGGCGCGAATTTGTCGTAACGAAGACAAGTATTTTAGAGGTAAAGATTTGAATTCATTAAATGACTTAGAAAAGATAAGATATGATAAATTTATTAAGTATAAAAACGATTTAGCCAAAGAAAATACTAAAAATCAACAACAATATCAAGGAGTTGTTCTGCTGTCAAATTATATTGACAATGTAAAAGCTGTTTCCAATGGTGTTTTTAGCAAAAAGACAAACAAAGCCTACATTCCCAAAGATGAAATGGAAACGAAGATTAAAAAAAGAATTGGAACCATCATGATGGTTTACCCTCCAGATAAGTTAGACAAAGAACTTAATTCTGCGAAGGAAACTTTTGCAAACTTAATGAAAATGAATTCAATAGATGCCGATAGTATCAGACGAGTAATTGTTGGCGATAACCCGAATGACATGAATGAAAGATTTTATGGTTGCAACCGTTACGAGGGACCAGATGCCTCGCACGGAACACATGTTTCCGGCATTATTGCAGCGAAAAGAGGAAATGGAATCGGAATAGATGGAATTGCGGTTAACGCCAAAATAATGGTGATTCGCGCGGTTCCTAATGGAGATGAGCGCGATAAAGACGTTGCAAATGCGATTCGTTATGCAGTTGATAATGGAGCAAAAATTATAAATATGTCATTTGGAAAATACGTAACCTCAAATAAAGAGGTTGTAGATGAAGCAATCAAGTATGCAAAAAGTAAAGATGTTTTGTTAGTTCATGCTGCAGGTAATGACGCTAAAAACAAGGACATAGAAGAATCCTATCCAACCAGAGTTTTGAGCGATGGGACAATTGCTGATAACTGGCTTGAAGTTGGAGCGAGCAGTTGTAAAAAGAAAAGTAAGTTAATTGGTGATTTTTCTAATTATGGTTCGAAAACGGTAGATATTTTCGCTCCAGGTGTAGATATTTATTCAACTGTTCCCAACGGTACTTATGAGGATAATTCAGGCACAAGTATGGCTTGTCCGGCTGCTACTGGAGTTGCTGCTATTATTAGGGGATATTTCCCTGAATTGAGTGCCGCTCAGGTGAAAGAGGTTTTGATGAAAACAGTTATTCCATTTTCTAAGCCTATTTCCATACCTGGTAAATCCGGTAAAGAAGCTATCGGAACAATGAAAGATGTCTCTGTTTCCGCAGGATTTATTAATGCTGCATCCGCTGTAGAATATTTAATCAAGAAGTGAGAAACTTTATAATTTCTTTCGGAAACAAATTATCACATTTTCGAAATGATTGATTTTGACATTTTCGATTTTCATGAAATTTCTTATAACTATCCGAAAATTTAAATATCTGAAAAGTCCCTTATTTTTGGTTTAGACAAAAAAAACAAATATTGATGAGACTCTTCAGAGGATGTAAAAATAATAGCGTAAATCCAAATAACAAATGTAACTTTTAGATTTGACGGTGAGATAAACTTCAAAACAGGAGAGAAATCAGAAGATTCCTCTCTTTGTTTCTGGAAAGGTTATTAAATTACCCCGTTAAATCGTTCATTTAGGCAAATGAAAATGACTGGTCAATATCGTACGTTTTTATGTGATCAATTACACCGTTTTTTCGATTGAAAACAGCAAAAAAATAAAAATTGACTTTACGCCAGACCAACACAAGAATATTAAAGCGATAAATTGTTGATCTACGTTTAGCAAATTCCAAATAGAGCCATAAATTTGATCAATTTAATAAATGACAAAAATATGACAGACCTTAAAAAATATCAAGAATTGCAGTCAAAAACAATAAATTGGTTACGTTTTCCTCTTATTATTGGAGTATTGTTTATTCATAATGGCAGTTCTAATTTTACCCTTGAAGGAAAGACAATTGGCACTGAAAATCATTTGCCTATTTTCTATTATTGTTCTACACTTATTTTACAATTTTTTGGGCATTTTCGAGTTCCATTTTTCTTTTTTGTGTCGGGCTTTTTATTCTTTTTAAATTTACATGAATTTGATCGACATAGTTATGTAAACAAATTAAAAGGCAGAGCAAAGACTTTACTTGTTCCTTATTTGTTTTGGAACTTACTTACGATTACGATAGTCATAATCTTGTCTGCTATTCCTCAATTGTCCAATTTAGTTAATCGAGAATTTGATTTCCGCCAATTTCTTAATTATTTCTGGAATCATAATGGTCTTAAAATAGGAGATTCTCCATTTTCTTATCAATTCTGGTTTATCAGAGATTTGATGGTTGCTGTTGTTTTTACTCCTATCATTTATTTTTTATTGCAATACACGAAATTTCTTGGATTAATAGCCATTGGAGTTCTTTGGTTTTTTGGATTTTGGTTTAAAGTAGTAGGTTTTAGTAGTGTTTGTATTTTCTTTTTCTCAGCAGGTGCTTATTTTGGAATAAACAAAAGAAATTTACTCGAAGATTTTGGAAAAATAAAAAATATATCTTTTGTGCTTTATCCATTAATTACATTCGTAGATCTATTAACCAAAGGGTATGCTTTTAATGGATATATTCAAAAAGCAGGTGTAATAATTGGCATTATATTCTCTTTTAACTTAGTTGCATTTTTATTTGAAAAGAAAAAAATAAAACCAATTCCATTTTTAAGCGCATCTTCATTTTTTGTTTTTGCTATTCATGAGCCATTTTTACTTACTGTTTTCAGAAGAATAACATTTTTGGCCATAAAACCAGAAAGCGATTTTGCTTTTACAAGTTTATATTTTGTAAATCCAATCTTAGTTGCTTTGGTCGCACTTGGTCTATATTATATTTTGAACCGCTTTCTGCCTAAATTTACTTCTATTATTACAGGAGGAAGATAAAAAGAACTACTAATACCTGGGAGAACTCATACTTTTTATTTAGGTTTTCGAACTTTTAAATATGTATAACATTTACAAAAAATTTAGGTCTTGAACAAAGTCCGGCTCGCTCAACTATGAGTAATAGTAAAAAGTAACGTAATTGGAAAATTTATGAGACGCTTTATTATCGACTGATAAAGCATTATGAACGAATATTGATAACATAATATCAAGTGAGAGTTATTGAAGAAATCAAAAGCCAAAGAATTAAAATTACCCAAAGTACTACCATTGGCTTGTGTTTGTCCATATTTGACTGGGCAAAATTTACCTTCGGTGCTACTCCGTGGTCGGACAGTTAAGGGCTATCTTAAAATTGTTTCAACGTATGGCTCGATCATTAAATAACACATAACCATAACTTATTTGAAAGGCATACGGAGATGATTGCTTTGGAAAATAATTTATCGTTGCTCTAAGCGGTCCAACCGGGGAATGATAGATGAAAGAGTATGAAAGCAAAAAAGAAGTTGATTCTCTTGCTTGCACTAATTGAATCGACCCATCTGATTTTTGTTTTAGTTGAAGAATGGGTTGATATAAGTATCCATCTCCGCGAAGATCAATATGCTTGTGAATCGAAAAAATAAAATTTAATCCTACACCAGCAAATTGCGTTGAACGATATTCGGGTAGAAAATACGTTTCAACATCGGGCAAAACATTAAATGTAGGAAATGATAGAATACTTGCCGTATAATTGGAGAAAAGTGATTGAGTATTAAAAACTCCTTTTGCATGAATTCCTAAGTGAAATATTTTATTGTTGATAACAAAGGATTGAAGTTCGGCTTGAAGACTAAACCATGAATGACTTCGAGTACTAGTATCTTTGAGAATAGAGGTGGTTCCAGGAAAAGTACTTTCAATTCCCTTAACATAACGAGCTTTAAGTGAAAAATAATGCCCCGAACTAGCAAATTGTTTTCGATTTAAACTATTTTTCAATAATTCCCCTGAAAAGGTTAGCCCATCAAAAATTGTGTAATCGGAGGTGTCTTTATTGGTAAATGATTGAGTTTGATAATAGTCATCTTCCAAATCAAAATAACGTGCATCGAGTGTTATTTTAGAATTATTTCCCAACGGCATTTTCAATTTCAAACCACCGTAAATTTCGTTTTGAACTAAAAAAGATGGTTTTACATCCTCAAAAAACGTAGCAAAACTTCGAAAATAATCCCATCGATTGAGCGTAAAATAACCTGAAACAGAAATTGGATAAACAGAAGGAATTTCAATCGTGAAATCAGCCTTAGCCGATCCGTAGAATTTTCCAAAATAGGATTCAGCATGAATGCTAGATGCCACTTTCCCCAGTGAACGATAAGTAAGACCCAAATAACCCATATTGACAGCTCTTGAAGAAAAATGACCGCCAAAATCGACTTTAAAATCATTTGCCTTTGAAATTTTAAGATCTAAATTGAAAGTGCTATCCGATTTCTTTTGAAGCGTGGGTAGAATTTGTTCTATTTGTGACGTAGAACTCAGTCGAAAATAACGCTTTTCAATTTTTTCGATTGATAGTATTTCAATTTTACTTGATCTAATCATTGATTTACGAGCGTATTGAATGTCCTTGTCACCTTTAAATTTGGTTGAAATCGATGATACTTTGAGTTCATATATTTTTCTTTTGAATAACTCACGTCTTTGATTGATTTCATCCTTACTAATTCTCCTTGAAATCAATTTTTCGATTGAGTCAAGATATAATTGAGTTGATTCGTAACCATTTTGAATAGCCTGCTTGACTAATCCAAAATCGAATGTTCCAATTTTTGTTTTCGGTTCAATGATTATTCCATTTTCACATGGCAAATCAAAGTTAGTTGGAACAGTCATCATTTGATTAATGAGTCCAATGAAATCTTTTTCACTCCTAATTTCCGCATTTTCCGTTACCTTACTTCCGATGATAAAATCAGGCTGAAAATCTTTATACATGATGTCAATTGGAAAATTATTGTATAAACCGCCGTCAAAAAGAATAATATCATCAATTTTTATCGGATTTAAATAAAGTGGATAAGTCATGGAAGCTCGAACGACTTCATTGAGATTTCCTTTATTAAAGGATATACTTTTTTTATGGACAATATCAGAGGCAACACAGCGAAATGGAACAAAAAGTTGATCAAAATTATTACCAACAGATGAACTCACCAAACCCATTATACGCATCAATTCATAATCAAGCATAGTTGGTGTGATAATGTTTAACGGAAGTGATTTTTTCAAAATACTATCTTTTGAAAAGGAAAAACTGATAATCTGTGCGTTCGCTTCTTCTTTTCGAAGCAAAAATTCTTTTTCCGAACTTAATTTACCAGAGGTCATAAATTGAAATTCGTCACTTAAAACGTAGTTTTCTATTTCCTCGGCAGAATAACCGCAGGCATATAGACCTCCAATTAAAGCTCCTGCTGATGAACCGGTAATATAATCAATAGGGATTCCACGTTCTTCAATCGCTTTAATTACTCCAATGTGAGCAATTGCGGTTGCTCCTCCACCACTCAATACCAGGCCAATTCGTTCTTGACCAACTAAAAATTGTTTAGTTAAGAAAAATAATAGAAAGAAAATCGAATTTTTGAATTTCAATTTCGTTTTTTTGCACAAAGTTAGATTTAAAAAGGAGAATAATTTACTATTAAACCTCATGAAAAAATGGATTTACGAATCACATTGAAATGTTTTTTCGGTTTTGAAGAAATATTAAAGGAAGAATTAAATGAATTGGGTTATTCAAATTGCGAAATTCTAAATCGGGCAGTTCAAATAAAAGGAAATTGGAAAGATGTTTATTTTTTGAATCTTCATTCAAGATGTTCAATATCTATTTTGGTTGAGATTGATCGTTTTTATATTAAAAATGAGAAAGATCTTTATGAAAGAGCTAAAAAAATTAACTGGGTGTCAATTTTTGAAAAAGATAAAACTTTCGCGGTGCGAGGCGCAGTTCACTCTTCCCTATTTGGTAATTCTCAATATCCTTTTTTGTTGGTTAAAGATGCGATTGTTGATTCTTTTCGATCAAAATTTGATGAGCGACCAAATATCGAACTGAAATCACCACAAGTTGTTTTTGATGTTTACATTCGAGAACAAGAAGTGACAATTTCTGTAAATACAAGTGGCTTGCCTCTGTTTCAGCGCGGATATCGAATTTCAGTTGGCGAGGCTCCGTTAAATGAAGTGGTGGCAGCCAGTTTAATTCGTATGTCAAAATGGGATCGAAAAACCAATTTTTTAGATCCTTTCTGTGGATCTGGAACGCTTTTAATTGAGGCTGCATTACTGGCATCTGGAATACCTTCGAATATTGAACGGAAGCATTACGCATTTAAAAACTTAAAAAATTATGATTCATCAGTTTGGGATGAAATATATCATAATGCCAAGCGTGTAATTAGAGAATTTCCAATAACCATTTCCGGCTCTGATATATCGGATGAAATGATTTTGAAGACAAGAAGAAATTTACGCGGTTTCAGTTTTGGACGTTTCATTGAAACTTCCGTTAGGTCGTTTCAAGAGATAAAAAAGTCTGATGAAAAATTCTTCATTATTACCAATCCTCCTTATGGAGAACGTCTTAAATCAAACGTCTCAGAATTATATGAGTCTATTGGGAATTGGTTGAAGAAAAATATGATAAATTCTCAGGCTTGGATTATTTCTTCTTCCGATGAAGGTTTTAAATCAATCGGATTGAAATCATCATTTAAGCACAGAGTGTTTAACGGAGACTTAGAGTGTTCTTTCAGAAGATTTGAAATTTACGATGGTTCAAAACGTAATCATTGAATCGTAATGGTTCAAAATTGAACTTGAAAAGACATTATCTATTTTCAATTTCGATATAGTCACGTGATGTTTTACCAATATAAATTTGACGTGGACGACCGATAGGTTCTTTATTTTCGGTCATTTCTTTCCATTGAGCAATCCATCCCGGTAAACGTCCAAGTGCAAACATCACAGTAAACATTTCAGTTGGAATACCAATCGCTTTGTAAATTATTCCTGAATAAAAATCAACGTTAGGATATAAATTTCGAGCCTTGAAATAGTCATCCTCTAAGGCAACTTTTTCTAATTTTTTGGCAATGTCCAAAAGCGGATCATTTACACCAAGTTTATCGAGTACATCATCGCACGCTTTCTTGATTATTTTAGCGCGAGGATCAAAGTTTTTGTAAACACGGTGACCAAAGCCCATAAGACGGAATGAATCTTCTTTATCTTTTGCTTTGGCGACCCATTTATCAACATTTCCACCATCATTGTGAATTTGTTCTAGCATTTCAATTACTTCTTGATTCGCTCCTCCGTGCAGCGGCCCCCAAAGAGCAGAGATGCCAGCAGAAATGGTTGAGTATAAATTAGCTTGAGAAGAACCCACGATGCGAACGGTTGAAGTTGAACAATTTTGCTCGTGATCTGCATGGAGAATCAATAATTTATTCAATGCATCTACAACAACTGGATCTACAATATAGTCCTCTGTTGGCATTCCAAACATCATGTATAAAAAATTCTTGCAATAATCGAATTCATTTTTTGGATACATGAATGGATGACGCATGGAATTTTTATAGGCCCAAGCCGCGAGTGTTGGTAATTTGGCAATCAAGCGATGAACGGTAAGATTTTTCATCTCTCGGCTTCTATTTGGATCTAATGATTCCGGGTAAAAAGTTGAAAGAGAAGAAATCATAGAAGACAAAACTCCCATTGGATGAGCTTGTGCAGGATATGCTTCAAAGAAACGTTTCATGTCTTCATGAACCAACGTGTGCCGTTTGATACTTTCTTCAAAATCATTCAGCTCTTTTTTCGTTGGTAATTCTCCGTAAATGAGAAGATAAGCAACTTCAATGAATGAAGCTTTTTCTGCTAATTGTTCAATTGGGTAACCTCTGTAATGAAGAATTCCCTCTTCACCATCTAAAAATGTTATAGCACTTTTTGTGGCTCCTGTATTTTTGTATCCGGTATCGAGCGTAACATAGCCAGTCAAATCTCTCAATTTAGAGATATCAATAGCTCGCTCGTTTTCACTTCCTCGAACAATGGGTAATTCGTATGTCTTACCCTCTAATTCAATTTTTGCTGTACCACTCATAAAAGATTATAATTTGTCGCCTAAAATTAGTAAAGAAATCAATTAAGATTTAAAAGTCGCTTAATTTTGTTGAACAAATTTTAAACAAAATGGTTCACCGCTCGAAAAAGATTGAGCTAAGAAATAATTTAAGGTAGAAGCCGTTTGTTTTCTTTTGCCCATTGATTTGTGGGATCAACTCTTAATATCTGATCATAAATTAGTCTTGCTTGTTCATATTTAGCCTTCAAATGAAGTTTTAAAGCCTTTTCTGAAAGTTCATCTATCTCAATGAGTAACAAATTATCTTTGGCGCAATTGGCATTTGGATTTATTTTAGAAGCTCGTTGGTAATATAATTTTGCGTGCTTCAATTTTAGCTTTTCATGATATTTCATGGCTTTGGAACAATTCCATTCAGCCGACCACGGCGAATAAATTAAACTCAAAATGGAAAAGGCGAACATTAGAAATGTAAAAAAGCTTACTAATTTTTTGAATCGGGATCTTAGTAGAGCAATAAGAATTCCAAAGATGAGGCCTGAAAATAAGGCAATTGTTGCGATATTCCAATTAGCATATCGGTTCATGATTTCGCAAAAGGGGATTAATAAAATCATAACAATTAAAGCCAGATTTTTAGTGACTATTCTGAATCTTTGATCCAGAAAGGTTTTTCCAAAAATGAAACCAAATAAGGCATAATTGACTCCTGATAAACCGATTCCAGCATCATTGGATAAAGATAACTGAAATGCCGAACTAATGAAAGACGAGAATAATCCAACTATGAATAATTTCCAAAATCCAATTCTACGTTCAACATAAGAAGCTATGAATAAAGTTATAACAAGATTTACAATCAAGTGAGCTGAGCTGAAATGAACAAAACTGTTGGTTATAATCCCCCAATATTTGCCCGAAAAAATTTCAATTGCAGTTGGAGCTCCAAATTTTGTGAGGGTTTGGTCAGTGACGATTGAAGATTTCTCCGAAAAACAAATACCCGAGTAAATCAACACGCAATACAAAATGATTAAGTATGTAAATCGTGCTGAAACAAGATTTTTTCTCAAAGTTGTTGTAATCTCATTCATCTTCATTAAAAATATCCATCGAAATTTCAAAAATCGGGGAAATGAATCCCGATTAGAAAAATCTCAATAATTCTCAAAATAAATTCAGTGCCTTACTTGTATATCAAAAACATTTCTGTAATTTTGCACTTCGTTTATCAAATATACTATTAAAATGAAAAAAGACATACATCCAGATGATTACAGACTTGTTGTTTTTAAAGACATGTCGAACGATTATTCTTTTTTATGTCCATCCTGTGCTGTAAGTAAGGAAACAATTAAATGGGAAGATGGGAATGATTACCCGTTAATTAAATTAGACATCTCTCACAAATCTCATCCATTCTTTACCGGTATAGCTCAGTTTGTTGATACAGCTGGAAGAATTGATAAGTTTAAAAACCGTTATGGTCGTCACATGAAATAAAATAGTCTTACCTCAAGTTATTAAGCCTTCTGTGTAAGAAGGCTTTTTTATTTATCCAATTTACCGAATAGGAAATGCTGATTCGGGCATTTTCAGTTAACGAATCAAATCAAATGCTGATTTGGGTCTTAAGCCTGGATTCAATGAAAATCCATTGATAAATTGTTCGGATAGTTTTATTTGATCCATAGGATAGAAGACACCGTCTGGTTTATCGAAATAGGTAATTCCTTTTACTTCACCACTATCTAAATAGATTCTTAAATCAGAGGCTAAAACTCGATTCATTCCCATTCTTTTTTTCTGAAATATTGAATCCGTTTTAGTCGTTTCCTCCGGAAAATAAATGGTTTGAGCACCACCTTGAACATCTGTTCGAATCAATTCATTGTTTTGAAACCATGCGATGATATCCTTTCCGGATATTTGGTTGTAATAATTCCCTGAATCTACTTCCATGAACGCATTTGCATTTCCTGAAACTATAATTTTATTGACCAAGGTGTCTTTCAAAAAAACATCCATTTTTGCACCTTTCAATTCGGTGTTTTGCGCCCATAAAATTGGTTTAGATCGTAAAAAAAGTAAATTTTCATTCGGTAGGTAAACTGCCGAATCTGCAACACATTGAATGGATTTATTATAAATCTTAACGTTCCTATTACCTGCAATCTCTTTTGTTTTATTCAAGGTGTCTCTGAAAAGATGAAGGGTATCTGCATGAACATAAAGAGTGTCTTTGTCCTTAACTTTTAGAACCAGCGCCTTTCCAGTGAGATATGCATAACGTTTTTCATTACTGGAATAGGCTCGTTTACCCATGAAGATGAGGTTTTGTTCATAATCTTTGTAAAAAACATTGCCCTTTCCTTCATACGCTTGTTTCAAACCATTGTAATAGAGTGTGTCACCACGAATAAGCGAATTCTTTTGAATAATCTCGGCTTTTTGATACAAAACACCTTCTTCTTTTTGCACATTGTACCAGCCTTTTTTACAAAGAATTGTAATGGTATCGTTCACTATTTTTGTTGGTCCATAGAAATAAATTGTTTGTTTTTCGTAGGAGAACTGCAAAGTATCAGTGGTAATTGCCAATTTTTCCTTTTTATATTTCACATTTCCACTGAAGAAGAAACTCCCTTTGTTTGGATAAAAATAACCTGTTCGGCTTATTATTTTCTCATCAGAAACTATGGATTCAATTGTTCCATTTCGACGATAGATAGCTTTGTCATTCTTAGCGTCGTAATCAAGTGAATCGGTTGTAATTTTATATTCGCTATCTCGAACGCGCACGTGTCCCCAAAGTTTTGCATATTTGTCGCTGCCGTTATAATAGAGTGAATCGCAAAACAAATTTACATCTCCCTTTCGAATTTGTACTTTGCCGTATGCACGCACGATTTTATTTTTCTCTCGGTAATGAGCTGAATCACAAAACATTGTACTTCCTTGATAATTAAAACTCACTGAACCCACTAGTCGGTGTAAACCACTTTTTTTATCAAAATAGATTTTTTCAGAACCAGGAAGTAATTCCAAGATATTGTTTTGAGCCAATAAAATCCCACTCAAAAAAAATGCGCCTGTGAAAAGCGCACAATTCAAAATATGTTTATTTAGAATCAAGAGTTCGAAAGAGTTTGTTTTCTATCAGGACCAACCGAAACCACCTTAATTGGAACTTGAAGTTTTTCTTCCAAATAAGCAACATAATTTTTAAGCTCAATAGGTGCTTTTGAATAATCATCTAATTCCGTTAAGTCGCAATTCCAGCCGGAAATTGATTCGTAGACGGGTGTGTAATCCAAATCGTTGACATCAAATGGGAAATCGGTTACTTTTTCGCCGTTCACCAAGTAATGCGTACAAACTTGAATCGAATCAAAAATACTTAAGACATCCGCCTTCATCATTGAAAGTTCGGTTACTCCATTAATCATAATTGCATAACGCATTTGCACCAAATCAAGCCAACCGCAACGTCTCGGTCGACCTGTTGTTGCACCGAATTCCCGACCTTCTTTACGAATTGCTTCTCCAACCTCATCTTCTAACTCTGTAGGGAAAGGACCACTACCAACTCTCGTACAATATGCTTTGAAAATACCAATTACTTTGCCAATTCGCGTTGGTGCAATTCCCAATCCTGTGCAGGTTCCAGCAGTAACTGTATTTGAAGAAGTGACAAACGGATAGGTTCCAAAATCGATATCCAACATGGTTCCTTGCGCGCCTTCTGCTAGTACTTTTTTACCCTCAAGTAAGGCTTTGTTTAAGAAATGTTCACTGTCCACGGCGTGCAAGCCACGAAGAACTTCAATTCCCTCCATCCATGCAGCCTCATGAGTCTTAATATCATATTCAAAGCCTTCGTAATGCTTGAGCATTCCAACGTGTTTTTCAACTAGCGCATCGTATTTCTCTTTGAAGTTTGGCGAGAAAATATCTCCAACGCGCAAACCATTTCGGCCAGTTTTATCCATGTAAGTTGGCCCAATTCCTTTCAAGGTTGAACCGATTTTGTTTTTTCCTTTAGCATTTTCAGAGGCAGCGTCCAACAATCGATGTGTGGGTAAAATTAAATGCGCTTTTTTTGAAATGTATAATCTCTTTGAAAAATCAATATTGAAAGGCGCGAGTTTGTCTAATTCAGCTTTGAAAATTACTGGATCGATAACAACTCCATTTCCAACCAAGTTAATCACATTCGGATGAAAAATTCCAGATGGTATGGTATGTAAAACGTGTTTAATTCCTTCGAATTCAAGGGTGTGTCCTGCATTTGGCCCACCTTGGAACCGCGCAATAATGTCATATTTCGGCGTTAGAACATCAACAATTTTCCCTTTTCCTTCGTCGCCCCATTGCAGGCCTAACAATACATCTACCTTCATTTAAATTTTTGAGTTTACTCGTGGTTATAACTTATAAGAATTCTATTTATTGAAATGTTTCTTCGCTTTTTCCAATGAGTCATAAATACTAAATACTTCGTGCATTTTGGTGATTTCAAATAACTTAGCCAATTGTGCATTCGGTTTTACCATAGCCACATCTCCGTTATTGATTCTAGAACGTGTCAATGTCTTAACCATAAAAGCAATTCCGCTTGAATTAGAATGAGTTAAGTTACTTAAATCCATGACAATATTCCAGTTAGTAATTTTGTCCAGAGATGCTTTGGCTGTTTCCAAATCACCATCTGAAAGAATTTTTCCAGACAATTCCAAGACGAGCAGCTGCTCTAAATTATATTGATTTAAACTAAAACTCATTTCAATTTAGTATTAGATTTAACGCCATAAAAGTATAGAGAATGATGTTGCACTTGAACACCAAAAAGTTCTTCAATTGTTTGTTTGATTTGTTGAATTCGTGGGTCACAAAACTCAAAAACTTCACCGGTATCTGTGCAAATAACATGATCGTGTTGCTTGGAACCATGCGACTTTTCAAATTGAGCGATGTTCTTACCAAATTGATGTTTACGAACCAAGTTACAGGCTAAAAGTAAGTCAATTGTGTTATATAAAGTTGCACGTGAAACCCGATAATTATGGTTTTTCATTTTGATGTAAAGCGACTCTATATCGAAATGCCCTTCGTAATCATAGATTTCAGCAAGTATGGCAAAACGTTCCGGTGTTTTTCGGTGACCATTTTGCTCAAGGTAGGCAGCAAAAATATCCTTTACAATTCCTTTTAATTTCTCGCCTGACATGTTTTGTAAAGTGCAAATTTAGTTATTTTAGATTAGTGACTATGTCTATGACTGAATTAGCTATTCTACTTTTCAACAGATTATAAACCGAAATACGGAAATGATTTTGGTGCTTTCCGAAATAAAATTAGATTATTCATTCATAAAATATTTTAAATAATTGATTTTAAACAATATAATTAAAAAATTTAGAACATTTCAGACGATGAAACTTTTAATAATTTCTAACTTTTTTGACAATGAGAAATAATGCTGCCGAATCTGAAAATAATTCTTAATACGAAAATCAAACTTGTTTTGTCAAAAAAATAACTCTTTAATCAATTGAATACTGATAACTTTGATTTAATTTAACTATTGATCTAATAAGACATGACAAAAATAGGTGTATTACTAATTCAGCTGGGGACTCCAAATAGCCCAAAAATTCGAGATGTTCGAACTTATCTGTCCGAGTTTCTTAATGATCCGCGTGTCATTGACCTTCCCTGGCTAGCAAGAAAAATATTGGTAAATGGAGTTATTGTACCTTTTCGTGCTCCAAAGTCAGCTAAAGTTTACAAAGAACTCTGGAAGATTGGAAATGGTGAGTCTCCTTTGCTTATTCATTCATTGAATGTTCAAAAAAAATTAATTGAAGAGTTTAAATCAGAAAACGTAACTATTGAATTAGCAATGCGTTACCAGAATCCATCCCTTGAATCAGTTCTTGATCGAATGAAATCAGAAAATTATGATCAAATCATTATCTTACCTCTTTTCCCTCAATATGCCAGTGCATCAAGCGGTTCAGCGATTGAAAAAGCGATGAATATCATGAGAAAATGGTGGGTGATTCCAGAAATAAAGATAATTAATCAATTTTGGGATAATGTAGGTTACATCGATTCAATTGTTGAACGTGCCAAGAATTTCAACTTGAGCGATTACGATCACATTTTATTTTCTTATCATGGCTTGCCTGAAAGACAAGTGGATAAAGTTTACCAAGGAGAGGATTTGTGCAGTGATCAACCCTGTGAAACTGAAATAAATGACAAAAATAAATTCTGTTATAAGGCAACTTGTTACGCAACAACTAGATTGATCGCTGAAAAATTGAATATTCCTGAAAGTCAATACACCGTTTGTTTTCAATCGAGATTGGATAAAAAATGGCTAACTCCTTTTTCAGATAAAATTGTTGAGGAGCAAGCGAAAAAAGGAGCTAAAAAACTCCTTGTCTTCAGTCCGGCATTTGTAGCTGACTGTTTGGAAACAATCATTGAAATTGGAACGGAGTATCAGGAGATTTTTGAAGAAAATGGCGGTGAAAAAGTTCAATTGGTTCCGAGCTCTAATGACCATCCCCTATTCATTAGCGGACTTACCGAAATGATTCGAGCCAGAATTTAATTGATTAGATCTTATTGAATCTGTTTTTTCAATTTGTCAATTACACGTTTCAGCTCTGGTAATAATTCATCCAACTCATCTTGGTTTAATCCCCAACCATAGCGAGCATTATGACATTTTTCCAAAATTGCTTTCAATTGATTTGTTAATACATCATCTTGCATTTTGGTATTTAACAGATTTAGTAATTCAATCGAGCTTTTTGTTGCGGAATATTCATTTGTTGCAAAACGAATTCCACTTAAAATTGCATTTTCCAAAGCGGAAATTAATCTATTCGAGTCATTCTGTTGAAATGCTATTTCTGCTTCTTTGATGTGATTTTCAACATCGTTCCAATTCAATTTCAAAGTATGTTCATCCTGTGAAATGGACTTGTCAAAAGCAATTGTTGGCGTCTTTTTAGTTCGAGATGCGATTCCAACAAATCCGGCGATCAACAATAGCGAAGAAAGTGAAACCCAAACAAATGGTGAATTGAAAAACGAACCACTTTCCTTTTCTTTGGATTCTGACAAATTATTTTGTTTTTCTGCTATAATAGTAGTTTTTCCTTTTGGATTCGTTGAACTTAATTTTACTTCATCTCCGTCCAAAATAATTTCATCGGACCTAATTGTAACGTATTTCTTGGTTTTGACATCAAAATATGAAACTTCAATCGGTGGAATATTGAATGATCCTTCTTTGTTGACTTGAATCGTATATTCCAAATCGATTTTTCCTTCAGCACCGTTTGTTGTAAAGGAGTATTTTTCCGTTTGCTTGGGGTCACCATAAAGCGTCAATCCTTTAGGTAAATTAATCTTTGGATTGTCGATGTTATGTAAATTACCCGTTCCTTGCAAAGTCATTTTGATTGAGAAAACATCTCCTTTCTTAATTTCTTTTTTGTTCAATTCGCAATTCATAGAAAGTTTCCCAACCATTCCGATGAACGATTTCGGTTGATTTTTTGGCAACGGTAGCACTTCAACAACTATTCCTGTAGAAACGATCGGCATTCCTTCGAATCCACGTTTAAGAATTAATTTGAACGGATCGATTTGCATTTTTCCTGCTCCATTTGGAAATACAAGTGAGCGATCGTAGGTTATTCCATAAAGTTCAATGTTTTTAATTCTCTCTTGATTTGCAACTAAACGATTATTCGCAGAAAGTTCATGTTTGTCCAAAATTCCTTTGGCATTGTAAGATTGATAATCTTCAATGTGAGTTGGATAAAACTTGGAATATACTTTCGCATTCAAAATCAACGGTTCGCCCTCATATACTTTCTTTTTAGAAACCTCAATCACACCGAATGCATTTTGTTTGAGTTGTTTAGCTGAAATTTCTCCTGAAGAATTGATAAACGCTTCTTTTTGAACAACGACCTCAACCGTATTTGACTTGTAAATTTTACTTCCTGATTTTACATAAGCCGGACCAAACGTGTAGGATCCCTCCTTTTTCAAAACACCATTTTGAGAATAATAGTAGAGTGATATAACGCGACCGGTGCTGTAGTCCATTTCCTGCTCCATTCCATTCATCACGGCATATCCGTTTACAAATGCGCTCGGAAAGTCAATATCGATTTCTCCTTGAATGTTAGTCTTAACAGTAACAACAATTTCGTCACCAACTTGAACGGATTTTGGTTCAATTTCCAGTTTAACAATCGGTTTCTGACCAATCAGTTGAATAACAGTAAAAATAAAAAACGAAAAGAAACCTAACTTTTTCATCACCAATCTTTTCCTGAATTAGAACCCGATTTTTTATCTTTTGAATTTTTCGCTAAACGCTTCTTTGTTTCTGCCTCCTTACGGGTTAAATCATCGAGCATTTTATCTGCTTGTTTGTTTGGCATTTTTTTATTGTCAGAGCCATTATTACGTTGATCTGAAGAATTTTGATTCGAATTGTTTGAATTATTTTGGTTGTTGTTTTGATTCGGATTTTTACTTTGATTGTCTTTCTGATCCTCTTTTTTCTGTTGTTCTTGCTGTTTTTTCTGACGAATTGCTTCAGACAGATTGTATTTGGTTTCTGGGTCATTTGGATTATTTCGCAAGGATTCTTTGTATGCTGAAATAGCACCGTCATAGTCTTTTTGCTTCATTCTAGCATTTCCCAAATTGTGATTGACACGTGCTCGTTCCTCAGGTGATTTTTTATCATTGGCACTTTGCTCATACGCTTTTTGAGCATTCTTGAAGTCACGTGCACGGTAAGTCGATTGTGCAATTTCTTCGGAAAGATCAACGTCCTTTGGTGCTTGCTTTTGCACTGACTGATAATAGCGAACGGCCTTATTATAATCGCCCGATTTGTAAGCTTTTCGGGCAACCTCAAGTGAATCTACCCATGCTTGAGTAAAGGATGAATTCACAAAAATGAACGATAAGAAGGTAAAAAATATAATTTTCATTTCTTCATTCGCAATTTAATTCCAGGAAGCAACAACCATAAAATCCAACACAAAAGCGATAAAATCAACGGCAATTGGTATCTGCCTTCCGCAATTTCGAACTCCAAATCTCGCAATTTCGCTCGTTTCATCTGGTTAATTTGTGTTAATATCGTTTGTAAATCAGGATAAGCCTCGGAAGTCGTCATCGCATATCCATTCGTTTTGTTGGCGATTTGCTTCACAAAATCAGGGTTCATTTTCGAAACTACATTTTGTCCAAACGCATTTTTACGATAGCCATTTTGCGGATTATTCGGATCTTCTGGAACAGGTCCACCCAATTCGGTTCCAATTCCCAAAGCACAAACTTGGATTTCGTTTTCGATTATTTGCTTGTAAATTTCCTCGTTTCCTTGTTCGTGATTTTCGCCATCGGTGACAACCAAAATCGCCTTGGTCATTTTCTCCTTTGTAAACATCGTCATCGCTGTGGAAAGCGCATCAGGAATGTTTGTTCCTTGTCTCGAAATGGAATAGGTACTGACATCCTCCACGAATAATTTCGCTGCGTTGTAATCCGTTGTTAATGGCAATTGAACGTATGAACTTCCAGCGAATAAACAAAGTCCGATTTTTTCCCCTGCCAAGGTATTGATTAACGCATTCAAGGAACGCTTTGCGATTTCCAATCTCGGAGTTGCTTCAATATCGCAAGTATTCATTGAATTGGAAACATCCAAACATACAACCAATTCCATACTTTTCATCGTTCCCTTTACCTTTTTACGACCATAAATTGGCTGCGCTAATGCGAGAATTAAGAAAACAAATGAAGTTCTTAGCAGAAAATACCGTGCAATTGCCCAAAACAGAGATCCTTGAACTAACCCTTTCCTACTGAACTGTGATAAATTCGAATCAATTTTGTTTTTCCGATTCAAAGTTAAAATGAACAAATACGAAAATGGAATGAGTGCCAAAAGCAGATAAAAATAATCGGGTTTGGCAAACTGAAATCCATATTTATCTCCTGTTAAGGGCGCAAGAAATCCAAAACTTTGAACGAACAAGTAGAAAATCAACCAGAAACCGATTTCCAAAACGGCTAATGTACGAATGACCTTTTGAATTGGATATGTGGGTTGGTTCTTATTCATTGCTCACAAATAATCCAAATTCAGTAACTAAAATAATTGTCAAAATTAAAAAGGCCCAATTTAAAAACGATCCGGGTGTTGCAGGTGGTTCAGATTGATAGTGTTTATCAACCAATTTACGTTTTTCCAAGTCTTCAATTTCATCGTAAATGGATTTCAAACTTTTTTCATCGGTGGCTCGGAAGTATTGTCCGCCGGTGGCTTCAGCAACTTGAACCAAAGTTTGTTCATCAATCTCTACGGATTGATTTTCATAGCGCACTCCCATTGGTGTTACAACAGGTGTTGGCGCAATTCCTTCACTTCCAACTCCAATCGTATAAACACAAATATTTTTCGCCTTTGCCAATTCAGCGGCTTGTTGAGGTGTGATATCACCTGCGTTGTTCACTCCATCGGTTAATAGAATAATCACTTTCGATTTCAAACTATCGCTGCGCAAGTGAACGACTGCGGTTCCCAATCCTGTTCCGATTGCTGTTCCAGGTTCGAGATTCATTCCATCGGTTTGGTCAATTTGATTTTTTAATACATCGTAGTCGAGCGTTGCCGGACATGCAGTGTAAGCTTCTCCAGAATAAACAACCAACCCGATTCTGTCGCCTCTCCTTCCATCAATAAATTCCTTGGCAACTTCCTTGGCTGCTTCCAAACGATTCGGCTTGAAATCTGTCGCCAACATCGAAAGCGAAACATCAATAGCCAAAACGATGTCGATTCCATATTTGTAATCTTCCGTTTGTGCATCCTTGTCGTTCCATCGAAATGGTTTTGCCAGAGCAATTATGAATAAACTGAGAACCAGTAATTTCCCAAGAATCAATGCCTGTCGAACGTAAACAATTGGTTTGAACTCAAACTTTCGTTGAATCTGAGCCGAACTGCTGAACTTCCAATCTCCTTTTCGCTTGGTTTCGATTCGCCATAAATACCAACCAATAAAAGGAACTAAGAGCAACAGCCACAACCATTCCGGTTGAAAGAAATCAAATTGCGTGAGGTTGATATTCCAATTATCCAACATATTCAAATTCTATTGGGCTAGTTTCAACGACTGTTTGACGAAGCAAAAACAAAGATTTTTGAATCAATTCTTCTGCAGGTTCAGAAGCCGCAAATTTCACCATATCGGAATGGCTCAACAAACGTAAAATGGTTTCAACGATTTCTTTTTTCAATCCGGCTTGTGTTAAAAGCAATCGTGTTTCATTCGTTGTTTTATCTAATAAACTCAATTGGTAACGAGCTGTTAAATAAGATCTTAGAATGTAAGACAACTCGACAAAATGTTCTTTTAATTGATCTTTTCGCCACAATTCTGCTTTTTCCAAGGCATCAATTGCCAACAAGGTTTTCGCTTTCAATGAAAGTTCCATTTCGGGACGTTCAATTGGTTTGTTTTTTCTAGAAATTATCCAACGATAAATCATGTATCCAATCAGAGGAAGTAACCACCAAGCGATGTATTTCAAAAAGAAAATAACCCAAGATTTTCTATCAGGCGTTTTTGCAAATGACTCCTTGATATCGAAAATTTCTTGATCTTTTTTGTGGGGAACTAACTTACATTCGAGATAAACAGAGGGGAAATCATACGTTGAATCATTTATTGTAAAACGCTGTCCTTGTAAAACGACTAACCCAGCATCCCAGGGTGTTAGTTCATAAACACCCATCCAGATTTTCTTGTCTCCTTTATTGATCATCGAATCTTCGAATAGGGTAATTTCTATTTCGTTGAAATTAGAAGTGGTAAGCGATGAATTTTGAGAAGTCAATTTTGCAGGAAAAATTCCGGTATGTGGGTTGAAATTAAATTTATCCTTTTTATCCAATTCGATTCGGTAAACTAAATCAACGCGGTCACCGACCTCAACTACTTTTTTGGAAATACTTGCTTGTGGTTGCTGTGAAAGCAAAGTCCAAGGTAAGATCAAAATCAAAAGTGAAAAGTACTTCATCTTCGACTTTTGAATAATTGAACCAAAGGTGGAACGATGTTTTGTTCCGTATCAATAAACACGTGGTCTATTCCCGAACGTTTGAATTCGTCGGACAAGTTGTTTTCTCGCAACTCGAATTCGTTTTTAAAAAGTTGTTGAGTTGACTCAGAGCCAGCATTTACCCAAGTTGTTTCGTTAGTCTCTGAATTAAAAAACTGTATCCAACCTGAAAGAGGAATTTTTTGCTCCGAACGATCATTTACTTTTATCGCGACCAAGTCGTGGTGTTTCTTCGTTCGTTTGGCATCTTCCATAAACGGATTCTCACACTCAAAATCACTGATTAGAAAACTAATACTTCTTTTTTTGTGGGTATTTCTCAGGAATTTCAACGCTTCCGTCAGATTTGTACCCTGGCTTTTCGGCTCAAATTCAATGAGTTGTCGTAAAATCAATAAAACGTGTTCGCGGCCTTTTTGCGGAGATATGTATAATTCGATTTGATCCGAGAATAGAATTGCTCCGACTTTATCATTGTTTGCCAAAGCCGAAAATGCAAGTGTGGCTGCAATTTCAATTTGTCGTTGCTTTTTGGAACGCAATTCAAACCCAAATTCCGAAGAACCTGAAATATCTACTAAAAACATAACGGTCAACTCGCGTTCCTCTTCGAAAACTTTTACGAAAGGAGAATTATAACGAGCGGTCACATTCCAATCGATCGTTCGGATTTCATCACCGATTTGGTAATCACGAACTTCGCTAAAAGCCATGCCTCGCCCTTTGAAAGCAGACTTATATTGACCGGAAAAAACCTGTTTGGTTAAACCTTTGGTTTTTATTTCCAGCGTTCGAATGGATTTAATGAGTTCGGCCGTATTCACGATTCAGTTATGGAACTTCAACTTGCGAAACAATCTTTTCAATGATGTCTTTGGATGTCAGATTTTCGGCTTCTGCTTCATAGGTAATGCCAATTCGATGTTGTAAAACGTCAACCGCAACCGAACGAATGTCATCCGGAACAACGAATGCGCGACCTTGAAGAAACGCAAACGATTTCGCTGCCAAAGCCAAGTTGATACTTCCCCTTGGAGATGAACCAAAAGCCAACATATTTGCATAATTGCTCAGTCCAACAGACGCCGGATTTCGAGTTGCGAAAATAATATCGACGATGTATTGTTCGATTTTCTCATCCACATAAACTCTTCTTGCTAGCTCACGTAATCGAATAATATCTTCTGTTTTTAGAATTAGTTTTGGTTTATGCAGGCCTTCCGGACGAATGTTGGTTCGAACGATTTGACGCTCTTCCTCTTTGGTTGGATAACCCAAGGAAACTTTCAACATAAAACGATCGACTTGTGCTTCCGGCAACGGATAGGTTCCTTCTTGTTCTAATGGGTTTTGCGTAGCTAAAACTAAAAAAGGATCCGGCAATTTAAACGTCTCTTTACCGATCGTAATTTGACGTTCCTGCATCGCTTCCAACAAGGCACTTTGAACTTTCGCCGGAGCACGATTGATTTCATCTGCTAAAACAAAAGAAGCGAAAACGGGACCTTTTTTAACCGCAAACGATTCCGATTTTTGATGGTAAACCATCGTCCCTGTTAAATCCGCAGGAAGTAAATCTGGAGTAAATTGAATGCGATTAAATGAACCATCAATGGCATCAGCTAGCGTTTTAATAGCCAACGTTTTCGCAAGTCCGGGAACTCCTTCCAACAAAATGTGTCCGTTGGATAATAGAGCGATCAACAAGGAATCAAGCATTTTGTGCTGACCGATAATCGTTTTAGAAATTTCAGCTTTTAACGTTTCAATTCCGACTAATTCGATTTTAATTTCTTCGCTTAATTTACGAAGAGCTTCCGCCGGATTGACAGCGTTGATTGGGTTTTCAAACATAAAAGGTAATTGATGAAAGACAAAGTTGTCAAAGTTTGCCCGGAAACACTTGTTTTTGCTGTTAATTCTTGTTAATCTTGTCTGAATCAAGACTATGGAAAAACGAACGTGCCCCGAATGCGGAATTAAAGTTTCAGGTAGAAAAGACAAAGTTTTTTGCTCGGATTATTGCAGAAATACATTCAACAATCGCCAAAACGAAGATGCAAATGCGACGGTCAGAAAAATAAACGCCATTCTCCGTAAAAACCGGCGAATTCTGGCAGCTTTAAACCCAAACGGAAAGAAAACGGTTGATGGAATTACACTCGCTGAGCAAGGTTTCAATTTTCACTATTTCACAAATATCTATAAAACCCAAAAAGGCGCTCAGTATTTTTTCTGCTACGATTATGGTTATTTGAAATTGGATAATGACCAATATATGTTGGTTCAGAAGCAGGATTATGTGAGGTGAGAATGTAGAATTGAGAATTGAGAATTGAGAAGTAAAATTAAAATTCTAATTATGGTTAACAATTCTTGTGGGTCGCGGTAAATAAAATTAGTTTTATTCGCATTGATTAAAAACTTGGATTTTGTTTCCTCTATTGAAGGAGGATTGAGGATGGTGACTTTAATACCAAGTTTACGGCCGGCAAAAAAAAGTGAGACATTAATTCATTTCCACCACCGCGATCCATTCCGAAGGAAGGAAAACCGGTATCGCGGATTTTTTAAAATCTTTAGTGTTTCGCGTAAGTATTGCATCCACGTTGGCATTTCTCAGCGCACTGAAATACTGCAATGCATCTTCCATATCTTTGAAGGATGAGTTTAAAGCCAAATGAACTGTTTGCTCGCTCATTGGAAGCACACGCAAAATCGATAATAAAACATCCAGCTTTTCTTTGACATACGTATGGCTAGCTTGTTGCCGAAGGATGTAATACATGTTTGAAAATATTACTGGAGTTAGAAATCCAATCAATTTTTTATCCTGACAAGCTAATAATAGTTTTAACGTGTCATCAGAGAATGGTTTGCGGTCAAATAGAAAATCCAAAAGAACATCCGTATCGAAAAGGACGCGTTTCATAGCTGCATGTATTTTTTATTCAGAGCATTCAGAAGATTTTCGTCATCACTGATTTTCGGTTCCGAAAAACTTCCTTTGAGTTTTATCAATGCTGATTTTTCCTCATTTTTTTCACTTGCGGGTGCTGTCAGCGACTTCAAATATTGTTCAATTAATTTGGATAAACTCTTCCCATGTTTCTTCGCAACTTCCTTTGCCTCTTGTATCAATTGACTTTCGATAGAAAGTGTTAACTTAGTATTCATACGTATTATTTATAATTCAAATATACGTATTATTATGATTTTAATTTTATAAAAGTAAATATTCTCCAAATCAATCCTAATATCTCTAAATAATCCTAAAATCACGTAACAAAAACCCCTTATCTTTGCAATAAAATAACGTAAATGCGCAAAATTTTTCAAAGCAGATGGTTTAAAATTCCATTTAACATTTTACTATATGGATTCTCTGCTTATGGCTTTTTTTTTGACGATGACCTATTTCGCGATGAAGTTCAAATTGACGAATGAGTCGGGTTCAATTGATGCGAACAACCGCTATTTTCAGGAAATGCACGACAAATACAATCAATCGTTCAAGGTGGATAGCGTATCTATGATGAGACACCGATACGAAGTTTTGAACAGAATTTTGGTTTTAAATGATTACTATCCAAAAAACGCCCAATACATTCTCGAAGCGTATCAAAATTCGAAAGATGAAAAAATCGCCTTGCAAATGCTTGATGCAGTTGATCTTCGCCTCAAGGACAATGAAGAATACATGTCAGCAATTCAAGAGCTGCGTGAAAAAAGATTCAAAAGAAAAAAAACGACTGGACTGAGTGTTTTTGAATGGATGAACATCGAAGAATGGAAAGCATTTCGGATTGCCGTTCAAAAGGACAAAAAGTGGATCGATTCAGCTGCGCATGCATCTTGTTTTCTTGGATGTTCTAATATGACATGGCTTCCATTTTGTCTTACTTGTATCCAACCATCTTTTTTGAGCAGTCGGAATAGTTCATTGTATTTAATTTCAAAGGTAATATATTTATTACTATAAGTTTGGTTTTTAACACAAATTGTTTGAATATTATGTAAACTATTTAATTAAATATACGCAATAATAATCATTTTATATGATTAGAATATAATCTTTTCGTTTTATAAAAGAATTTGTGTTCCAACAAAAACTCTCGCTCGAAAACCGAATAAATAAAATTTATTTCCTTCGGAAAGTGGGGTTAATTTGATAGATTCTACGAGAAATAGACAAAAATCAAACAGGGATTCTTTCAAAATTCTGCAATTCTAAAAAAGCAATTGAACCTCAGCAAGTTCCTTTCCAATCTTTTGAATGCCAGTTAAAATACGTTTAATTTGAGAAGTAGATGGTTTTTTGATTCCTTTAATGTATTGCGCAAGCAAGCTTTGATTCATCCCGATGCGTTCGGATAAAGCTTTAGCGTTGATTACCTTGTAATATTCAAAAAAACTGGTAAGATCATAGGTGAATTTTAGATCCTCAATCTTATAAGAGATTTCCTCTTTTTCGAAGGTGAAATTAATTGCCTCTAATAACTTGTTCAACAAGATATCAAATGTTTCTGCCTCCGCGGCGATGAATTTATTTTTCACCAATGTGTGGGCGCTATATCCAACATCTTCTTTAACGATTGTAATTTTTACTTTCGGTTTGATCATCTCTTCTTGGTTTTGATATCGGCTTGTTTCAATATAGCTGTTAATAATCCTTTTTTAACTTCTTTACTCGCGTGATAAGGCACAGTTAATTGTTCTTGTTTTCTTGGATGTTCCAATATAATATGGCTTCCATTTTGTCTAATTTGTATCCAACCATCTTTTTTGAGCAGTCGGAATAGTTCATTGTATTTCATTTCAAAGGTAATATATTTATTACTATAAGTTTGATTTTTAACACAAATTGTTTGAATATTATGTAAACTACTTAATTAAATATACGAAATAATAATCATTTTATATGATTAAAATATGATCTTTTCGTTTTTAAAAAAGAATTTGTGTTCCAACAAAAACTCTCGCTCGAAAACCTTATGGATTAAAATTTATTACGCGCAGATAGTGGTATTTTTTTAATGATTCCGCTATCAATAAAAAATGATTTTCTATGAATTTTGGGGTTTTTCAGGGGAAATAAAATTTTAGCAATTCTCTAGTGAAAAAAATCCAAATAATATTGGAATTTGTTTCCTAATTAGATAACTTTGTTCTATGACGGAATCTGAAATCAGAAAGGTGTTTTACTATGAAAATCATTTTCTGGATTTTTTTGACAAGTTAAAGCCAGATGTTCAACGAAAAGTAATTTGGACTATTAAACTTATTGAAACCATTGAACGAGTTCCTGAGAAATACCTCAAACATTTAACTGGAACGACAGGACTTTATGAAATTAGAATAGAATGTGGCTCAGATATTTATCGTGTTTTTTGTTTTTTTGATAAGGGGAAGCTAGTGATTCTAATTAACGGATTCCAAAAGAAAACTCAAAAAACACCGAAAAAAGAAATAGAAATAGCTGAAAAATTGAAACAAAAATACTTGAATGAGTTAAAAAATAAATAGAACAAGTTATGAATAAGAAAAACCCAAATTTAACTTCCCTAGATGATTTAATAAATCAAAAATACGGTGTGGTTGGAACTAAAGAGCGAGATGAATTTGAGGAGGGATTTGAAGCATTCAAAATTGGTGTTTTAATGCACGAATTAAGAAAAGAATTAGGAATGACTCAAGAACAATTAGCGGCTAAATGCGGCACAACTAAGAATTACATTTCTCGAATTGAAAATAACGCAAGCGACATCAGACTTTCAACGTTGATGCGGATTTTTAGAGAGGGTTTCGGAAGACAATTAAAATTGAGCATCGGATAAACAAGCGTTCTAAACTCAAAAACCGAATGAATTAAAATTTATTACGCGGAAAGTGGTATTTTTTTTAATGATTCCGCTATCAATAAAAAATGATTTTCTATGAATTTTAGGGTTTATCAACGAAAATATTTTGAGTGATTTTAAAATTCAATATTTATAAACAACACTTTTTCGTGGGATAATTTGTCAAAGGAATTAGTTGGAGTTAAATTCCAAAAAAAGACAATTTAATCTAGTTTTTAGCAACTTGGAAAGATCTTTAATCCTTCAAAAATTAAACAAACTTGATGAATTTGCTAACTTAAGAAGTATTGCTGGATTGCAAATCCAGCATAGTGGGTTTAATACGATAAATTCCGCGGACACTAATAAATGATTATCTCACGACTAATCAACAAGTGACTTTATCCCAAATAAAGGAACATTCGTCATCCAATTTTCCTTTCGAAAGTCTGATAATGAAGTACGATAACAATGAATTTCAGGGTATTTCAAAGAAAATGTTTTTAGGGATTTCGATTGCAAATTTTCTCCAGATTTAACTTCGATGGGATAAATAACATTTTCCTTTTCTAAAATAAAATCTAATTCGGCTGAACCAGTGTCATTTGACCAATAAAAGAGTTGTTTTAACCCCATCGCTTTAAATTCTTGCAAAACGAATTGTTCCGTTAATGCTCCTTTGAATTCAGTAAACATTCGTTCGCTTTCAATTAAAGTTTTTGCGCTTAAATTTCCTATTGCACCTAACAAGCCAACATCCAAGGTATAAACTTTAAACGCTTGTAAATCAGCATAAGCCGCTAGCGGAAAATTTGCCTTTTTGGTTCTATTAACGCGATAAATCAATCCATAATTCTCAAGCCAGTTTAACCCTTGTTCAAAATCCTTTGCACGAGCACCATCTTTCAAAATACCATAAATAAATTTTTTATTTTCTTTTGCTAATTGACTCACAACCGAATTCCATATCATACGAATTCTCGGTATAATTTCATTGGGAGCATGTTTCGAAAAGTCTTGCTCGTATGATTGTAGAATGGCAGTTTGAACCTCTCGAACTTTTTGGTAGTTTTCACTTTCGGAATAAGTTAAAACGGCCTCAGGCATTCCGCCAACATAGAAATATTGTTTTAAAAATGCAATAATTGTTTGTCGAAGTGGCGACAACACCTCCCATTCTTGATTCTGAATGGCATCCAAAAGTTTTTTTTGTCCTATTGCTAGAAGAAACTCTGAAAAATCCATGGGGAAAAGGTTCAAGAAAGTTACCTGCCCTACAGGAAATGATGTTTCTTTTTCCAAGGCGATTCCAAGTAAAGAACCAGCTGCGATAATATGAAGTTCTTGCATTTCTTCTCTGAAATACTTCAAAGAAGTAAGCCCTCCCTTTGCCTCTTGAATTTCATCAAGTATGAGCAAAGTTTTATCGGGTGTAATGGTTTGATTGAAATACGTTTCAAGAATTTTAATGATTCGTTTAGGTTGGTAATCTTGTTCAAAAATTCCTCGAAGCGTGATTTCCTTTTCAAAATTGACGTAAATTATGTTTTGAAAAGCCTTCTCCCCAAATTTTTTCATCAGCCACGTCTTTCCCACTTGCCGCGCACCGAATATCAATAAGGGCTTTCTATTTTTCGAATCTTTCCAATTCCAAAGTTGTTTTTCATCTTTTCTCTCCATGTAAATCCAAATTATTTTTTAAACATCATGACACAAAAATACATTTTTTCGCACGACTTTTTGAATTATAACACATTTTTTAGCACGACTTTTTGAATTATAACACATTTTTTCGCACGACTTTTTGTTTTTTTACACACTTTTTCGTGGGATAATTTGTGTAGAAGGATGGAATTATTTGGAATCAGATTCCATATACAGTAAAAACTATTGGTGATTTATGAGGCGAAATTAAATAATTCTTCTTGCCAATTAAAAAAATATTGAATCATAAAATTATTTATATTATTCATTTATGTAATAATAAGAAATAAAATATATGCTTATATTTACATTTAAATTCAAATAAATTAAATTATGAGAACAGTTCCGTTTATTCCAACAGAAAAAAGAGTTGAACGTTTGCAGTTCGAAAATCCTTGGTGGACAACTGGTCAAGTGCAAGATACATATCGAAGCATGACAAAAAGACTTTATTTTGATTTGTATTATCCGTTTGTTAAAGAGACGAATATAAAACGAGCATTGGTGTTGATGGGTCCAAGACGCGTTGGTAAGACGGTGATGATGTTCCACGCAATTCAAGAATTATTGGCTGAAGGCATATCACCACACAAGATCTTATTTATAGGAATTGACAATCCAATCTATATGCATTTAGGATTGGAAGATCTATTGCATTTAACTAAAACAGCCATTCAATTGGAAAACTTAGATGGTTGCTTTGTTTTTTTTGACGAAATTCAATACCTAAAGGATTGGGAAAGGCATTTAAAAGTACTTGTTGACCTCTATCCCAAAACAAAATTTATTGTTTCCGGATCAGCAGCGGCAGCATTGAAACTACATAGCACGGAAAGTGGCGCGGGAAGATTTACTGATTTTATGCTTCCTCCACTTACTTTTCATGAATACATTCATTTAAAGGGACTAAATCATCTAATACATCAAAAGTCCATTTTATATGATGGAAAAGAAATTCCATTTTACATTACACATGACAATAAAACCTTGAATTCAGAATTTTTTCATTACCTCAATTTCGGTGGTTATCCAGAGGTTATTCTTTCTGAAAAAATTCAACGTGATATGGGCAGGTACGTAAAAAGTGATATTGTCGACAAAGTATTATTACGGGATTTACCGAGCCTTTATGGGATAAAAGACGTTCAAGAATTAAACAGTTTCTTTTCTTATATTGCTTATAATTCAGGTCTCGAATTTTCGTATGAAAATATGTCGAGGGAAAGTGGCATTCAAAAAGATATTTTAAAAAAATACCTGGAATATTTGGAGGCAGCTTTTTTAATTAAGGTTATTAATAAAATAGACGACAATTCCAAAAAGTTTAGGCGCGTAACGAATTTCAAGGTCTATTTGACAAATCCTTCTTTGCGAACCGCTTTATTTTCTCCTTTTGATGAAACGGATCAAGAAAGTGGTAATATGGTTGAAACTGGTATTTTTTCTCAATGGCTACACCGTGAAAACCTTCATTTGAAATATGCTCGTTGGAAAATGGGTCGTTCTGAAGGTGAGGTAGATATCGTTTTAATCGATAATAAGTTATTTAAACCACAATGGTGTGTTGAGGTGAAATGGAGCAACCGACTATATGATAAACCAAAAGAGCTTGCCAGTCTGCTTCATTTTTGTAAACAAAACAAACTCTCAGCAGCTTTGGTAACAACGATGAACGTTACTGGAAATAAAGAACTTGATAATCTGAAAATAACATTCGTTCCGGCATCTGTTTATGCTTACAACATCGGTCTAAACACCTTGGAGAAAAAACATAATTGGTAGAATTGGTTGAACACGAATTAGGCATTAAAAAAAATTATTACGACCTGAAACTGCTTCAACATAAGGGTTAGCGCCTGATCAACATAAAAAGACCTATCGCAATTTTCATGAATGGGCGAATGAAATTTATAAACAACTAGACATCTGATTTATTTCGTTGGATTTTAAAATTCAATATTGATAACTACATTTTTAGTACGATATTTTGTGTTTAACAACACTTTTTCGTGGGATAATTTGTCAGCTAGAAAAGAATTCGTTGGAGTTTAAACCCATAAAAAGACAGTTTAGATTAGTTTTCAGCAGCTTGGAAAGATCTTTAATCCTTCAAATATTAAACAAACTGATGAATTTGCTAACTTAAGAAGTATTGCTGGATTGCAAATCCAGCATAGCGGGTAATTTGTGTAACAGGAAAGAATTAGTTGGAATCAGAATCCAAAAAAAGACAGTTTTTTAAATGAAAATGAATTTGGCTTTACTTCATGAGCTTAAACTTTACGCTGTCTTTTATTCTGCAAATGTTTGAATCCGGGCGCGTGGCGGGGTTAATTAAAACGAAAACAGCAAAGAACTTGATTACAAAGTTCTAATTATCTAGTTTTGATACTTTCAAGTATGTTATCAGCTTTCAATAAGTATTTATTCGCCTTTTTCATGTCTCCTTTCTTTTTGTTCTCTAAATAAGTGTAGTAATTGAATAAATAATTTTTAAGTTCTTCGTCAGAAACATCCTTATTTAAAGCGAAATTAATAAGTTCTTTTTCTGGAAGTAATGTTGACGGTTTATCTTTATCAAACCCACAAGGCTTTTCTGTTTCGTACAAATCAGTTGTTTTATAAATTGGAAATAATTGAATATAAAAATTATCGTTGTAAAAGTATTGCCTTTCTTCATCTGTCCAATGCACTTTGCCTGAGCAATTGCCAAATGCTGAATAAATTCCTAATTTATATTGACTAAAATTTAATGGGTATTGACAATTTAAAATAGTTGAAACTGAACTTTTTCTGCACAAATCATTTATAAAATAAGAATCTAATTGAAGGCTATCTATGATAATATCTTTAATAGACATACGACTTGATTTAATTGGAGTTTTTATATCAATTTTAGAGATATTACCCTTGTCATTTTTTATAATTAACTCATCCTTTACTATTTCTATCCTTCCTTTTTGAAGAGGAATTATATAACCAAATAGTCTCTTTTCGTATTTACGATCTCTATAATTATATTTATTGTAAGTTAGGGGAATTCCGTAGTCTTCAATATTTCCCTCTGAATAGAGTGATTTAATTACTAATGCAATAGAATCACTGTTAGGATATAGCTTTTTAATGAAATATAAAATTGCAGGATGATAAAAATTGTTAGAAAATGTTTTCAAATCTTGGTCTGCATGTATCTTTAAATCACTTTCCAAAATTTTAAATCTATTGGCTATTTGATTTGATGTAGCAACCTTATCCATATTTCCATATGGAACAGTAACTTCAGCTGAATTCATGCTCCCTATTGGCACTTCTATAACAGTGTCTATATAAATTTTAACTTTAGGATATAAGTCGTTCACAAGGCTTTTACAATCCTGGTTAATAGCATCACTAACATAATTATTCAATTTACCCTCGAATGGTTTTGAATAAAATTTTACCTTAAACTTTACATTATTAACTATAATACCTAGGCTTATTCGTCGATCATTTTTTAAAAAATCTATCGAAGCGTAATAACCATTTATAGAAGTATCATATTTTGCCTGTAATTTAATTTTATCTATATTACTTCCTTGAAATAATTGAATTGAGTTTGCCTTGATACTAACTGGCGATAATAGATGTTTTCCTTCCGAAAATGAATACAAATAACTATAATCTTCAAAGTATTCTTGACGATTTTTTTTTGTTTCAAAATCAATTGTATTGCTAATTCGCTGTTCATAAGTTTCTTTTCCATTTATACTTATTTCCATCTCATTTATGTGAAATTGATTTTTTTTAATAAATTCAACTTGATTATTATAGAACTCTTTTTTTAAAATTGAAAAATTTGAACAGTATAAACTGTATAGGGAATCCATCTCTTTTTTTAACGGAAGAAAGTTTTTGTTAATTTCATTTAAATAGTAATCATTTTTCTTATTCATATTCAGATAGGCTTTATAGGCTTTGAAATATTGTTGGTTCTTAATTGCATCCATTATTTCTCCTCCTAAGTTTGCATCCTTTTCGAATTTTTTATTTTCAATTTCAGCCATAGCATCCTCAAATTCGCGTTTTGTGGTAAAAATTGAATAAACCTGCGAACCTGGCGAACCTGTTAAATTAATTACCAATTCTTTTTCTTCAATTTTCAAAACTAAAGTTCCTGCTATTCCACCATTTTTTTTGACTGTTATATATTGAGGGTCATAACCATTCCATTGATAGACATCCAAATTGAAGCCATTAATTGAAACACTGCGTTTTGGACAAAATCTAATTGGACTTCCCTGCTGAAAGACACTTTCTTCTGGCCCTGAAATTAAAGCATTAATATAATACTCATCGCACTGCGCATAGCTCTTCTCGCTATTAAAAAGAAAAATTAAGCTGAATACAAAAGTTAAAAATAATCGGTTAATTATTTTCGAAGTTGACTTATTTACCATTGCACGTCGGTTTATAAAAGTTTATTAATTGATTAGTTACTGCTTTAAGTTCAATTCTGGTTCTGCCGAGTTTTTTAACTTCTTTGAACCAATAGAATTCAAAATCCTTTAGAAAATTATCATTTTGAAACTCGCTCCAATTTTTATCAGCGAATCTTACTCTATTTCGGGATGTTAAAAAATCACCTTTTGGTCGGCGAGGGATATTTTTTAAATGCACACTTAGATCAAATGCTTTATTTGATGTTGGGTTCATTGTTATTTGTTTTCCACGCATGGTAATTGTAGCAAGTTCCTTATTCATGCGTTCTTTGCGAACGTCTCTATTTTTCTGACTTGGATAGAAGAACCCAATATAAATGAGCTCGGTTTTGTAATACAAGAAAAAAATCCCAGGGCCTTGAAAATCAGAATGTAAGTCCTGAGAAAGCTCAAAACTTAAATTCAACGGAAAAGGCTGTTGCGAATCAACAATAATATTAAAATGTTCTTCCGCTTTTAACAACATATCTTTGAGCAATTTTACCTCTTACAAATTTAAAAACTGTGTAATTCTTTTTACGTATAATATATTCTTAAATTGAATTTATGATTCTATATTTGAACTATTAATTCTTATTAATATGATTCAAAAGCCTGAACAAAAACTGAAAAACCTGCGTGAATTGAAGAATTTTACGCAAGAATACATGGCGCAACAACTGGGTTTGACGACACGCGCCTATTCCAAAATTGAATCTGGAGAAACGCAACTCACCATAAATCGCTTAAATGAAATATCGGCAATCTTAGGCGTAGATCCAATCGAGGCATTGGGCTTTGATCATCAGAATATTTTTAATAATTGTAAACAGGAAGGGAATAATAACACAATTGGAACTTCAACATATCAAATGCCTGAAAAACTCATCGAGCAATATGAAAAACGCATCCAGCAATTGGAGAGTGAAGTGATTTTTTTGAGGGCTTTGGTAAAGTAGGAATTAAAAATTTAAACCCAGCACCTCAAAAAAAGTTTTATCCCACATTTAACCACTTTAACTTGTCGAAAAAAAATATTACATTTGTAATATTACCCAACCAATCATCAAATAAAGATCTGTATTTTAGGAGTCTTTGTTTTTTTTTTAAATTATTCTTTATGACTCAAACAGCACACATAATTGCGGGTTTCCGATCAGCTGTTGGTAAAGCAGGTAAGGGCGGGTTTCGGTTTTATCGCCCAGATGATATTGCTGCCGGTGTCATTGAACATTTAGTTGCCTCTGTGCCAAACTTGACAAAGGAACGAATTGATGACGTAATAGTTGGAAATGCCTCTCCAGAAGCTGAACAGGGATTAAACATCGGAAGGATGATTTCGCTAATTGGGCTAAAAACTGACAAAGTACCCGGAATGACTGTCAATAGATATTGCTCGTCTGGCTTAGAAACAATCGCAATTGCCCAAGCAAAGATCGAGGCTGGAATGGCAGATTGTATCATCGCAGGAGGAGTTGAATCCATGTCAATTATGCCGATGGGCGGATGGAGGATTGTACCCAATCCCAAGGTTGGAAAAGAAAACCCATCTTACTATTGGGGAATGGGATTAACAGCCGAAGCAGTTGCTAAACAATATAAAATTTCAAGAGAAGATCAGGATACATTCTCTTTAAATTCACACAAAAAGGCTCTAACTGCAATCGGAGCTCAAAAATTTAAAAACGAAATCGTTCCAATTCAAGTTGAACACATTTTTTTGGATGAAAATGAGAAAAGGCAAGTAAAATCATATCTAGTCGATGCTGATGAAGGACCAAGAGCCAGTAATCTTGAAGCACTAAGCAATTTGAAGCCTGTTTTTGCTAGTAACGGCTCTGTAACCGCTGGAAATTCATCTCAGACATCCGATGGAGCTGCATTTGTACTTGTTATGTCGGAAAAAATGATAAAGGAGTTGAACATTGAACCGATTGCTCGACTAAAATCATATTCTGTAGTTGGAGTAGAACCAAGAATTATGGGTATTGGTCCGGTTGAGGCGATTCCCAGAGCTCTAAAACAAGCTGGATTAAAACAAAATGATATCAATTTATTCGAATTGAATGAGGCTTTTGCCTCGCAGTCATTGGCGGTTATTCGAGAAACAGAGATTAATCCTGAGATCGTTAATGTAAATGGAGGAGCTATTGCACTTGGGCATCCACTTGGTTGTACAGGTGCCAAACTTACTGTTCAGATTATGAATGAATTAAAAAAACGAAATCAAAAATATGGGATTGTCACAATGTGTGTCGGAACTGGACAAGGCGCAGCAGCAGTTATTGAACGATATTAATGACTAAATAAACAATTTTATGAAAAACTACTTTACTTTTAATTACCTGTCTTACAACCATTCAAGGCTAATTTTATTATTTGTCTCTATTCTTCCTTTTTTAGGTTTATCTCAAATGACAGAGGCTAACGATCCTGCATCAGGAACAAATTCAAGTTTGTACCTGTGTGATTCGAATGCTGTTCAATATGACAATATAGTTGGAACAAATGTCATTTGGGATTACAATAATATTTTAGGCGTTGACGCGGACGAAGATGGAACAGCAGAATTGATTCCCGTAAATGTCTCCGATACTAATAGTTCTTCCAACGATACTTTATTTGTAGGATCAAAAAAGAAGTACTCCATCAATGATCAATTTATCACCTACTATAATACTACAAATTCAAGTCGTGTGTCACAAGGATTCAAAATTTTCGAACCTTCAATTGGAGAAGTATTCATTTTTTGGAACAAACAGCCACAACTTTTAAATCCTTATCCATTCAATTTAGGAAATCAATCCTTCAACGAAATGGAAGGCAGAATATTTAGTGACAATCCTGATTTAAGCATTGACACCGTTGCTAAAGGGAAATGTTATTCAACAGTTGACGGCATCGGAACATTAAAATTGAGCGGTGTTGACTATCCAAATACTTTTCGCTATCATTTCCAAGATACAATCAATTTCTTTATTAAAGTTAACTTTTTAGGGCAAGTCATTGAAACTCCCGTTACTATTTACAGAGATGTTTATGAGTACTATGATTACAACACCGGTAATTTGCCTGTATTTATGATTTATTCTATCAAAAACACCCTTGATGCTAATCCGACAACCTTGGTGCTTTCGAAAGAAAAACCCACAAAAAATTTAACAATTAAAGAAAATCAATTAGCGCAACAAGTAAAAATTTATCCAAACCCGAGTAATGATTTGTTTAACATTGAACTTCCTCTTGGTTCGTCGGCTCGATTGATTGATGGTGTTGGTAAAACGTTATTCGAAATAAACGAAAATTTTATTGACTTACGAAATTTTAATTCGGGAATATACTTTATGGAGGTAAAGAAAGATGAGGAAAGGATATTACTTAAACTGTTAAAAAACTAGACTATAAGTTAGTTAACTTCTCCTCCAACAAAGCAATTTTAGCTAAAGCGTCTGCCTCTTTTTTGCGCTCTACTGCCACCACTTGTTCTGGTGCACCTGAAACAAATCGTTCGTTTTTCAATTTTCCTTGAACGCTTTTCAAAAAGCCTTTCGTATAATTTAATTCTTCGTTGATTTTAGCTTTTTCAGCTTCAACATCAATTGAATCACCAAATGGAATAAAATATTCATTTCCACCCACAATAAATGAATTGGCGTTATTTACCTTTTGGCTAACATATTCTATCATAGACAAATTCCCCATTTTCACGATGACAGAATCGAAAGAGGTATCTGTCTCTTTGTTTTTACGAACAAATAATTCCAACTTCACTTTGTTAGCGATATTGTTGTTCTTCCGGATGTTTCGAATGTTAGTGATGATATCTTCCGCAATCGAAAACTTCGTCAGAATATCCGAATTTACAAGTTGAAGTTCAGGCCATTTTGCAATGATGATATCATCCCCCTCTACCCTACTTCGCAATTGATGCCACAATTCTTCTGCTACAAATGGAGTAAACGGATGCATTAATTTCAATAAGTTTTCAAAGAAATCCTTTGTTGACTCCAATGTTTGAGAATCAATTGGTTGCTCGTAACCTGGTTTTATCATTTCCAAATACCAAGAACAAAAGTCATCCCAAACCAATTTGTAAATCGCCATCAATGCCTCAGAAATTCTGAACTTATCAAACAAATCATTGATTTCAGCTAAAACTGTTTGGAACCTATTTTCAAACCATTCAATTGCCATCACCGAAGATTTTGGCTGTTCCATTTCTTTCACCTCCCAAGCCGAAACTAGTCGATAGGCATTCCACACTTTATTCGTGAAATTACGCCCTTGTTCACACTGAGAACTATCAAATGGTAAATCATTTCCTGCTGGTGAAGAAATTAAAATTCCAACACGAACACCATCAGCCCCGTATTTCTCAATTAAATCAATCGGATCAGGAGAATTACCTAACGATTTAGACATTTTTCGTCCAAGTTTATCGCGTACAATTCCAGTGTAATAAACATTTTTGAAAGGTAAATCTCCCAAGTATTCGTAACCGGCGATTATCATTCGTGCAACCCAGAAAAACATAATTTCAGGCGCTGTTACAAGATCATTGGTCGGATAATAGTATTTTATTTCTTCGTTTCCAGGTCGTGTCAATCCATTGAAAACGGAAATTGGCCATAACCAACTTGAAAACCAAGTGTCTAAAACATCTTCATCTTGTCTCAAATCGCTTAACGAAATGTTTTTTCCACTTTTTTCTTTAGCAAGCGATTGCGCTTCCTCAGCTGTTTTGGCAACTACATAATCATTCGATCCTTGACCAAAATACCACGCAGGGATGCGATGTCCCCACCACAATTGACGGGAAATGCACCAATCCTTAACGTTTTCCATCCAATGACGGTAGGTGTTTTTAAATTTCTCAGGATGAAACTGAATATTTCCATTCATCACATTATCCAAAGCGGGCTGAGCCAACTCTTTCATGGAAACAAACCACTGTAATGACAATTTAGGTTCTATTACAGCATTTGTTCGTTCAGAAAAACCAACTTTATTGATGTGGTCTTCTGTTTTTACCAAATATCCTTTGTCGTTGAGCTCCTTCTCGATGTCTTTTCGAACTTCAAAACGATCTTTTCCTTCGTAATGCAAGCCATGTGCGTTCAAAGTTCCATTGTCATTGAACAAATCAATTGTCGCTAAATTGAACTTTTTCCCTAATTCATAATCGTTGATGTCATGAGCCGGAGTTACTTTCAAACAACCTGTTCCGAATTCCATTTCAACGTACTCATCAGCAATAATTGGAACTTCACGATTTGCAAGTGGAACAATAGCCGTTTTACCTTGTAAATGCTTGTAGCGAGGATCGTTTGGATTTACACAAATCGCTGTATCTCCCAAAATTGTTTCGGGACGGGTAGTAGCGATTGTCAACCATTCATCATCTGTTCCCGCAACTTTATAGCGCACGAAAAACAAGCGAGAATTAACTTCTTTGTATAAAACTTCCTCATCTGAAACCGCTGTCAATGCTTCTGGATCCCAATTCACCATTCGAACGCCGCGGTAAATTTTTCCTTTTTTGAATAGGTCGATAAAAACATCAATAACCGAATCTGAATACTCTAAATCCATGGTGAAGTGTGTTCGTTCCCAATCACAAGAAGCACCCAATTTTTTCAATTGCTCCAAAATAATTCCTCCATGTTTATCTTTCCATTCAAAAGCATGTTTTAGGAATTCATCTCGCGTTAAATCTGATTTTTTGATGCCTTCTTGACGCAATTTCTGAACAACTTTAGCTTCAGTGGCTATGGAAGCATGATCTGTTCCAGGAACCCAACATGCGTTTTTTCCGAGCATACGAGCGCGTCGAATCAAAACATCTTGAATCGTGTTATTCAACATGTGTCCCATGTGCAAAACCCCAGTTACATTGGGAGGAGGAATGACAATGGTGTATGGCTCGCGCTCATCCGGTGTGGAATGAAAGTAATTTTTATTTATCCAATGCTGATACCATTTTTCTTCCGCCTTTCTTGGCTCGTATGTTTTTGGGATTTCCATTATTTGATTTTGGTTTGCAAAGATAAAAATTGAATCGGAACACCTAAATGCCTCAATCAGGAATTTAAGGCATAAAAAAAGGCTGCTCCAAACGAACAGCCTACAAAATTAGAATGAAAGACTAATTTGCATTTACATTCATATCATCTAAAACGTTCATGACACTTTTCACAGCTTCCGCTGATTCGGATAAAAGTGTTTTCTCAGCATCGGTTAGTTGAAGTTCAATGATCTTTTCTATACCATTTTTCCCTAAAACCACCGGAACACCAAGATAAATATCTTTCATACCATATTCACCTTGCAACCAAGCACAAACTGGAAAAATTCGTTTTTGGTCACGCACAACTGCTTCCACCATTTGAGCCGCTGCTGCTCCCGGAGCATACCATGCGGAAGTTCCCAATAGCTTCACTATTTCACCACCACCAAACTTCGTACGTTCGATTATTTCATTTAGCTTGCTCTCTGCAATTAATTCAGTTACAGGTATTCCTCCAACCGTCGTATATCTTGGAAGAGGAACCATGGTATCACCATGTCCACCCATCAATACTGCTTGAATATCTTTTGGAGAAACATTTAATTCTGTGGCTAAAAATGCTCTGTAACGCGCTGTATCTAAAACTCCTGCCATTCCAAAAACTTTTTTAGAATCAGTTTTAGCTGTTAAATAAGCACAATAAGTCATTACATCCAAAGGATTGGAAACAACAATGATTATTGCGTTCGGTGAATATTTAATGATATTTTCCGTCACGGTCTTAACGATACCAGCATTTGTAGCAATAAGATCGTCACGAGACATACCTGGTTTTCTTGGTAAACCAGAGGTAATAACCACAACATCAGAATCTTTCGTACGTTCATAATCATTGGTTGAACCAATTGTTCTTGAATCATACAAATTGATTGGAGAAGTTTGCCAAATGTCCAACGCCTTTCCTTCTGCGAACCCCTCTTTGATGTCTAAAAGTATAATTTCATTCGCAATTTCACGATGAGCTAATACATCCGCGCATGTTGCTCCAACATTTCCTGCGCCAACTACAGTTACTTTCATTTGAAACTTTTTAAATTAATAAAAGTGAATTTTGAGCCACGAATTTAACCAATTTACTTAAAAATCGGTATTTTTCAACAATAATTTGTCTAACTGAATATAATTTGGGCAACCTGATAAAGTAGATTTCGTTTAATCAACGTTGAAAATTGGAGAACAAAAATCATTTGAAGGAAATTGTAGAAGGATGTCTCCGAGGCGAAAGGCGTTCACAGGAGGCTTTGTTCAAAGAATTTTATGGTAAAATGATGGCTGTTTGTTTGCGTTACATTAGTGATCGAGATACAGCTCAAGAGGTACTACAAGAGGGATTCATAAAGGTCTTTGACAAATTGGAATTTTTTGATTTTAAAGGTTCGTTTGAAGGTTGGATTCGCCGCATAGTTGCAAATACAGCCATTGATACAATTCGAAAAAGTAAACGAAACCCTTTTTTAAGTAGTCAAGATAATGATTTCAAGCAGGAAGTGATAAATGAATTGGAAGAAAAAGAAAAGTTTATGCTAACAGAATTGAAAGCTGAATTCGCGATGAAAGCCATTTCAAATTTATCACCCGCATATAGAACAGTTTTTAACTTGTACGTTATGGAAGATTATTCTCATAAAGAAATCGCCGAGATGCTCGGAATCAATGAGGGAACCTCAAAATCCAATTTGGCAAAAGCAAGAATGAATTTGCAACGCATGTTAAATGAAAAGTTTAAAAACATCGAATAAGATGAAAAACGACCTCGAAGAAATTATTAAAAGCGCCCTTGAAAGTCATGAATTGCCCTACCAAGAAGGCGCATGGGAATCATTTGAAAAGAAAATGGTCGCTAAATCTTCAAATAAATCATTTAAATGGTGGATTTCAAGCGTGGCTCTTGTTATCGGAGCAATTTCAATAATGTACTTTTTGAATAAAAACAAGACCAAGATTAAATATGCTACCAAGAATGAATCCGAAATAGAACAAGTTGCATTTAAGACAGCGGAAAATAAGCCAAAGAAAGAACAAGTTCGAAAAATCCTTGCTCAGAAAAAAGAAAATCTGAATTCAATTAAAAAGGAAATTCATTCTGTTTCAGGTTATTACATAAAACCTAATTTGAAAACAACAGAAAATGTTAATTCGATCATAAACAGTTCTTATCAGGTATTTTCATCGGATTTCGTTAATTCAACAAAATCAGACGAGATTGATCAATCAAAAAATGAATATAATCATCACAAAACCACCAAAATTGAAAATATACCAGCGTTTAGTGATAAATGTAAGAATGAAACAATCTTCATAGACAATAAAAATTCATTCGAACTCATTCTTAGAACTCCATCCGGTAGAGAAATTGGGATTGAATCCAATTCAAAAAGTGAGATTAATTTAAAAGAAATCGGAGTTTATCATTTGGGTTATGTGAATGCAGAAACAAACGACACGTTCAATGAGACAAGCAAATTCAATGTTTTTGCAATACCTGAAGTAAATTTAAACTTGGATGATGCGGTTTCATTTAGAAATGGATTACCCATAATCAATGCTGAATCTAATTCGTCCGAAGAAAACGTAATTTGGAAAATTGATCAGAGCGTTTCTAATAAAATTAGTAAATCGACTGAATTTAATCTTTTCAAAAAAGGTTCCTACATCATCTCTGTGCATTCTAAAAACGAATTTGGCTGTGAATCTAAAGATTCGAAAACAATTCAAGTTAACGAAGACTACAATTTGTTAGCCATGAGCGCCTTCAATCCAAATTCATCGGATTTTAGAAATAATGTGTTTTTACCCTACGCTTTAAAAGAAAGAAATTCGGCATTCAAAATGGTTATTTTAGATCCTGATAATGGAGGAATCGTTTTTGAAACAAGCGAATCAATAAATCCATGGACAGGAATCGATCGCCGTGATGGAAAAATGGTTGCTGCACAGAAAGCTTTCATTTGGAAAGTAATATTATCTAATCCAGAACCGGGTGAGAAAGCAGAGTACAAAGGAACAATTGTTCGAGTACCATAATTTAATGAATTTTAAGATTTGTTAAACGGCATTGTATTCTGACTTAAATCGCTATTTTTGTTTAACAGAAATGGCTAGTCAAGGAATCATTCAACTTCTTCCCGATCACATTGCGAATCAAATTGCCGCCGGTGAGGTGATTCAACGCCCTGCATCTGTTGTTAAAGAATTGGTAGAGAATGCCATCGATGCCGGAGCAAATTCTGTTAAGGTTGTTGTGAAAGATGCAGGAAGAACCTTGATTCAAATTATTGATGACGGTAAAGGTATGAACGAGGATGATGCCGCACTCTGTTTTCAACGACATGCAACTAGCAAAATTTCAAATGCTGACGATCTATTCAAACTGACTACCAAAGGATTTCGTGGCGAGGCTTTGGCTTCCATTTCGGCTATCGCTCATGTCACATTGAGAACAAAAATAGCGGATTCAGAAATCGGAACGCTGATCGAAGTCGAGGGAAATAACATTACACACAAAGAGGCAACGGTTTGTCCGAATGGAAGCTCGTTTGAAGTAAAAAATATCTTTTATAACGTTCCTGCCCGTCGAAATTTCCTAAAATCAGATAATGTTGAGTTTAATCACATTCGTGAGGAATTTGAACGGATTGCTTTAGCGCATCCGAATATTAAATTTTCGCTACACCACAATGGGAAAGAAGAATACAATTTATTGAGCGGACCTTTGCGCAAACGTATTGTTGAGGTTTTTGGAAAATCCAACAACGAACAATTGGTTCCTGTTGAAGAGGAAACCGATATTGTCACGATTAAAGGTTATGTTGGTAAACCAGAAACGGCAAGAAAAACAAGAGGAGAACAATTTTTATTCGTAAATCAAAGGTACTTCAAGAATAGTTATTTTCATCATGCAATTTCCAAAGCATTTGAAGGATTAATTCAAGATCGTTCATTCCCATCTTATTTTATCTTTTTTGAAATTGATCCTAGTAAAATTGATGTAAATATCCATCCCACAAAAACGGAGATTAAATTCGAAGAAGATCGTTTTGTTTATTCCATTTTATTAAGCAGTATCAAACAATCACTCGGTAAATACAATATTTTTCCAACATTGGATTTTGAATTGGAAACAAGTTTCGACGTGTCAGCTGAAACCCGAAAAACAGAACCCATAGAGCCTAAGATAAAAGTTAATCCCCTTTTCAATCCGTTTCAAAATAATTCATATACATCTAATGGCTCTTCAAAGTCAAATGGAATGTCTAACGGTATAATGAGTCAAGGGTTTGGTGCATCGAAAGCCAATGAGAATGATTGGGAAAATTTCTATTCAATTAAAAATGAAGAAATTTCCGAAACCAAAGAAATTGAATTAGAAGACGAAGTACAATATGTAGAAAGCACTGTTCTTATTCGTGGAAAATATCTAATTTCAAATTGTAAATCGGGACTCTTAATCATCGACGTAAAACGAGCCAGAGAACGAATTCTTTTTCAAAATTTATTATCAGAATTTATTCATAATCCAATTTTAAGTCAACAACTTTTATTTCCATTTGATAAATTCTTGAATAAATCGGAACTAACAGTTTGGAAAGAAAGTTTATCGCTATTGAATCAATTGGGTTTTGAATTCACCATTGCTAATGAAACGCTTTCTATTATGGGCATACCATCGATTATCTCATCGGAGGACATTCATTCAATCATAGATGAAATCACAGAAACATTGATGCATCGCGAGATGGAAAAAAGTGACTTAGCGCATGGAATAATTAAAAAAATCGCAAAAAACGGCTCTATTCAAACCAAAATAGTAAATGAATTGGAAGCGAAGTCATTAATTGAAGCATTGTTTCAATGCGAAGAACACACCTACTCTCCGTCAAACAAACGAATCCTTGCGACCTTGACGTTAGAGGAATTAGCTCAAAAATTTTAATATATGTTTAGTAATTTACCCGACGTAACGAAAAATATCCTCATACTAAACATAGTGTTTTTCATTGCCACTTGGGTTTTACAACTCCAAGGTATTGATCTAATCTCCAGTTTGGGAGCACATTATGTAAATTCAGTTTTGTTCAAACCTTTTCAGATTGTTACCCATTTTTTCATGCATGGAAATATACTTCATATATTCTTTAATATGTGGATGTTTGTCATGCTTGGTGCTTATTTAGAGCAAATTTGGGGTCCGAAAAGATATTTCATTTTTTATTTGGCTGCGGCATTTGGTTCTTTTGCATTGTATAATGCCATTGGAGTTTATCACCTTCAAGAATTAAAACATCAATTATCTCAACAAATTCCGATTCAAGAAATCGATTCATGGATTCGAGGAAATAATGTTGATGCGCTCAATGAAGCGTTGTTCAATTTCAATTCTGCTGAATTAGCAGAATATATAAAGTTAAATTTAACACCAATGGTTGGTGCTTCAGGAGCGATTTCCGGATTAATGGCCGCATTTGCCATTCTTTTTCCAAATACCGAATTCAGGTTGTATTTTGCAATTCCGGTAAAGGCAAAATATTTGGTAACCGCCTATTTTTTATTTGATGTTTACATGGCTTACCAAAATAAAGCTGATGACAATACTGCACATTTGGCACACATTGGAGGTGCAATTGTAGGCGCGATTATCGTATTGATTTGGAGAAAAAAAGATCGAGCAAATTTTTGGTAACATGCGGAGTTCAAGAAATTTTGTCGAGGAAATAAAATATCAGTTATCTCATGGCACGATGACCAACAGATTAATCATTTACAATGTATTTGTTTTTGCATTAATTCTTTTACTTAATGCCATTTTGAGTCTTACTATTTCCCAAATACCATTGACAAGCTATCTCTTTACATTGGATACGAACCTACTCGGCTTCATTCAAAAACCATGGGGAATTATCACAAGTATTTTTTCTCATTTTAGTCTTTGGCATTTGATTTTCAATTTATTGTTCCTTTATTTCGCAGGTCAACTTTTTGAGCAAATCTTTGATAAGCGAAGATTATTGCAAACATACATTTACGGTGGGATAGCCGGTGGTTTGTTGGAAATCGCCGCACATTATTTATTTCCTTCTTTCCAAAATTCTGATCAGGTTGTAGTTGGTGCATCCGGATCCATAATGGCAATTTTCACAGCACTGGCTTTTCATAGTCCAAATATTCGCGTTCATTTATTTGGAATCTTTCCAGTTAAAATTTATTTAATAGCTATTTTCTTTTTGTTGAACGATTTAATCGGAATTGCCGATTCATCGGATAATGTCGCCCATTTTGCACATTTGGGGGGAGCTATTTTTGGATTAATCTCTATTCAATCACTTCATTCATCGAACAACATCTTAACGATTTTAGGGGACTTTTTTGATCGCTTTCGAAAATTATTCACAACTAAGAAATCTAAAAATGCTAACAAAACAAATTTTAAAACAGACGAAGAATATAATTTAGAGAAAAAGAAACGTCAGGAAAAGACTGATGCTATTTTGGACAAAATTTCCAAATCTGGTTATGAGTCGTTAACAAAAGAGGAAAAAGATTTCTTGTTTAATCAGAGTAAAAAGTAAACATCTGTTAGGTAATTTTTTCAGCATATCGACACTATTCAAGCTTTTATCAGCCGTATGCTTCGGAAGTCTTCTTTTAGCCTATTCAGCTCCATACATACATCCACATACTTGGAAATTTTTACCTTTTTTTGGATTGGGATATCCAATAATAATCTTGATAAATCTATTGGTACTTATCATTTGGACAATCGCGCGATCTAGATGGGCAATCTACAGTTTATTCATAATTCTTCTTGGCGGGAAATTACATTTTAGAACCTTGGCATTTACACTTTCGAAAGACAAAAAAAAATCGAACGAATTAAAAATAGTTTCATACAATGTGCGTCTTTTTGATGTCTATAATCCAAATCTTGAAGAAGGTTTAGAAATAAGAAATCAAATTTTTCAATTTCTGAGAAATGAAAAACCTGATGTTGTTTGCTTTCAGGAGTTTTACAGTCAAGACAAGCCAACTCGATTTGAAACGATGGATTCGCTTTTTCAAGTTATGGGAACGAACATCTATCACCAACGAAGCGCTTATAAACGAATAGCACGTCAAAATTTTGGTATCGCCATGTTTTCAAAATATCCTATGATTGCAAAAGGCGACATTATGTTTGAAACACAAGGGACGAAAGATTTTAACTATTGTATATACGCTGATATTGTGAAAAATCAGGATACATTTCGAATATATGATGTCCACTTGCAATCCGTAAAATTACAGAATGACTTTTATTCAAAACACAACGACGAATCATTAAATAATTTAACAGATAAAAGCACTTTGAGAATAATGTTTAAAAAATTACAATTAGCCTATATAAAACGTGCCGACCAAGCTCGAAGGGTTGTCGATCATATTCGTACTTCTCCATACTCAACCATCGTTTGTGGCGATTTTAACGATACACCGATGTCCTACACCTACAATCAATTTGATCGAATTTTGATTGATGCGTTTAGAAATACCTCAACCGGAATTGGTGTTACTTATGTCGGCAAAATGCCAGCTGGAAGGATTGATTATATTTTTCATAGTCCTGATTTGGAATCAAATGACTTCAAAATTCAAAAAGAAGTTTATAGTGATCATCGCGCTATTTCGTGTTTAATTTCCAAATAATGTTCGTAGAAATAAATCCATACAATATCGATCATCGTCTAATTCGACAAGTCGTAGAGGAATTAAAAGTAGGAAAAGTCATTATTTTTCCCACCGACACTGTTTATGCCTTGGGTTGTGATTTAATGAATAAAAAAGGTCTTCATGAGCTTGCGAAAATGAAAGGAATAAAATTGAACAAAGTCAATTTTTCAATCATTTGTTCTGACCTTTCAAATCTTTCCGATTACACGCGCCAAATTGATCGACCGACCTTTAAACTTTTGAAGCAATACCTTCCTGGACCCTTCACTTTTATTCTTCCTGCAAGTAATGAAGTAAGTAAAATTTTCGATACCACTAAAAAAGAAATCGGAATACGAATTCCAGACAATTCTATTGCAATTGAATTGGTAAAAGCACTCGGGAATCCTATTGCAGCGACTTCTTTACATAATGATGACGATAAAATCCTTGAATACTTTGCAGATCCATATGCGATATTCCAAAAATACGATGACCAAGTTCCTTATATCATCGATGGTGGTAACGGTCATTTGGAAGGCTCAACCATAATTAATTGCGTTGAAGGTGAGCCATTTGTCGTTCGACAAGGTCTCGGAAAATTAAACAATTGAACATGATTCTAATTATCGATTGCGGAAGCTCCAAAACAAGATTCATTGAAGAAATTGTGGATGAGTTTTGCGATTTCAAAACTATTGCTTTTTTTGATTTGAAACAAGAGATGGCCGACAACTGTAAAGGAATGATATTCTCCGGAGCTCCAATTCTGATTACGGAAATAAATATGGATCGGTATCTTAATCACGTTTCTTGGATCAAAGAATTTACAAAGCCCATCTTAGGAATTTGTTTTGGTCATCAACTGCTTGGTTTACTGCATGGGGCAATTGGTTCAAAAATGCGTGAAGATCGCGATTGGCAAGAAATTGAAACATTTGTTGATTGTCCACTTTTTGATAAACTTCCAACTACTTTCGAAATGATGGAAGATCACTGCGAAAGTATTTCAATTCCTGAGAATTTTGATTTGGTAGCATCATCGGATGTTTGCGTCAATGAATCAATGCAACATAAAGAAAAACCATTCTTTGGTGTTCAATTTCACCCTGAAGTTTCTGGGAATTATGGTCGCATAATTTTTGAGAACTTTATCAAGGTTGAATAATATATTGATGAGTTTAAATCCCGAATTATACTTGTTGTGTCATTAGTATAACTTCTTAACTTTGTTCCAAACAAACCATTATGAATTTGCTTTTTTCTGTTGTTATTTTAATTATTTCGGCCACTTCGTTAATTTTAATAGTTTACGCTTTTCTAAGGAAACAAGGTCAAAAGGAAATTATTTTACTTCAAGCCGAATTGAAGAAACGCAATCAAGAATATTTTTTACCAATGCGTCTAGAAGCCTACCAGCGTGCCATTTTATTACTAGAACGCATTCACCCGAATAGTTTGGTAATGCGTTTTCACAATCCTGGTTTACCGGCAAGAGCTTTGCAATTAGAAATGATAAAAAGCATTCGAGAGGAATATAATCATAATGTTGCTCAACAACTATTTATTTCGACCGAAGGCTGGAATATGATTAAAAACTCAAAAGAAGATATCATTAAATTAATTAATGCCGCCGGAGATCAAATGAACACACAATCAACTGGTTTGGAATTGTCATCTAAAATTTTTGAAATGCTGTCGCAACTTAATCAATTGTCATCTGAAATTTCAGTGGAATATCTTAAGAAAGAATTTCAAAACCTACTTTGATAGGCGGATTTTCTTTCTATGTTTTGGTAAATCTGTAAATGACCTAATCAATTTGATTTTAAATCGAATGTAATCAAATTGCAAAGAAAAGGATCAAAAAATGACGGTCAAAACTTTTAATGATTGTTAAGTGAAATGTTCATCTGGCTATTGTTTATTCTCCCATTTTCCTACAACGGCTGTTGCGATTGAATTTCCCAAAACATTTGTGGCGCTGCGAAACATGTCACAAAAATGATCAATTGGTAAAATTAACGCTATTCCTTCAATCGGAATATTAAACATTCCGCAAGTTGCAGCAACTACCACCAAACTTGCTCTTGGAACTCCAGCAATTCCTTTACTCGTTAACATTAAAACAATCAACATTGTCAATTGTGTTCCCAGATCCAAATGAACACCATAGACTTGTGCAATAAATATACTGGCGAAAGTCATGTACATCATACTTCCATCCAAATTGAAGGAATAACCAAGTGGCAACATAAATGAAACGATTCGATCTTTGATTCCAAAACGCTCGAGTTCCTCTGTCAGCTTTGGAAAAACAGCTTCACTACTTGTTGTTCCAAAAGCAATCACCAATGGACTTACAATTCGTTTTAACAAGATTTTCAAATGATTTCTAAGAAATAAATATCCTACGGCTAACAACACAGTCCAAAGCGTTGCGATTCCAACTAAAAATGAACTAAAAAACTTAGTGTAGGTAATCATCAAATCTGAAATATCTTTTACAGCGAAAACACTTGCAATTGCGCCAAAAACACCAATCGGAGCAAATTTCATAACGAAATTTACCATCTTTAGAATTACGTGTGATGTTTTGTCAAATGCCGAAATGATTGGTTTTACATTGTCGCCAATAGATGCAGCTGCCAAACCAAAAAATATTGAAAAAACAACTATTTGAAGTATCTCATTCGTTGCCATCGCCTCAAATACTGACTTAGGAATGATGTGTTCCACAAAGTGCTGAATCGAGAAATCTTGAGTTTTTTCAGTTACTTCACCTGCGGCAGTCAAATCCACATCGGTCAGATTTAATCCAAAACCAGGTTTTAGGAAGTTAACCCACAAAAGTCCAATAATCAAGGATATAAAAGATGCAGAAAAGAACCATGCTAGAGCTTTGCCTCCTATTCGTCCAACTGATTTGAGATCACCTAATTTAGCTATTCCAACAACGAGGGTCGTAAAAACTAAGGGTGCAATAATCATCTGCACCAAACGAATAAAGATCGTTGCTAATAGTTTGATGTACGTACTGAAATTTGATGCTGTTTGATGATTACAAAAATTGTGAATAATGGCACCAAGCAACGCTCCCAATACCATCGCTAATAAAATAAAAATGGTTAGTTGATTATTCGTTTTTCCTTGAACATTTATTTTTCTAATTTTATTCAGCATCACATTGAATTCAGCATTAATTTGTGAAAATATAAAAAATAAGATTTGCGTTTGAATAATTTGGAATTTACTTATTAACCTGAGATTCTGAAATTGAAATTGTACTTTATCCTTTTGGACATAAAAGACTTTTAAGCACTGACAGATAGAGAACTGAGTATAGAGTTGGCACTGAATACAGCGGAGGATTAATTTTGGAAATTCCGATGTGTATATGAAATCTCATTTAAATTGAAAAAATGGATTGATTAAAGTCAATGAATTAACTTCTAACCCCTTTATTTTTAATCAAAAGTTGTTTTTTCATTCGACTTAATGACTCGGGTAAAATTCCAAGATAAGATGCAATCTGATGCTGAGGAACTAGTTGTTCAATTCCTGGATGTCTCGTTAATAATTCCAAATAGCGATCCTCAGCGCTTGCACCAACAGTAAGAAAAAAACGTTTTTGTAAAACGGTCAAAGTACGCATCGTAATGATTCGAAATAATCTTTCTAATTTCGGCACTTCTTCATAAAGTTTTTCCTTTTCCTCCCATTCAATCTGTAAAAGCCAACTATCTTCCATTGCTTGAACCGTTAAAAATGATGGAATATCGTTATTGAAAGAAGCACTATCCCCAACCCACCAATCTTTGAAGCCAAAATAAAGAACATGTTCAATGGACTTACTATCAATGTGAAAAACACGGAATGTTCCTGAAACAACAAAAGCTTCTTGTCGATTTGGACGACCTTGTTCCAAGAAAAATTCTTTCTTTTTGAATTCTTTTAATTGAAAGGCGTTAAACACCAAATTTTGTTCATTTTCATTCAAAGAAATACGCTCATTGATGTAATTTAATAATTGTTCTTTGGCTTGCAATTCGTTCATAAAACAAATTTAGCTAATTGATTTCTATCTCTTTTCAGCTAATTCCTAACTTTGCACGTCTTAAAGCCTTCAAATTATGTCACAAAAATCCGCAATTCCCAAGGGAACTCGTGATTTCTTACCTTCCGATGTTTATAAGCGAAATTATATTTTCGACACCATTAAGCAAGTTTTCAAGTTATATGGTTATGCACCAATTGAGACCCCGAGCTTCGAATTGTCTGGAACATTACTGGGAAAATACGGTGAGGAAGGAGATCGTTTGATTTTTAGAATCTTAAATTCCGGTGAGAAAATGAAAAAAGCCGATATTGAAGCTTTACAAAATGACAATTTACCACGATTTGCCAATTCATTAGCTGAAAAAGCGCTTCGATATGATTTAACAGTACCTTTCGCGCGATTTGTAGTGCAACATCAAAACGAACTTACATTTCCCTTTAAACGCTACCAAATACAACCTGTTTGGCGAGCTGATCGTCCGCAACATGGACGCTATCAGGAGTTTTTTCAATGCGATGCGGATATTGTTGGTAGCGATTCACTTTTAAATGAAATTGAATTGGTTCAAATTTTTGATGCTGTTCTGACAAAATTGAATTTCCCCGGTTTTACAATCAAAATCAATAATCGAAAAGTATTAACCGGAATCGCTGAGGTAAGCGGCGAGGCCGAGCGAATTGTCGATATTACCGTCGCTATTGATAAATTAGACAAAATAGGTGAAGATGGCGTTTTGGAAGAATTGAAATCGAAAGGAATTTCCGAAACAGCCATCGATCGAATCAAACCATTGTTTGAGTTGAAAGGAACAACTCAAGAAAGATTGAATCTTGTGAGGAAGTTTTTAAGTGCATCGGAGGTTGGACTGAAAGGAATTGAAGAATTGGAATTTGTCTTAAATTCAATCAATCGAATTGGGTTGACGAAGGGTATTATTGAATTCGATGTGACTCTTGCTCGAGGTTTGAACTATTATACAGGAGCTATTTTTGAAGTTAAGGCTCACAATGTGAAAATGGGAAGTATTTGCGGTGGTGGGCGCTATGATGATTTAACTGGACTATTCGGATTGAAAGGTCTTTCTGGCGTTGGGATTTCATTTGGTGCAGATCGAATTTACGATGTCTTGAACGAATTAGATTTATTTCCCAAAGAAGTTAATGCTGGTTTAACGATTCTTTTTGTAAATTTTGGAGAGAAGGAAGTTCAAAAATGCCTTGAATTAGCCAATGATCTTCGGAAAAATGGTGTTGATTGTGATGTTTATCCAACAGCGTCAAAACTTCAAAAACAAATGAAATACGCCAATGATCGAGGTGTAAAATATACAGTTTTACTTGGGCAAAATGAACTTGAAAATGAATGTCTCGTGCTCAAAAATATGAATTCCGGAGAACAAACTAAATTGAGTTTTTCGGAGTTGTTGTTACAATTTCAGATTGTAAAATAATTAGAATTCAATCTCTAATTACGGGATAACCAGGGTATTTCTTTCTATCGAAAACAAATTTACTGTCCTCTACATCCGGATTTTCCTGAAATTTAGTTAATGAATAAGTCATAACTGTCCCATCTTTGCCTTTCATTATTGCTTTTTTAAGCTCTACATCTCCTTTTGAAATGAAGAGAACAATGGTATGATAATCTGCTTTTGTGGGATTTTTTGGATAAAGATCAATTACGTGAACAGATTCACCACTGAGTTTATCTTCTTTGATGTATTTATTCTTGAACCCATTTTCCCAAATTGTCATTAATTTTTTGGGATTTACCGCATCTTCATCATCTGTTGCATCTGATTCATAAACCGATTTTTCTTCCTTAACAACCGTCCATGTTTTCATTCCATTAGAAATGATAGTGTTATCTCCATAAGAGGCAGAAAACTTATTTCCTTTAACCCAGCCTTTCCCTATTTCATTTTGATTGGTTCCGGTTTCTGAGTTTTTTATGCTCGCACTGAATTCTATGTAGAAAGATTTCAATCCTTTCATTTTAGTGGATAATTTATCAAGTACACCTTGTGCTTTGGAATCTTGAGCTACTGAAAAAAGACTATTCATAAAGAATAGCAAAACAGCGAATAGTATTGATTTCATTTGAATTATTTAGTTACAAATATCGAAAAATTAAGCCAAATGAATTAAAGAAATTCGTCTTAATCAATTATTGTTTGCTTTATTTATGATATTAAGTTGAAATGAGCCGTATCTTAATTCATATTGTATGAAAAATATCAACTCAAATCTGAAAATGGTTACTTTGTCCATTCAATATTTTTCGGATTGGTTACTTTCTCTTCGAGCAAAGCCAAATTAAGAACTTCATTCATTTTATTAACGTAATGAATTTCAATACCTTTGAGATAGTCGGGATTAATTTCATTGATATCTTGCTTGTTTTTTGAGGATAGAATAATCTCTTTGATTCCTGCCCGTTTTGCGGCAAGAATTTTTTCTTTGATTCCCCCAACGGGTAGCACATCTCCTCTAAGTGTAATCTCTCCGGTCATTGCCAAATTTTTCTTTACTTTTCGCTGAGTAAAAAGTGATGCCAATGCAGTAAGCATTGTAACTCCGGCGCTTGGACCATCTTTCGGAGTGGCACCCTCAGGGACATGAACGTGCACATTATTATGATCAAAAACCTCTTGTTTAAGGTTCCATTTTTCACTATTCGCTTTCAAAAATTCCAAAGCAATAACCGCAGATTCTTTCATGATTTCGCCCAAATTCCCCGTCAAGGTTAATTTCCCATTACCTTTTGTAATTGATGACTCTATGAATAGAATATCTCCCCCAAAACTAGTCCAAGCCAAGCCCGTAACTACACCGGCAACCTCATTATTGTCATATTTGGTTTTTGGTCTTCCCGAACCAATCCAGTTTTGTATGTCTTCGGCAGAAATCTTTACATCAAATGGTTTTTCCATGGCAATTTGTCGAGCTCGATTCCTAACGATTTTTGCAGTTAGTTTATCAAGTCCGCGAACTCCTGACTCATTGGTATATTCCTCAATAATTTTTTCCCAAATTTTCTTATCAATACTAATATCTCGCTTGGAAATACCATGCTCTGAAATTTGTTTTGGCAATAAATGTCTTTTCGCAATTTCAATTTTCTCTTCGAGCGTGTAACCGTTTACCTCAATAATTTCCATTCGATCACGAAGCGGCCCTTGAATCGTTGAAAGATTATTTGCTGTGGCAATAAACATTACTTTGGATAAATCGAATTCAGTCTCAATATAATTATCGTAAAAGGCACTATTCTGCTCGGGATCCAAAACTTCCAAAAGAGCCGACGACGGGTCACCATGATTACTTCTTCCTAACTTATCAATTTCATCCAGAAGAAATACGGGATTGGAAGTCCCTGCTTTTTTAATATTTTGAATGATTCTTCCAGGTAATGCGCCAATATACGTTTTTCTATGGCCTCTGATTTCTGCCTCATCATGAAGTCCGCCGAGTGAAATTCGAATGTATTTTCTTCCAATTGCTTCGGCAATAGATTTCCCCAATGAAGTTTTACCCACTCCAGGAGGACCGTAAAAACATAAAATCGGAGACTTCATGTTTCCATTTATTTTCAAAACAGCCAAATATTCGAGGATTCGTTCTTTAACTTTTTCGAGTCCGGAATGATCGCGATTTAAGATTTTTTCAGCGCGATTCAAATCCAGATTATCGTTCGTGAATTCGCCCCAAGGTAAATCAAGAAGTAAATCAAGATAATTGAGTTGAACCGAATACTCAGCAGCCTGAGGATTCATTCGCTGTAATTTTTCCAATTCTTTCAAGAATAACTTTTCAACGTTTTTCGACCATTTTTTAGAAGCGGCACGTTCCTCCATTTCACGAATTTCCTGAATCTGAGGATTATCGCCAAGCTCGTCTTGAATTGTTCGCATTTGTTGATGTAAAAAAAACTCTCGTTGCTGACGATCTATGTCTTTTTTAACTCTGTTTTGAATTTCGTTACGCATTTCAAGCATTTGAACTTCAATTGTTAGGTGTTCCATTACCATCATTACGCGTTTCTTCAAATCAAATTCTTCTAACATCTCTTGTTTTTTAGAAACATCAGCATTCATGTTTGAAGAGATGAAATTCACGAGGAAAGAAGGGCTATCAATATTTCCAATGGCAAATTGTGCTTCAGACGGAATGTTTGGACTTTCACGAATAATTTGAAGAGCAAGGTCTTTAATTGTTTTAAACATTATTTCCAACTCTTTGTCCTTGGTGTCGATGCGTTTTTCTTTGATTACTTTCACTGAAGCCATCAAAAAAGGTTCAGCTTGCAATGGCTCAATCATTTCAAATCTTCTTTTGCCTTGAATAATGGCAGTAGATGAACCATCTGGCATTTTTAGTAATCTCAAGATCTGCGCAACGGTTCCTATTTTATTCAAATCTTCGAATTCGGGAGATTCCTCCTCTTGATCTTTTTGAGAAACAACTCCAATTATCTTATTTTTTTTGTTTGCTTCTTGAATTAATTTAATGGATTTATCTCGTCCAACAGTAATTGGAATAACAACTCCAGGAAACAAAACGTTGTTTCGAAGCGGTAAAATAGGTAATTCGGTCGGAAATTTTTGATTGTTCATCGTTTCCTCCTCTTCCGCGGTAATCAATGGAATAAATTCGGCATCAGTTTCAGTCTCACCTGAAAAACCAAAAAAATCTGTATCTAATGGATAACTCATAACTTGATCATTTAATTCAGACATTCTGTCAGTGATTCAACATTAAATTTAAGAAATCACTTCCGAACAGAATATTTCATTAGAAAAGGACAAGATATGTGCCAAAATGTGAAGTCGGAAAATTTGGCGATTAATCTAATTGTCGAATCAATAAATATTATTCAGATTCAAGATATTTCATGCTCTTTTGAACAATAGTAGCGGTAAAGTTCTGCCTGAGCATGAAAAGGAGTTAAGTTTCTTTTTCTGTAACGATTTTTCAAATCTGCAGAAATGAGTCTGGCTTTAACACTTCCGCGCCATTGAAAATCAAAAATGGTATCTAATTCTTTCTGAATAGAAGGATCTTGAATAAGAACACCAACTTCTATTCGATTATCAAGATTTCTCTCCATGAAATCTGCGCTTGTCAGAATGTAAATGGGGTTACCGTTATTTTCAAAAACCATAAATCGAGCATGTTCGAGGTAGCGATCAACCAAGCTGATTACGGTAATATTCTCACTTAAATCATTAATTCCAGGCATTAAGCTACAAATACCACGAATAATCATTTCTATTTTCACACCAGTGCGACTGGCTTCATAAAGTTTTTCAATGAGTTTCAAATCGGTCAGGTTGTTCAATTTGATTCGAATACTACATTTTTTACCCAGCTTGGCAAATTTTATTTCTTGCTCAATGTATGAAATCAATCTTCTTCGTGTATTGAATGGTGATACCAATAAATTCCTAAATAACGAACGTTCCAAATTATTTTCTAATATTTTAAATACTCGCTTCACCTCACTGGCGATGTCTTTTTTTGAAGTCAAATATCCGATATCACTATAAATTCTAGCTGTTTTTTCATTAAAGTTACCTGTTCCGATGTAAGTTATCAATTGTTCTTTTGAATCCTTAAAACGTTGAATTTGAAGCAATTTAGAATGTACTTTTAAATTAGGGACACCATAAATTACTTTGGCGCCAAATTCCATTAGTCGATTACTCCAATACAAATTATTTTCTTCATCAAAACGTGCTTGCAACTCAAAAACCACCGTTACCTCTTTGCCATTGAATACAGCTGAAAGTAGTGCATTCAAAATATCCGAATTCTTTGCAACTCGATAGATATTTATTTTTATAGATTTTACTTTGGGATCAATGGCCGCCTCTCGCAATAGGTCGATAATGTAGTCGAATTTCTGATAAGGAAAATGGAGTAAAACGTCATGTTCCAAAACCGATTGAATAATTCCTTTATGATTCTCAAGACTTGGGTGCTTACAAGGTGGCTGACTTGGATAAAGAAATTCCGGATTCGAAAAGGTTGGAAAAGACATGAAATCTTTGTTATTATGATAACGTCCACCCGGAATTGTGTTTATTCCCGCTTTTAAGTTGAGAGCGTTCAAAAGAAAATTCAATAAATCATCAGGCATTTTTTCATCGAAAACAAAGCGAACAGGTGCACCTTTTTTTCGGTCTTTGATGCTTTTTTCGATTTTCTCTATAAACGGAAGTGAGATGTCATCATCCAAGTCTAGTTCTGCATCTCTAGTAAACTTGAAAGTAAAAGCAGAAACTTTCAATGGTTGAAAAATCCCAAATATGTCTTTGAGGTTCAAACGAATGATATCATCAATGAGAATAATATCGGTTCGATTTTCATCACTAAGAATCTTAAAACGAGGAATATCTGTTGGGATTTGAATCATAGCATAACGAATTTTCCCTTTATTTTCCTCGATTTTAATCGCAAGATAGATTGCGTAATCTCTCAACTTTGGAAATTCATTCTTCTTGTCAAGCATTATCGGAAAAATCACGTGACGAACTTGATCATGAAAATATGAGGTTAATTCTGTAATTTGTTTTGGATTTAGATTCGTTTCGCTAAGAAAATGAATATTTCTTTTCTTTAATTCCTCCGAAATGTCCAAAAAAGCATCTTCGAATTTCTTTTGTTGTTTCAATACAACTTTCCTAATCTCCTGATATAGATCATTCGCGTTTCCTTTGAAACCATTTATTTTTTGTTTTTTGAGCAAAGCTAGCCTGCGCACATTGGCTACACGAACACGATAAAACTCGTCCATGTTATTCGAATAGATTCCTAAAAAGCGAATTCTTTCGACTAATGGAACGGTGGGATCAATTGCTTCCTGTAAAACACGGTCGTTGAATGATAACCAACTTAATTCCCTATTGACTGTATTCATCCTCAAAGATGGCATTGAAAATCTTTTATTGCGAGAAATCTATGTTAAATATATATTAAGAAAATTAGTTTTAAATAAAAATATATTTCTAATTATCTTAGATGCCAATAAATTCAAGCTCATGAAATACCATCGAATTGATTCTTATCTGTACATTAAAAATAGAATGAAATTTACGGAGTGTATGCAGCCTAACTCACTTGCTGTATTCAATTCTAATGATATTTATCCTGTGAGTGCAGATAGTACCATGCCTTTTCAGCAGCATCGCGATATTTTATATTTATCTGGTGTCGATCAGGAAGAATCCATTTTAGTTTTGTTTCCTGATTCATCTAATCCAGCCCACAAGGAAATTCTTTTTTTAAGGGAAACAAGCGAGCTAATTGCAATTTGGGAAGGTGAAAAGTTAACCAAGCAATCTGCATTTCAAACATCAGGAATCAAAACAGTTTATTGGTTGCAACAATTTCCTGTAATTTTCAAACAATTGATGGCTGAAGCAATCGGAATCTATTTGAATACAAATGAGCATTTGCGTGCTTCAACAGAGGTTGAGACAAGAGAAGATCGTTTTATCAAAAAAGTGAAATCTAATTTCCCTGCTCATCGAGTTTATAAATCAGCACCAATTTTACATAAACTTCGATCCGTCAAAGAACAGATCGAGCTTGATCTAATGCAACATGCTTGTAAAATCACTGAAGCTGGTTTTCGAAGACTTCTTGGTTTCATCAAACCGGGAGTTTGGGAATATGAAATCGAAGCAGAACTTTGTCATGAGTTTATACGAAATCGATCTAAAGGATTTGCATATACTCCTATTATTGCGTCTGGGAAAAACGCTTGTGTGCTGCATTACATCGAAAATAATAAACAATGCAAGGATGGTGATTTAATCTTACTGGATGTTGGCGCTGAATATGCCAATTATTCTTCCGATTTAACGCGAACTATTCCAGTAAATGGACGATTCAATAAACGGCAGAAAGAAGTTTACAATGCTGTTCTCCATGTAAAAAAAGAAGCTGAAAAACTTTTGATTCCTGGAAAAATGTTGGCGGAATACCACAAGCAAGTCGGACATTTAATGGAAGAACAATTAATAAATTTAGGTCTCATTAGCAGAAAAGAAATTTCAAACCAAAATCCTGACTTGCCTGCTTACAAAAAATACTTTATGCACGGAACATCCCACTTTATTGGTTTGGATACGCATGATGTTGGTTTATGGAATGAACCGATTAAAGCTGGAATGGTATTCACTTGTGAACCTGGAATATACATTCCGGAAGAAGGAATAGGAATACGACTGGAAGACGATTTGGTAGTTCAAGAATCTGGCCCTCCTTTAAATTTAATGAAAGATATTCCACTTGAAATCGGTGAAATTGAAGAGTTAATGAATTCATAATCTGTGCTGAATTACAGAATTATTGATGGTGAAGGGTCCGCTGTAGTTTTTTTACACGGTTTCCTCGAATCAATTTCCATGTGGGATTGTTTGCCCTTGGATGAAATTAATGGTAAAAAAATTTTAATCGATTTACCGGGTCATGGAAATTCAGAAATGAATCTTGATTTTTCTATCCCATCTCTTTCATTTTTTGCTAATGAAGTTCTTGCTGTTCTCAATCATTTGAATGTCAGTCGTTTTTCAATTGTTGGTCATTCAATGGGAGGCTATGTAGCATTGATAATTAAACGACAAATTGCTGACTGTCAAAAAGTTGTTTTACTAAATTCTAACTTTTGGTCAGATAGTGATCTAAAGAAAAAGGATCGGATTCGGGTTGCCGATATAGTGTTTAGAGCAAAAAAACTCTTCATCAAGGAATCAATTCCCAATTTGTTTGGTAAACCGAAAAATTTCCAAAATCAAATCGACAAACTGATAAATGAAGCTTCATTAATGAGCCCTGAATCAATCGCCTATTCATCACTTGCCATGCGCGAAAGAAATGATTTTACAGATGAGGTTAATACAAATCCCAAAGATTATTATATCATTCAAGGAATTGATGATCGATTGAATTCATCACATGAAATGGAATCGAAAGTTAGTCATAAATTTAATTTATTTTTGATGGAGAATGTAGGTCACATGGCTCATATCGAAGCAAACACAAAAATCATTGTGTTGCTACGAAATATATTCAATCAACCCTGATTCTCTTCAAATGATTTTGTTTTATTTTTATATCCGTTGACTTCATAATAACTAAATTTATACCATGTCAATAATTAAAGAATGTCGAGGTTTTAGCCCAATTTTTGGGAATGATTGTTGGATTGCGGATAATGCTACCATTGTTGGCGATGTTATTTTTGGTAATGAATGCTCAATTTGGTTCAATGCAGTGGTTCGGGGCGACGTAAATTCTATTCGAATCGGAAATAAAGTCAATGTTCAAGATGGAGCCGTCATTCATTGCACATTCGAAAAAACCAAGGTATTGGTTGGCGATAATGTTTCCATTGGCCACAATGCCATTGTTCATGGATGTACGATTGAGGACAATGTTTTGATTGGGATGGGTTCAATAATTATGGATAATTGTTATATCGAAAAAAACTGTATAATTGCCGCAGGAGCAGTTGTTCTTGAAGGCACACATGTTGAGTCTCAGAGTATCTATGCTGGAATCCCTGCAAGAAAAGTGAAAACACTTTCTAAAGAGCTTTTTGAAGGCGAAGTTCAGCGAATTGCGAACAATTATTTACTTTATTCCGATTGGTTTAAGAAGTAAACGATGCTCTCAACGAACCACACTTTTTTTCAATTGAAATCTACGCTTTAAGTTTTCGAAAATCCAAATTATCGGAAATAGTAAACTATAATTGTAAAACAAATCTTCGAAAGGTATAGTTAGAATTCGAAATCCAATGATGTGTTTTTCGGAATACCAAACAATTGGTTCGCTCGTAATACTTCCAGTTAAAATTCCGTTAACAATTAAAAACGGCAACAAACAAACCAAATACGTAAAAACAAAAGAAGGAAACCAGTCAAATTTCCTTATGATGGCGATCAAGGTGTAAATGGCAGATAAACTACAAGCAGAAACTGTGTAGAAATTGGTTGAATGAAAAAGTACCATAAAAATTGATAAGAGCAACATTATTAGTCCAACTAAATTTGCGATTCTTTTCAATTTGATATTGATAAAGTATGCTAATAAAACCTCATGAATAAATACACAACAATAGGGGACAACGAAGAAAAATAAAATTTCCTCCAATGGTAAATGACCAAGATAAATCCCCATTAAATAGATTGGATTAAAGCCCCAGACTTCAAGTTGAGTAAAAATCTCGTCCCAAATTAAAAAGGGAATAGCGACACAAATTATTGCTAATGAAAGAGGTTTCCAAAAACGAATAAAATTTACTTTTTTATCGAAACTAAGTGCAAATGGTCCGGCAATTGAAAACAAGATAATCCAACCATACAAACTCATCGCACGTTGTATTTGCGTTGATATGATTTTTTAGCTTCGTTGTAAAACTTCGGCGGAACGATTAACATTCCAAAACATTCTCCATGTTCTTTGCCCGTATGTTTATGGTGAACTTTATGAGCTTTACGAATCGCATAAAAGTAAGGATGATCAATATCTCGCAACCATTTGAACCTGCGATGAATATAAACGTCGTGAACCAAAAAATAGGCAAATCCATAAACCGCGATTCCAAAACCTATCCAAACGGAAACATAATTTCCGTAAATCATTCCGAGCATTATGCATAACCAAGATGGGATGGCGTAAATTAAAAAGAAAACATCATTTTTCTCAAAGAATCCCGTCTCTACTTGATGATGATCTTTGTGAAAGTACCACATAGAACCGTGCATCAAAAATTTATGTGTAGCCCAAGCCATGAATTCCATTCCTAAAAAAGTTAGTATTAAAACAAAAGGACCCCACCAATACATAATCAAAACAATATTAAACTAGTAAAGAAAATAATCAAACTGAAAAACAACAAATCATGCACTTTGTTCGACTCCACCAATTTATAATGAAAATATACTTTTTGTAACCCCAGTGAAATAAAAAACCAACAAACGTAATTGTAAAATGGAATTGTTCCATTATTCCAAATCCAAAAGTCAGAACGAATCGCAACAGGTTCCATCAGTACATCGAAAAGTGTCATAAGCAATGCGGAGAGAAAAACTTTCGCATTAACCACAATACTCATACGATTGACCATAGAAGAGGTAACAACTGTCAGCATCACCCAATTTAAACCAATAATGAGCGGAACATCTAATAATTTGAAACCTAAGTTTCTACCATAGGAATAACTACCGAATAGCAATGAGGTATGAACTCCAATCCATTCAGCGAGCATTCCAACTATGAACGCAAACACAATGAATCGAATGAAAAAAATGCTTTTATGAACCCTTGATAAAAATAAAATGACAAAAGAAAGAAGTAAATTGACACTAGATAATCCAAGAAATGTGGGCTTGTAGATAGAAATATGAGTCCCAACTATCCCAACCAAATAGAAAATTACCAATATACTTGAAAGAATAATTTCTTTTCTGTTCATTTATGTAACTAACAACTCGTTAATCAAAATGTTTGAATGCAATCGCGTTATCGATTGTATCTTCTAAGGTGCGAAAATGAATGTCAATGGCATTTTTCAGCTTTGAATTGTCATACTTAATTGACTTATAAGCAGAGTGGACTGTTTCTATTGAAAGACCTGATTTTCTTCCCGTTATTCGACCTAAAGTTTCCGATATGAAAGCAACTGTTAATGAAATCCATCGAGGAGCTAATATCGAAGGAGGCTTTTTTCCTAATTTCAAGCTGATTTGACTAAACAAATTGTGAAACGAGGTATTAATTCCGGTGCAAAGAAATCGATCGGATGAAATCGTTGAATTCATCAATAAACGCATAGATTTCGCAACATCCCTGACATCAACAATGGCATTTTTTCCACTGGGATAAAATGAAATCCCTTTTTCAGCAGTTCGAAAAATGGTCAAGGAACCATCATCCCAATTGCCTGGGCCGAGAATAACACATGGATTAATTATTACTGCGTTTAGTCCTTCCTCAATTCCACGCCAAACTTCTTTTTCAGCTGAAAATTTTGACACGGAATAACCACTGATGGTTTTTCCATTTTCCCATTTATTATTCTCTGAAGTTAAACCTTTTAGATTGTATCCAATGGCTGCCGTTGAACTGACATAGCACAGTTTTTTAACCTTAAATTGAAGACAATAATTGACTATATTAAATGTCACATCTCTATTTTTCCGAAAACAATTTGTAAAATCTGATTTTAAAAAAGAAACTTTCCCGGAACAATGGTAAACAAATTCTACACCGGAAAACAAATTATCTAATTGAGTTATGTCGAGCAAATCACATTTTACCCAATCTATTCGATTGAAAAACTCTTCTGATCTATTTTTGTGGTAAAATTTGAATAGTTTACGAACTTGTTCTAATTTGCTATCACTACGATAGCTCGCACGAATTTTAGGATGTAAAGAAACAAGTTCCACAAGCAAATGACTCCCTAATAAACCTGTAGAACCCGTAACTAGAATCATTAATCAAAACTACTAAAAATAGTTTTATCGAAGATTAAGATATGCCTCTTTCCAATAATTGATTGTACTTCTCGAGTAATTTCAAATATTTATTCTTCCAATAATCTGGCGTTTGTTTTTCATGTGGATCACCCTCAGAGACATTTTCAAGATGCATAAATGTTGCCATTGTTCGATATTTTCTTAATTCGTCAATATCTTCAGAAAAATCATGATGAATGATTTTACCAATTTCCAAGATGTAGTCAATAGAAACATTTGGATTTTCAAAAGCATTGTAGATCCAACGTCTACTTTTGCTTAATTTTTTTGTGAGCTTCGTAAGTGGCATTCCACTTTCTCTCACTGCTTTTTCTAAGATTTCTCCTTTGTGCTGCATAATCAAAGTTTTAATCGGTTAAAGAATGTTTATAAATACTCTAATTCACAAAATTACTATTTTTTTCGAAATACAGATCTTTGTGTCAAATTAACACTTTTATTTTCCTTTATTTATCCCTACATTTAATTTCAATTGGGGTGGTAAGTGGTTGCTTTTTTCGATCGTAAGAAAAAAGGGTGATTCCTATCAAAGAATCCACCCTTTTAAAGCGGGAGGAAGACGGGTCTCGAACCCGCGACCTTCGGAACCACAATCCGACGCTCTAACCAACTGAGCTACAACCTCCGTAATTGAGGCGCAAATATAGTAATTTCCTTGTAATTTTCTCCATTTAAAGGTATATTTTATTTTAAGTAGCTGGATTTAACAATCATAATTAGTCTGAATTAAGAAAGTCTATACCTCTAAAACTATAATCCCCAAAATGTTATCCTTATCATTCTTCCTTTGAATAACCTGGGAGATAATCCATTAGAGAAAATATAGTTTATTAAAAAGAAAATTCAACAATAAAATTACTCTAATTATTAGATCTATTGATCATAATTATATCTGATTCAATTGATAAGCTGAGTCATAAGAATGTAAATTAAGTTCTTGGATTGTGATATAAAACACGCTTAATTTAATAAATTCAGTTTTGAATTTTTTCGTCCGTAAAGGAAATAAATAATTAACCCAATCACCAGCCATCCGGAAAAATAAACCCAATTCTTTAATTCTATTTCACTCATCATGTAGAGACAGGAAAGCAATCCAAGTATCGGAATTAGTGAAAGATTATGAAAAATAGCCATGATGGTAATAAACATCGTGAACAAAATAAATATCCATGTGGGAATTTTAGATGTAAAATTCGACCAACTACTTTGATAAATTCTTATATTTTTCCATCCAAGACTTCCTATCTCTTTCTCTAACTTCTTGGCACCCGATTCATCTAGGTAAATTTCTTCCAATGATTTTTTTTCATATCGATTTTGCGATTTTCTATTTTCTTCTTTTAGTGTCAAAATCTGATGGTCATTAAGCTGCATAAGAATTTCATGCGTCGTTTTAATTGTTGGTTTATTTTGCAAAAATGCTTTTGTTTCGTCTTTAAACGAGGTAAATAGAATAATTATCGCAATAAAAATCATAATGGGTAAAATGTACTTGGCATTGATAAATGGCGTTTTAAATTTGCGTTCAGGTATATCCTTTTTATTCTGTAAAACCAGCACTCCGCCGCATACAAGGACAAATGCAAAAAGTGTTCCAATACTACAAAGATCCGTAACCATGGTCAGATTCATGAACAAAGCCGGAACCGCAACAACAAATCCAACAACAATTGTTGAGAACGACGGTGTTTTGTATTTCGGATGAATTCTAGCAAATCTTTTTGGCAACAATCCATCCCTACTCATACTCATCCAAATTCTAGGTTGTCCCATTTGAAAAACTAGCAAAACTGACGCCATGGCAACAACCGCACTGACAGCAATAATTCCAGACATTTTCTCTAAATGAATTTCATGAAAAACAAAGGCCAAAGGATCACCAACATCCAATTTCTCATAGGAAACGATTCCGGTTAAAACCAATGCAATTAAGATGTATAAATTCGTGCAAATAATTATCGCCCACATCATTCCTTTTGGTAAATCTCGTTGTGGATTCTCGCATTCTTCGGCTGTGGTGGAAATGGCATCAAAACCGATATAAGCAAAAAATACCGCTGAAACACCTTTCAAAACACCTCCGATTCCGTTTGGAGCGAATGGACTCCAATTTCCAGGATTAATATAGAACACCCCAACAGCAATAACTAATAAAATAATCGCTAATTTGATTATTACCATTGCATTCGAGGCGTTTCGACTTTCTTTCATTCCGCGATACACAAGCCATGTTATCAATACAATGATAAATAAAGCCGGAATATCAAGTATTAAGTGAAATCCAAGTAAATTAGGGGCTGATTTCCAGGCGAAATAAGAATTCTTTAACACGTCGCTTAATTCATTAAAATTCTTTCCACTTTCTAGGAGTATTTTTGCATTAGAATAACCATTCCATGCTGAAAAATAATCCATCTGAACCCATTGTGGTAAATGAATTCCATTTATTCCAAACGATTTAATTTGAATCCCTTCAAGCATACCTGTAAAGTAGTCACTCCAAGAAATGGCGATTGTAATATTTCCGATCGCATACTCCATAATTAAAGCCCATCCAATAATCCATGCAACTATTTCTCCGAATGCAACATAAGAATAGGTGTATGCTGACCCTGCAACGGGAACCATAGAAGCAAATTCGGCATATGCAAAAGCCGCAAATCCACATGCCAAAGCGGTAAACAGGAATAAAAATATCACTGCAGGTCCGCCCTCTGCACTTGCTTTACCTATTGTACTGAAAATTCCTGCTCCAATTATTGCAGCGATTCCAAAAGCAGCTAAATCTCTTACTTTTAAATGTTTTCCTAACGAGTCATGTTCGCTATGTAACTTATTCTCAGAAACTTGATTTAAAATATCTTCGATCTTCTTCTTTCGAAAGAGTGAACTCATAATTAATTTGGATTTTGTTTGATAAATGTAGAAAAATTATTAGAAGAGTTAGAAATTTGAACAGCTTTATCACTCAGATGTTATTTTTGCATGGTGGGAAAATTCATAGAAATCAAAGGAGCAAGGGTTCACAACCTTAAAAATATCGATGTTAAGATCCCACATGGAAAAATCACGGTAATTACAGGAGTTTCAGGCTCTGGAAAATCGAGTTTGGCGTTTGATACCATTTATGCTGAAGGGCAAAGACGTTTCATCGAAAGTATGTCCTCCTACGCGCGACAATTCCTAGGAAAACTGAACAAACCTGAAACTGATTACATCAAAGGAATCGCGCCATCAATTGCAATACAACAAAAAGTCATAACAAGTAACCCTCGCTCAACCGTTGGAACAACGACTGAAATTTATGATTATCTGAAATTGCTTTACGCTCGAATTGGTCGAACTTTCTCTCCAATATCCGGAAATGAGGTAAAAAAACATACGATTGGTGATGTTATGAACTACCTGAGAGAATTGCCAAATACATCGAAAGTTGCAATACTTTCACCTCTTGAAATAAGACCTAATCAATCAATTATTTCAAAATTAGAAAATCTTTATAAACAAGGTTTTACGCGTATTTATATAAATAATCAGTTTCAATTAATTGAAGCCGTTTTAGAACAAACTATTGATTCCGAAATTCATTTAGTCATCGATCGACTTTCTTGCGATTTTTCGGATGAAAGCAACGAAGCTCGTGCAACAGATTCCATTTCTATTGCTTTTGCAGAAGGGAACGGAAATTGTGGAATTTTCGAATTGGATAATCAACAAATAACTTGGTTCAGTAACCGATTCGAATTGGACGGAATTGAATTTCAAGAACCAAATCTCCATTTTTTCGCTTTCAATAATCCTTTTGGCGCTTGTAAAACGTGCGAAGGTTATGGAATGGTGCTTGGTATCGATGAAGATTTGGTTTTTCCAGATCGAACTCTCAGCGTTTACGAAGGTGGAATTGCTCCTTGGAAAGGCGAAACAATGAGTGAATACTTGACTGAACTGATTTTTAACGCAAAGAAATTCGACTTTCCCATTCACCGACCAATCAAAGATTTGACTTCAAAGGAATTGAAACTGCTTTGGGATGGAAATAATCATTTTTTGGGACTTACCAAGTTTTTCAAATTCATTGAAAGTCAGACCTATAAAATTCAATACCGCGTTTTGCTCTCGCGTTACCGAGGTAAAACCATTTGCCCAGAATGTCAAGGAACACGGTTAAGAGGCGACGCCGCGAATGTCAAAATAAACGGACTTTCGATTCAGGAATGTATTTTACTTTCAATTGAAGACGCTTATCAATTTTTCAATTCTTTGAATCTTACGGATTACGAACAACACGTTTCTAAACGAATTTTACCAGAAATTCAAAACAGACTTGGATTTTTGAAAGATGTCGGACTTGGTTATCTGGCTTTGAATCGTGCTGCTAATTCGCTTTCTGGAGGTGAATCCCAACGAATTAACTTAGCAACATCACTTGGAAGTAGTTTGGTTGGATCAATTTATGTTTTAGACGAACCTTCAATTGGTTTGCATCCAAAAGACACAGAGCGCCTAATTTCCGTTTTGAAGCGCCTGAAAGAAATTGGAAACACAGTTATCATTGTTGAGCACGAAGAAGAAGTAATGCGAGCCGCCGATGAGATTTTAGACATCGGACCGAAAGCTGGAATTTACGGTGGGGAAGTTGTTTTTCAAGGAACTTTTGATCAATTACAGAAGTCCAAAAAAAGCCTTACCGCAGATTATTTATTAGAAAGAAAAATCATTCCTGTTCCAACCAAACGTCGAACTTCGAAAAATAAGATTTCAATTGAAGGTGCCCGACAGTTCAACTTAAAAAATTTAAACGTAGATTTTCCACTGAATAGTTTGGTTTGTCTGACAGGTGTTTCCGGTTCTGGGAAATCAACTTTGATTCGTTCGATTTTGTATCCTGCGATAAGAAAAGAGTTAGGTTTGAGCTCTGATTTACCAGGAAGATTTGATTCGATCAAAGGTGATTTAAAACTGATTAGAAACATTGAGTTTGTAGATCAGAATCCAATAGGAAAATCTTCGAGAAGCAATCCAATTACATACGTTAAAGCGTTTGATGAAATCCGGGAATTGTACGCCAAACAGCCGTTGGCAAAAATGAGGGGATACAAACCAGGATTTTTCAGTTTTAACGTGGAAGGTGGAAGATGCGAAATGTGTGAGGGCGAAGGAACAATTACCGTTGGAATGCAATTCATGGCGGATGTAAATTTGGTTTGCGAAACGTGTAATGGAAAACGCTACAAAGCTGAAACACTTGAAATTGACTACAGAGGAAAAACCATTTACGATTTACTGGAAACCAATCTAGATGAGGCACTAGAATTCTTCAAAAATGTCACAGATCGGCTTGAACAAAAAATAGTCGAGAAAATTCAACCGTTAGTGGATGTTGGGCTAGGCTATTTGAAAGTCGGACAATCTTCCAGCACGATGAGCGGTGGAGAAGCGCAACGAATTAAATTAGCATCCTTTTTATCCAAAGGAACCAACGCCCCTTCTACCCTATTTATTTTCGATGAACCAACAACCGGTTTGCATTTTTACGACATTGATAAATTGATAATCGCTTTTAACGCGTTGATTGAACGTGGACATTCCGTAATTGTTATTGAACATAACATGGAAGTCATCAAATGTGCGGATTGGATCATTGATTTGGGACCTGTTGGCGGAGACAAAGGTGGGAAAATTTTATTTGAAGGAACTCCTGAGAATCTTCCTAGAGAAAAAGACAATTCAACCGGAACGTTTTTAAATGAAAAATTATTGGGGCAGTAATTCAAAATTTTTGGATTACTGGAAATTATTCCCTAAATCCAAACATATTAAAGCTTATTTCCTTATATTTTATGAAGCGATTCTTTTTTTATTCCTTTCGGAACGCTAAAAAACAAAAAACCCCGTAAAATCAAGCGTTTTACGGGGTTTTGGTTTCTTTTGAAATCTTTTCAGCGGAGAGTGAGGGTGTAGAACCTGTGCTCTCTAGTGCTTGTCCCATAAGGGATTTATTTTTAAAAGTCGCAAACGCCCCGAATGACGCACCTGATAAAACGTAACAAAATAGGTCAATTCGTGTCAAAACAAATGTACGGATTTATAGGCTAATGTAATCCCTCTGTTGTTCATTTTTTGGTATGCTCTGCACTGTTTTTTATTTCAAATTTGTCCTAATTAGTAAGCTGTCAAATCCCATATATTGACAAAATTCTTCTATGGTCAACGGTTGGTGATGAGCTTTGTTGAAGTTGGCTTTTATCTTTTTAAGTAGGTTCCTGGAATAGCGTTCACTTCTCCCAGTTACGATCATGATGTCTTTTGGATATATGACTACTCGTTGCATGCTTTAATTCGTTTTATGCTGTTTTGCTTTTTACGATACTCTATCCTGCCTTAATTCATATAGTATCTTGCTTTCATCTTGAGGATGAAGCGACTATGAAGTGAAATAAGATTTATTGATTTACCGTGGTTTTACAAATGTAAGGTGTTTTAGTTGAACAACTTTGGTATACTTCGGCATATTTTGGAACAATGGGTTTTGAACGGCTACGGTCCTATGACTGGATGTGTTTTGGGCTGTACTTTTGGTTCATCTGATTTCAACTCGCGAGGAAAAAAGGATGTCGGCTGGGAGGGTCTCAGCTGTGAATTATTAACCAAAATACACTTTAAAAATGGCAAAGCAAATTGGCATTATTAAGTTGAAAGGCACCATCGGGGATTTGTCTTTCTACAAAACGAAGGACGGTCACTTGGCTCGTGAAAAAGGTGGCGTGGATGCGGAGCGTATCAAAAACGATCCTGCTTTTGAGCGTACTCGTGAAAACGGAGCTGAGTTCGGAAGTGCTGCGAAATCCGGAAAACTGGTGCGCGATGCATTTCGAACGTTGATGATGCGTTCTTCGGATGGAAGGGTGACGGCTCGTTTGACGAAGCTGATGTCTGACATTCGCGCATTGGACACGACGAGTGCTCGTGGAGAGCGAAACGTGGCGGTTGCAATTGTGGATCCTGCTGCAAAGGATTTGTTGAATGGTTTCAACTTTAACAACCGGGCAATTCTAGGAGCTGTGTTGTACCGACCGTATTCTGTGAACACTGGCGCTGGTGAAATCTCAATTCAAGCGCTTGTTCTGAATTTGCATGTGGCGTATCCTTCGGGAGCAACGCATATGGCTTTCTCGGGTGCCTGGGCAAAAGTTGATTTTGCAACGGACACGTACAGCGTGGAATTGACGAACACGGAAAACCTAGTGATCGATGCAACGCAAACGGATTTGTTGTTGGCTGCAGGAACTGCACCAACGGGAACAGGAACCGATGTCTTTTTATTGATGGTGGAATTTTTCCAAGAAGTGAATGGCGTTCAGTATTCGATGAATAACGGAGCATACAACGCCCTTTCTATCGTGGATGTAGCGTAATCTTTTTAGACTATGGGACTGAAAAAACGATGGGATGAACTTTCTTCAATGGGGGAACGCATCCAACAAGAAACACCGCCTTTCTTCAAAAAACTGCGCGCGATTGGTTTAGTGGTAGCGGCTATCGGAACATCCATTGTGATGGCACCGATAGCTTTACCGGCACTGCTTACAACGATTGGGGGTTACCTCATCGTGGGTGGTTCGGTACTTACTGCAATTAGTCAAGCGACAGTTGAAGCAGGGGAATGAACAGAAGTATTAACCTTTAAAATTCAGAAAAATGGATACTGGAATTTTGGAAAATGGCTGCACGAACAGCGACTTTTTGTTAAACGTAAAAACCAAGAAAAACATTCGTTTCAAAGCAGGAGCTGACGTAAGCTCAAGCGTGAAC